>CALEJB010000051.1 GCA_937898675.1 uncultured Prevotellaceae bacterium
CTCGAACACTCAAAGCAACTTTCTATTTGGGAGTAATCTTATCCCGAACTGGGGTAAACGATGAAGGTCCACAAACATATTGAACAGCAGGGTCTCTTGGTCGATATCGGGTTCCATCAATCTTCTCAGGCAAGCGAATTTGGATAATGTTCGTCTTCTGTGGTGTCCGTCCTTTATCCTTTCCCTTACCCACCAGAGCTGAATGTAACTGTCATCCGTCAACTGGTAAAGCCCGTCAATCCACTCATCCTTTTGCGTCTTGTAGATGTAACGGTATTTCCAGGAGTAGTAATGCATGAAGGTCTCGTAATCCATCGTCCCCATATCGTGTAACAGCTGAGAGTCAAATTCCACTTCAGGTTTCTTTTCTTTGGTTGGTTTTTCCGGCATTACAACTTCAACCTCAGGCAAACTATCGGGGAAATCAAGCCTGGAGTAGATACAATCAGAGACATAACACTCCTCATTGCCATAAACCCCATTGAAATACTGACTTACTCTCGTCCCACAGTCATCCTTCATTGGCTCTCCCGTATCCCTGATGATGCTGTCCGTGATGGTTCGGGAGATAACGTTCAGATCATCCTTGCCCATTATCCTGTCGAACACATACACCATCCTGAAACGCCTTGATGTCACCTTGTCCTTTTCAAGTTTGTCGGAGTAGGACATATAGACACAGGTGGGCTTATACGTCAGGCATGCAAGGTATTCAGGGATCAACTCAAACCTCGTCAAATCAATGTCCACAAACACAGTCTGAGCCCCACTGAAGAACCTGTCACTCTTAAACTCAATCCTCATGCATCCTTTGTTTTTCCCGTTCTTATAGAGTGGTGTTGTCTGGTATCTCTGCCCGTTTCCCGTCTCAAACCAATATTTCTGGTTCGTATCAAAATGGAAAAGGTTACAGAAGGCATATCCGTTGAGAGCATACTGTAGAAACTCGTCAACCGTTACATCCTGCTCTCTGAACGCCATCTTCACTTTTCCGATAGACTTTGCCCCATCTTTGCTCAGACAGGCCGATGCGTCAGTTTTCTTTACATAGTAGTCATTGCTTACATTTACTCTAAATTTGAAATTGTATTTTACTTCCATAGTCGGCATATGAAATTTTTATTGGTTATCGGTCGCTGTCCTTGATAAACAGCATCAGACCGTCTTTCAAGGCCTTGTTGAAGCGGGAGTGACCCATCTTCAGTTTGGCCTCTTTTCTGTTGTTGTATTCTGCTCCACTCGGCAGATACATGATTTTACTTTGCATGTGTGGTATGGTATTTAGTTTTATGTGGTAGTTCAGAGAAAGATGGTTTTAGTGCCACCTCTCCCTGAATGACCACGATTCTTGTTAAGCAGCTGCACCTAAGGCTTGCAGTTTGCGTTGCTCTCGTTCCCTTTTCCTTCTGGCTTTTCTCATGCCATCAGAAATGGCCTTTCGTGCAGCTTCGCTCCTCTTAACGCCAAGTTTTGCCAATGACATCTTGCGTCTGGCCTCCTCGGTGTGATGAATCCCTTTCATTCCTCGTCCGTATGACGTATTGAACCCTTCTTCCACTGAATTGAAGTGTTTAATCCATTTTGTCTCGAGATCGTCAAGTTTCTTATCCCGTGTTGACTCATTTACATATTCTCTCTCCTCGAGTATCACAAGTTTCCAGTTTTGCCAGCCATATTTCTCACGAGCACGATTGATCTTTTCTCCTGCATAAGGGGTGTAGAGGTCTCGCCAGTCTGCCTGTCGCTTTTTGATATCATCGGTTTGACCAATATACACCTTTTTGTCATCACCGTTAGCCCTTGCCTCATCGCAATTCGGTATCAGCATGTAAACATACGCTTTAAACTTTTTTTCCTTCTTTTCCATAAGATAGCTTCTGATTTAAGTGGTTATAAACAGAGTTGCTGTCATTGATGAACAGCAATTCTCCTTTTCTCATTGACGCGTTGAAGGCACCAAGCCCCCCAAGTCGCATCTTTGCTTCTTTACGGTTACTGTACAAGTCACCGTTTCTCAAGTTCTGAATCATGTCGTTTAGTTTTTTGTGAGTTAATCCTTAGTGTCACGCCCATCCTATTGAGCCTGCTCACTAAGCCCCGATAAGCGTCAACACGTCTGCGCTTCTTCGGAATTATCTGTAGTAGGTCCTGCAATGCAATCTCGATGCAGCGACCATTATCAAGAGGACGACCTTCGTTAAGTGCATCCTCAAGCCTGTGTATATCGTCAGCGTAAGGGTCTTCAGGTTGCCCATCATCCCTTGCTAACTGCGCGCTATTAGTACTTTTTCCTTCTTGAGCCTCGTGAATGGCAGCGCGCACATCCATCGTCGACGGTCCATGCCATGTAGTCGTTAGAGAACTGAACATGGCCTGTAAAAGTTGCATCATAATCACTATTATTTAGTTTAATTATTTAGTTTTCAAGCATTCATGCTTTATCTCACGGGTAAGGATACGAAGGGGAATGGCGCGCGTTTTTCACATTTCAGCGCCATTTTGTAATGATTTCGGATGGTTGTGTTGCTATTTTTTATATATTTGCGGTCACATCAAAAAAATGTGTGGCAGACACAACTACTAGCAAAATGAACACTGAAGATTTGAAAAAAGAGCTGGGTGACCTGATTTGGAAGATGGCCACGAACCTGGTTCATGGTGGAATGGTTTCACCAGTCCAATTCATGGACTACACCCTTGGCGCCCTGTTCTATCGCTTTATATCCGAGAACATCACCGACTATTGCAATAAGCTGATGATCGAAGCTGGCGTACCTAATGCTGACTACCTGCACATGAGTGATGAGATGGCCGAGAATGCCCGTGACCAGATTGTCAGTGCAAAGGGCATCTTCATCCTGCCGTCGCAGCTGTTCCGCAATGTCGCCGACCATGCGAAGAACAATGACGAGCTGAACACTACGCTAGCCAACAATTTCAAGGCTATTGAGCAAAGTGCCATCGGTACTGCCAGCGAAGATGATGTAAAGGGCCTATTCAGCAACTTCAACACCAACGATGCTGGACTGGGAACGACGGTGGCCGAACGAAATGAGTTATTGACCACACTTCTTGAGAATATTCGTGACCTCAACTTCACCACCTATATTGAGAGCGGACTGGACGTGTTCGGCATCTGCTACGAGCACCTCATCAAGATGTATGCCCTCAACAGCGGTACCCATGGCGGTGAATTCTACACTCCAGCCGAGGTGAGCTATCTCGTTGCCAAGATTGCCGCAGCTGAGCGCAAGACCGTCAACAAAGTATATGACCCTGCATGTGGGTCGGGGTCCCTGCTGCTGAACTTCAACCTTGTGCTTGGTGCCAAGAACGTGCGTGAAGGCTTCTTCGGACAGGAAATCAATCTGAAGACCTACAACCTGTGCCGCATGAACATGTTCCTGCACAATGTGAATTATGACCACTTCGACATCCGCTTGGGTGACACATTGCTCAACCCGCAGCATGAGTTTGAAGAGCCATTCGATGCCATCGTGTCCAATCCGCCCTATAGTGTGCCTTGGAAAGGCAGTGATGACGTGACGCTCATCAATGATCCCCGATTCTCACCGGCAGGTGTACTGGCACCCAAGTCCAAGGCCGACTTTGCTTTCACCATGCACATGCTTTCATGGCTATCAACTGAAGGCACAGCTGCCATCGTCGAGTTCCCGGGTATTCTCTATCGAGGCGGCGCTGAGCAGAAAATACGCAAGTATCTGGTATCAAACAACTTCGTGGATACCGTCATTCAGCTGCCGCCCAACCTTTTCTTCGGCGCCACCATTGCCACCTGCATTATCGTGTTGAAGAAGAACAAGAGTGATAACCGGGTCTGCTTCATCGATGCCTCTCAGGAGTTCATCCACGAGGGCAACAAGAATAAGCTGTCACCCGACAATATCGACCGCATCTATAACGCCCATATCACGAAGCTGGAAGAGACCCACTTCAGCCATGTCGTGACCACCAAGGACATCGAATCCGAGGACTGGAACCTGAGTGTTTCAACCTACGTGGAGCAACGCGACACCCGCGAGCAAATTGACATCACAGAGCTGAACGCAAGAATAGAACAGATTGTAAAACGGCAAAGTCAGTTGCGCCAGCAGCTTGACAGCATCATCAAAGAACTTGAGGAGGACGCAGTATGAGCGAGATACAGGAAATGATACGGAAATTGTGTCCTGATGGAGTCGAATTCATGGTATTAGGTGAAATCTGCACAATCAAGACTGGTAAAGGCATTACACAGAAGGAGTGTGAAGATGATGCGCCATATCCTGTAATGAGCGGTGGCCAGTCCCCAATGGGAATGTATTACGACTATAATCGAGAAGGAGATACTGTTACGGTTTCTCGCGTTGGCGCATACGCTGGATTTGTCAGTTATTTGACTGAAAGGTTTTATTGTAATGATAAGTGTTTTTCTGTTATTCCCAAAGGACATGTACTATTATTACCTAAATACCTTTACTATAACTTGAAACAAAAAGAAGATACAATTAAGGCATTACAAAGTGAGGGGGGCGTGCCAACAATTAATACTCAAAAACTGGGTGGAATTGAGATTCCTGTGCCACCGATGGCAGTACAGCGTAAAATTGTTGAAATTCTCGACAATTTTTCAAATCTGACAGCGGAGCTGGAGGCGGAGCTGGAGGCGGAGCTGGAGGAGCGAAAACGACAGTACGAGTACTATCGCAATCTGCTGCTCACCTTCAATCCCGTCGCCAACGGCGCCGTGACCGGAGGAGAGCATCAGATAAATGATGCTACCGAAAATAGGGGGGGGGCTAAGCGTTAAATGGTTAGCTTTAAGTGAGATAGGAGAAATGATAAAAGGCTCAGGCATCCAAAAAAGTGACTTTGTTGAGCAGGGACTTCCTTGTATCCACTATGGTCAGCTGCATACATATTATGGCACATTTGCTTTCCGAACAAAATCTTTTATTTCAAAGGCGCTATTTGACCGGAGCAAAAAGGCCCAGCATGGTGATCTAATCATTGCGACAACGAGCGAAGATGTTGAAGCTTGCTGTAAAGCTACAGCTTGGCTTGGAGAAGAAGAAATCGCGGTAAGTGGCGATGCACATATTTTTCACCACAACCAAAACCCAAAATATTTGGCTTATTTCTTTCAGACAGAAAACTTTGCAAAGCAAAAAAGGAAATATGCAAGTGGTGTAAAAGTAGTTAGAGTAAAAGGAGAACAATTACTCAAAGTCATCATCCCCCTTCCCTCGCTAGAAGAGCAGCAACGCATTGTGGATATTCTCGACCGTTTCGAGACATTGACCACAGACCTGCAATCTGGCATCCCGGCAGAGATAGCAGCACGTCGCCAACAATATGAATATTACAGAGAACAACTATTGACTTTCAAAAGAAAAGCAGCATAAGTGATGGCTGAGCAATACGACATCGTTTCACAAAATACGCAATCAACGGTGGTTTCCCATTACGAGAGGCCATCGGAAGTCAGGGAGACGTCCTATCAGGGTGAAAAGGAACTGGAGCGTGAATTTATTGAACAGCTCACGCGCCAGGGCTACGAGCGCCTGTACATCCATCAGGAAGAGGAACTCATAGATAACCTGCGTCGCCAGCTGGAGCGTCTCAATGATTATGTGTTTACTGATGGTGAATGGCAGCGTTTCTTCAAGACCGAAATTGCCAACGAGGGAAAGGGCATCGAGGATAAAGCCTTCACGATCCAACAAGACTGTGTGAAAACGCTCACCCTTGACGATGGCACCATACGTAACATCAAACTCATCGATAAGAAGGATGTCCATGCCAATATCACCCAGGTCATCAACCAATATGAGGTAAACGATGGAAGCCACAAGAACCGCTATGACGTGACCATCCTCGTGAACGGCCTGCCACTGGTACATATCGAGCTGAAACGACGAGGCGTGCTGCTGAAGGAGGCGTTTAACCAGATCAACCGCTACGGGCGTGAATCGTTCTGGGCAGGTAATGCGCTGTTTGAATATGTGCAGATATTTGTCATCAGCAATGGCACCGAGACCAAGTATTACAGCAATACCACCCGTCAAAGCCACATCAAGGAGCAGAACGCTAAGAGCAGCAAAAAGACCCGGACATGCAACTCATTCGAGTTCACGAGTTACTGGTCTGATGCACAGAATAACATTTTGGGTGACTTGGAGGATTTCACGGCAACTTTCTTCAGCCGTCACACCCTGCTCAATATCCTCACACGTTTCTGCGTCTTTACCGAGCAAAAAATCCTAATGGCCATGAGGCCATATCAGATTGCAGCTACCGAGCGACTGTTGAACAGGATAGAAGTTGCCCATAATGCCCGCCAGTATGGTACCATCAAGGCCGGTGGATATGTGTGGCATACCACTGGCTCGGGTAAAACCCTGACCTCATTCAAGGCTGCCCAGCTCGCCACCAAACTCACCTATATCGACAAAGTGCTGTTTGTGGTTGACCGCAAGGACCTGGACTACCAGACGATGAAGGAATATGACCGCTTCCAGAAGGGCGCAGCCAACGGCAACACCTCGACCAAGGAGCTGGAGAAACAGATCAACAACCCCAAGAGCAAAATCATCATTACCACCATTCAGAAACTCTCGACCTACGTCAAGATGAACCCGCAAAGCGAATTCTACAAGAAAGAGGTGGTGATGATTTTTGACGAATGCCACCGATCCCAGTTTGGCGACATGCACAAACTCATCGTCAAGCGATTTAAGAAATACTACCTGTTCGGCTTCACTGGAACGCCCATCTTTGCCGAGAACGTGTCACCTGGACGTGGGATATACAAGACCACCGAGGACGTGTTCGGCTACCGCCTGCATACCTATACCATAGTGGACGCCATACGTGATCATAATGTGCTGCCTTTCCGTGTCGATTATGTCAAGACCATGAAGGAAAAGGAAGAAGTGGAGAACAGCAAGGTGTGGGACATCGAGCGGGAAAAGGCCCTGCAAGACCCACGACGCATCCACAACGTAGCGCAGTACATTCTCGACCATTATGACCAACAGACCAAACGAGGTAAAGCCTATTCTTTCAGCCTGCTTGCAAATGTGACTGAAGTAGCTGCCGACAAAAAGAAGAAAGTCGACGAGCAAAGGGTTAAAGCCAAAATCAGCGGCTTCAACAGTATCTTTGCCGTCCAGAATATCCATTGTGCGAAACTCTATTATCTGGAGTTGAAGCAGATGATGGATGAACTGCCCGAAAACAAACGGTTGAAGATCGCCACCATTTTCAGCTACGCTCCCAATGAACAGGATGTAGAAGATGGTGATGGCGAGGAAAATAGCGACAACACTGACGGCCTGGATTCCAATAGCCGTGAATTCCTTGAAAGCGCCATTGACGACTATAACAAGATGTTCGGCACCAGCTATGATACGTCTGCCGACAAGTTCCCCAACTATTACAAGGACGTGTCCCTGCGGATGAAAAACCGCGAGATAGACATCCTGATAGTGGTCAATATGTTCCTCACGGGCTTTGATGCCACCACGCTCAACACGTTGTGGGTGGACAAGAACCTGCGATATCATGGCCTGTTGCAGTCCTATAGCCGTACTAACCGCATCCTGAACAGCATCAAGACCTTTGGTAACATCGTTTGCTTCCGCAACCTTGAAGAGCCCACCAACAAATGCATCGCCCTGTTTGGTGATCCCAGCGCTAAAGGCATTACGATACTGCGCTCCTTTGAGGATTATTTCAATGGTTATACCGATGAGGACGGCAAGAACGTCAAAGGCTATAAGAGTTACCTTGAGGAACTTCTTGCATCATGGGCGCCAGGAGAACTGCCTCTGGGCGAGAAGGCCGAGAAATCGTTTATTCGGCTGTTTGGCACAATCCTTAAGATGCGTAACCTGCTGAGTTGCTTTGACCAGTTCAACGGCGCAGACTTCATCTCAGAGCGGGATATTCAGGATTACACGAGCATTTATCTGGATCTGGCTGACAAGTACCGTCGCGAGAAACACGATAAGGAGGACATCTGCGACGACATTATCTTTGAGATGGAACTGGTGAAGCAGGTCGAAGTGAATATTGACTACATTCTGTTCCTTGTTCAGCAGTATCACGAGGGCCATCAGCAAGACATGGAGATACGAGTAAAGATCAACAAGGCCATCGACTCCAGCCCCGACCTGCGTGATAAGAAAGAGCTCATTGACAAATTCATCGACGACCTCACGCCGGACAGCGATGTTGATGCAGATTGGAAGCGATACGTCAACCGGGAAAAACGTGAGCAGTTTGACCAGATTATCACTGAAGAGCATCTGAAGAGAGATAAGGCTGTAGAATTCATCGAGAATGCGTTCCAACGTGGTTATGTCCCGGAAAGAGGCATGGAACTGGACAGCATCATGCCGCCTATCAACCCGTTTGATAAGTCTGCCAACCGTCAAGGCAAGATACAAACTGTTTTAGAGAAGCTCAAAGCCTTCTTCAATAAGTTCTTCGACATCGCCGACGGCGAGTTCAAAGATTGATGCGTCCTGACCGGCGTAAATGGCCGTGGACTGCCATTACCGCCCCCAGGCGATAGCGACACCCAATCAGTCTTTTAAAGGCCCACAGAAGCCACGTATGGGCACAAAAAAAGGAGCGACCTCATGCCGCTCCACCTCTTTCACCTCAAAATCAATAAATTCTCTCTCGATTTCGTCTTCTCTTATAGATGTCCTTTCTTTAAATTGTTAATAATGCCGTTGGAAATATAACACTAACATCCTGATAATGAAATATAAGCTAGATCGTTGTTAGTGCTGTTTTTGGTGCCGCTGATTACGGCAAATTGTTCTTGACCCTGGTTGCTAACAGTGCGCCAGGGGTGTTCATCTGCGTGAGTAGCACCGGCCAATAGAACGGCGCATCCCTCCAGCCGTAAGCTTGCTTTCCCTCTTGACGAATCATCAACACTACAGGCTTATCGATGGCCTTGGCACGTGCTGGGCCAAGATCACTCGTTCCATTGTCGGGCGCGTTGGTGAAAACGCCGTTTTGCTTGGTACGGCTGACGTTACGGCCAGTGCGTCTGGCCACCCAGACCTTTCCCTTGGACGCCTTGCTGCAGTGCTCTAATATGGCCATCTGCGCTTCAGGCTCGAGCCGATATCCTGCGTTTCCATATTTGGTGCCATACACGTATGTGGACTTGACCTTTTCCAGAATGCCCAAGAGGTCATCAACCGCCATCTCGATGAAACCGTTTGCATCGGGCTTGCCGGCTTGGAAAGCAGCGTCAAGTTGAGCATCAATGTCCCTGATGGTTTTTCCGATCGTTCGCTGGCTACCCGTCTGGATACCTCGAGCGAAGTAGCGCATCTGTGACTTGACCGTGTTGATGTCCGAGACCATGACCTTGTTACCGGCACAGGGGCGGATATTGCTGGCTGCCCTGAGAACCTGGACCTTGAAGGGCTTGCCCGTCCCCGTGTTCCCCAATTGCTCCCTCAAGTACTCGTCCAAATAATAGATGTTCTTGAGTTGATTATAGATATCGGGTGACGTGTGGAACCGCGTGACCGCCATATCCTCCAACGGGCGTGCGCCGAACATGCGTTGATGCTGAGTGACCGTGTCTTGTTGGAACGTCGAGGGACAACGGCCATAAACGAAACTCAAGAGATTCCTTATGGTTACGCCTCTATCGAGTATGTTGCCGCCGATGAAAATGTTGACGGCAGCATCGAGCTTGAGTTCACCGGTGGTTTGGTCAAGCAATGCGTTTACGTCGTTATCACTGTTGACGATCCTGACGCAATGGTTCTTTTCGAAAAAGATGTCCTGTATCTCATCAAGTACATCATCAAATGTAGGGAACGGGACGGTGATGAGCTGCTGGTTGCGGGCTTTCTGGCTCGACGCAGCAAAGTCATCATAACCCTGCTTCAGCATCTCCTCCACATCTTGGGGCAATGAGCCGGTTGCAAAGGGCTTTGTGAGAAAGCCCATAATAGTATTCACAAGATTGGCTTGCCCTTTGTGGTAGGCCTTTTTCATCTGGGCGTGAATGATCATGCTCGACTTGAAATCTTGGCCATTGGCGCGCTGCTGGATGCGCCGGATAGCCGTGCCTACCAGATACTCTCCGATAGCAGAAAGGAACTCATCGTCGTTGCCTTGACGGCCAGCCAGCAGATTGATGGTGTTTTGTCCGAGAGGACGATACAAGTGACTAAACATAGAGTTGGGGTTACGGGACTCATCAAAATATTGCTTGCCGCCAATATACGCATTGTGCACAGGAACGAGGCTCACAAATCGGGGGCGGATGCTCTTGATGCGTTTGCTGTCCAGGACGAGTTCCCCATCAGGCTGCAGGAACAGATTGTATGGTGTGGCCGTTACCAACAGCACCCTGTGGTACTTGAGCAACTTGCGGAAATCGTTGATCTGCTTGCCGATTGTTGCCACCTGTGTCACGCATTTGGGCACCTTGCCTTTAGGAGTGGTCTTGCTCTTGCCAACCTTGTAGCTGCGTGAGGCGTAATCCGCCTCATCGTCAATGATAAGCACTTTCTTGTCCTTCAAGAAAGGACAATCCGTCTTGAACAACTTGATGAGAGCCTTCAGATTGTTGACCTCTTTTTTGCAAACGATAATCAACTTGCTCTTGTTGACGTTCGCCTCAATGAGCCCGGTTTTGCGCAATGCCATGATATCGTGGATTTCCACGGTAGCTGCTTGATTGAGATTACTCGAAGGCTTAAGAGGAGCGAAGTCCTGCTGAAGCCTGCTGAGCGTCTGCTTGGCGAGGGCGTTGGTACCCTTGGTGAACAGCACGGCAACATCGATGCCACAGTCACAGCACAAGCCTATGATGTGCTCGAACGTGTCAGTTTTTCCGCCTTGGACATATCCCAGCAACAGGCCAGGATCCTCGGCGTGAGGTCCATTATCGAGTAACTGCTTAACAGTATCCTCGATACACTTGCGTTTTGCGACGGTCAAAGGGTTCTTGGCGTTCGCCTGCAACTCGTCATAGATAGGGGTTGCATGGTTCGCACCAGCCACCACGGCAGCCGCACCACGAGACGGGGACTGAGCCCCACGAATAATTCCAATAAAATTCTTAGTCATATAAAAACTTAATAATTGTGAGTAAATTATTCTTCATAATCATTTGAAATTCTTGGGTTTGTCGGATGCGCGACTTCCCCCGTGAATGATAAGCTCCGCATCGAGCATGGTTTTGCCGCTACTTCCTTGAAAGGGAGCGACCACCCGTAGCTGACGGCTCAAGGCCGTGGTAGAGCAGTTTTGTGTCTCCTTAATAAGCATCCGCAGGAGGGCGGTGCGCGGTATTGTGTTGCGGTGATCATAGCTTAGAACATGATGGACTTGGAAATGACAATACCGCTACCTTCGCTGGCAATCACAGATGCAGCCTTGGCTACCTTGAGAATGCTGCTCTTGAAGTAGATTGAGCCCACACCACAGGAGCGCACAACATCAATCATCTGGTGACTCATGTTACAAACCTCATCATCCGTGAGAACATGCCTGTTTGGGCCGCTTTCAAGACCCACCAGAAACAGATCACAGTAGCTAGCCGCTGCCTCAACCATGTCGAGCGAGGTCTGCTGGTCAATAACAGGCTCAATCGAGGCAAAGGTCTTGATGCCCATAGAGTGGATGCTCTTCATCGCTGCCACACGATCAGCATTGGGAGAAGCGCCAGTTTCGAGTTCATCGTGACCAGTAAGCGTGAAGCCTACTGCAAGAAGGCCCGTGCTTGCGCCCTTAGCAAGCAGTTCTTGACCCTCGGGAGTGTTCACCCAGCTCGTGAACTTGGTCAGCATCTTCACAGGTACACCGGCGTCAATGATAAGGTCGAAGGCCTGCTTGAATAGCGGGAAGGTAGCCTCTTGACCGGGATCGCTAGTGAACGTTGCGAACACACCATCAGCGGCTACAAGTTCATTCTTGTGGTTAACAAGATCGTGTGCAACACGAGCCAGAGCATTAGCTTCATTCTTGAATTTCTTCAGTAACTCAGGGGTGTCGCCTCCAATGGACTTGCTGATGATACCGTGTTCACGATAACAATAAATGCAGCTCCCTCTGCAACCTTTAAAGAGATTTAGCCCATAGCCTTGAGCGGCATACTCTCCAGCGGGGCCCTTGGGCTGATAGAATGCGGTCCAAGAAACGCTCCCTGGAGTATTACCGTTAGTGTCACGGCTGATCTCTTCGTTCTCACCCTGAGGAGCGGGTGCCTGAGCTACAACTACGCCCTGCTCAGTTCCGGGCTGTACCTCGGTCTCCACCTGGGAGAGTTCGGCCGTTTTGGTAGGTTCACTACTCATAGAATTCTCTGTTTTAAGTTCCGTGGTTTCCTCGTCGCTGGCTGCGGTATCGTCCAGCGACAGGGGCTCGGCCTTACTCTGGTAGGGCTCTTCCCAACCTGCGCGCGTTTTGCGGCTGGTGAAACTAGTAAAAAACACAAATAAATTTCTCATAATGAATTAATTATAAAAATATATTAATTAAACCTGTTTAAATAGTCCTGTATGTCCTCCTCAGTGAAGCGCGGTGAGCGACCAACATAGATGCTAGCCTTAAGCAAGCCCTGGCGCCTGTGGAGGTGCAGAGTCTCTTCGCTTATCTTGAGCCAATTGCACAGATCCTCGATCGTATACAACGTTTGCTGCAGAGGGTTGGTTTTTGCCTCAGTCGACGGAACTGCCATGACGAGCCCCTCTTCCTTGAGTCGCTCGACAACCCTTTCGGCAATCCGATCCACGAGCAGGTCCGTGAAATCTCCGATTATATGTTGGTCCTCTTTCTTCATATCGCCGGCAAAATTACTGCCTATTTATAGAGCACTCCGAGGGGATTCAACCATTCTTTCAAACTTGTTTCCCCTTGGTTGAGGAACCTTGCTGTTGAGCTCATGGTAATGCCCCAAAGCGAGTGCAAAGGTCGCCATAGTGCGGAAAATAGATCGAGGGGAAGTCCACTCACTTTCTTGTGGAATTCCCCTCGATGCTGTCTCATTGTTTATTAGTTAAAAATCTCAAGAATGGGCTTCTTGATCTCATCGTGTATAGCGCGGTATCGCTCGAAGGCTTTACTACCAGGTTTATGGCCCGTCATTGATGAGATGAGTGAGGGGTCCTGAACCTTGGCGTAGAGATTGCCGATGAAATTTCGGCGTGCCATGTGCGAAGAGGCTTTCTCCCAAATCGGGTGTTTCTCCTCAAGGCGTGTCCTGGGATTCAAGGTGGTTACAATCCGATCAATCCCAGCCAACCTGAGCATCTCTTTTATGGCCGCATTATACTTTTGCTCGCAGATGAACGGCATTAATCCGATGCTGTTGTTAGTGCTGTAGCGATTGATGATTTCTTTGGCACGATCAGTCAACGGTACACGTACCACTTCGCCCGTATCATGTAATGTCTTACCAGGGATGTATTCGATCGCGTCGTTCACCAGGTTGGCTGCGGTCAGGCCATAGAAGTCACCGACACGCATACCTAGGTTGCTCTGCAACACGAAAATATCGCGTTGGATAGCCAGTTTGGGGCGCGATGAGAAGTCATAGTGGTATAGCGTGTTCAACTCGTCAATTGTCAAGTAGAACGGGGTACCGTACACACAGCCTTGGAGCTGGAACGTAAGGAACGGGCTCTTGTCAATCTTGCCGGTCTTTACGCACCAGTTTAACATGGTCCTGAACCTCTTCATAATGGCGAAAATGGTGTTGCCGCCACGGGCCTTTGGGATCATGGGCAAGGGTGATGCGTTGTAGATGTATTGGTACTTCCTTTTGCACTTGCCATTCTGGTCGAAGAAGGAATGCTCAATCTCAAGAAAGTGTTTGAGGCCTGCCAGATCCGATCTCGTCCACTCTTTGAGCCGCAGCTCTTTCTTGATGTACAACATGTACCTCTCGATATCACGCATCGTCACTTCCATCTGGGCCTTGGTCTTTTCATGAGGGACCTTGGCGTTGATGAATTCCTTAAACGCGTCGATTACATCCTCACCTTTGTCGGGGCAGCTTGCTTGATGGTTGAGCAGCTGAGGTGAGTTCAGTGCATCTTTCTTGTGGAACTTCTGGATCTTTTGGTCCCAGTAGTTCTTGTCTGCCGACACTGGTGCAACAAGACACTCGGCCTTGAGATAGCTGGACAAGTCATCTATCTGTGCTTGCAGCTGGGAGAGACTCTTCTGTTCTCTCGTGTGCATGCGAGGAATGATGACTTTCCCTTTGCTGGAGTTCCACGCTGCCTCCGGAACCATAATATATGTACGCAGGCGATACGAGTGTTGACGGTCATAGCTAAATCTGACCTTTAGTTCACAAAGCCCATTGTTGGCTTTCTTTGAAATAGAAAAATTTGTTGTAGCCATAATTTTTGTATTTTTAAATCTAAAACGATGCAAAATTACTACCCCTTCATTGATCACTCCGAGGGAGTTCAGACGTTTTGCCCAGCATCTTTCCCCTTACCTTCTCCCTGTAAAATTACGCACAAAAAATGGTTGTCAAAAATGACAACCGAAATCTACTGTTGATTACACCTGATTACAGAAGCTTACACTTCAGCTGTGTTGTAAATGTCTGGAAAACAGATGGGTGTTACGTATGTTTCTGTAATGTGCTGTAATAAAATCAAGCCTGTAGGGATCACTTAAAAGCAACGCAATCGCTTGATTATCAGCGGTTGCGTTTTGCTTTTGAACCACCATTGAACCACCAATTAAATTTTATTATACTATTGCTGTCCGGTAAAACTTAAAAAGCGGTAAAAGCCCGTCCGCAATGCCGATCACAGCGGCCTCCAGGGCATTCATTACCGTCACAGCGTGGGCGGGGGCCACCTTCTCGACCTCACGATAGGCCGGCAGGTAGCCGAAGGGCAACTGCTTGGAACGGGCGACCTGACGGGCATCGCTCAGGCGGTCGATGACTTGCTGCACCGCGCTGGCGGACACTCCACACCCCCCCCAAAAAAAAAAGAATGTTGCTCAGGTTGCGCATCAAGGCCATGTAACCCATCTTGCCGCTCTCAATGAGCTCTTGCCATTTCAAGGCGAAGGCCTTTTTCCGGTCTTCATCGCTCTCGAAGTGCTGCTGGCCGAGGGCCGAGAGCTCCACTTCCCAAGTATAGGGGACCTCCAGCTGCCGGTTCACAATCTTGTCAAAGATAGCCTGCCGCTGCGCATCCTTGTCCTTGGGGTGCACCAGGAACAACGCGTCGCGCAGTTTCACCTCGAGGTTGTTGCGCGGTCATACTTGGCGAACTGTGTGACTGCTTGGGATAAAATGTGGAACAAATTTGAACAGATGGCTATGGGTTGTGGCTGTTACCGCCGTCGGTGGGGGGCTGGGTGTCGTTCCACTGGGTGTTGAGCCAGTCTACTTTTTTGTGAAAACATGGCTTGAGGTACATGTTGGTTCTTGCTTGTGTGTTATTACCATTGTATTGCGGCCAGCGCACATGGTCGGCATTTCCCGCTGCCTCGAATTTGATGGTGAAGTTGTCTATATAAGCATCCATCTTGGGGTATACCTCCTCATAAAAGCGCCGCCAGTAATAACTCACGCGCTCTTGAAAGCGGGGGAACTTGGCGATTTCGCTAATCCACCGCGAGTACCAATTGGTTGGAACATCTTCGTAGATGAACTTATCAAACTCAGTGCCATATCTGTAAAAAGCATGGTCACAGTCCCATAACGGGCCGAAGACCAGCTTGGTGCTGTCACCTCGTTGTTTATACATATAGCAGCTTCCAGAAAATGCCTCGGGGTTGTCAACCACCTCCTGTACAATATAATAGACAGCGAGCGAGTCGATATCGATATACTGCTCCCACAGGCGGCTCTCCTTGTCCTGGGTGTAGATTGCCGTGTCGGCGCTGAGCAGGAACGAGGTGATGTAGTCGCGCTGCGCGCCGCTCAGCACCTCGGGTGAATGCGGGGTGACCCAAAACGGCATGCCGTTGCCCTCGGTGAACGTGATGTTGCCGGGTTCGACGTAATTGTCGATTTCAAGCAGCCAGCCGCCCGTCACCTTCTCGGGGTCTGTTTCCTCGTCTTGTTGTTCTTCGATGTTTACGCGTTGTTTGCCGACCCGTATTTTTTCGTACATGAAATATAGGCCGATGTATTGGCCATTGAAGACTACTTCGACAGGCTCAATGTTTGGATTCCATGCCATGCCCATGCGCCGCCCGATTTCAAACGGCAGGGCATCCTCGACATTACCCTTCCAGTTAAGTGCGTTGGCTTTGATGACCCAATGGCGGTTTGAGGGCATGCCCATCATTTCTTGCTTGTCGTCAAGCTTGAGCCTATAGGATTTCTTGTCGCAATCGGTCCAGGTATAATTGCCGTGACCCTTGATGAGCATGCCCAGCGGTGCGTCGGGCGTGCCGATGGACTGATAGCCCTCGATGCCCATGTTGTCGAGCCACCAGTCGGCATGGATGTATTCTTCCTTGCTGTCGATGTTGCGGTGCCCCTCGGTGTTGATGAACAGCACGGGCAGGGTGCCCGAGCAGGCAGGCATGGGCTTTAACTTGTCGCCCATGATGGCGCTCACGACCGCATTCAGGTCGGCGATGTTGATTTCCTTGTCGCCGTTGACGTCGGCGGCATAGGAGAACAGGGCATGGTACCTCGCCCCGCTGCAAATAGTATCGACGAGCGCGTTGACGTCGGCAAGGTTCACCTCCCAGTCACAGTTCACGTCGCCGCGCGGCCGCAAGCCGCCCTGTGCGTGCAGGGCAATGGCTGCCAGCAGTATGATTGGCAGAATCAGGATAGTTCGTTTCATGGTGTATGTGTTTATCAGTTAGTATGTGTTTCATTTGTTGTTTGATAGACTGTTGTAGATGTCGCGGCCCGCGAAGATGTAGCGGCTGATGTGCAGCTTGTCGGACAGCCATGCGCAACCCAGGCAGCCGGCGGCGACAAATGCCAGTGCCGCGATGGTGAAGCACACTGCCGTGGGGTCGAAGTCAAAGGCGGGTGCCGCCCGCTTGGCAAGCAGCGTGAAGATGGGCGAGAACACCACGATGGCCAGTGAATTGCGCCCGATGTAGGCCGCCAGACGCCTGATGAGGCCTCCGCACACGGGATAGACCGCCAGCAGCAGGCTCATGACCAATATCGTGATGGCAATGCCCGCCAGCGAGCCGCAATCATAATTGTCGGGTAACCAGAACAGCACAACCAGCGGCAGCGCCGCCCACCACGACGGCGTGATGACGGCCGTGAGCGCATGGCCGCTGCGCATGATGAGCACGCCGATGAGGTAATAGATGACATAGTGCCAGTCCAGCCCCTCGATGGCGAGCGAGAGGCCGTAGAGCATGACGCCCATGACGGCAAGCCCCGACAGGCCTTTCAGTTTGAAAATGCTGTAAACCAGGTAATAAACCGCTGTGCACAGTGCCAGCGTGTGCAGATACCAGTAGGGGCCCGTGGGCTGGGTGGCCATCATGAGCATGAAGTCGGCGGCCGTGATGTTGCCGATGGCATTGTGTGCGCCCAGGCTGCCGCCCACCAGGCATTGCATGGCGATGTAGAGCGCCTCAAACACGATGTAGGGCACCACGATGCGCATCAATCCCTTGCCAAAGGCGGCAGGCGCCTTCTCGACATTGGCCAGAAAGCCCGAGATGATGAGAAACGCCGGCATGTGGAACGTGTAAACCGCCGCCCGCAGGGTGGGGTAGGTGAGTTCCACCGGCTGCAGGTGGAACATGACCATGAGCAGGATGAAGATGCCCTTGAGGTAATCGAGTTGCGGGACGCGCTGTTTCATTGCCGGGTGATGGTGTTGGCGCGCGCGGTGCGTTTGCCCACATTGGTTACATTGATGAACAAATCCTGCTCGCTGTTGGCGCCGTGCAGCACGTTGTTCTTGACCTCGAGCCGCTCGAAGCGGTAGTCGCGCGTGGAGTTGGCGCTCCAGTGCGTCATGAACTGTCCGTTGCCGCCGTTGACGGTGACATTGTTGTTGTTGAACACCACGGTGCCCGTGGGCGCAAACTCCTGCAGGAAGAAGTTCATGTTGTCGCTCACCAGCGTGTTGCCGGTGAAGTTGATGTCCAGCCGCTTGACCTTGTGGCAATAGACGCGCGTGTCGCCGGCAAAGTAGTTGTTGCTGGCGTTGAGGGTAAACTTGTCGGTGCCGTTGCCGGCGCCGATGGCGGCGATGCACTTGATGCCCTTGCACACATTGTTGCGCATGGTGACGCTGCCGCCCTGCTCACCGCACCACACGAGTTGGACGCCCGTGGACTTGCCGCTGCCGGGAATCACGGTGGCCTCGTTGACAATCTTGTTGCCGTCCATGCACACATTGCCGCCCTGCACGAGCAGGAAACTGTAGCCCTGGGCGCCCGAGGGGTCCAAGACCAGTTTCTTGTTGCTCACCCGGTTGCCGTTGATGCGGATGGTGTCGCCGCACGCGCTCAGGTCGTTGACTTCGATGTCCTGCCTGTAGCACCGCTTGTCGTATCCCACGGCCTCGTTGACGATGGTGTTGTCCTCGATGAAGATGCCGCTGTGTACATCGGCGGGGTCAAAGGAGATGTACATGCAGCGCGCCGTCATGTCGGTCATGACAAACTTGTTGCGCGTGATGTGCAGATTGCGCGTGGTGCAGCAGTCCTTGCTCTTGCTGTGGTCGGTCATGACCGACAGCACCGTGTGGTTGTAGCAGTTGTCGGCCATGTTCTTGTCCTTGCCGTCATACTTGTAGTGGAACTCATTGTCCTCGACAAAGATGTCGGTGCGGGAGGCCTTGCCGCGCACATAGCTGTTGGTGCTGTTGTCCACCAGCCTGTCAAAGATGCCCACGGCCTCGTCCTTGCCGTATTTGTAGAACTTGTTGCGCTTGACATTGATGTTGTGCATCTCGCCGCGCAGCCACAGGTTGCCGCCGTCGGTGGTGTTGTTGTAGTTGGAGATGACGCAGTCGGTGACGGTGACATTGGAGCACACCTGCAGGTCAAAGTTGGTGCAGATGGCGTTGTGCATGTAGCTGTCCACATGGCGGATGTCGACACGGCTGGCATGGTACACCTTGACGGCAAAGCATCGCTCGCCGGCCCACCACACCCCCGTGTGCTCCTTGAGCTTGATGGCGATGTCGCTGATGGACAGGGTGACCGGGCGCTTGAGCGTGCCGGCAACCTTGAAAAAGGTGTCGTCGAGGAAGGCCTTGTAGCCATTGCGGTCGCTGCCCTTGTCAAGGGTAATCGTGGTGCTGCCGCGGCCAGCGCCCTTGATGACGACATGGGTGTTGAGCACGATGGTGCCGTCGATGGTGTAGTTGCCTTTGGCAAAGTTGAGCACCACCGTGTCGCCATAGGCGGCATGGGCGCAGCGCTGGCGCAGCTCCTGCGTCAGGTTGCCCTTGTTGCTCCTGACGTTGACATTGATGGTGACCGCGTGGCCGGGGAATGCCGCCATGCAGGCGAGCATTGCCGTGATGAGATGGATGTTGAATCGTTTCATTGGCTTGGACATTAGTGACCTTTGTTGGACTGCGGGACAGCGGCAGGGTTTATTGCCGCTGGCCGTGACGGGCCGCCGCCTCGAAGATTTGCTCAAGGGCCGCGCCCATGGCCTGCGGCGAGTAAACGGTATCATACAGCTGCCGCGTTGTGGCACCCGACTGCAGCGAGCGGCCCACGGCGGCGGCCAGGGCGCTGCCGTCGCCGGGCTCAAAGAATTCCACGCCCTGGGCGGGCGCCGGGCATGCTTCGGCGAAGAAAGGCAGGCGCGACACGACTATGGGCTTGCCAAAGTGGCTGGCGACCGAAATCACCCCGCTCTGGGTGGCCGAGATGTAGGGATAGACCACCGTGGCGGCCCGTGAGAACAGGTCGCGCATCTCCTCGTCGCCGATGTAGCGGTTGATGAACACCACGTTGCGCTCATCGGCGCGGCGCTCAAAGTAGATGTCGCCCTTGCCGGCAATCACCAGCGGGCGGTCTTGCAGCCCTGGGTGGTCGAGGTAGGCGTTGTAGAGCAGGTGCACGCCCTTGTAGAGGTGCAGCATGCCAAAGAACAGGATGCAGCCGCGGCTGGTGTCGATGTCCTGCAGCTCGGGCACCGGCGCGGTGCCGTGGGCTATGGCGCCGCTGACCAGGGTGGGGAAGGGCGCATAGTGCACCTGGCGGCCAGGGTAGCGGCGGGCCATGTCGTCGGCTTGGGCGCGGCTGTTGGTGACCATGAGCCGCGTGTGCTTGAACAGGTGTCGCTGGGGCCACTCGATGATGAGTTTGTCCTTGAGCCACCGCGCCAGGGTGGTGTACTTGTAGTCGTGGCTCACGGCATCGTGCACGGTGTAAAGCACGGGAGTGTGGCGCTGCAGGCGCTTGATGCTGCCGGCCAGGATGAGTTCGCCGGTGAGTGAATACACCAGGTTGATGCCGTGGCGGCGCGTCAGGCCGTCGATGGCGCGCGTCACCTGTGAGGGACGGTAGCGAAAGGCGGCGCGCCGCACCTTGCCCGCGGGGTAATCAATCCATGTCACGGCCTGCGCGTCAACATTGCCGAGGCCCTGCATGTCCACGCCGTGGCGCGTGACAATGAGCACGCTGTCGCCCGGCCGCCACATGGCATTGATGATGGTGCGGGCATAGGGGCGCATGCCCGGGGCGTCAAACTCGGTGGCGAGGAACAATATGTGCTGGCCGGACGGTCTCATGGCATTGGCGCATTGTGTGCAGTGTCGTCGTCTTGGGCCTGGGCCTCTTGCCCGGTGCCCAGGCGCAGCTTCTCGGCCTCCACTGTCACAAACTCGGGGTGCTCCTCAAGCGGATAGTGCCTGTTGAGCGACAGCACGAGGAACATGAGCGAGATGTTGAGCGTTTGCGGCGTGAGCGGGGCCCAGTCGCTGCTGCCCTGAATGAGCCAGCAGCACATCACGCCCAGCCCGGTGATGTTAAAGATGTTGTAATAGCGGTTCCTGGACATGCGCGTCCGTCGCTTGAAGGTGGCGATGTACCACACGACACCCGCCGCAATGGGGAGGTAACCGATGAGGCCCAGCTCGTCGATGAGTATGATCCAAATGTTGTGGATGGGGTTGGTGAACATGAACTCCTCGGGCTGCCAGATGTCGGTCATGTCGAACACCTGCTCAAAGATGACGGCCGAGGTGTTCTCGCCCAGGTAGTTGAGGTGGGCGTTCAGGCCCACGCCCGTGAACGGGTGGTCCATGAAGATTTCATAGCCGCAGTAGTAGTGCATGAGTCGCGATGTGGTCATCTCGTCGAGGTTCTCCAGGTCGCTGAACAAGAAACTCAGCGGGCCGTACAGCAGCAGGCCGATGAAAATGGCCAGCGGCACGATGCCCTTGAGTATGCTCTGCGGGCTCAACAGCTTGTAGCGGCGGTACACATAGAACACCACGATGGCCAGCAGCGCCACCACGATGGCCAGCAGCGAGCTGCGGCTGGCGCTCAACACAATCACCAGGAACGCCATGCCGGCAAACACGGCGCTGGCGCGGCGCTTGTAGGCGGTGATGAAACAGGCGGCAAAGAAGAGGAAATAGTAGGACGCATAGGTGCCCAGGATGTTGGGGTGGCTCATTGTCGCCACAGCCCCCACGCGGTCGTCGCTGCGTGTCGCTGCCTCGCTGTCAAATATCTTGATGACACCCTCCATCCCCATCACGGGGTAGCAGATGCACAGCACAAAGTTCAGCACCACGGTCGCCGCCAGTCCCATAAAGATGCCGTTGACCAACGTGTTGACATTGAAACTGTTGGTGAACAGGTACATGAACACGGCAAACGAGAGGATGTAGAACACCTCGATGGCCGACTGCATGCGTGCCATGTTGTTGGGGTTGGCCAGCGTGTAGCCCGCATACAGCAGCATCACCAGCGCCACCCAGATGTTGGGGCGGCGGATGCGCCACTGCTTGTGGTGCGAGACAATCCACAGCAGCAACAACGACATGAAATAGAACGGCCAAATGGCCAGGCCCGTGCCAAAGGTGCCGCAGGGCTCGCCGCTGCCCTTGAACACGGGCAGGAAAAAGCGGGAAAAGCAGCACGAGAAGGTGTACACGGCGATGAGTATCTCATGCATGCGCTCCCTGGTCAGGCGGCTGCCTTCACGCGCGGTGAAGAAGATGGCCACCAGGCCCAGGGTCGCAAATATGAGGGCTCTATCCATGCGTCAAGGGGCGGATTAAAAGCGCTGGCGAAATTAGTCTTCCTCCTTGTTGGCGCCGTAGCCGTAGCCATAGGTGTTGTCGCCCGAGGGCTTGGTGTCGTTGAGCACCACGCACATGTTGGTCAACTGCTTGTTGGCGGCAATGCGGTTCATGAACTTGATGAGGCTGCGCTTGGTGTAGTTGGCGCGGGTGACATAGACGGTGGCGTTGGTGAACTTGTCGAGCGAGAAGCTGTCGCTGACCATGGCCACGGGAGCCGAGTCCACGATGATGATGTCATATCGGGCGCGCAGGTCCTTGAAGAACTGCTTCACGCGGTCGCCCAGCAGCAGCTCCGACGGGTTGGGGGGAATGGCGCCGCCCACGAGCACGTCGAGGCTTGCCACCTCCTTGCAGGGCTGGGCAATCTGGTCGATGGTGACATCGCCGCGCGAGAGGTAGGAGGTCACGCCGGGCACCTCGTTGAGGTTGAGCATCTGGGCCAGCTTGGGCGAACGGATGTCCATGCCCACGAGCGCCACGCGCTTGCCCAGCAGGGCAAACGAGGCGGCGACATTGGCGCTGATAAACGACTTGCCCTCGCCGCTCACGCTGCTGGTGACCAGGATGACCTTGTCGTCCTCGTCGCTGAGCATGAACTGCAGGTTGTTGCGCACATAGCGGAACAGCTCGACGATGGCCGATGTCTTGCCCTCCCTGACCACGAGCTGGGTGTTGTGGCGGTTGTGGTGGATGTGGCCGATGAAGGGCACGCGGGATATCTCTTCCAGTTCTTCCTGGTTTTGGAACTTGGTGGTGAACAGGTCCTTGAGATAGACGAGCAGCAGCGGCAGGAACAGGCCTGCCAGCAGGGCCAGTGCCAGAATAACCATCTTGTTGGGGCTGATGGGGGTTGTCTTGGCATAGGCGTGGTCCACAATCTTGCCCTTGGGTGTGGTGGCTGCCAGCACGAGGGCATTTTCCTCGCGTTTCTCGAGCAGGAGGGTGTAGAGGGTGTTCTGTATGCCCTGCTGCCGCAGCAGTTCACGCGCCTCGCGCTCCTCGGTGGGCACCTTGCCCATTTCGCCGGCGGCTTCGCCGGCCTGTGCCATCGCCTTGTTGAGCCTCATGTTCACGGCCTTGATGGACGAGTTGATGCCTTGCAGCACGTTGGCGTGCATCGTGGTGATTTGCTCGTCGAGCTGCTTGACAACGGCGTTGTTGTCCTTGGCCGACTGTTCCAGCTCCTGCCGCTTGGCCAGCAGGTTGTTATAGGCCTTGATGGACGCGCTGGCGGCGCTGCTGTCCATGGCAAAGGGGATGTAGGAGTGCTTGTTGGCGGGGTTGACGACAAAGTCGCGCACCATGCCCAGCAACTGTTTCTCGGTCTCGAGCTTGACGATGGCCCTGTCGGTGACTTCCTGCTTGGCGATGGAACTCTTGACCTGCAGCTCGGGGTCAACGATGTTGTGGGCCTTCTTGTAGGACTCGATGTCGGCCTCGCTGCTGGTCAGGCCCTTGTAGATGAGCGCCAGGCGCTCGTCGATGAACTTGGCGGTGTTGATGGCCTCCTCGTCCTTCTCGTTCTGTCCGCGCTCGTTGTAGAGCTCGATGAGCTTGTTCAGGATGTCCTTGCCGCGCGACTTGTTGCTCTCCGACAGGGTGAGGTTGATGCCGTTGGACTTTTTGGTGGCCAGCTTGACCTGGATGCGGCGGTTGAGCTGTTCGCCCACGATTTGGTTGCCCGTCAGGGTGGCGGTGATGTGGCAGGGCTTGCCGGCCTTGTATTCGTCGGTGGCCTTGACGGCAAACACGCCGTAGCTGGTCTTGACCGTGGCGGGCAGCTTGGCGTTCTTGATGTTGGCCAGTTTCTCCTTGCCGCTCTTGGCCTCGATGCTGGCTTGGCCCTGCTTGTTGACGTCAATCTTGAACTGTACCGTTGACAGCGTGTCAAACATCTCCTCGGGGGCGACAACCTCGATGGGCGAGCCGTTGTAGTGGTCCACATCGGGCTTGTACCACTCCTTGTGCTCCTTGTAGGAGCGGTTGAGCCTGAGCTGCTTGGCGACCTGGGTGCACAGCTCCTGCGACGAGAACACAATCATCTCGTCGTCCACCTTGCTGCCCTGGCCCATGAGTTTCATGCTCTTGAGCAGGTTGGCGCCGGCGCCGGCGCTGTTGTCGTCCTGGGCAACCAGCACGGTGGCCTTGACGCTGTAGATGCGCTGGGCGTATTTGAGGTAAACAAACGCGAGCGTGACGCAGGCGATGAGTGACAGCACGAACAGCCACCAGTAGCGTTTATACTTGCGTACAAATGCGCCGAAGTCGATGATTTGTTCCTCTTGTTGGGCTGTCGGGGGGGTATTGGGTATAGCCATTTTCTCTAAACTGTGGTTCGGTTTGTGGTTGGGCGGATTATCGGGCCAGGGCGATGATGAGCGACGCGATGACCGATACGCTGCTCACGATGGTGGAAATCACCGAGAGCTTGTAGGCATTATTCTGGTTGTACTTGGAGTTGTCGGTGCGTATTTTGTTGGGCTCGACATACACGATGTCGCCTTGCTTGAGGTGGAAGTAGGGCGACGAGAACACGTCGCTCTTGGTCAGGTCCAGGCGGTGATAGGCGCGCTGGTTGCCCTCGGTGCGGATGACATACACGCGGTCGCGCTGGCCATATTCGGTGAGGTCGCCGCACGACGCCAGGGCGTCAAGCACGGTGAAATTCTGCTGGCGGGAGGTGACGCGTGCGGGGGCTTTGACCTCGCCCATCACGTCGACGTTGAAGTAGAGCAGCTCGACGCGCACATAGGGGTCCTTGACGTCCTTCTCGACCAGCGCGGTGATGCGCTTGGCGATTTCGCTGGAGGTCTGTCCGGCCACATGCAGCCGTCCCAGCACGGGCATCAGGATGTCGCCTTGGGTATCGACGATGTAGGTCTGCGTCTGCGGGGTGGACGCAAAGGTCAAGTTGCTGCGGGTGGCGGGGTTGTTCAACGGCACGTTGTAGGCCGCCGTCGCCTCGGGCACCGCCGACGACACGGCGATGACCAGCTCGTCGTCGGGCTGGATGAGGATGGGATAGGTGCTGGTGGCGTTGGGCAGCGTGCCGTTTTCGCCCAGGTCGGTGAAGTAAGCCAATGAATTATCCTTGCTGGTGGAGCATGACAGCAGGGTCATGGCGGCAGCAAGCATGATGAGAAATCTTGATGTCATGTTTACAAACATTATAATAAAAGATGTATCTAAATAAAAAAACGAGAAAATGTCCCGTTTATTTTATTGTGCCCCGTGTTTTGGCGATTTTGGCCCGCCACAGCTCCGTCAGGCTGTCGCGGCAGCCCCACGCCAGCAGCGCCAGCGCGGCGGCCATGAAGGCGATGTCGGCCCATGCGCCGGGGCTGAGGTAGAAGGGCACGGCGCTGGCCAGCATCACGATGGCGGGCACGATGGCCTTGCCGCTCAGGCGCAGCGTGAAGTAGCGCTTCATGTCGTGCCAGCGATAGGCCACCAGCACCAGGTAGGTGACCAGCAGGGTGGCGATGACGCCATACACGCCCAGCGGCTTGATGAGCAGGAAGTTGAGCGCCACGTTGACGGCGGCCGCCAGGATGATGGCGGGCAGGGTGCGCGCGGTGTCCTTGGCGCACTGGTAGCCCATGTCAAAGAATGCCGCCACGGCAAAGATGACCGCCGACAGGCCCAGCGGGTAGATGTAGTTGAGGCTTTGCTGATATTCGTCGGCAACGAGCCAGCCGTAGTTGACCTTGAGCAGGAACAGATAGCCCACCAGGATGCCCGCCAGCACATAGAGGTAGCTGCCCAGCATCTTGGAGAAAAAGCGGTTGCGGTCGGGGCTGTTGTATTGCAGTATCGCGGTCTCCTGCCACGCTTGGTAGAAGATGATGGCCAGCGTGTTGATGATGCCTGTGAAGCGGATGGCGACGGCATAGACGCCGTTGTCGGCAAGGCCCAGGTAGTTGGTGATGAACAGGCGGTCGCTGCTGCCCGTGAGCCACCAGCACAGCGAGCCCGGCAGCAGGGGCAGCGTGTAGCGGATGATGTCGCGGCCCACGGCGCGTGTGTCGATGCGCCAGCGGGTGTGGCGGGTGATGAGCCTCACGCGCGCCTCGACGATGGCGAGCGCCAGCACGCGGGCGAGGATGTTGGCCACAAAGATGCCGCGGATGCCCCAGCCCATGAAGGCGACGCCGATGACGCTGAACACGCCGATGCCCAGCGCCGAGAGGATGCCCACGGCCACAAAGGCGCGGTTGTTGCCCAGGCCGCGAAAGACCTGGGAATAGACCTCCTGCAGCGACATGGCGATGAGCAGGCCCACCGAGTAGCCCAGGTAGTGGATGTCGGTGAACAGCGCCATCAGCGCGGCGATGGCGAGCGATGCCGTGAGGGTGGCCGCCATGGTGCGGGACACAAAGGTGACGATGCGCTGCCGCTGTTGGCCCTCGTCGCAGTCGAGCAGGAAGCGGAACGCCCCGTCGCGCAGCTGCAGTGTGACAAAGGGCATGAGCAGCAGGCACACCTGCAGGCAGATGTCGTAGAAGCCAAAGTCGCTGGTGTCGTGGATAAAGTAGGTGTACATCGGCACCATCATGAAGGTGATGAGCTTGGAGCCGATGTTGCCGATGGCATAGATGCCGATGTCCTTCAAGAACTTCGACCTTCGGTTGTTGGCGTTATGGTTGTCGGTGCTGTCTGCCATGTTGTCGTTAATGCGGGGGCAAAGGTAAGAAATTATTGTGATTTTTTGGCTTTCTTTCGGCATTTGTTTGTATCTTCGCACTTGCAAACGCTGTTTCAAGGCGTTTGCCCATCGTCAATGAGTACACGGGTAACAGCCGACATATCTCGCCCGGGGCGTCCGCCGCTCATCCGCACCATCAGCGCGTGGCGCGGCTTGCTGGCGCTGACCGTGGTGATGTTCCACACGGGCCAGGAGTGGTCACGCGACCCGGGCTACTCGAGCGTGACTTTCTTTTTCCTGTCGAGCGCGTTCCTGCTGGCGATGCGGTACCGTTTCGACCGCTTTACGTTCAAGGATTACCGGCGCTTTGCCGTGGGCCATGCGTTGCGGCTCTATCCCCTCCACTGGCTGGGGCTGGCGTTGCTCGTCCTCATTGCGTCCGTTTGGCATTGCCCCTTTGACCGGGGGGCGGCGGTCCTCAATGCCCTGCTGGTGCAGGCGTGGTTCCCGCAGCACGGCATCCACTACGGCATCAATCCCGTGGCGTGGTACATGAGCGCGCTGCTGTTTTGCTACCTGATTTTCCCGGCGGTGGCGCGCTGGCTGGGCCCGTGGCGCCTGCGCTACAAGGCGCTGCTGATGCTGGCGCTGGCCGTGGCGCTGGCCGTGGTGTTGCTGCCGCTCGACATCCCGCGGCGCGAGGCTGTGTTTGTCAATCCGTTGTCCCACATCCTTGATGTGGTGGCGGGCCTGACGCTGTATCACCTTTACAAGGTAGTCAAGCCGCGGCTTGGCGGTGTCACCTTTGGCATGGCGACGCTCATCGAGGCGGCCGCCATCGGGCTGCTGGCGTTGACGATGGCGGTGCATCAGTTCACCACATGGATGGACCCGTGGGAGGATGTGCTCATCTGGGTGCTGCCGCAGTGCGCCATCATCGGCGCCATGGCCTTGCTCAACGGCAACGAGGGCGCTGTGGGGCGCCTGCTGCTGTCGCGCCCGTTGCAGTGGCTGGGAAGCATCAGCTTTGAGGTGTATGTGCTGCACATGGCGGCGTTCTGGCTGTTCAACTATTATGTCGCCGCCGTGGCGGGGCACTTTGGGTGGAACATCTACGGCTGCCTGGAGTGGTTCTCGCTGCCCGTGCTGCTGCCGCTGGCGTGGGCGGTGAACCGCTGGTTCACGCGTCCGTTGTCTAATCGATTAAAACGTTGTGTCAATCAGTAGGATAATGATAAAGGTGATTAACGGCTGGCGAGGCCTGTTTGCAGTGATGATTGTGCTCTTTCACGTGGGCGTGGCCCAGTGCGAGGAGATGACGTGGGCGGGCGTGAGCTTCTTCATCATGGCGAGCGGCATGCTGCTGGCCATGCGCCACCCCATGGAGCGGCTCGACGGCGCGGCTTACCGCAAGTTCGCCTGCCGCCATGCCCTCAAGCTCTTTCCGCTGCACTGGCTCACCCTGGCGTTGTGGCTCATTGCCCTGGCGGCTGTGGGCGCGCTGGCGGTCAAGCCCGTCACGCTGGCGCTCAACGCCTTGCTGCTGCACAGCTGGTCGCTGCTGCACAGCGTGTATTTCTCGTGCAACCGTTTCTCGTGGTTCCTGAGCACGCTGCTGGTGTGCTACTTGTGCTACCCGCTGCTGGCGCGCTGGTTCATGCCGTTGCGCTTGCGGCACAAGGCCGTGGTGATGGGCGTGCTCGTTGCCGCTGACGTCGCGCTGCTTGCCGTCACGGGGCACGATGTGTACTGGCGCACGGCGCTGTATGTGTTCCCGCCGGTGAGGCTCATCGACTTCATGCTGGGCATGACGCTGGCCCACGCCTGCCGCCTGACGGGGAGCCGCGGCGTGCTGGGCAAGAGCGACAACGGCACCGATGCCGAGCTGGTCGCCGTGGCGCTGTTGTCTGCCGTGGTCATGACCTTTCGCGCCTGCCCGTCGCTGCTGCCCTGGAGCGATGCCGTCATCTGGTGGCTGCCCGTGGCGCTGATTTTGCTGGTGTCGGTGGCCTACGACCGCCGCGAGGGCTTTGTGGGACGCCTGCTGGCGTCGCGCCCCATGCAGTGGCTGGGCGACATCAGTTTTGAGATTTTCATGCTGCAAGGCATTGCCGCTCTGGCCTATAACTACTTGCTGGCTCCCGTGCTCGCCCACTTCAATGTGCCCGCCATGATGGATGTCGTGGCGCGCGACATGGGCTTCACGGGCGCCATCGCCATCGCCTGGTTCATCATCCCCGTGGACGTGCTCCTTGCCTGGCTCGTCAACCGCCTGTTCACCCGCCCCCTGCGCCGCCTCCTGCCACGGTAGAGGGCGACAATCCCGCGATTTTTTTTCAAAAAAACTCATTTTAATCTTGGTCTAAATGTTGCCCGCCGCATCCCTCGGGCCGAGTGTGTGCATATATAATAATGGTGTACCTGGGCGGCAGATTTTTGCATTTTTTACATTTTAAGCAATAAGGCGGTGAAAATTGCGTTTAATAGGGTAAATGGACCCGACTAAGCTGAGACATATCGCAGTGCTGCTGCTGTTGCTGCTGGGGTGCGCCGTCGCGCATGCCCAGGATAATGACATGATTTTGAACCGCCCCTATGCCGACGCCAAGCGCGTGCACTTTGGCTTCTCGGTGGGCGCCAATTTTCAGAATCTTGCCATTACCAACAACGCATTTGTCACCGATGACGGAGAGGAGTGGTTTGCCGACGTGAACGCTAACTCGCCGGGCTTCAGTGTGAACGTGCTGGCGGACTACCGCATCGCCAACCACTTTAACCTGAGGGTGTCGCCGGGCCTGTACTTTGGCAACAAGGTGGTGCAGTTTCTGAACCACGCGGGCAATCCCGAGTGGGTGGAGCAGTCGCACTACAAGCAGCGCCAGAACATCAAGTCCACCTACATTGTCGTGCCCATCGACTTGAAGATGAGCGCCAAGCGTTACCACAACATGCGTCCCTACTTCACCACGGGTGCCATGTTTGCCTACGACTTGGCGAAGGACCGCAGCGAGCAGCTCAAGCTCAAGAACGGCGACGTGATGCTCACGGTGGGCATGGGATGCGACTTCTACCTGCCGTTTTTCAAGTTCTGCCCCGAGGTCAAGTTCTGCTTTGGCCTCAAGGACATGCTGGACCGCAACCGCCCCGACCTGGAGGACAATCCCGAGGTGCTGCGCTTCACGCAGAGTGTGGACAAAATCAAGAACAACATGGTGGTCGTCACATTCTTCTTTGAATAGTAAACAACAACATGGCACACGTGTCGCGTCACATATCCCGCAGGCTGGCCGCCCTGATGACAATCGTCGTGGTGGCGCTGGCCGCCGCCGCCCAGGACGACCCCGCGCTGTCGCACTTCTGGCAGGAGCAGAGCTACTACAACCCCGCCGCGGCGGGCACCAACAATGCCATCCACATGGTGGTGGGCGGCCGTGCGCAGTGGGTGGACTTCAAGGACTGCCCGCAGAACTACTTTGTCACCGTTGACGCGCCCTACAACAAGCTGCTTGACCAGCGGCTGGGCATCGGCGTGAAGGCGGAGTATGAGCGCATTGGCCTGTACAGCAACACCCGCGTTGGCGCGCAGCTGGCGTGGAAAAAGCGCTTTGGCAAGACCAAGACGCTGAGCATCGGCGTGCAGCCCGGCGTGATGTCGCAGACGTTCCGCGGCAAGGAGGTCATCATCCCCGATGACGACGCCCACTCGAGCGCCGACGAGGCCATCCCCAAGCAGGACGTGTCGGGAACGGCGTTTGACGCCAACGTGGGCGTGACCTTTACCGCGCCCAAGTGGTGGGCTGGCGCTGCCGTGACCCACATCACCGCGCCGAGCATCGAGCTCAAGACGGGCCGCGAGGCCATCGACATCTATGAGTTCAACGTCACGCGTTCCTATTATTTGATGGGCGGCGGCAATATTCCCATCAATAACACGTTATTTGAAGTGCAGCCCTGTGCGATGTTTGCCACCGACCTGAACGCATGGACGGCCCAGGTGGCAGCCATCTTGCGCTATAACCGTGCCTTCAACATCGGTGCCGGCTACCGCTACAAGGACGCCGCCACCATCTTCCTGGGCATGAACCTGAAGGATGCCTACATCGGGTACAGCTATGACTATCCGGTGTCGGCCATCAGCAAGGCCACGTGGGGCAGCCACGAGATTTGCCTGATATATAATGTGAAACTGGACTCTCGCGAGAAGAATAAGAATAAACAAAAGAGCATACGCTTAATGTAAGAATATGAAGAAGTTACTATTGATACTGATGGTCGTTCTGGCGACTGTATCGTGCAGCTCGGTGCGCAAGGGCGCTTCGAGCGGCGGTGAAGTGACCGGCATCGGCGCTCCCTCGTTTACCGAGACCACTCCCTTTGGCATGGTGCTCGTTGACGTGGGCTCGATGCGTGAAGGACCCAACGAAGTTGACTCGGTTTGGGGTATTGACTCGACCGCCCATGGCGTGTCGGTTGACGCCTTCTGGATGGATGAAGCCGAAATCACCAACGCGAAGTACAAGCAGTTTGTCTATTGGGTGCGTGACTCCATTATCCGCGAGCGCCTCGCTGACCCCGCATACGGCGGCAACGAGGAGTTCAAGATTGAGGAGGACAAGGAGGGTAACCCTGTAACGCCTCACCTGGACTGGAGCAAGTCAATCCCCTGGAAGAATCCCAGCGAGGACGAGGAGCGCGCCATCGAGAGCGTTTACCGCATCAACCCCATCACTGGCGTGAAGGAGCTTGACGCCGCTCAGATGAACTATCGCTACGAGGTGTACAACCTCACCGAGGCCGCCAAGCGCAAACACCGCTTTGACCCGACCCGCCGTGACTACAACACCGACCACGAGGTGGACATGACTCCGCCCACCATCAGCAAGGACACCGCCTTTATCGATGACGAGGGCCGCATCGTGCGCCAGACCATCACCCGTGCCCTGCAGAGCGACTATGACTTCCTCAACACCTACATTGTCAACATCTACCCCGACACCACTTGCTGGGTGAACGACTTTGAGAACGCTTACAACGAGCCTTACGTCCGCATGTACTTTTCCAACGGCAACTACAACAACTATCCCGTTGTGGGCGTGAGCTGGGAGCAGGCCAACGCCTTTTGCAACTGGCGCACCGACTTCCTCAAGAAGTCGCTGGGCAGCTCGGGCATCTATGTCGAGCCCTTCCGCCTGCCCACCGAGGCCGAGTGGGAGTTTGCCGCCCGCGCCGGCATCAACCAGAACAAGTATCCGTGGGACGGCGACCTGCCCCTCACGGTTGACGAAGGCTGTTTCTATGCCAACTTCAAGCCCGACGAGGGCAACTATGTGAAGGACGGCTATGTCATCTCGTCGCCCGTGGCCACCTATGAGCCCAACGACTACGGCCTGTATGACATGGCGGGCAACGTGAGCGAGTGGACCTCGACGGCCTATACCGAGAGCATCGACCGCATGACCAGCGACCTGAATCCCGAGTACCGCTACTATGTGGCACAGGAGGACCCCTACAAGATGTCGCGCAAGATTGTGCGCGGCGGCTCGTGGAAGGACGTGGTGCACAACATCCGCGCCGACCTGCGCATGTGGGAGTACCAGAACGAGCAGCGCTCTTACATCGGCTTCCGCTGCGTGCGCTCCAAGGTGGGCCTCGTGAAGGGCAAGCGCAAGAACTGCTGCAAGGACTAATCCTGCCGCACAACAAGAGAAAAACAACTCAACCATTCATCAATAGAGAAAAAACACAATGGGTAAAATCAAGCGATATAAAAAGAAAGCCGGCCGCTTCCTCAACAGCGACAGCGGACAGCGTTTTTTCAACTTTGCCTACAGTATCGGTGCTGCAGTCGTTATCTTGGGTGCATTGTTCAAGATTCTGCACATGTCGTTGGGTAACATCCTGCTGAGTGTGGGTATGGGTACCGAGGTGCTCATGTTCATCCTCACGGCATTTGACAAGCCCGAGAAAGAATATCACTGGGAGGAAGTGTTCCCCGTGCTCGCAAGCAACGACCCCGAGGACCGTCCCGACTTTGCCGGCGGCGGTGGCATCTACATCGGCGGTAACGGCAACGGCGAGGCTCCCGAGCCCGGCGTGAGCGCTGCCGAGGCCAAGAGCGCCGTGGGCCTGCCGCAGGGCGTGAACCTGAGCGAGGCCGACACCCAGTCGCTGAGCGAGAGCATCGCCAAGATGTCGGCGGCCAGCGACCAGCTGTCGCGCATGGCCGAGCTCACCGACGCCACCCAGCAGTACCTGAGCCAGATGGCGGGCATCAGCGAGCAGATGCAGCGCCTGTCGGCCACCACCACTGCGCTGAACGATGTGAGCGAGACGCTGCTCGCCAGCTACCGCGCCATCACCGACAACAGCCAGAACATTACCGAGAGCTCAACGGGATATGTGGACCAGATGCAGGCGCTCAACCACAACATCAGCGGCTTGAACACCATCTATGAAATCCAGCTCAAGAGCATCTCGTCGCAGCTCGAGAACATTGACCGCGTGAACCGCGGCCTGAAGGACATCCGCGACATGTACGAGAAGAGCGCCGCCGAGAGCGCCCACTACTGCGACGAGACCGAGAAGATGGCCCGCTACATGAAACAACTCAATAGCGTCTATGAGAAGATGATCAAGGCCATGACCGTGAACATGTACCGTCCCATGCCCGGCATGCCCGGATTTGACGCCGAGCCCGACAACGACGGCCAGGCTTAACCCCCCCCGACGCCAGCAACTACAAGTCAATCAACCCGAATACAATATACCGCAAGATAGATGGCAACCGCTAAAAACCAGAGTTTGGCCCAAATGTCGCCGCGACAAAAGATGATTAACCTCATGTACATCATCTTGACGGCCATGCTTGCGCTGAATGTGTCGAGCGACGTGCTCAACGGATTCAGCCAGGTGGAAGATGGCCTGACGCGGTCGAACCGAACCATCATGGCGCGCAACTTGTCACTGTATGCCCAACTGCAGGCCTTCAACGAGAAGAACCCTGGCAAGGGCAAGATGTGGCTCGACAAGGCGACCCAGGTGGTGGACGAGACCGACAAACTCTATAACTACATCGATACCCTCAAACTGCAGATTGTCAAGGCTGCCGACGGTGCTGATGGCGATATCGACCACATCAAGAACCTCGACAACCTGGATGCCGCCGGCCAGATCATGCTCCCGCCCTCGGGCAACAAGGGCAAGGCCCTGAAGGCGCGCATCGACCAGTATCGCCAGTTTGTGACATCGTTCCTCGAGGATCCCGAGAAGCGCAAGAACCTGGAGGCCGCGCTGTCCACGGTTCCCCACAAGTCGGCCGACAATGCCAACACCAAGAAGACTTGGGAAGAGAGCATGTTTGACAACATGCCCACCATCGCCGCCGTGACGCTGCTCACCAAGCTGCAAAACGACATCCGCTATGCCGAGGGCGAGGTGCTCAACCAGCTGCTCACCAACGTGGACCTGGGCGACCTGCGCGTCAACCTGGTCAACGCCTTTGTCGTCCCCGATTCGCGCATCGTGATGCGCGGCACCAAGTACAGTGCCCAGATTGTGCTCGCCGCCATCGACACCACCCAGCGCCCCATCGTCTATGTCAACGGACAGCGCCTGGGCAACAACAACGGCCTGTATGAGGTGGGCACCGGCAAGGCCGGCACCTATGACTACAGCGGCTGGATCGAGGTCGTTGGCCGTGACGGCAGCGTCACGCGGCGCGACTTCAAGTCGAGCTACACCGTCATCGACCCGCTGGCCACCGTCAGCGCCACCATGATGAATGTGCTGTATGCCGGCATCAACAACCCCATCAGCATCGCCGTGCCCGGCGTGCCCGAGGGCAGCATCAGCGCCACCATGACCAACGGCTCGCTCACCAAGAGCGGCGACGGCTGGGTGGCCCATCCCTCCAAGGTGGGCGCCGAGTGCGTCATTACCGTCACCGCCGAGATGGACGGCCAGCGCACCAATGTGGGCAGCACCACCTTCAAGGTGCGCAAGCTGCCCGATCCCACGCCGTTCATCACCTACAAGGACGCCAACGGCAATGCCGCGCGCTACAAGGGCGGGCGCCCCTTCTCCAAGGCGCTGCTGCTTAACGCTGGAGGCATCGACGCCGCCATCGACGACGAGATACTCAACATCGACTACAAGGTGGTGTCGTTTGAGTGCGTCTTCTTTGACTCGATGGGCAACGCCATGCCCGAGCTGAGCAACGGCTCGCGCTTCTCGGAGCGGCAGCTCAACGCCATGCGCCGCCTGCAACACGGCAAGCGCTTCTACATCTCCCATGTCAAGGCCACCGGCCCCGACGGCATCACCCGCGACATCTCGCCGCTCGAGGTCATCGTCAACTGACACTAACTTGAACACAACACGAACTAATAAGGATATATGAAAAGTCTTAGATTGATCATAGCATTGTTGCTCATCGGGCTCGCCTGCGGCGCCAGCGCCCAGGTGACCAAGCGCACCGACCGTGACAAGAAGAAAGACAAAACCGATGGCGCGCCCACGATTACCGACCGCCAGCAGTCGTTCTACGAGGTGAGGGAACCCCACGACGCCGACCTGCAGTGGATGAAGGTCGTCTATCGCTGGGTGGACCTGACCGTGGGCAAGAATCCCGCGCTGTACTACCCCGAGGAACCCAATGCCGACGGCGAGAACCTGTTCTTCATCATCATGCGCCTGCTGGCCAACGACCAGATTGCGGCCTACGAGTACCTGGATGGACGCGAGATGTTTACCGACGAGTTCAAAATCAAGGTGGGCGAACTGCTTGACCGCTTCCACATCTATTATACCGAGGCTAAGGGCAGCACCGCCAAGAGCCCCAAATACCAGATCGAGCCCGCCGACGTGCCCAGCAACGAGGTGCTGAGCTACTACATCATCGAGAAGTGGGAGTTTGACACCCGCAGCAACCAGATGCGCGCACGCGTCGAGGCACTGTGCCCCGTGCTGCACCGCATGGACGAGTGGGGCGGCGAGGCCGTGCGCTACCCGATGTTCTGGGTCAAGCTCAACGACATTCGGCCCTACATGGCGCAGCAGTACATCTTCACCGACGACGACAACAACCTGGCGCGTTACAGCCTCGATGACTTCTTCAAGCTGAACATGTACACGGGCGAGATCTACAAGACCAAGAACCTGCGCAACCAGTCGCTGCGCCAGCTCTTCCCCGAGGACAGCGCCTACAAGCACGCCCAGGACAGCATCGAGGCACGCCTGCGCAGCTTCAACAACGACCTGTGGGTGCCGCCGTTGGATGTGCTCCAGGCACGCGCCGAGGCTGAAGAGAAAGCCAAGGCCGAAGCCGAGGAGAAGCTGGCCGAGGGCGAAGAGGGCACCGACGCCATAGAGGGCGAGGAGCCTGCCGCCACCGAGGAAAAATCGGTGAAGCGCACCACCAAGCGCGGCAGCAAGACATCAAAGGATTCCAGCAAAAAGGAAACCAAGAAGAAGGAGACCAAGAAAAAGAACACCAAGGTCAAGGAGAAGAAGCAGACTCCCGTCACCGGTGTGCGCTCGGTGCGCAACCGCAAGAAATAACCGGGAGAAATGCCCCGACGCCACATCACCATCCGCTGCGCCCCCGCCATGGGAGCGCAGCGGATGCGCTAAAGGAGTGATGCTGTGGCCCTCGCCGCGCGTGGGAAGTGAGCGCTGAAAGCGCGATGTGTGAGCAAAGCGAACTGTAACCGGGGTTGAGCGAGCCCAGGCGAGCGAGGCCTCGGACAGCGGGCGCTACAGCGAGGGCGGGCTGAAAGTCCGCGATTTGCTCCAGCGCTTTGTGCCTGCCCATACGGGACCTCGCAGGGTTTGGAACAACTGCTATAATATTGCCTTTGATGTTATAGTAATGTGTGCAAGTTTTCGGCGTTTTATTTTGCCGCATGGGATAAACTTTATATTTTTGCGGCGTGCAATATAACTATTGAACTTGATTGTGGTGCAATGGAAACCTGCCCGATGGCAGTAACTAATAATTAACCGCTAACACAGGAGTCCGCCGAAAATCCTTACAAGAGTAGGCATCACATTAAAAAAACGTTTTTTATTATTATGAAGAAGTTATTTTCGTTCGCGCTTGTAGCCCTCATGACGGGCCTGTTGCTGTGCTCCTGCTCCAAGACCAAGGAGGAGCAGTTCATCGACGACCTCCAGAACCTTGTGAAGAAGGTTGAGAACCTGACCACCGACCAGCTCTCAAAGGCGATGCAGGGCGAGGAAGACCCGTTTACTGCCGAGGTTAAGAAGATGCAAGAGAAGTATGGCGACCTGGGTGACATGAGCAAGGAAAGTCTGCAGAAGGCCGGCTTTAACTTCACCGACGAGCAGATTGCGCAGATTGCCGAACTGCAAAAGCAGGCCGAAGAGGCTATTCAGAAGAAGGTGCAGGAGATGCTTGGCGGCCTGGGTGAAGCAGCTGGCGCAGCAGCCGGTGAAGCTGCCGAAGACGCTGCCGAAGATGCCGCCGAGGCTATCGAAGACGCAGCCGATGCTGTTGCAGACTAACCTGACAGCAACACTCGCTTACAAGAAATCTAGGATGCCGCCTTGCTGGGCGGCGTCCTTGTTTTGGCGGGGTAGGAGTGGCGGACAGCGGGGGGGGAAGATGGCTGTTGATAAAAAATCGCCGAAAAGTCTTGCCCGTTGTGGAATAAATGCTTAACTTTGCGGCGCTAAAAAATGAAAGGAGGTTGTTTAGCCTGCTTTAAGATATTGACAATCAATACATATAACCCGATTACTGCATCGCTCGGCACGTGGCTCGCCGGCGGTGTGCAGGGTATGCCGAGCCGCAAAATCAATCAAGAAATCAATTATTCACAATACAAAAACAAATAAAAACCAAAAACTCATTATGATTATTGTTCAAGTGAAGGAAGGCGACAACATCGAGCGCGCCCTCAAGAAGTTCAAGCGTAAATATGAAAAGACCGGTATCGTAAAGGAACTGCGCACCCGCCAGGCTTTCCAGAAGCCCAGCGTCATCAATCGCCGCAAGATGATGAAGGCCGAGTATGTGCAGCAGCTGCGCAACCGTGAGGAGTAATACCGCGCTGTAGGACACAATCACGAAAATCCATAAAAATTGGACGGAATCTGACGAGAAATCGCCGATTCCGTCTTTTTTTTGCCCAAATATTTGCGTTTTCGGAAAAAACTCCTTAATTTTAGCACCGCAAAACGGCCCTTTCTGCCCCGCGCGGTCCAGGCCTCTGTGACACACGAGAATAGTAAGAACAGCATTGTGATGAACGCGACGATTGAACGATTCCTGCAATACCTGCGCCTGGAGCGCAACCTGTCCTGGAGGACGGTGGACCTGTACCGCCGCGACCTGGGGCAGTGGGCGTCGTGGATGACCGCCGGCGGCCGTCGGCTGGACTTGCCGGGCGTGCAGGCGTCCGACGTGCGCGCGTGGCTCATCGAGCGCTCCGCGGCGGGCGACTGCCCGGGCACCCTGCGGCACAAGGTGCAGGCCCTGCGCGCGCTGTACCGCTACCTGATGCGGCGCGGCGCGGCGGCGGCCAACCCCGCCGCCGAGGTGGAGCTGGCCAAGCTGGCCAAGCCGTTGCCCAAGCTGGTGCGCGAGACCACGGTCAACGCCGCCATCGACGCCGCCATCGACTTGGAGGACTTCACCCAGGTGCGCGACCGGCTGCTGCTGTTGCTGCTTTATGAGACGGGCATCCGCCTGAGCGAGCTCATTGGGCTGCAGGATGCCGCTGTCGATACCGCCAAGCGCGAGCTCAAGGTGCGCGGCAAGCGCGACAAGGACCGCATCGTCCCCTTTGGCGACGAGCTGGCCGAGTGGATTGGGCGCTACCGCGGCCTGCGCGGCCAGGCGGAGCCGTCGTGCGGCAACCTGCTGGTCACGCTCAAGGGCCGTCCGCTGTACCCGTCGCTCGTCTATGGCGTGGTGCACGGCGCGCTGGCCCAGGCCGGCGGCACGGGCAAGCTGAGCCCCCACGTGCTGCGCCACACCTTTGCCAGCGTGCTGCTCAACAACGGCGCCGAGCTCAACAACGTCAAGGAACTGCTGGGGCACGACAGCCTTGCTGCAACTCAAGTTTACACCCATGTGACACTGAGTGAACTACAACATAATTATGAACTTGCCCATCCCAGGGCACTTAACAAAAGGAGGTAAATATGGAAATCAAGATCAATGCCATCCATTTCGAAGCAACCGAGAAATTGAACGACTTCATCAACAAGAAGGTGGAGAAGTTGAGTAAGTATAACGAGGAAATTGGCAACGCCGAGGTCGTCCTCAAGGTGGTAAAGCCCGAGACGGCGATGAACAAGGAGGCGTCGGTGCGCCTCAAGGTGCCCCGCGGCGAGGACGTGTTTGCGTCCAAGGTGGCCGACACCTTTGAGGAGGCCATCGACAACTGCGTGGACGCGCTCAAGCGCCAGCTCGAGAAGGGCCGCAAGGACAAGTGACGATACATTATAAATAATAATAGGAAAGCCGCGTCGTTTCCCGTGTCGGGAGGCACCTGGTGAGCCCGGGACCCGCCCACAGCGGGTCCCGTTGCGTGAAAACGGGGCGTGGCGGGTGCTGAAAACGGCAGTGGCGGGTGATTTTTTATGCTTGCTTAATCTGTTGATATGATGGGTGTTAAATAGTATCACGGACGGTGCTGTTGAAAAAATATCAAAAAAAAAACTCCAAAAAAGTTTGCCAGTATTAAAATTATATCTACCTTTGCATCCGCAAACGGGAACACCCCGGTTCTCGAAGCAAGCGTTTAGATGCCTCTTTAGCTCAGTTGGCCAGAGCACGTGATTTGTAATCTCGGGGTCGTTGGTTCGAATCCGACAAGAGGCTCAAAAGAAAATCATGGGTAGATTCCAGAGTGGCCAAATGGGGCAGACTGTAAATCTGCTGCGTCATCGCTTCGGTGGTTCGAATCCATCTCTACCCACAGTGTTTTGCGGAAGTAGCTCAGTTGATAGAGCATCAGCCTTCCAAGCTGAGGGCCGCGGGTTTGAGCCCCGTCTTCCGCTCAAGAACAAAAGATATTGCCTATGTAGCTCAGGGGTAGAGCACTTCCTTGGTAAGGAAGAGGTCGCGGGTTCAAATCCCGCCATCGGCTCAAAATTCAGTAAACGCTTCGCCTCTCACTGATTGCGGGTCAAGTTATCACAAGAGGTGGAGTGGTTTACGCAATAAGGTAGAGTAAATATTATCATTCAAATTTCAATAACAACAAACAGTTATGGCAAAAGAGCATTTTGAAAGAACAAAACCGCATGTTAACATCGGTACTATCGGTCACGTAGACCACGGTAAAACCACTTTGACCGCTGCTATCACCACCGTATTGGCAAAGCAGGGTGACATCGACGCTGCAAACGTACGTTCGTTTGACTCGATTGACAACGCTCCCGAGGAGAAGGAGCGTGGTATCACCATCAACACCGCTCACGTTGAGTACGAGACCGCTAATCGTCACTATGCTCACGTTGACTGCCCGGGCCACGCCGACTATGTAAAGAACATGGTTACTGGTGCTGCCCAGATGGACGGTGCTATCGTAGTTGTTGCTGCAACCGACGGCGTTATGCCTCAGACCCGCGAGCACATCCTGCTCGCCCGTCAGGTGAACGTTCCCCGTCTGGTTATCTTCTTGAACAAGTGTGACTCTCCCGACGTTGACGACGAGATGATCGAGCTCGTTGAGATGGACGTGCGCGACCTGCTGGCCGAGTATGAGTTCGACGGTGACAACACCCCCATCATCCGCGGTTCGGCACTGGGTGCCCTGCAGGGCGATGAGAAGTGGGAAAAGACCGTTCTCGAGCTGATGGCAGCCGTTGACGAGTGGATTCCTCTGCCCCCGCGCGATCGCGACAAGCCCTTCCTGATGCCTATCGAGGACGTCTTCTCGATCACTGGCCGCGGCACCGTTGCTACTGGCCGTATCGAGACCGGTGTCATCAAGGTGAGCGACGAGGTTCAGATTATGGGTCTGGGCGCCGAGATGAAGTCGGTTGTTACCGGTGTTGAGATGTTCCGCAAGCTCCTCGACGAGGGCGAGGCTGGTGACAACGTAGGTCTGCTGCTGCGCGGTATTGACTACAAGACCATCAAGCGCGGTATGGTTATCTGCCACCCGGGTTGCGTTAAGCCCCACGACCACTTCAAGGCTTCGATCTATGTCCTGAAGAAGGAAGAGGGCGGCCGCCACACCCCGTTCCACAACCACTATCGTCCCCAGTTCTACATCCGCACCCTGGATGTTACCGGCGAGATCATGCTGCCGGAGGGTGTCGAGATGGTAATGCCCGGTGACAACGTCGAGATCGACGTCAAGCTCATCACCCCGGTTGCTTGCAGCGAAGGTCTGCGTTTCGCTATCCGCGAGGGTGGCCGCACCGTAGGTTCGGGCCAGATCACTGGCATCATCGAGGACTAATCCAAGTCATCAACCAGCCCGCCCCGTGGACAGGGGCAAGGCAAACATTATAAAAGGGTCTGGCTGAAAGCTGGCCAGACCCTTTTAATTTACGGGAATAGCTCAGTTGGTAGAGCGACGGTCTCCAAAACCGTAGGTCGTGAGTTCGAGCCTTACTTCCCGTGCTGCAATAGACGAATAAACAAATGAAGAAGTTTTTTAATAACAGGCTTACGGATATCAAGGAATCTTATAACGAGCTCGTTCATAAGGTTTCTTGGCCCACTAAGAGTGAACTTGCCAACAGCACTATTGTTGTGATGGTAGCTTCCATCATCGCGGCACTGGTGATTTGGGTAATCGACCTTTGCGTCAACGAAGTGATGCACCTCGTTTACGGCGTGGCCTCCTGACGGAGGGAACGTCCGGGTTCTGCCCCTTGGAGGGCGGTTGTTTCACATCATGTTATTTTCATAAACAGTTTCAGCACTTGTCACAGCTATGGCTCAGGGTAGGCAACTCCGGTGGTATATACTGAAAACGATCTCGGGCAAGGAGATGAAGGTGAAGGAGCTTATTGAGGCATACCGGAAGAATAATCCGGTGTTTGCCGAGAATATTGCCCAGATCCTCGTCCCCACCGATATGGTTTATACAACGCGCGCTGGCAAAAAGGTCCTTACCGAGAAGGTCCGTTTTAAAAGCTATGTGTTCGTACAGTTGGTGCTTACGCCCGAGATTGAGGTGACGCTGCAGGACACGAGCAATGTCGTGAACTTTATCAGGTCGCGCGAGGGCGAGCATCGTCCCGAGGTAGTGCCTGAGAGCCAGATTCGCGAGATGCTTGCTGCAGGCGACCGCGAGGCCGTGATGACCGACGGCAATGAATATGTCGTTGGCGAGTCGGTGAAGGTGAACTATGGTCCCTTCAGCGGTTTCATCGGCGAGATCAAGGAGGTCAATGCCGAGAAGCGTGAGCTGACTGTTATGGTGAAGGTGTTTGGCCGTGAGACGCCGCTCAAGTTGGACAATTCGCAAGTCGAACGCGAGTGAGCCGGCCGGTTGATGTTACGCTACCGGCGGTGAGCAAGCAACAATGTTTTATATTATAAATTAAAATTTGTACAATGGCTAAAGAAATTGCTGGACAGATCAAATTGCAGATTAAAGGCGGGGCAGCAAACCCCTCGCCCCCTGTTGGCCCCGCGCTGGGTTCGAAGGGTATCAACATCATGGATTTTTGCAAGCAATTCAACGCCCGTACCCAGGCGAAGGCTGGCAAGGTGTTGCCCGTAGTTATCTCTTACTACGCCGACAAGAGCTTTGACTTTATCGTCAAGACCTCTCCCGTGCCCGTACAGCTGCTCGACGCCGCCAAGGTCAAGAGTGGTTCCGGTGAGCCCAACCGTGTGAAGGTGGCTTCCGTGACCTGGGATCAGGTGAAGGAAATTGCTGAAGACAAAATGCCTGATTTGAACTGCTTCACATTAGCCTCGGCTATGCGCATGGTAGCCGGAACAGCCAGAAGTATGGGTATCACTGTAAAGGGTCAATTCCCTGAGAACGTTTAAAGACTTTATTGATTATGAGTAAGTTAACGAAAAATCAGAAGTTATTCAACGCGAAGGTAGATGCAGGGAAAGCGTACACCCTTGAGGAAGCTGCAGCATTGGTTAAGGAAATCACTTTTACCAAGTTTGACGCTTCCGCCGATATTGACGTACGTCTTGGCGTTGATCCGAGAAAGGCTAACCAGATGGTCCGTGGCGTGGTATCGCTGCCTCACGGAACAGGTAAGCAGGTTCGCGTGCTGTGCCTTTGCGGCCCGGACGCCGAAGCTGCTGCCAAAGAAGCTGGAGCAGACTATGTCGGTCTTGAAGAGTACATCGACAAGATTAAGGGCGGATGGACTGACATTGACGTGATTATCACTCAGCCCCAAATCATGGGCAAGATTGGTCCTCTGGGCCGCATCCTGGGTCCTCGCGGCCTGATGCCTAACCCCAAGAGCGGCACGGTCACCCCTGACGTGGCAAAGGCTGTCAAAGAAGTGAAACAAGGTAAGATCGACTTCAAGGTCGATAAGGGTGGTATTGTACACACCTCGATTGGCAAGGTGTCCTTCACTCCCGATCAGATTCGCGACAACGCTGCGGCGTTCATCAACACGCTGATCAAGCTGAAGCCCGCCGCTGCCAAGGGTACGTACATCAAGAGCATTTATCTTTCGAGCACCATGAGCAAGGGCATCAAGGTTGATCCCAAGTCGATTGAGGCTTAAACATTTAAAATCCAGAGACGAAAAATGAAGAAGGAAGATAAAACCTTAATGATCGGCAAGATCAAAGAGACGCTCGACAAGTATAGTGTCGTGTATTTGGCAAACACCACTTCGCTGAATGCCGAGAAGACCGTGGACCTGCGCCGTGCAGCGTTTAAGGCCGGCATCAAGATGATGGTTGTCAAGAACACCCTGTTGAAGAAGGCCATGGATGCTTGTGACATCGACTACAGTGGCCTCTATGACTCCCTGGCCGGGCCCACCACGCTGTTGCTGTGCGACACGGGCAATGCGCCGGCTAAACTCATCAAGGGATTCCGCGGAAAGAAGGAGACCATTCCCGCATTCAAGGCAGCCTATGTCGAGGAGACCGTCTTTGTAGGCGAAGAGAACCTTGAGGCACTGGTGGCCCTGAAGAGCAAGAACGAGCTTATCGCCGACATCGTGGCATTGCTGCAGTCGCCGGCCAAGAACGTTATCAGCGCTCTGCAGTCGGGTGGCAACAAGCTCCACGGAGTTCTGGAAACCTTATCCAAAAAAGAAGATTAAATCAACAACAAAACAACAACATTTTAATTCCATACTATTATGGCAGATTTGAAAGCTTTTGCAGAACAGTTAGTGAACCTTACCGTTAAGGAAGTTAACGAGCTTGCTCAGATTTTGAAGGACGAATATGGCATCGAGCCCGCCGCTGCAGCTGTTGCTGTTGCCGCTGGTCCCGCCGCTGGCGGTGCCGCCGAGGCCGAGGAGAAGACCTCGTTTGACGTTATCCTCAAGGCCGCTGGTGCCCAGAAGCTCCAGGTGATCAAGAAGGTTAAGGAGCTGCTGAGCCTTGGCCTGAAGGACGCTAAGGACCTTGTTGACAACGCTCCCAAGCCCCTCAAGGAGGGTGCAAGCAAGGACGAGGCCGACGCTCTGAAGGCAGAGCTCGAGGGCCTGGGTGCCGAGATTGAGCTGAAGTAATAGCACCTGTAAAAAGGTGTGTAGGTTAAGAATCACCACACGTGAGTCGATTCTTAACCTTTTTGTGTCAAGATTGACCAATACGATAAGATTCATCGCGGTTGTCCGCGGCTGCGGCCGCGGCAACCATGCGGTGGATGTTGAGCCTCAAGCAGTTGCGTCGCTCCGTTGCTGTTGCCGGTGACTATGGGCCGGTGTGAGGAGAAGGATGTATAACCGCTTTTTATCGTTTCCCTACAATCCATTAAGAGTTTACCAAACTTACTTTGTCAATGTCAGTTTCAAAAAAAGAACGAGTCAAGTTCGCGCGAGTGAGGAATCCTTATCCTTATCCTGATTTCCTCGACGTGCAGTTACAGTCATTCCAGGACTTCCTGCAACTGGATACCCCGACTGAGAAGAGAAAAAATGAGGGCCTGTACAAAGTTTTTGCCGAGAATTTCCCGATTGAGGACACGCGCAACAACTTCAAGCTCGAATTCCTTGACTATTATATCGACCCGCCGCGTTACACCATCGAGGAGTGTCTGGACATTGGTTTGACCTATTGCGTACCGCTCAAGGCCAAGCTCAAGTTGTATTGCACCGACCCTGACCACACTTTCCCGACCGAGGTCCAGGACGTGTTCTTGGGCAGCATTCCCTACATGACGAGCAAGGGCACGTTTGTGATCAACGGTGCCGAGCGCGTTGTGGTGTCGCAGCTGCACCGCTCGCCGGGTGTGTTCTTTGGGCAGAGCCTGCATGCCAACGGCACGAAGCTGTACTCGGCGCGCATCATCCCGTTCCGCGGGTCGTGGATCGAGTTCGCAACGGACATCAACAATGTGATGTATGCCTACATCGACCGCAAGAAGAAATTACCGGTGACCACGCTGCTGCGTGCCATCGGCATGGAAACCGACAACGACATCATCAAGGAGTTTGGCCTGGCCGAGGAGGTCAAGGTCACCAAGACTAACCTCAAGAAGGCTGTGGGCCGCAAGCTTGCGGCGCGCGTGCTTCGCTCGTGGACCGAGGACTTTGTGGACGAGGACACTGGCGAGGTCAACATCATTGAGCGCAACGACGTGATCATCGACCGCGACACTGTGCTTGAGGAGGAGAACATCGCCGAGGTGCTCGAGTCGGGCGCGGCAACCATCCTGCTGCACCGCGACGACGTGAACACGAGCGACTACCAGATTATTTTCAACACGCTGAGCAAGGACACGTGCAATAGCGGCAAGGAGGCCGTGAACTTCATCTACCGCCAGTTGCGCAACGCCGAGCCGCCCGATGACAACAGCGCTCGCGAGGTGATTACCAACCTGTTCTTCAGCGAGAAGCGTTATGACCTGGGCACTGTGGGCCGTTTCCGCATCAACGCCAAGTTGGGCATGGCGACCGACCCCGATGTCCGCGTCCTTACCCGTGAGGACATTATTGAAATCATCAAGTATCTCATCGGCCTGATTAACAGCAAGCAGGACGTTGACGACATTGACCACCTGAGCAACCGCCGCGTGCGCACTGTCGGCGAGCAACTCTATAACCAGTTTGGCGTGGGTCTGGCGCGCATGGCCCGCACCATCCGCGAGCGCATGAACGTGCGCGACACCGAGCAGTTTGCTCCCATCGACCTGATCAACGCCAAGACCATCTCGAGCGTGATTAACACGTTCTTTGGCACCAACGCGCTGTCGCAGTTCATGGACCAGACCAACCCCCTGGCGGAGATTACCCACAAGCGCCGCATGAGCGCCCTGGGCCCCGGCGGCCTGTCGCGTGAGCGCGCTGGCTTTGAGGTGCGTGACGTTCACTATACGCACTACGGCCGCCTGTGCCCGATTGAGACGCCTGAAGGCCCCAACATCGGCCTGATTTCGTCGTTGTGCGTCTATGCCAAGATCAATGATTTGGGCTTTATTGAGACCCCTTACCGCAAGGTTGAGGACTCCAAGGTTGACCTGGACAACGACAACATCGTGTATCTCACCGCCGAGGAGGAGGAAGACCGCATCATCGCTCAAGGCAATGCGCCGTTGAATGAGGACGGCACCTTCGTGCGCGACCGTGTCAAGGCCCGCAAGAACGCCGACTTCCCCGTGGTGGCACCCGAGGAGGTTGAGCTGATGGACGTTTCGCCCCAACAGATTGCATCGATTGCCGCGGCGCTCATCCCGTTCCTGGAGCATGACGACGCCAACCGTGCGCTGATGGGCGCCAACATGATGCGCCAGGCAGTGCCCCTGCTGCGCAGCGAGGCTCCCATCGTGGGCACCGGCATCGAGCAGCGCATGGCCTATGACAGCCGCACCCAGCTGCAGGCCGAGGGCGACGGTGTCATCGAGTTTGTTGACGCCAGCGTCATCCGCATCAAGTATGACCGCACCGAGGACGAGGAGTTTGTGTCGTTTGACAGCGCTGTCAAGGAGTACCAGCTGCCCAAGTTCCGCAAGACCAACCAGAGCACGACCATCGACCTGCGTCCCATTTGCAACGCGGGCGACCGTGTGGTGAAGGGCCAGATATTGACCGAGGGTTACTCGACCGAGGACGGCGAGCTTGCCCTGGGCCGTAACCTCAAGGTGGCTTACATGCCGTGGAAGGGTTACAACTATGAGGACGCCATCGTTATCAACGAGCGCCTGGTGCGTGAGGACATCCTCACCTCGGTACACGTTGACGAGTACAGCCTGGAGGTGCGCGAGACCAAGCGCGGCATGGAGGAACTCACCAACGACATCCCCAACGTGAGCGAGGACGCCACCAAGGACCTCGACGAGCGCGGCATCGTGCGCGTGGGCGCCCACATCATCCCCGGCGACATCCTGATTGGCAAGATCACGCCCAAGGGCGAGAGCGACCCCACTCCCGAGGAGAAGTTGCTGCGCGCCATCTTTGGCGACAAGGCCGGCGACGTCAAGGACGCGTCGCTCAAGGCCAACCCGTCGCTCAAGGGCGTCGTGATTGGCACCCGCCTGTTTGCGCGCGCCGTGAAGAAGCGCACCCGTGGCGTGGACCCCGAGATTGAGAAGCTGGACAAGGAATATGAGGCACGTCAGGACGAGCTGCACGGCATCCTCATCGACAAGCTGACCACGCTGACCGAGGGCCGCATTTCGCAGGGCGTGAAGGATTATATGGACGTTGAGGTAGTGCCCAAGGGCGAGAAGTTCACCCGCGAGCGTCTCATGGCCATCGAGAACTTTGACAGCATCAACCTGAGCCGCTGGACGGCCGACAGCCGCCGCAACGAGCTCATCCGTGCCACCGTGATGAACTATCTGCACAAAAGCAAGGCCTTTGAGGCCGAGCTCAAGCGCAAGAAGCTCGACATCAGCATTGGCGACGAGCTGCCCTCGGGCATCATGCAGCTGGCCAAGGTTTACATCGCCAAGAAGCGCAAAATCAGCGTGGGCGACAAGATGGCAGGCCGCCACGGCAACAAGGGCATCGTGTCGCGTGTCGTGCGCCAGGAGGATATGCCTTTCCTGGCCGACGGCACTCCCGTCGACCTGGTGCTGAACCCGCTGGGTGTGCCCTCGCGCATGAACCTGGGCCAGATTTTCGAGGCCGTGCTCGGTTGGGCCGGCCGTGAGCTGGATGTGAAGTTTGCAACCCCCATCTTTGACGGTTGCTCGCTTGACGACCTCAACGAGTGGACCGACAAGGCCGGCATTCCGCGTGCGGGAACAACCCAGCTCTATGACGGTGCCACCGGCGAGCCGTTTGACCAGAAGGCCACCGTCGGCGTGACCTACTTCCTCAAGTTGGGCCACATGGTCGAGGACAAGATGCACGCGCGTTCCATCGGCCCGTACTCGCTCATCACCCAGCAGCCGCTGGGCGGCAAGGCGCAGTTTGGCGGCCAGCGTTTTGGTGAAATGGAGGTTTGGGCACTGGAGGCCTTTGGTGCCAGTCACGTGCTTCAGGAAATCCTCACTGTCAAGAGCGACGATGTGGTGGGCCGCAGCAAGGCCTACGAGGCCATCGTCAAGGGCGACGCCATGCCCACTCCGGGTATTCCCGAGTCCCTCAACGTGCTGTTGCACGAGCTGCAGGGTCTGTGTCTGAATGTGAAACTTGATTAATAACGCTCACGCAATATTATGGCTTTTAAGAAAGACAACAAGATAAAGAACAACTTCACCAAGATCACCATCAGTCTGGCATCGCCCGACGACATCTTGGAGAATTCGCATGGCGAGGTCCTCAAGCCCGAGACCATCAACTACCGTACCTACAAGCCCGAGCGCGACGGTCTGTTCTGCGAGCGCATTTTTGGTCCCGTCAAGGACTATGAGTGCCATTGCGGCAAGTACAAGCGCATCCGCTACAAGGGCATCGTGTGCGACCATTGCGGTGTCGAGGTGACCGAGAAGAAGGTGCGCCGCGAGCGCAGCGGCCACATCGAGCTCGTTGTGCCGGTGGCCCACATCTGGTACTTCCGCTCGCTGCCCAACAAGATTGGCTATCTGCTGGGCATCCCCACCAAGAAGCTCGACATGATTATCTACTACGAGCGTTACGTGGTCATCAACCCCGCGGGCATCAAGATAGGTACCGGTCCCGACTCGCACGAACTGCAGAAGTATGACCTGCTCAACGAGGACGAGTACTCGGCCATTGTCGAGAACCTGCCCAAGGAGAACCGGCAGCTCGAGGACGGCCACCCCGACAAGTTTGTCGCCAAGATGGGTGCCGAGGCCATCTATGACCTGCTGTGTGAGCTCGACATGGACTCGCTGGCCAACGAGCTGCGCGACCGCGCCTACAAGGAGAACTCGCAGCAGCGCAAGACCGAGGCCTTGAAGCGCCTGCAGGTGGTGGAGTCGTTCCGCGCCAGCAAGGACATCAACCGTCCCGAGTGGATGATTCTCAAGGTCATTCCCGTCATCCCGCCCGAGTTGCGTCCCCTGATTCCGCTGGACGGCGGCCGTTTTGCCACCAGCGATGTCAATGACCTGTACCGTCGCGTTATCATCCGCAACACGCGCCTGAAACGCCTCATCGATATCAAGGCCCCCGAGGTCATCATGCGCAACGAGAAGCGCATGCTGCAGGAGGCCGTGGACTCGCTGCTTGACAACTCGCGCAAGTCGAGTGCCGTCAAGAGTGACTCCAACCGTCCCCTCAAGTCGCTGAGCGACAGCCTCAAAGGCAAGCAGGGACGCTTCCGCCAGAACCTGCTGGGTAAGCGTGTTGACTACTCGGCACGTTCGGTTATCGTTGTCGGCCCCGAGCTCAAGATGGGCGAGTGCGGCATTCCCAAGGACATGGCAGCCGAGCTGTACAAGCCCTTCGTAATCCGCAAACTCATCGAGCGCGGCATCGTCAAGACCGTCAAGAGCGCCAAGAAGATTGTGGACCGCAAGGAGCCCGTGGTGTGGGACATCCTCGAGAACGTGATGAAGGGTCATCCCGTGCTCCTGAACCGTGCCCCGACTCTGCACCGCCTGGGCATCCAGGCCTTCCAGCCCAAACTCATCGAGGGCAAGGCCATCCAGCTGCATCCGCTGGCATGTACGGCATTCAACGCCGACTTTGACGGTGACCAGATGGCTGTGCACCTGCCGCTGGGCAACGAGGCCGTGGTCGAGGCCCAGATGCTCATGCTCGAGCCCCACAACATCCTCAATCCCGCCAACGGCAAGCCCATCACCGTGCCCTCGCAGGACATGGTACTGGGTCTGTACTATATCACCAAGCTGCGCAAGGGCGACAAGGGCGAGGGCCTGAAGTTCTACGGTCCCGAGGAGGCCCTGATAGCCTACAACGAGGGCAAGGTGGACATGCACGCCATCATCAGCGTCATGGCCGACACCATCGACGAGAACGGCCAGCGCGTGACCAAGCTCATCGAGGAGACCTCGGTGGGGCGCATCATTTTCAACAATGTGGTGCCCGAGGAGCTGGGTTACATCAACGAGATCATCTCCAAGAAGTCGCTGGGCTCGATTATCACCCGCGTCATCCGCAACTGCGGTGTGCCGCGTTCGGCCAAGTTCCTTGACGATGTCAAGAACATGGGCTACTACATGGCGTTCAAGGGCGGCCTGTCGTTCAACCTGAACGATGTGCTCATCCCGTCGCGCAAGGCCGAAATCATCGCCGACGGCGATGCCAAGGCCGAGCAAATCAAGATGGACTTCAACATGGGTGCCATCACCGACAATGAGCGTTATAACCAGACCATCGACATCTGGACCAACGTCAACACCGAACTCACCAACGAGCTGATGAAGCAAATCACTGCCGACAAGCAGGGCTTCAACTCTGTCTTTATGATGCTGGATTCCGGCGCCCGTGGTTCAAAGGACCAGATTCGCCAGCTGTCCGGTATGCGTGGCCTGATGGCCAAGCCCCAGAAGTCGGGTGTTGAAGGCGGCCACCAGATTATCGAGAATCCTATCCTTGCCAACTTCAAGGAGGGCCTGTCGGTGCTGGAGTACTTCATTTCCACCCACGGTGCCCGCAAGGGTCTTGCCGACACCGCGTTGAAGACTGCCGACGCGGGTTACCTGACCCGCCGTCTGGTCGATGTCGCCCACGACGTCATCATCAACGAGGAGGACTGCGGCACCCTGCGCGGACTGGAGTGCCGCGAGGTGCGCAACGGTGACAATGTTGTCGCCACGCTGGGCGAGCGCATCCTGGGCCGCGTGTCGGTACACGATGTGATTGACCCCACCACCGGCGAGGTTATCGTGGGCAGCGGCGAGGAGATTACCGACGCCATTGCAGCGCGCATCGACGCGTCGCCCATCGAGTCGGTCGAGATTCGTTCTGTCCTCACCTGCGAGGCCAAGCACGGCGTGTGCGCCAAGTGCTACGGCCGCAACCTGGCATCGCGCCGCATGGTGCAGAAGGGCGAGGCTGTGGGCGTTATCGCCGCACAGTCCATCGGCGAGCCCGGTACACAGCTCACCCTGCGTACCTTCCACTCGGGCGGTGTTGCAAGCAACGCCTCTTCGGTATCAAAGATTACTTCTAAATATCACGGTCGCATCGAGATTGAAGACCTGCGCACCGTACAGGATAAGGATGGCGTGGACATCGTCGTTGGACGCATGGCCGAGATGCAAATCAAGGACCCCAACACCAACATGGTGCTCACCCACGCGCCCATCGAGTATGGCACCAGGCTGTTCTTCAAGCCCGGTGACCTCGTGAAACCCGATGACAAGATTTGTGAGTGGGATGCTTTCAACGCTGTCATTGTCAGCGAGGTGAACGGTACCCTGCGCTTCAAGAACCTCATCGAGGGCGTGACCTACCGCGAGGAGTATGACGAAGTGTCGGGCAATGCCGAAATCTTCATCATCGAGACCAAGGACCACACCCGCATTCCCGAGGCCGAAATCGTTGACGCCGAGGGTAATATCGTGAAATCTTATGCCTTGCCCGTGCGTGCCCACCTCATGAAGCAGGACGGTGACGAAATCACCGCCGGCGAGGTGTTCGTCAAGATTCCGCGTTCGACATCGGGCGGCGCTGGTGACATCACCGGCGGTCTGCCCCGCGTTACCGAGCTGTTTGAGGCGCGCAACCCGTCCAACCCCGCTGTCGTCAGCGAGATTGACGGCGAGGTGACCTTTGGCCGCGTGAAGCGCGGTAACCGTGAAATCACGGTCACCAGCCGCATTGGCGAGGAGAAGAAGTACCTCGTGCCGCTGTCCAAGCAGATTCTTGTTCAGGAGAACGACTTCGTGCGTGCCGGCACGCCGCTTTCCGACGGTGCCATCACGCCTGCCGACATCCTGCGCATCAAGGGTCCCACGGCGGTCCAGGACTACATCGTCAACGAGGTGCAGAACGTTTACCGCACCCAGGGTGTGGGCATCAACGACAAGCACTTTGAGGTCATCGTTCGCCAGATGATGCGCAAGGTTCGCATCATCGACCCGGGCGACACCCGCTTCCTCGAGGAGCAGTCGGTGGACAAGCGCGACTTCATGGATGAGAACGACCGCATCTGGGGCAAGAAAATCGTTGTCAACAAGGGTGACAGCGATGAGGTCCAGAATGGTCAGATTCTCACCGCGCGCAAGCTGCGCGACCTCAACTCGTCGCTCAAGCGCCGTGACATGAAACTCATCGTCGTGCGCGACGCCGTGCCCGCTACCAGTGAGCAGATTCTGCTCGGTATCACCCGCGCCGCGCTGCAAACCAGCAGCTTCATGTCGGCCGCATCGTTCCAGGAGACCACCAAGGTGCTCAACGAGGCAGCCATCAGCGGCCGCGTCGATTACCTCGAGGGCATGAAGGAGAACGTCATCACCGGTCATCTCATTCCCGCCGGCACGGGCATGCGTGACTACCAGACCCTCGTTGTCGGTGACAAGGAGGAGATGGCGCTCGCCGAGCAGGCCCGCCGTGAGCGTGAGCTTGCCGAGGCCGAGGACTGATGCCCCCCGCATCATGTGTGACGACTCTACTTTTTGAATGATAATAATTTTGAAGATTATCGTATATTTTCCATAGTTAATTTGTTTATTGAAACTCCAGTCCGCAGTGATGCGCGCTGGAGTTTTTTTTATATTTGTTGCTGTGGTAAAGAAAATGTATTACCTTTGTGGCGACAAAACATTGTGTCGAGGTTTCGTGGCGGCTGATGAGGCCGCCGGAATTAAAAGGGAATCAGGTGAGAATCCTGTACAGTACCCGCTGCTGTAACTCCCCGCGACACATCGTGCGGCAATAACGCCACTGGTTTGCGAGTCATTTTTGTGCTCTGCATCATCACCGGGAAGGCTGCCAGCGCGATGGGGGAGAAGTCAGAAGACCTGCCTTCGCACAGCCTTTTATCGTGGTTCACGCGGCACTTGAACCTTGGCGAAGATGATGATGCAGAGCAGCAATCCCAACCTGCTTGACATTTCCGGTCCACTCTATCGTGGAATAACAGCCTGTAAGGTCCCTGTCGCATGAATTCACGGCAAAGTGAATTTTGACCGGATTCTTGCATACATGATTGTGGCTTATTGATATCTGGTTGAAATGAAAGAGGAATTTATTTTTATTATTGTTTAACCTAATATCAATTAAGTACAATGAAGCAGATTTTTACTTTCGCGATTTGCGCCATGCTGGCAGGCGACGCCATGGCTAATGTGGTGACCCTGGACTTGAACCAGAACTTGAATCCCGCAACCGTCGGTTACACCTCGGCTGGTTATTGGGATCAGACTTACAACGACGCTGACTACACTTGGCTGGAGTTTGGTGATGCTAATGTATTTATGTTCTCGCACCTCATTTCGGGCCCGGGCTCGTCTTGGGGCGGTGTATATTGGGATGGTTTTACCATTGCCATCGGCGGTGACCAGACCGATTATGGCCGTGCCGGAAGCAGTGCATCTTGGACCACAAACTTTGGCGGATGTATGGCAGGCGGCGGCGTGAAAACCGTTGACGGTCAAATCGTGCTCAATGAGGATGGAACGGCTCAGGCCGACCCTGACCAGCCTTACCTTGTCGGCTATTGGGGCTTCTGGGGCGGTGAGCAGACCAACCAGATGATGTTCTGTGATGTGGACGGCACGAATGTATTCAATCCCAAGGGCGTGTATGTATGCAACCATCCCTGGCCCTATTACGGCTGTGAGCATGGCGACGGTTTTGGCCGTGCGTTTGCCGAGGGCGACCATTTTGACTTGACTGCCGTTGGCGTGAAAGAAGATGGCAGCGAGGTGACGGCTTCTATGGCGCTTGTTGAGTACATCAACGGCGAACTCAAGGCGGCCAACGACTGGACTTATTTTGACCTGTCCAGCTTGGGCGAGGTGACCTCGGTCTATTTCACCATGAGTTCCACCGACTCGGGTGATTGGGGCATGAACACATCAGCCTACTTCTGCATGGACAAGTTCCAGGTCGAGAAATCCGGTTCCACTGCTGCAGATGAAATCGTCGCCGACAAGCAGGTGGCAGGTGTGCGCTATGTCAATCTGTCGGGCATGGCCAGCGACCAGCCCTTTGACGGTGTGAACATCGTTGTGACCACCTATAGCGACGGCACCACCAGCACCGTCAAGGTAATTAGGTAAAAAAGCCATATAATATAGTACCCTTCGCTTGAGTGCGCACCGCAAAATTGTGTTTCGTGCCATGGTGCGCACTCTATTTTTTTTGTTAATGGACTAAAAATAAGGATTATTTTTGTAACTTTGCAGTCTCGATTTGGTGCCTGGGGCAAATGCCCCGGGTGAAAAGGGAACCAGGTGTGAATCCTGGACAGACGGTGCTGCTGTGTGCCCCCTCAACAATGAGCGAGCCCGCACTTGACCACTGCGCTGCGACGGCCCCCGGGGCGGCAGCGTGGGAAGGACAAGGCAATATACGGGCCGGGACGAGTCAGAAGACCTGCCAAACCGCAAATATTAAGACCCGTAACTAATGACTCGTACATTGTTCGCAACATTATGGCTATTCGTCTTGTGTGCCCTGTGCTCCGCCGCTCAGGACATGGACGGCGCCGTAGCGGTTGCCGAGATGACCGATGCCGAGCTGGACAGTGCCTTGGCCTCGGTGGGCCACGGCAGGCTTGACTCGATGCAGTATATCCAGACGGTCATCGTCTATGGCCGCCGCCCCTATGAGGAGGTCATTCCCGCCCAGACGCTCACCGGCAAACAACTCGAGGGCCTCAACAGCCACTCGGTGGCCGATGCGGTGCGCTACTTTGCCGGCGTGCAGCTCAAGGACTATGGCGGCGTGGGCGGCTTGAAGACGATCGACATCCGCTCGATGGGCACCCACCACATGGGCGTCTTCTATGACGGCATCCAGGTGGGCAACGCCCAGAACGGCCAGGTCGATTTGGGCAAGTTCTCGCTCGACAACATCGAGGAGGTCTCGCTCTACAACGGCCAGCGCAGTAACATCTTCCAGAGCGCCCGCGACTATGGCTCGGCGGGCACCATCTACCTGCGCTCGCGACGCCCGCGCTTTGAGGTCGGTAAGCACGACAATGTCAATGTCTCGTTCCGCACGGGCTCCTTTGGCCTGGTCAATCCCAGCGTGCGCTGGGAGCATCGCCTGAGCAACGCGGTCAGCCTCTCGCTCAACAGCGAGTTCACCTATGCCACGGGCCACTACCACTTCCGCTACCGCAAGCGTTACAGCGACGGCACCCTGGCGTGGGACACCACCGCCCTGCGCCGCAACGGCGAGGTGCATGCCCTGCGCGTCGAGGGCGGCGCCTACGGCGTGATGCCCGGCGGCAACTGGCACGCCAAGGCTTATTACTACGACAGCCGCAAGGGCATCCCCGGCGCCATCGTCAACAATGTGTGGAAAAACGCCCAAAAGCAGTGGGACGCCAACTTCTTCCTCCAGGGCTCGTTCCAACGCAAGTGGACCGACCGTTACGAGATGCTGCTCAACCTCAAGTACTCCCGCGACTATATGCGCTACTTGAACCCCGACACCACCCTGATGTATATCGACAACAAGTTCTGGCAGGACGAGATATACGCCTCGCTGGCCAACAAATTCACCGTCCTCAAGGATTGGGATGTGGTTTTGTCGACTGACTATCAGTGGAATAAACTCGATGCCACGCTGACGGGCTTCGGCTATCCCGTGCGCCACTCTATGCTCACCGCCCTCGCCACCTCCTATGCCTGGCGCGGCTTCAAGGTCCAGGGCAGCCTGCTCTACACCATGGTCAACGACCGCACCTCGGCGCGCGACGGCGATGTGGTGGTGGCCCGCATGAGCCGCTACACCCACAAGGCCACGCCCGCCGTCTTCCTCAGTTGGCAGCCTTGGCAGCGGCACGATTTCAACCTCAGGGCCTACTACAAGCGCGTCTATCGCATGCCCACCTTCAACGACTTGTACTACACCGATATGGGCAACATCTCCCTCCGTCCCGAGAGCGCTACACAATATAATGTCGGCTTCCTCTACCGCCTCCTCACCGACGACGGCCTGCTGGCCGGCCTCAAGTTGAGCGCCGACGCCTATTACAACAGGATTGATGACAAGATCATTGCCGTCCCCAAGGGCACCGGCCAGTACCGCTGGATGGTGATGAACATCGGCCAGGCCCGCATCCGCGGTGTCGATGCCTCGGCCCGCGCCACGCTGCGCCTGACCTCACAGGTCATGCTCGACATCAACTTGAATTATACCTATCAAAAGGCCCAGGACTACACCGACCCCGCCGACAACGGCGACGGCGGCACCTACAAGGGCCAGTTGGCCTACATCCCCTGGCACAGCGGCTCGGCCGTGGCCCATGCCAGTTGGCGCAACCTCGATGTCAACTACAGTTTCATCTATGTGGGCGAGCGCTATCACACCAGCGCCAACACCCGCGAGAACCACGAGCAGCCCTGGTACACCCACGACCTCTCGGCGGGCTACCGCTTTGCGCTGGGCGCCGCCGCGCTCAAGGTCACGGCCGAGGTCAACAACCTCTTCAACCAGCAGTACGATGTGATTCTCAACTATCCCATGCCCGGCCGCAACTACAAACTCATCCTCAAATTTGACTTTTGATGAAGACGCTCAACCACATAGCATTGATTATGAACTTGACGGCACTCGTCTTGTTCTCGGGCTGCCGCGAGGACGAGGTCATCTTCCTCCCCGAGCATGTGCCCGTCTCACAGCCCGTGTTCAACGCCATCGAGGGCTTTTACCTCCTGTGCGAGGGCAACATGGGCTGGAACAAGGCTACCCTCGACTACTACGACTATGCCGCGGGCGAGTACATCCGCAACATCTTTTCCTACGCCAACCCCAATGTCCCCAAGGAGATGGGCGATGTGGGCAACGACCTGGGCATCTACGGCAGCAACCTCTTTTGCGTCATCAACTGTTCCAACAAGGTTGATGTCCTCGACAAGTACACTTGCAAAAAGAAATATCAGATCAACATCCCCAACTGCCGCCACATCCGCTTTATGGGCGGCTACGCCTATGTGACCAGTTACGCCGGCCCGGTGCAGATCACCCCCGACTACGAGCAGCGCGGCTATGTGGCCAAAATCGACACCGTCACCATGCAGGTTGTGGACACCTGCCTGGTGGGTTTCCAGCCCGATGAACTGGAAATCGTCAACGGTAAGATATATGTCGCAAACTCAGGCGGTTACATGGTGCCCAACTACGAGAACACCCTCTCGGTCATCGACCTCGGCACATTCAAGGAAGAACGCCGCATCCCCGTTGCCATCAACCTGCGCCAGGTCAAGTCCGACTCCCGCGGTGTGCTGTGGGTTACCTCGCGCGGCGATTATTACACCGAGCAGAGCAAATTGTATGCTTATGACACCCGCAAGCAGCAACTCATCGACAGCATCGATTGCCGCGTGAGCGACATGTGGCTCGTGGGTGACTCCCTTTACATCGTGGGCAACGAGTTCAGTTATGTCACTATGGAGAATGTGCGCTCGTTTGCCGTTGTCAACACGCTGACGCGCAAGCATGTGAGCAGCAGTTTTATCACCGACGGGACCGATAGCCAAATCGCCACCCCCTATGGCGTCGCCGTCAATCCCATCACCCGCGACATCTATGTCACCGATGCCAAGGACCATGTCACCCCGGGCCGCCTCTACTGCTTCGGCCCCGACGGCAAGCGCAAGTGGGATGTCCGCACGGGCGACATTCCCGCGCACTTTTGTTTTTTAGGTACCAACATCAATGAACAATAGAACCAATATGAATAAATTCAGACACTTTGCCATCTTAATGCTGGCGCTGATATCGGCAACAGTTGCGTTGGCCAACCATCCCTGGCTCACTCGTGTCTATGACTATCGCCCTGCACCGGGCCAGTTTGTCAACACTATGCCCGTGTATAGGGCAGGGGAACCTGTCGATAGTGTGTTGGCGCGTTGTCGCGTCAGCCTGTGCGGCCGCGTCGACACCACCGTGCAGACCATCCACGGTGAGACCTATACCCGTGTCGATACCGTTTGGGCGGGCGGCATGATTACGCTCGGTGGTTATGGCGGCTATGTCACTGTTGGTTTTGACCACCCCGTGGTCAATATGCACACTTGGGACTTTGACATCTGGGGCAATGCGTTTGTCGATGCCGGAGGCGGCAACGGTGGCAGCAGCGAGCCAGCTATTGTCATGGTGGGCGTTGATGCCGATGGCGACGGCATTCCCGGCGACGGCGACCGTTGGTATGAGCTTGCGGGCAGCGAGTACGACCACCCCACGACGCAGCACGCTTATACCATAACCTATTACCGCCCCGACGAGGGCAAGACGCGCACGCCCAGCCCCGTCAACCCCGCGTTGAACGACACCAGTTACATCCGCTGGACCAGCAACGATGTCAACCCCGACAGCGTCAGCGGTTATATGAGCCGCAACACCTTCCACAGCCAGTCTTATTGGCCCCAATGGCTGCAAAGTGAGGAGGAACTCACATTTTCGGGCACCAAACTGCGTTGCAATGCAACGGATATTGGCAGCGGCGGCAGTTCTTACTTTGTTCAGCAATTCTTTGACTGGGGATATGTGGATAATTTACCCAACAATCCCGATCATCTGCCCGGACAAGAAGGTTACAATCCCGGGTTCAAAATTGATTGGGCTGTTGACGAAAACGGCAACCATGTCAATCTCGACCACATCGACTTCATCAGGATTTACACCGCCGTCAACCAGTATTGCGGTTGGTTGGGCGAGACCTCGACCGAGGTTTCAGGCGGCATCGACTTTCACCCCGACGCGCAGTTGCCGCATGGCCCCAGGGGCGATGTCAACGGCGACCTTGAGGTCAACATTGCCGACATCAACGAGTTGATCGACGTCATCATGTCGGGCAGCACTGTCAGCCGCGCCAACGACGTCAACGGCGACGGCGAGGTCAACATCGGCGACGTCAACGCCGTGGCCGACATCATCCTGTCGGGAAAATAAAACCGTCCTGTTGAAAGCAAAAAAACAAAATGAGGCTTCCGCACCGCAGCGGAGGCCTCATTGTTCAATGGCCGCCAACCGCGTCGAGCAAATTGAGTCCACAATGCCCAATTTGAACTATTTTTATGGCGAGATGTTTTTTATTTTTGCGAAAAATGTGTATATTTGCAACGTCGTAGCCTGCGCCGCGGCATCCTAAAAGTAGGATGTGCGGCAGGGTGGGACACTACATAATGTAAAAGCGTCATTGATGCTTTGTTCTGTGGCTGTTTGAACCTGAGAAACTCAAATGTGTGTCAAGAACAATGTCTGAAGTGAATGCTACGGGTATGCAACATTTGTATCCCGGGGTGTGCACATGAGGGTATGTCATATCCTCAAGGCACACTTTACCGGAAGCATGTGCTACATACAGGCGTAGGCAGACACTCTACACGTTCACACACAAGGCTTTCTCAGGGCCCAAACAGCGGACGGGTAGAAGTGGAGGCCTGCGTTTTTGCGTTATTTAGACAAGTAATTGGAATACTGTCATTTAGGATTTGATATCAAAATATTATTAACATAAAATACTAAGTGTATGAAAGAAAGTTTTAAACAATTGTTTTTGGGGTTGTACTCAATGGTTGTGGCCGATAATGAAACAGACCCAAGAGAAATGGAAGCACTTTATCAGATTGGTAGAGACTATGGTTTGACTAATGACGAGATTAACGATGCTATCATCAACAGCAAAGTAGAACTCTACACGCCTGTGGAAATTAACGAAAAGATACGTTTCCTTTGTCAATTGGCGGTTATTGCTTGGGCTGACGGTAAAGTAGTTGAGCCTGAACGCGAATTGCTGAAACAAACGGCTAAGCGTTTGAGGTTCCTGGATGAGAATCTTGATGAAATCGTTGAATTCTTGTTAGAAAAGGCTAAGGTAGAAACGCCTATTGAAGACGTAATTATGGAAATTAATAACAACTAAATCATTGAACTATGGGGCTTAAAGATATTTTTAAGACGAAAACAGACATCAGTCAAACTGTCAATGTGCCCGTGACGACACCCATGTCAGGCGCAACCTCACATCATGGAAGACCAGAAGGACTGACTTATCAGCAGTGGGGCGCACAACGTGCAGGCGAAACAAAGGCCTCTTCAACTGCTTTGACGCCAGCGTTGAATGTTGTTGTGGACGTGAATAAGGCCGAACAGTTGGGCGATGAAGCAATGCAAGCCGCAAGAAAAGCAAAGATTCAAGCACAAATCGATGTCAATAAAAACAATATTGACCGTGAACAAAATAAGATAGAGGTATTAAAGCAGGCTATTGACGACATCAATAACACAATTGCTGAAAAACAAAGTGAGATAAATCGCATAAAAGAAGGCGGCGGGGAGAAACGGCTGCTTGCAACTGTTCATTTTTGGATTGGTGCTGCTATTTGTGTTTTCTTGGCACTCTACCTATTTGTATTCTACAGTTCTGCAACTTATTCGGCATTTTTCAGAGACAGCAGTACAATGGGGATTGGTGATGCCATATTTTATCCATATGCATTTAGAGATGCATGGGCTACATCTATAGTGGAATTTCTGCTGATTCTTCTTCTGCCAGTGGTTTTCTTGGGACTGGGATTTCTTGTTCATCAATATTCACGCAAGCAAGGAGCAATAAAGTACATTAAGATAGGCGTTCTATATATGATCACATTTATATTTGATGCGCTGATTGCTTATGGCATAGCTTCTCAAATGTACTCACCGGCAGGTCCCGAAGACCCTGCGATTTTAACAATGTCAATGGCTTTCAATGAACCTGATTTCTGGATTGTGATCTTTGCTGGTTTTATTGCCTATGTGATATGGGGACTTGTGTTTGATTTTACCATTGACTCTTATGCTGAAATGAAAGAAGGAGCAACGACAATCAAGCTTCTTGAGCAAGATATAGCTGCGGAGAGAGACAAAATCAACATTAAGCAAGATGCCATCAATGGATGCAATGACATCATAACAAACCTCGAGAACGAAAATAAAAGTCTGGAAGCTAAACTGCGAGAGACTGTTGTTTACGATCTCGCTACTATTCGAAAGGCTTTGAATGATTTCTTTGCAGGCTGGATTAGTTATATGACATTAATGGGCATGTCGGCGGCTGATCAAACAGATGCCGAGTCTCAACTGAATAGTGTATTATCCGCATTAGATGAACAAAAAATAAAGTAATGCTATGAACAAAAAAATCTTCTTCATTATTATTGCAGTTGCAATCATTGGCTGTTTGTTTTCTAGCTGTCCTGGTTGCAAAGACGGCGGAGGCGGCGGATGCTGCCGAAGAGACACTACCGACATAAGCCTACCTCTGAACATATCGGTTTTTGTAGATTTGAGTGATCGAATTGTTAAGGAATCCTATGGTATGAGAGGTTTAGAAAAGGACACGGCGATTGTGCGAATTATTACGGATTTTGTTTCACAAAATGCGTTTGCCAAAAAAATCAGATTCAACAAGGACCACATTAAGGTGTTCTTTTATCCTGTTCCCACGGGACCGGGCATTGCGACAACAGCCGAAAAACTTGATGTGAATTTTGCCGATTTTGATAAGGCTCAAATTAAAGAAAAACAGGCTGCCGCTGGTCAGCTGACAAAAAATTTCAATGACGGTCTGAAAACCATTTATGACGCCGCATTAGCGGACGGAAATTTTATTGGGAGTGATATTTGGGGGTTCTTTAACACTCAGGCGCAAAAGACATGCGTAATGAAAGGTTATCGTAATGTCCTTGTCATCATCACTGATGGTTACATTTATCATAAGGACAATCTTGTGGAGGACAAAGCGAATAAACAAGCCACTTACATCACCAAGACTACACTGGCCCAAGGCTACACATTAACTCCAATTGCGGGGAAGATATCAAATCTTGAAGTTCTCGTAGTCGAGCTTAATCCTGACCCCGTAACTGATTTTGCCAAAATGGAATCTGCGATTAGTGACTGGTTTAAGGCGATAGGAATTTCCAGATATGAAATTCTTAAGACCGATTTGCCCGCAAATAGCAAGAAGCCCATTATTGATTTCCTCAATCCCTAAGGAAAATAATAGAGAAGTCATAGAGTTGAAAAATGAGGGCGCGTCGTTGATGCGCCCTCATTAGTGCTCATGGGGGAGGGATGGTTCTATCCCGTTTGCGTTGCCGTGGCGGGGGTGGGGTTAAGCCTTCTTCTTGTGGGCGAGGAGGTATTGGGCGATCTGCACGGCGTTGAGGGCGGCGCCTTTCTTGATTTGGTCGCCGCATACCCAGAAGGTGAGCCCGTTGTCGCTGCTGGTATCGACGCGGATGCGGCCCACATAGACGGGGTCCTTGCCGGTGCAGTCGATGGGCATGGGGTAGCGGTTGTTGCGCGGCTCGTCCACCACCACGATGCCTGGGGCGAGCTGGAGGGCGGCGCGGGCCTCCTCGGGGGTGATGGGCTGCTCGCACTCGATCCACACGGCCTCGCTGTGGGCGCGCATGACGGGCACGCGGACGCAGGTGGCGCTCACGCGTATGTCGCTGTGCATGATTTTGCAGGTCTCTTTCACCATCTTCATCTCCTCGCGGGTGTAGTCATTGTCTTGGAAGATGTCGATGTGGGGAATCACGTTGTAGGCCAGTTCGTGCTGGAAGTGCCGCACGGTGAGCTGTTCCTTGCCCACGGCGACCTCGCTGGCCTGGAGGGCGAGTTCGTACATCGCCTCGAGCCCGGCGCCGCTGGCGGCCTGGTAGGTGGCCACCTGCACGTTCTTGATGTGCGAGATGTTGTCGAGGGGCTTGAGTGCGACCACCATGATGATGGTGGAGCAGTTGGGGTTGGCGATGATGTTGCGCGGGGTGACGAGGGCGTCGTCGCCGTTGACTTCGGGGACGACCAGGGGCACGTCGTCGTCCATGCGGAAGGCGCTGCTGTTGTCGATCATGATGCAGCCGTGCCTGGTGATGGTGGGTGCAAACTCGATGGCGGGCCCTGCGCCCATGGCGACAAATGCCACGTCGATGTCCTTGAAGTCATCGTTGTGCTGGAGGAGTTTGACCACATGGTCCTTGCCGCGGAAGGTGAAAATGCGTCCCGCGCTGCGCTCCGAGCCAAAGAGCACGAGTTCGCTGACGGGGAAATTTTGCTCATCGAGGACACGCATGAATTCCTGTCCCACTGCGCCGCTGGCGCCAACAATCGCAACTTTCATAGTAGTAGTTATGTCTCTTTAGTTAGTCGTTTTGATATTACATGATGTGAGTGCCCTTGTCGGGGTTGCCGAGCTGGGCGGCGCTGGTGATGATGACCTCCTTGACGCCGTGGTCGATGGCCGAGAAGGCGTTGTCGAGCTTGTTGACAAACCAGTCCTTGATGATGTCCATGTCGCGCAGGGCCTTGTACTGTGTGCGCCGCAGCATGGGCACCACGCTGTCGCCGTCGTGGGGGTTGAGCAGCACGCCGTTTTTCTCGAAGCAGTAAATCAGGCGCACGTTGTAGCGCAGGGCAAACGCCTTGGCAATCTCGGCGGCCATGGCGTCGGTCTCGTTGAACAGCAGGTTGCCGCGGCCGTCGTGGGTGATGGGTGCGAGCACCGGCACCACGCCGCTGTCGAGCAGGCGGGCAAATCCCTCGGTGTTGACGCGTCGCACCTGTCCCGTGCTGCCCAGTTTGCCGTCGGGCAGCTTGACGCTGGTGACCAGGTCCATGTCCACGCCGGTGACGCCGATGGCGTTGACCTTGTTGGCATGCAGGTGGGCCACCAGCTGGTGGTTGACCAGGCCGCCATAGACCATCGTGAGCAGTCGCAGTGTGCCCGGGTCAACGACGGGGCGCTCGTTGATGAGTTTGGTCTTCACGCCCAGCTTGCCGCCGATTTCTGATGCCAGGTTGGTGCCGCTGAAGATGAGCAGCCGCCTGCCCTTGATGGCGGCAAACGCCTTGATGAACGAGCGGAGCGCCTCGGGCTTCTCCACAATCTTGCCGCTCACTTTGACCACTGTCAGTTGTTCCATCATCGCTTTGAGCCTGAAAAAAGTCGGTTAATCCTCGGCAAACTCCATGAGGTAGGCCTTGATGAACTCGTCGATGTCGCCGTCCATCACGCCGCCCACGTCGCTGGTCTGGTGGTTGGTGCGGTGGTCCTTGACGCGGCGGTCGTCAAACACATAGCTGCGAATCTGGCTGCCCCATTCGATTTTCTTCTTGCTGTCCTCCACCTTGCGCTGCTCTTCCTGCCGGTGCTGCAACTCCTTGTTGTAGAGTATGGAGCGCAGGTTGCGCAGGGCGTTCTCGCGGTTCTTGGGCTGGTCGCGCGTCTCGGTGTTCTCGACGAGGATTTCCTCCTCCTCGCCCGTGTAGGGGTCTTTATACTGGTATCGCACGCGCACGCCGGACTCGACCTTGTTGACGTTCTGGCCTCCGGCGCCGCCGCTGCGGAAGGTGTCCCACGAGATGCGCGCGGGGTCGAGGGTAATCTCGATGGTGTCGTCGACCAGCGGGGTGACGAATACCGAGGCAAACGAGGTCATGCGCTTGCCCTGGGCGTTGTAGGGCGACACGCGCACCAGGCGGTGCACGCCGTTCTCGCTCTTGAGGTAGCCGTAAGAGAAGTCTCCCTCGATGCTGATGGTCACGCTCTTGATGCCCGCCTCGTCGCCGTCGATGATGTGCTCGATGGCGGTCTTGTAGCCGTGGCGCTCGCACCATCGCAGGTACATGCGCATGAGCATCGAGGCCCAGTCCTGGCTCTCGGTGCCGCCGGCGCCCGAGTTAATTTTGAGAATGGCGTCCATCTTGTCCTCGTCGTGGCGCAGCATGTTGCGCAGTTCGAGTTTCTCGAGCGAGGCCATTGCCTTGCTGTACAGGCTGTCGAGCTCCTCCTCCTCGACGAGGCCCTCCTTGACGAAGTCAAATCCCGTGGCCACCTCGTCAACGGCGAGTTCCACGGCTTCGCAGTCGTTGATCCAGTTGCGCAGCTGCTTGATTTTCTTCATCTGCTTCTCGGCGGCCTTCTGGTCCTGCCAGAAGTCGGGCACATGGGTGCGCAGTTCCTCTTCCTCGACCTCGATTTTCTTGTTGTCGATGTCGAGATAGCGCTTCAAGTCGTCCTTGCGCTGCTGTAATTCCTTGAGTTGTTCTTGTGTGATCATTTATTATTGTAGTCAGTTGTTTGAATCTTTCTTCTTGCGGAAGTCGGCGGCATACATCGCGTCGATGAGGGGCGCGTAGCGCTTGTTGATGACGGCGCGCTTGATCTTGAGTGTGTTGGTGAGTTCGCCGGCCTCCATCGAGAAGGCCCTGGGCAGCAGCACAAACCGCTTGATTTGCTCATAGCTGGCAAGGCCCTTCTGGTAGTCGTTGATGCGCGCCTCGATCATCTTGTGGATGTCGGGGTCGTTCACCAGCGCTTCCACGCTGTGGGCGTTGATGCCCTTCTTGGCCGCATAGGCCTTGAGCAGGTCATAGTCGGGCACGATGAGCGCCGACACATATTTGCGTCCGTCGCCAATCACGGCCACCTGCTCGATGAACTTGTCCTGGCCGAGCATGGTCTCGAGCACCTGTGGGGCGATGTACTTGCCGTTGCTGGTCTTGTACAGGTCCTTGAGGCGCTCGGTGAGAATGATTTCGCCCGTTGGAGCAATCTCGCCGCAGTCGCCGGTGTGGAGCCATCCGTCGGCATCGATGGCCCTGGCGGTCTCCTCGGGCTTGTTGTAGTAGCCCTTCATCACGGTCGGACCCTTGACCAGAATCTCGTTTTGTTCACCGATTTTGACTTCGATGCTCGAGATGGGGGTGCCCACGGTGCCGATGGTCCAGTTGCCGTCGGGATGGAAGAAACTCACCGAGGCGTTGGTCTCGCTCAGTCCGTAGCCAATGACAATGTTGATGCCCAGGGCGTGCATGAACTCGGTGATGTTGTCGCTGAGCATGGCGCCGGCGGTGGGGAAGAACTTGCCCTCGGGGATGCCGATGGCGTTGCGCAGCTTGCTGTAAACCTTTGTCTCGAAGTACTGGTACTGCTTCTCGACCAGCGCTGGCGCCTTTTTGCCCAGTCGTGCATGGCTCAGGTTGCGCGCCTTGCCGATGCGCAGGGCCTGTTTGACCATCATGCGCACCACGGGCTTGGCGTGCTGCAGGTTGTCGTTGACAGCGGTATATACCTTCTCCCAAAAACGCGGCACGCTGCACATGTAGTTGGGCTGCACCTCCTTGACGGCGCGCTGTATTTCCTTGGGGTCGTAGTTGATGGCCACGCGGATGCCGGTAATCAGGCACACCATGGTCCATCCCAGTTCAAACACATGGCTAAATGGCAGGAAACTCAGCGACACGTCGGTGCTGTCGTCGATGCACTTGATGCGCTCGGTGTGGGCGTCCATCGCGGCGTTGAAGTTGCTGTGGGTGAGCATCACGCCCTTGGGCATGCCGGTGGTGCCCGAGGTGTAGATGAGGTACATCGTGTCGTCGTCGGTGCCTGCCTGCTTGCGGGCCTCGATTTCACTGGTCATGTCCAAGCCCAGCTTGTCGCCGGTAGCGAGAAACTCGCTCCATGTGAGCGTTGTCTTGTCGTCGTCGTCGCGCACGACGGCGGGGTGGAGGGTGACGATGAACTTGAGTGACGGGCATTGCCGCATGGCCTGCCGCGCGATGTTGTATTGCTCCTGGTTGCCGGCAAACAGTATGGTGGCGCCGGCGTCGTTGACGATGTAGGCCGCCTCGTCCTTGCTGCTCGTGGCATAGATGGGGACGGGGATGGCGCGGTTGTAGAATGCGGCAAAGTGGGCGACCAGCACCTCGGGACAGTTGTGGGTGAAGATGCACACGCGGCCCTGGGGCTCCACGCCGCTCGCCAGCAGTGCCCCTGCCGCGCGGTCTATCGTGGCGGCAAAGTCAATCCACGATATTGACTCCCATGTGTCGGTGGCATGATTGCGGAACCGCAACGCCTCGCGCTCGCCATACTTGGCGCGCTGCCGCGGTATCAGTTCAACAAATCTGTTCATTTTCCCTGTCGATATTGAATGCGAAGCCGCTCAATCGCGAATGCCTCGTTAACTATAAATCATGAATCGTTACATTGCGGCACAACCGCAAACATGTTGCAAAATTACAAAAAACTTTCGAGTATTGGGCTGCCCCGCCTTGAGTTTTTGGCGTTGTTCTAAAAATCGTGGCGGGGAATTTGTGGAAGTCGTCTCAAAAGTCTAACTTTGCAACCAGTAACGCTGTTTGAGGCAAACAGTAAGAATTCCCAAGAAAATCAGACGAATATGAAGAAAATAGTTGCAATGCTTTTAGTGCTCCTGTCGCTGTCGGCGGCAGGCAAGACCGCCAGCGTGAGTTCGCCCGGCGGTGCCGTTACCGTGACGGTTGGTGTGGATGGCGGTGCCGCGTGGTACCAGGTGACGCGCGGCGGCGCGGCGGTCCTCGGCCGCTCGGCGTTAGGTTTTGTGCTCGACAGCGGCCCGTTCAAGGACGACTTCAAGATGGCGGGCACCTCGCGCACGTCGCACGACGAGACGTGGACCCAGCCCTGGGGCGAGGACGCCCAGGTGCGCAACCGCTACAACGAGCTCAAGGTCGCCCTGCGTGAGCGGCACGGCGCGCGCCGCACGCTCGGTGTCGTCATCAGGGCCTTTGACGACGGCATGGCCCTGCGCTATGAGTTCCCCGAGCAGGCGGGTCTCAAGGAGTTTGTCATCATGGACGAGGCCACGCAGTTCGCCCTGCCCGTCGATGCCCAGGCGTGGTCCATCCCCGCCCTGACGCCATACTACGAGGGCATCTACACCCGCGACCTGGTGAGCCGCAAGGACAGCATTGCCGCTCCCGTGGCCATCGAGGTCAACGACACGCTGTGCCTGGCCATCATGGAGGCCAACCTCACCGACTACTCGACGATGAACCTGGCGGCGCGCGGCACCACGCTGACGGCGGCGCTCGTGCCGTGGCAAAACGGCGACAAGGTGCGCGTGAGCGCCACCCGCGTCACCCCGTGGCGCGCCGTCATCATTGGCCGCACGGCGGCCGACATCCTGCTCTCGCGCATGGCGCTCAACCTGAACGACCCGTGCCAGATCGAGGATACATCGTGGATACGGCCCACCAAATATGTGGGCATCTGGTGGGCGCTGCAAAAACAGCGCTGGACCTGGGCACAGGGCGACCGCCACGGCGCCACCACCGGCAACGCCAAGCGTTACATCGACTTTGCCGCGCGCCACGGCATGGGCGGCGTGCTGGTCGAGGGCTGGAACTGGGGCTGGGACTGCGATTGGACCAGGCACGGCGACGGCTTTAGTTTCACCAAGGCCTATCCCGACTATGACCTCGAGGGCCTGTGCCGCTATGCCGCCGAGCGCGGCGTGCGCATCGTCGCCCACAACGAGACGGGGGGCGCCGCCCAAAACTATGAAAACCAGCTCGAGGACGCCTACACGCTCTATGAGTCGCTGGGCATCAACACGGTGAAGACCGGCTATGTCAATCCCCGCTTCTACAACGGCGAGCTGCAGCACTCGCAGTGGGGCATACGCCACTTTCGCAAGGTGATTGAGACGGCGGCGCGCCACCACCTCATGATTGACAACCACGAGGGCGCCATGCCCTCGGGCCTGCAGCGCACCTGGCCCAACCTCATCGGCACCGAGAGCATGCGCGGGCAGGAGTACAACGCCTTTGACCGTGCCGGCGGCAATCCGCCATACCACGAGTGCATCCTGCCGTTTACCCGCGGCCTGGGCGGTCCCATGGACTTCACGCCCGGCATCTTCAACTATGACAACGAGGCCGTGCCCGGCACGCGCCCCCAAACCACGCTGGCCCACCAGCTGGCCGAGTATGTGGTGATTTACAGTCCCGCTCACATGGCGGCCGACGAAATCCAGAACTATGAGCACCAGCCCGCGTTTGCCTTCATCGAGGAGGTGCCCGCCAACTGGGAGCGCACCCTCGTGCCGCACGCCGCCATGGGGCAGTACGTTACCTGTGTGCGCCAGGAGCGCGGTGCCGACAACTGGTATGTGGGCAGCGTGACCGACGGCCAGGCGCGTGACCTGACGCTGGCGCTCGACTTCCTGAGCGACGGCGCCGCCTACGACGCCATCATCTATGAGGACGGCCCCGGCGCCGACTACCGCGACAATCCCTATCCCATGACCATTCGCCGCCTCACCGTTGACAACACCATGGCCCTCGACCTCCACCTCGCCCCTGGCGGCGGCGCAGCCGTCAGTATCCGCAAGCGGCAATGACGAGCAGGCGGTTGCGGTGCCTGCTCGAGGAGGAAGATGGGTAAATCGTGGGGGGCTTTAGGCCCGCATGGGTGGCAGCAGTCGGCCTCCCCTTGGCAGTAATGTGGCGGTTACCAGCGTTGGTAATTGCGTTTTGAGGTTTTGTTTCTCCTGGCCGTGCCGGCGGCTTTGGTGCGCTCGGCGCGGACGCTGGCTTTGGCCTTGGCGACATCGTAGTGCAGCCCCTCGGGCGAGAGTTTCTCGCCGTAGAGCGAGTAGCTATCGTTGTCATCGGCGATTTTCTCAAACTCGTCGGTGAAGCAGTCGTCAAGGTCGTCATAGTCCACGAGCACCTCATAGCGGCCTTTGCTCAGCGTGCCGCTTTGGAACTCAAAGATGATGCCTTCCTTGCTGCAGCACAGCTCGACGGGCACATTGATGGCGTGCGACAGGCGGTCGGCGTCGCTGCGCTCCTTGTTGAGCTTGTCAATCTTGTCGTTGATGGCGTCGAGCACCTTGTTGATTTTGCTCTGGTCCAGGATGTCGCTGGCGTTGATGACGCGCTGTCGCTGGCGGTCGTAGTTCACATAGGAGCAGCCCTGGGCAGTGGTGGCGCCGTTGTATTGGCTCTTGTCGATTTCCATGACCAGGATGCGCTTGGAGGTCATGTAGGGATAGACGAGCACCTGTGTCACGTTGCTGTAGATGGGGAAGACGTTGGGCGCATCGTTGAGGGTGCGGTAACTGTCGCCAATGGGCTTGTTGAACTGGGGCACCTTCAGGTAGGCATCGCAGGCGTCCTTGAGCGTCGAATGGTTGTTGCCAAAGGCGCTCTTGATGAGCTGGTTGGTGAGGTTGACGGGATTGTCGTTGCCGTTGACCGACTTGGGCCAGATGACCTTCACATGCTTGGTGCTGGTGTAGTACGACGAGACGTCGCCATAGTGGGCGGGTGCCTTGGCCGTGAAGTAGCTGGAGCGGTGCTGTATCTTGTCAAACTCGTCGGCCTGTGACGTGCCCGACGGGGCGTCGGCGTTGTCGGCGTTGGTGACTTCGTCCTCGAACTGTTCGAACAGGTCTTGGCTCTTGGTGTTGGACTCGTTGCGCTGCACCATGTACCAGGCGGCCGCCACCAGGTCGATGATGACAAGCAGGACGATGACGATGATGAGATTTTTTTTGGTCATATTGATGATGTTGGCTTAATCATTGTGGCGTTGGTGTGTCTGCTGCCCTGTGGTGAGGCGCTGCACGGCGTCGCTCACCTGGTTCATGAGCCATCGCGGCGTGGAGGTGGCGCCGCAGATGCCGATGCGCTCCTTGCCGGCGAGCCATTGCGGGTCGATGTCGCTCTCGTTGCTGATGAGGTGCGAGTCGGGGTTGGCGGCGAGGCACTCGGCAAACAGGATGCGGCCGTTGCTGCTCTTGGCGCCGCTCACAAAGAGGATGAGCTCGTGGCGCCGGGCAAAGTCGCGGATGCTGGGAATGCGGTTGGCCACCGAGCGGCAGATGGTGTCAAAGCTGCGGAAGGTGACACCGGGCTGGATGCGGCGCTGGATTTCCTCGACGATGCGGCCAAACTCCTGCACGCTCTTGGTAGTCTGTGAGTAGAGGCAGATGTCGCGCGTGAAGTCTATCTTGTCTATCTCGTCAATGTTCTCGATGACGGTGGCGTGGCCGCGGGTTTGTCCCACCAGTCCCAGCACCTCGGCATGTCCTCGCTTGCCGTAGATGACAATCTGGGGCATGTCGCCGCCGCTGTTGTCGTTAAACGAGGCGTGGATGCGTTGTTGCAGTTTGAGCACCACAGGACAAGTGGCGTCGATGATTTCGATGCGGTTGCGGCGGGCGGTCTCGTAGGTCTCGGGCGGCTCGCCGTGGGCGCGCAGCAGCACCTTGACGTCGTGCAGCTGCTCGAGCTGCTCGTGGGTGATGGTTTCAAGGCCCTGGCTGGCCAGGCGTTCCACCTCGCCGGTGTTGTGCACGATGTCGCCCAGGCAGTAGAGGTGGCCCGTGCTGTTGAGTTCCTCCTCGGCCTTGCTGATGGCCGTGGTCACCCCGAAGCAGAATCCCGAACCGTTGTCAATCTCAATAACCGCCATAATTCCTAACTCCTAACTCCTGCTTCGTTCCAGATACAGGTTATAGAGCCACTCGTCTTGTTGTGCTACTGTCATGTGCGAATTGTCGAGCACCACGGCATCGTCGGCCTGGCGCAGGGGGCTCTCCTTGCGGGTGCTGTCGATGCGGTCGCGCTCGTTGACGTTGGCCAGCACTTCTTCCAGCGTGGTGTCGTTGTCGCCCTTGGCGCGCAGTTCGTCAAAGCGCCGCTGGGCCCTCACTTGGGCGCTGGCGGTGGCAAACACCTTCATCTCGGCGTCGGGGAAGACGACGGTGCCGATGTCGCGGCCGTCCATCACCACGCCCTTGTCCTTGCCCATGGCCTGCTGCTGCTTGACCATGGCCTTGCGCACAAAGCCGATGGCCGCGATGATGCTCACCACGTTGCTCACGCGCATGCTGCGGATGTAGCGCTCCACGTTCCTGCCGTTGAGCAGGGTCACGTTTCTGCCGTCCTTGGCGGCGCTGAAGGTGACGGCGATGTCGCCGGCCTTCAAGTGCTGCTTGAGCGCGGCTTCATCGACCTTGCCGCGGCCGATGAGCTTGTTGCGCAGGGCGAACAGCGTCACGGCGCGGTACATGGCGCCGGTGTCAACATAGGCATAGCCGATGCGCTTGGCAAGCGACTTGGCCATTGTGCTTTTGCCCGTCGAGGAAAATCCGTCGATGGCGATGGTGATTCTCTTGCGTGTCATGATAAAATTGCCATATTGTCGATTGTGGGTACAAAGGTAAATATTTCTTGCGAGAAATGGAAAAATATCGCCCATTGTTGTCTTGAAATAAAATTCTTGGAACATCTTGGCTCGCCATGCGCTATTTTTTTGTAAGTTTGCAAAAAGTTTTGAAGCAATGAAGCATTTGATACCGATATTGGCCGTCGCGCTGGCGCTGTGTGCGGGATGCGGCGAGAAGAAGTCGCCCCTCGATGCCCAGGCGCGTGCCGACGGCGAGCATGCCGCGGCGGCGCTGATTGCCACCGACCGCACCGACACCATGGCGATGGAAAGCGCCGTGCTGGACGCCAAGTCCAAGCAGGGCGTGTATGCCATCAAGCGTGACTCGGCGGCTGTGAGGGCCTTTGACGAGGCGTTTAAGGCTTATCTCAAGCAGAAAGACAAAGCATTGTATGACAACATGTTCCCTGATGTTGAAGAAGAATGAAAAGACTGCCGTTGATATTGATTGCCGTGATGCTGCTGCTCACCGCATGCGGCGAGGCCGACAGGCGCGGCGAGGCCGCAGGCAAGGATTTTCTTGCCGCCTGGGGCGATACTGCGGCGATGCGCCGCGTGGTGAAACAATTTGACGCGATGCGCGCCGACAGCCTCACCTGGCCGTGGGAGCGCAAGGCCGCCAACCGTGCCTTTGCCGGTGTGCTGCTTGGCGACGGCCGCGACTCGCTCACCCAGGCTGCCCATGTGATTGTGCTGTCGCCCAGGGAGCTGGCGCAACTCAAGGTGCCGCCCATGATGGAGCTGTTGAGGGTGCGCGAGTTTGACACCGACTCGGCGGCCGACTATCTGCAACTCATTCACTGGCTGTGCAATGCGGTGGGCCGTGAGTCGTCGGTGGCGGTGTTTGACAGCACGATGCAGGCGATTGTTGACGGCTTCTCGCTGCATGAGCAGATGTGTGTCTATGCCCAGGCCTCACGCCCTGCGGCGCTGGGCGCGGCGCTGGCCCGCGATGCCCGCCAGCCGGGTGCCGACCTTGACGACATCAACGACCGCATCGAGGAACTGCGCGGAATCTACACGCCCCAGGAGTTTAAGGCCTTTGAGCAGGCCTACAATGCGGGCGTGAAACAAGCCACAGGACAATAACGAAACATGTATTTCATAAAGATGAAGACCTACCAAGAATACCTCGACACCATCAACCGGGCCATCGCCGACATCCCATATCCTTCCACGCCTCGCCAGCTCTATGAACCCATTGCCTATCACATGGCGCTGGGCGGCAAGCGCATCCGCCCCGTGCTGACGATGATGGCATGCGACGCCATGGGCGGCGACAGCAGCAAGGCCGTCGATGCCGCGCTGGGACTGGAGATGTTCCACAACTTCACCCTGCTGCACGACGACGTGATGGACGCTGCCGACGTGCGCCGCGGCAAGCCCACCGTGCACCGCCGCTGGAACGACAACACCGCCATCCTGAGCGGCGACACGATGCTTACCATCGCCACCCAATATATTGCCCGCACGGGCATGCAGCCGGTGATGGACCTGTTCAACACCACGGCCATCGAGATTTATGAGGGCCAGCAGTGGGACATGGACTTTGAGGTGCGCAACGATGTCACCGCCGACGAGTACATCAACATGATTCGCCTCAAGACCTCGGTGCTGCTGGGATGCGCCCTCAAGACGGGCGCCCTCGTTGCCGGCGCGTCAGCCGCCTATGCCGACACACTCTACGAGGCGGGCGAGAACATGGGCCTGGCGTTCCAGCTCATGGACGACATGCTCGACGTGTGGGGCGACCCCGCCACCTTTGGCAAGGAAATTGGCGGCGACATCATGAACAACAAGAAGACCTATCTGCTCATCAATGCCATGCTGCTGGCCCGGGGCGACGATGCCGACGAGCTGCGCCATTGGCTCAACGACAAGTTTGCCAGCCGCACCGACAAGGTGGCGGCCGTGACCGCCATCTATGAGCGCCTGGGCGTGCGTCAGATGGCACAGGACGCCATTGCCGGCTATAACGGCCGCGCCATCGAGGCCTTCAAGCGCGTGAACATGAGCGACGAGGACCGCGATGCCTTTATCGCTCTGGCCAACAAACTTGCAGGACGCAGTTATTAGTTAGGAGTGAGGAGTTGGCATGGAAAGTGTTGTTAAGGAAAAAAGCAAGTTGTTTGCGGTCAGAATTGTGAACTTGTGTCGCTATCTGAGTAACGAGAAAGCTGAATATGTCCTCTCAAAGCAACTGCTGCGCAGCGGGACAAGCATTGGAGCCAATATGGTTGAGGCCCAGGCTGCGATCAGCAAAAAGGAATTCCTCTCCAAGATGTATATCTCCTACAAGGAATGTTGTGAAACGGGGTGTTGGCTTGAATTATTGCATGATACCGAATATCTCAATGATGATGAGTTTGCGTCAATCTGTCAAGACAATGACGACCTGAAAAGGCTCCTCAGCAGCATCACAAAAACCACATCCCCAAAAATAAAGAACTCCTAACTATGATAGACAGTCACAGTCATATTTATTGCGACGCATTTGACGACGACCGCGATGCCGTGGTTGCCCGTGCCCGTGCGGCAGGGGTGCGCCACATCATCCTGCCCAACGAGGACCTCCACAGCGTGGAGCGCCTGGCGGCGCTGAGCGGGCAATATCCCGGCTACATCTCGATGACCGTGGGGCTGCACCCCGAGGAGGTCCACGACGACTACCTCGAGGCGCTCCGTGCCATGCGCCCCATGCTCGACCGTTATCCCGTTGTCGCCGTGGGCGAAATCGGCATCGACCTGTATTGGGACAAGACCTGGCGCGAACAGCAGCGGCATGCCCTCGACATCCAGCTGCGCTGGTGCTGCGACAAGGACATACCCTTCATCATCCATTGCCGCGACGGGCTCGACGATGTGCTCGAGGTGATGGACAATCTGGACTGCCCGCTGCCGCGCGGCGTGTTCCACAGTTTCACGGGCACGCCCGGCGATGTGGGCCGCATCCGCGAGCGGGGCGACTTTTACTTTGGCGTCAACGGCATCGTCACCTTCAAGAAGAGCAATGTGCCCGACCTGCTGCCCGTCATCGGGCTGGACCGCCTGCTGCTCGAGACCGACTCGCCCTATCTTGCCCCCGTGCCGCACCGCGGCGAGCGCAACGAGAGCGCCAACATCCCCCACATCTGCGACCGCGTGGCCCAAGTGCTGGGCGTCACGGTAGAGGATGTCTCTGCCGCCACCGACAACAACGCCGCCCGGCTGTTTCGGATATAGCCCGGCTGTTCCAACCCGCCCGATGGAGAAAAAGCACGGGCCTGCGGCTATGATGGTCGCGGGCCCGTGCTGTAGTGTGGGGTGGGGGTTGCCGGTTACCAGATGATGGCGCGGTCCTCGGGGGCGATCCACATCTTGTCGCCTTCCTTCACGCCGAAAGCGTCAACCCACGTGTCGATGTTCCTGAGGGTGGCGTTGACACGGTAGCGTCCCAGCGAGTGGGGGTCGCTCTTGGTCTGGTTGTACTCGGCCTCGTCGGTGTTGTTTTCGGCCCAGATGCGGCCATAGCTCAGGTAGAAGCGCTGATCGGGGGTGAAACCGTCGATCTTGTTGCCGTCGCGGTACTGCTGGGTGGTCTTGAAGGCGTCAAAGGCGACGCGCAGTCCGCCCTGGTCGGCGATGTTTTCGCCCAGGGTGAGGTGTCCGTTGGCGTGCAGGTCCTTGACGACAACAATCTGGTCGAACTGGTCGGCAAGCTTCTCGGTCACTTCCTTGAAGCTGGAGGCATCCTCCTCGGTCCACCAGTCGGTCATGTTGCCGTTGTGGTCAAACATGCGTCCCTGGTCGTCAAATCCGTGTGTCATCTCGTGGCCGATGACCACGCCGATGGCGCCGTAGTTGCAGGCATCGTCGGCCTCGACATCAAAGAAGGGGGGCTGCAGGATGGCGGCGGGGAAGCAAATCTCGTTGGTGGTGGGGTTGTAGTAGGCATTGATGGTCTGCGGCGTCATGCCCCATTCGTCCTTGTCCACGGGCTTGCCCATCTTGTCGAGGTTGCGGCGGGTCTCGTAGAGCGTTGCCGCCTTGATGTTCTCATACAGGCTCTTGGCGGGGTCCACTTGCAGGCCGCTGTAGTCGCGCCACTTGTCGGGATAGCCAATCTTGACGGTGAAGGTGTTGAGCTTGACCAGGGCGTTGATTTTGGTCTGCTCGCTCATCCAGGTGAGGTTGGCGATGTGGTTGGCCAGCGATTTGCGCAGCTCGCCGATGATTTTGAGCATCTTTTCCTTGCTGCCGTTGGCAAAGTACTTGCTCACATACACCTGTCCCACGGCTTCGCCCAGCAGTCCGTTGGGCACGTTGAGGGCGCGCTTCCAGCGGGGCTGGCGCTCCTTTTGTCCGCTCAGTGTGCGTCCGTAGAAGTCAAACGAGGTCTCGCCAAACTCGTCGCTCAGGTAGCCGGCGGCGTTGGTGAGTTGTGCGGCAAAGTAGTCCTTCATCTGCTGCTCGCTGAGCTTGGTCATCAGCTCGTTGGCCACGGCCATCACCTTGGGCTCGGTGAGGATTACCCATTCGACGCTGGGCACGCCCATCAGCTCAAAGTACTGTTTCCAGTTGATGGCGGGATAATCGTTCTGCAGCTGGTCGATGGTGCGCACGTTGTAGAGCTTGGTGTAGTCGCGTGCCTCGGCGCGGTCCAGCGATGCCTCGGCAAACTTGTACTCGATGTCATAGATGGTCTTGCTGGCGCGCTTGGCGTCCTTCTTGCTGTAGCCGGCGAGCATGAACATCTTGACCAGATATTCGCGATAGGCCTCCTGCAGCTTCTTGCTGTCGGCGTCGGTGTTCAGGTAGTAGTCCCTGTCGGGCAGGCCGCTGGTGCCGGCGCTCATCCACATCACGTTCATGTCGCTGTTCATGAGGTCGGTCTCGACGCCGATGCCAAAGAACGGATTGCCGTTGGTCAAGTGCTGGTTGGCCAGGAAGGGGGTGAGGTTGTTTTTCTTGAACGCCTTGATGGCGGCCATGTCGGGAGCCAGGGGCTTGGCGCCCTCTCGGTTCAGGCGGTCGCTGTCCATCGCCATCTTGTACAGGTCGGCGACCTTTTGCTCAACGCTGCCCGTCTCGTGGTCGGTGCTGCCCATTTCCAGGAACATGTCGCGCAGGCGCTTTTGGTTCTCTTCGCCCAGGATGTTCCAGATGCCGTAGCTGGAGTACTCGGGATGGTCGCTCAGGGGGTTGGCTTTCATCCATCCGCCACCTGCATACTCATAGAAGTTGTCGCCTGGCTTGACGCTCAGGTCCATGTCGGCACGGGTTACGCCATGCGCGATTTGTGCCTGCATGCCAGGCACTGCTGCCAATGTAATGGCCATTGCTAATAAAATCTTCTTCATAATTATATATAAAAAGTTCAAATGTTCTTTTCAACTGTTAGACGCAGCGCGCCATGCAAAAACTACTAAAAAATCGGTGTTTTTTCGTTTTTTTGCGGTGTCAGAATGGCGGTGCCGGGTCGTTGGGGCCTTGCAGGAAGTCGGCGTTGGGCGGCGGCGGAGTGGGAGCGCCGTCGGCGGGCGTCGTGGCCATGGCGGGCGTCGTGTTGCCGCTGTTCATCTTGGACTCGTAGGTCGATTCGCTGCGTGTGAGTTCGTGGTCATCCAGATTCTCGAAGCGGGCAAAGCGGTGTTCAAAGTGCAGGTTGATGGTGTCGGTGGCGCCGCTGCGGTGCTTGGCGACAATGAACTCGGCCACGCCCTCGATGCTGTTGCCCTCGCCGTCCACCTTGGAGCGGGTGTAGTACTCGGGACGGTGTATGAAGCACACGATGTCGGCATCCTGCTCGATGGCGCCCGACTCGCGCAGGTCGCTCAGTTGCGGGCGCTTGCCCAGCTTGTCGTCGCCCGATGCGGCGCGGGTCTCGACGCTGCGGTTGAGCTGCGACAGGGCGATGATGGGGATGTCCAGTTCCTTGGCCAGCTGTTTGAGGTTGCGCGAGATGGTGCTCACCTCCTGCTCGCGGCTGCCAAACTTCATGCCCGTGGCGTTCATCAGCTGCAGGTAGTCGATGATGATGATGCCCACATTGTGCTCGCGCACGAGGCGGCGCGCCTTGGTGCGCAGTTCAAAGATGGACAGCGACGGCGTGTCGTCGATATACAGCGGGGCGTTGCTCAGTGCGCGGGTGCGCGTCATCAGGTTTTCCCATTCGGGCTGGCTGAGCTGGCCGCTCTTGATTTTCTCGCCCTCGAGCGAACACACGTTGCTGATGAGTCGGTTGACGAGTTGCAGGCTCGACATCTCGAGCGAGAATACCGCCACGCTCTGGTCGTAGTCCACGGCCATGTTCTTGGCCATGGAGAGCACAAACGCGGTTTTGCCCATCGCGGGTCGCGCGGCGATGATGATGAGGTCGCTGTTTTGCCATCCGCTGGTCAGGCGGTCCAGTTGGTGGTAGCCCGACTGCAGTCCGCTCAGTCCGTCCTGGCGGTTGGCGGCCTCCTCAATCTTTTTGATGGCCTGGTCCACGGCGTTGTCGATGGGGATGACATCGCGCTTGAGGGTGTTCTTGGAGATTTCAAAGAGTTTGCCCTCGGCCTCCTGCATCAGGTCATACACGTCGATGGACTCGTCAAAGGCGAGCGCCTGCACCTGGCTGCTGTAGTTGATGAGCTCGCGCGCGAGGTACTTCTGTGCCACGATGCGTGCGTGGAACTCGACGTTGGCGGCGCTCGACACCATGCCGGTCATCTCGGTGATGCGTATGGCACCGCCCACCTCCTCGAGCGTCTTGTTGGTGCGCAGCTGGTCGGTGACGGTGAGCATGTCAATGGGGCGCCCTATCGCCGACAGGTGCTGGATGGCCTCGTAAATCTTTTGGTTGGCGGGGTTGTAGAATGCCTCGGGCTTCAAGATTTCGCACACGGTGTTGTAAGCGTCCTTCTCGAGCATGATGGCGCCCAGCACGGCGTCCTCGAGCTGGGTGTCCTGGGGCGGCAGTTTGCCGAATTCCCCGATTATCTCGGCCTCGTGCTGGGGCTTGGAGCGGCGGCGGGCCTGTTTCCCGGTTTCAAATTCTTCCATTGTCAACAATTTTTATTCTTGACTGCAAAGTTATACAAAAACCTCGAAACCTCCTCTCCTGTTTATCAACAATCTGTTGACACGTTGTTGACAACGGTTTGGACGCGCGGCGCGCGGGCATGGTGCCGCAGCCGCCCGGCGTGAAATAATTTGCTGTTGCTTGACTGTTGATTTTGAGGCGGTTGCGGAATTGTTTCGGCAATGCGTGAAAAAATGTGGAGGATTTTTGAAACTTTTTGCTGTACCTTTGCGTCTAATTGGTGAGTGATTTGAAAAAAAACCGGAAATGTTACAAGATATGAAACGACACTTTTTCACACGACTGATTGCGCTCCTCATGGTTGCCATGACAGGTTTTAGCGCTGTGGCACAGGAACTGGACTTCTCTGGCACCTGGCGCGGAACGATTGTTATTCCGCAGGCCGGCATGTCAATACCGCTGGTGTTCCACCTGCAGCAGCAGGGCGAGAATGTGACGGCGACGATGGACTCGCCCGACCAGCAGGCCTATGACATCCAGGTGCTGGGCAAGGCCAAGGGCGACGAGCTCACGATGACCGTGCAGCAGGTGGGTGCCACCTACAAGGGCAAGCTCCAGGGGAACACCATCGAGGGCAGCTTCAGCCAGATGGGTTTCTCGCTGCCGCTCACGCTGGAGCGCGATGCCGAGGAGGACTTTATCAACGACTCGCTGCTGAGCGTGTTTGACAACATCCAGCTGAAGGACGTCACCGTGACGGCGCAGCGCCAGCTCATCAAGCAGGAGCTGGACCGCGTGGGCTATGACGTGGCGCACGACGCCGACAGCAAGACCAACAACGTGCTGACGATGCTGCGCAAGGTGCCCATGGTGAGCGTGGACGCCAGCGACGAGATACGCGTCAACGGCCAGCAGAACTTCAAGATTTACCGCAACGGCCACCCCGATCCCTCGCTCACGCGCAACGCCAAGGACCTGCTCAAGGCCATGCCTGCCAGCAGCGTCAAGCGCATCGAGGTCATCACCGAGCCGGGCGCCAAGTATGACGCCGAGGGCACGGGCGTGATACTGAACATCGTCATGGCCGACAACTCGACGCTCAAGGGCGTGTCGGGCATGGCCCTGGTGCGCTCCGACCAGTATGGCGACATGGGCGGTTCGCTGAACCTGACCACCCAGCTCGACAAGGTGGTGACGTCGCTGGACTATGGCATCCAGCATGCCGGCGGCCATGTGCGCACCCACAACGACAGCCACTCGGAGTATGCCGGCAGCGGGGCGGTGATGGACGCTTACTCGCGTTTCCAGATGGATGACATGACGGTGCACTACGGCAACCTGAGCGCCAGCTGGGAGCCCGACACGCTCAACCTGCTGTCGCTGTCGCTGGGCGGTTACTCCTACGACTTTGACGGCTCGACGGCGGGCAGTACCCTCATGCGCGACGCCGTGGGCGCGACGCTGTACAGCTACGGCAGCAACTCCTACAACAGCCAGGGCAACTACAGCCTTGACGGCCGCGTGGACTACCAGCGCCGCACGCGCCTCAAGGGCGAGACCGTGACCATGAGCTACATGCTCACGGCATGGCGCAACAAGAACGCGAACAACTCGGAGTTTGCCGACATGTACAACATGCCAGTGCCCTACAGCGGCACCAGCCAGCGGGGCAAGGAACTCTTTGGCGAGCACACGCTCCAGCTCGACTGGACGCGTCCCCTGGCCCAGGGCCACACCCTGGAGACCGGCGCCAAGTATATCTACCGCCTGAACCGCAGCCACACCGTCATGGACTACCTGGGCCTTGCCGCCGGCGGCACCGACACGCGTTTTCGCCACGTGACCCAGGTGGGTGCCGCCTATGTGAGCTACAGTTACCAGCGGGGGCCGTGGGCTGCCCGCGCCGGACTGCGCTATGAGTACAGCAACCTCAAGGCCAGCTGGCCCAACGGCGAGCAGGCCCCCTTCAGCGCCAGCCTCAACGACTGGGTGCCCAGCGCCAGCGTGCGTTACCAGATTGACATGGCCAACAGCATCAAGCTGGCCTATGCCGCCAGCATCAACCGCCCGGGCATCAGTTACCTGAACCCCGCCGTGGTCGAGGATCCCCAGAGCCGCACCTACGGCAACACCGGCTTGGGCAGCGTGCACCAGCACTCGATGAGCATGACGTTCATGCACGTGGGGCCCAAGTTCACCTTCAACCTCACGCCGTCGTTCGACTTCAGCAACAACGGCATCGGCGCCGTCAGCTGGGCCGACGGGCTGGTGCGGGTATCGACCTATGCCAACACCGTCAAGAGCTATGGCAGCGGCATGACCGCCTTTGTGCAGTGGATGCCGTTCACGGGCACCAGCGTGATGTTCAACGGTTCACTCAACTACCGCTACATGAAGAGCGATGAGCTGGGCCTGAAGAACGACCGGCTGGGCGGCAGCGCGTTTGCCAACGTCACCCAGTACCTGCCCTGGAAACTGCAGGCTTCGGCCTTTGTGGGCATGTGGAGCGGCGGCGTCACCGACCTGTACGGCCACATGGGCACGATGAACTTCCACGGCCTGAGCCTGCAGCGCTCGTTCCTCAAGGAGGACCGCCTGACGGTGCAGTTGGTGGCCCAGAACCCCTTTGGCCACAAGTACTCGCAGTTCAAGAGTTATGTTGACAACGGCGACATCATCGGCAAGACCGTCGGCGGCCAGACGTCGCGCGGCGCGGCCATCACGGTGAGTTACCGGTTTGGCTCGCTCAGGACTGCGGTGAAAAAGGCCAGCCACACCATCGAGAACGATGACCTGATTGGCAGCGGCAAGCAGAGCGGCAACGGCGGCAACGGCATGGGCGGCCAGCCGATGGGCAAGTAAATCAGGCCAGCCGAAAAAATGAATTAATAGAATTGCAAAGTTGCCGCGGCCGCAATGGCCGTGGCAACTTGTTTTTCGTTATTTGGTCAATGCCTCACTTGGGCATGAAGCGCGTGGGGTCTTCCTTGTCTTCCTCGGGTTGCTCAACCTCGGCGGGCGGTGCCGCGGGGGCGTTGTGCCTGGTCTTGTGCGATTTGTGGGCATGTTCGATGCGCTTGAACTCCTCGCGCACGTGGCGCTGTCCGTCTTCAAACTTGTGGTCGATGGCCTGCTCGAGGCGCTGGTTGAACTTGAACGGCAGCAGCGACACGATGGCCGACGCCAGGGCCAGCAGCGTGAAGATGCACGACAGCCAGTAGCCCGGCCCCAGGCCCTTGATGGAAAATCCCTCGCCGATGTCGTCGACAGGCACCACGTCGGGATTGTGCTCGAGCAGAATCTCGTGAAAACTGGCGGTGTCGCGGAAGAACCACAGGCACAGGAGGATGCAGGCGATGCTGCCCAGCACCCACCAGTGGCTCTTGAGGCAGTTGAGGGCGATGGCGCCAAAGCAGGCGATGAACGGCAGCAATGCCAGCAGCACGTTGCCAAGCGATAGGGACTGGGTGATGGTGCCCGCCGTGAATGCCATGCCGGTGACCGTGCCGAGGAACGAGATGTCGTAGAACGGCAGGAACACATAGCAGATGATGGCCAGCACGAGCAATATGTTGGTGATTGGTCTCATGTTTATAGTCAGTTTAGGGCAGGAAAATGCCTGCAACAAATAGCGAAATTACAAAAAACAGGCAAAAAAACCGCAAAAAGTAACGGTTTTTTGAAAAAATTCACATTTGTTAGCGGGTTGTGGCGGGTGCCGGGCGTGGCCGGCGGGCCGGCTCAGCTGGTGGCGGTGGAGAGCACCTGCTCGCAGAATTTCGGGTCGTGCCGCAGGCGGTCGAGGGCCTTCATGGACGCGCCCTGGTGGGACTCCTTCTTGCTGTAGCCCACAGCGTCGCTGGCATAGACGCCGCCCAGGATGACGGCGGTGCGGAACACGGGGTTCTTGTCGGTGTCGTTGTAGGAGTCGATGAGTTCAAACTCGATGGTCACCCTGTACTTTTGGGTCCACTCGATGAGCCTTGACTTGAAGTTTTGCTCGGTCTTGACCAGGTCGTTGAGGTCGAAGTGCTCCTTAATCAGGCGCTCGGTGATGAACTTGCGGCAGCGTTCATAGCCCTGGTCCAGGTAGCAGGCGCCCACCAGCGCCTCGAGGGCGTTGCCGCAGATGTAGCTGTTGTGTGACGATGAGTGCACCGAGGCGCGGACATGTGAGTCGAGGTGCAGGATGTTGCCGATGCGGTTCAGGCTTTCGCGCTGGACAATCTTGGCGCGGGTGGAGGTGAGGAAGCCCTCGTGCTTGTCGGGGAAGGCGGCATACAGGAAGTGGGCCACCACGTTGTCGAGCACGGCGTCGCCCAGATATTCAAGCCGCTCGTTGTTGGCCCATTTGCCCGGCTCGGTCTGGACGGGCTTGGAGCGGTGGATAAACGCCAGCTTGTACAAGTCGATGTTGCGCGGATAGTAGCCGGTGATGCGGTGTATAAAAACATAAAGCTCCTTATCCTTGATGAAAAGGAGCTTTATGAGTGATATGACATTGCTAACCGACAGCATGTTGTCAACGAAATGCTATAAAGGTGGTGGGGCGAAGCGGCCGCGTACTACGGTTCACTTCCGGAATTTCTTGACAATGATGCTGGCGTTGTGCCCGCCAAATCCAAACGTGTTGGACAGGGCAATGTTGACCGTGCGCTTCTGAGCCTTGTTGAAGGTGAAGTTCATGTTATAGTCGATGTGCTCGTCGTCGTCGCCCTCGGCGTGGTTGATGGTCGGGGGGACGATGTCGTCGCGGCAGGCCAGGATGCAGAACACAGCTTCCATGGCGCCGGTGGCACCCAGCATGTGGCCTGTCATCGACTTGGTGCTGCTCATGTTGAGCTTGTAGGCATGCTCGCCGAACACTTCCTTGACGGCCTGCACCTCCGAGATGTCGCCCACGGGCGTCGACGTGCCGTGGGTGTTGATGTAGTCCACATCCTCGGGTTTGATGCCCGCGTCGTCGATGGCGCGGCGCATCACGAGCGTGGCGCCCAGGCCCTCGGGATGGCTGGCGGTGATGTGGTAGGCATCGGCACTCATGCCGCCGCCAATGACCTCGCCATAAATCTTGGCACCGCGCGCCAGGGCATGCTCCATTTCTTCAAACACTAGGCACACCGAGCCCTCGCCCATCACAAAGCCGTCGCGCGAGGCGCTGAACGGGCGCGAGGCGCCCTCGGGGTCGTCGTTGCGCTGCGAGATGGCCTTCATGGAGTTGAAGCCGCCCACTCCGGCAGGGAAGATGGGGGCCTCGCTGCCGCCGGTGACGATGGCGTTGGCCTTGCCCAGGCGCACCAGGTTAAAGGCGTCGATGAGCGCGTTGGTCGAGGTGGCGCATGCTGCCGAGACGCCGTAGTTGGGGCCGCGCAGGCCGTACTTGATGGAAATCTGGCCTGCTGCCATGTCGGGAATCATCGTCGGGATAAAGAACGGGCTGTACATCGGGCCGCGGTCCTCATGCTTGGCATAGTCGCCGGCCTGCTCCTCAAAGGTGTGCAGGCCGCCAATGCCCGAGCCAAAGATGACACCCACCTCGTTGCGGTCGATGCCCTCGTCGAGCAGCCTGGCGTCTTCGATGGCCTGCTTGGCGCTTGCCAGGGCATACTGGGTAAAGAGGTCGGTGCGCTTGAAGTCCTTGAGCTCGCGGCGGTCGTTGCGGTCCGTCACGTGGTCTGCCGGGTCAAAGCCCTTGACTTCGCAGGCAAACTTGGTCTTGAACAGTGTTGTGTCAAAATGAGTAATAGGTCCAGCGCCGCTTTCACCCTTCAGGGCCTTGGCCCATGTCGTCTCGATGTCGAGACCAAGGGGAGTGATAGCTCCTAGACCCGTTACCACCACTCTCTTGAGTTTCATGTTGTCAGGATATTAAAAAGAAGCTGTTTTGAAACTTGTCGGACTATTTTGTGTAATAAAAATAGCCGTGGCGACAAAGTTCAAAACAGCCCCTTGATGTTTTCTTATTCAGCTTTAGCCTCCTCGATGAACTTGATGGCGTCGCCTACGGTTTGGATAGTCTCGGACTTGTCATCGGGAATCTTGATGTCGAACTGCTTCTCAAATTCCATGATCATCTCGACGGTGTCAAGGCTGTCGGCACCCAGGTCCTGGCTGAAGGTAGCCTCGGGGGTAACCTCATTCTCGCTAACACCCAGCTTGTCAACGATGATTTGTTTTACTCTTTCTTCAATTTCAGACATAGTCGTTAGTTTTTAATGTTATTGTTAAAATGTTGTTCTCTCAATTACAGGGTGCAAAGGAAATACTTTTTGTTGAATTATTAAAGAAAAATTTACTTAAAGTTTTGCCCAATTGCACTTTTTTAGTCTTTTAATCGCCCAATGGCGACCATTTTAAGTTTAATTTTGAACTTTTTACTTGTGGGGTGTGTTAAAAAGTGTGATAATTTCTAAATTGCGTTGTCCGCTCATTCGGCAGCATGGCGTGCCTGTTGCCGGCTGTTGCGGGTCAAACATTGTTCAGGTCGATGACCAGCCCCTCGTGGGCAAGGCGCGTGTCGGGGAACACGGCGCGTGCCTGGCTGAGCAGCAGTGCCTCGTCGGTGTAGCGCTTGGAGAAATGTCCGATAATCAGCTGCTTGACGCCTGCGTCGCGCGCCGCGGTGGCGGCCTCGCCGGCGGTGCTGTGATAGCGCTTGTGGGCCTTGACGGCCAGCGAGTCGTCGTAGGTGGCCTCGTGGTACAGCCAGTCCACGCCCTCGATGTTGCGTATCACGCGGCGCGACAGCTTGGTGTCGCTGCAGTAGGCGTAACTGATGGCGGGGTCGGCCGGCGTGGTGAGCGCGTCGTTGGGCACGACAGTGCCGTCGGGCGCCAGCCAGTCCTGGCCCTCGCGCAGGCCGCGCAGGGCATAGTGCGGCACGCCGCGCTGGGTGACGGCCTTGCCGTTGATGTGGCGCAACTTGGGCTTTTCCCTGAAGATGAATCCCATCGTGGGCACGCGGTGCACGAGCGGGAACGATGTCACCTCGATGGCGTCGTCCTCATAGATGACGCCCTTGGTCGTGCCGATGACGTTGAAGCGCACGTCGAAGGTGCGCTCGCGGCAAAAGTAGTCCAGCATCTCGCCGAAAATGCGTGCGCCGTCGGCGTTGGTGTGGATGGTGAGCGAACTCGTGCGCTGCACCAGGCCCATGGTGGCGACCAGTCCCGGCAGGCCGAAGCAGTGGTCGCCGTGCAGGTGGCTGAGGAAGATGTGGTTGAGGCGTGAGAACTTGAGGCCGCTGCGGCGCATCTCGAGCTGGGCGCCCTCGCCGCAGTCAATCATCATCAGATTGTCGCGCACGTTGAGCACCTGGCATGACGGGTTGTGACGCAGCGAGCTGGTCGCCGACCCGCAGCCCAGTATGTTGAGGTCGAGCCGTGTCATATCAGGGTGCAAAGGTAGCAAAGTTTTGGCTAAACGGCACAAAAAATGTGCGCTTGTTTCCTCACAATGCGCACAGACCAAATTCTTAAAAAATCATTTGTATGAAAAAATCTTTCGGTAAAGGTACAGCCTTTGCGGCAATTGTGCAACGGTTAGGCCCAAAATTTTGGCTGCTGCATCTAAATTTTGTCAACGCCGTGCCGCTGCCGCAATGCAACCGGCGGACCGCTTTGCCGCGGCCCGCCGGAGGCTTGATAGAGATCGTGTGTGTGTATGAAAGATGTGAAATTTCGATGCTTGTTAGTACCCGATCGAGAGGGTAGTGTAGTAGCTGTCGTAATTGCCCGTGAGGGTCAGGGTGACATATCCGGTGGTGTTGCCGCCATACCAGCTGATGGCGTCGCTGGTGTAAACCACGGGAGTTCCATAGACCTTGCACAGATTGCGGTAAACCCTGTTGAAGCGAGCGCGGTCGTAGTAGGGTGAGTAGTAGCAGAACTGCGCGTTGACGAGGCGGTTGTAGCTGTCGTAGTTGAGCAGTACATCGGGCCAGATGAGGTTGAGCAGGGGCACATCCCTCAGGTAGATGATGCCGTTGTCATAGCCGTCGATGTCATAGCCGCTGTAGTACAGATAGTCGAGCGAAGCGTTGAAGTAGCTGCCGAAGGTCAGTCCCAGTATGCGGTCGATGACAGGCGCTGCGGTGTAGGGTACCCAGCCGGCGGGAATCACGGGACGGGTCCAAACGATGGGGCGGGGACGGTAGGGTCGTGCGGGGGGAGGCAGGGGACGGCTCCAGTTGTGGCTGCTGTAGTTGCGGCTGAACTCGTCACGGTAGTGGTGGCTGCTGTAGTCGAAGCGGTTGTGAGAGTCATAACCTCTTCCGTTGCCGCCACGGTCGCCGCCACGGTTGTCGCGTCCGTTGTCGCGTCCGTCGCCCTTGTTGCCGTCGTGGCCGTTGCCGCCGCCGCGGTTGTTGTCCACATTGCCGTTGCCGTTGCCGTCATTGCCGCCGCGGGGTTTTCCGGTGCTCACGCGTCCGTTGTCGCCGCTGGTGGCGCCGGTGCCCGTGGTGTTGAGGTTGTCACGGCTGGTGATGGTGTTGTTGCCGCTGGTGGTGCGGGTGGCTGTGTTGTCGCTGCGGCGGGTCACAGTGCTGGTGGTGCCGCTGGCGGTCGAGCCGCTGGTGGTGCCGCGAGTGGTCACGCCGCTGTTGCCGTTGCGGTTGGTGGCGGTGCCGCTATTGCTGTTGCGCGTGGTGGTGGTCGTGGTGGTGGTTCCGATGCCCGAGCCCGAGCGGCTGGTCGTGGTCCGGTTGTTCACCTGGTTGGTGCCCGACTGGGTCGAGGTGCTACGGGTGACGGGCGTGGTGTTGCCCACGGTGGATTTGCCCTGCGAGCTGCGCGTGGTGACCGTTGACTGGCCACTGCTGCTGCTGCGGTTGCTGCCGGCAGAGGTGGAACTATTGCGCGTGGCGGCCTGCTGCGTGGTGCTGCTGCCGGTGCTGCGGCTCACCTGTGACGAAGAACTGCGGCTCGTTGAATTGGACGTGTTGGATGAGTTGGAACGGTTCACCTGCGGTGCGGCGGTGGCAGTCTGCTTGGACGCGCTGGGCGTGGCGCTGCGGCTCACGGCAGATGTGTTCGTTGAACTGTTAGAACGTGAGACAGCGGTCGTCGTTCTCGAGCTGCCTCCATTAGTACGGCTGCGGCTCTGGGCCGAAGCTGGCGATGCACTCAGTACCAGGCATCCCATGAGCGTGAAGCTCATCATCAGGTTTTTAACAGTAGTTTTCATAATTGTGTTGTATTAAAGTGTCCAACAAATTGATTATTTTTGTCTTTTAGACTGCAATATCGGTTCCCGGTTTAACTCCATATTGGCCCGGATGGCCGCTTTGCCCCTATACTGCGCCATATTATAGACGAACGGGCGGAATTTGCCGATGAATACCGTGGCCAAAATCCTACTTTAGCAGCAGCTGCGCGTCGCCATAGCTCAGGAAACGGAAGTCGCGGGCCAGCGCGTAGTCATACATCGCGCGCCACTGGCCGTTGCCCACAAACGCCGCCACGAGCAGCAGCAGCGTGGACTGTGGCTGGTGAAAATTGGTGATCATGCCGCTCACCACGCGGTATTGGAATCCCGGGGCAATCATTAGCTGGGTGCTGCCCATGTAGGTGTCGGTGTGGTGCCGGTCCATGAAGTCGATGATGTTTTGCAGCGCCTGGCGGGTCGTGACCTGGCAGGGCGTGGAGTAGGGCATCCACTGGGTGACGGTGAGCGCCTGCTCATCGGCGTCGGGGTGGTCTTGCAGGGTCTGCCCGATGTAGTACAGGCTCTCGAGGGTGCGCACGCTGGTGGTGCCCACGGCGATGACGGGTCCCCGGGCGTCGATGATGTCCTGGATGACCTGCCGCTGCACGCTGATGAACTCGTAGTGCATGGGGTGGTCGCCAATGTGTTCGCTCTTGACGGGCTGGAAGGTGCCGGCGCCCACGTGCAGGGTGATTTCGCGGCGCTGTATGCCGCGGCGGTCGCACTCGGCCAGCAGTTCGGCGGTGAAGTGCAGGCCGGCGGTGGGTGCCGCCACGCTGCCGTCGATGTGGCTGTAAACGGTCTGGTAGTCGGTGGCGTCGCTGGCCTCGGTGCCGCGGTTGAGGTAGGGCGGGATGGGTATCTCGCCGATGGCGTCAAGCACGTCGGCAAAGGTGCAATGGCCGCCGCCGTCCCAGTCAAAGCCGATTTCCCACGCGTTGCCGCGCTGGGCGCCGCGGGTGGCGGTGAGCGTCACGGTGTCGCCGCCGATGGCGACCTGCTGGGCGAGCGTTCCTTGTTTCCAGCGCTTGCTGTTGCCCACCAGGCATTGCCAGGTGCAGTGGCCCGTGGTCTGGAATATCTGCTCATAGTCGCGCGGTGCAACGGGCTCGAGGCAAAATATCTCGATGAGCGAGCCGGTGTCCTTGCGGAATCTGAGCCGCGCGTTGATGACGCGGGTGTTGTTGTAGATGAGCGTGGCGCCGTCGGGCAGCAGCGAGGGTACTTCCCAAAAGTGGCGCTCCTCGAGTCGGCCGCCCTTGTTGTACAGCAGTTTGCACTTTTCGCGCTGGGCCAGCGGGTGCTTGGCGATGCGCTCATCGGGCAGCGGGTAGTCATAGTCGGCGATGCGCAGCGCGCGTATGTCGTCAATCAGTGCCATGTTGTTGATAAAAGTTTTTTGTCAAGAGTATATGATGAAAATGGCGGTCATCAGCAAGGTGAAGATGAGCATGTTGCGGGCCGTCTCGCCCAGCAGGGGGTTGAGGGCGGTGCCGTCGCGGCGGGTGAGCTTGTGCCACGTGGCGGTGTGCAGCGCCAGATAGACGGCGGGCACGGCAAGCGACCACCAGGGCAGCAGCCCTTTCCATAGCGACACAATCCACATGGCGCTGAGCACGCCCATGGCGGCAAAGCCGTTGATGAGGTAGGCGAGCGATGCCGCCGGCCGGCCAAACACGACCACTGCGGTGCGCTTGCCGGCAGCGCGGTCGTCCTCGATGTCGCGGTAGTTGTTGACAAGCAGCACGTTGACGCCCATCAGGCCTATGGCGGCAGATGCCATCAGCACGATGGGGTCGAAGCGCAGCGATTGGACATAGAAGGTCAGGTTGACGGGCACGAGGCCAAAGAAGATGAACACCGTCAGTTCGCCCAGGGCATGATAGGACAACGGATAGGGGCCTGTGCTGTAGGCCAGTGCGGCAAGCACGATGACGATGCCCGCAGGCAGCAGCCACCAGCCGCCATAGGGGATGAGGCAGCAGCCCACTGCCGCGGCGAGCGCGATGAGCCCGATGATGACATTGCGCAGCGCCGCGGGCTTGATGTCGCCCTCGGTGACGCCGCGCCGCGGGCCCACGCGGCCGGGCCTGTCGGTGCCGGCAAGGTAGTCAAAGTACTCGTTGGCCGTGTTTGACGCAATCTGGGCAAGCAGGGCGAACACCAGGCACAGCAACGCCGGCACCCACTGGAAGCGGTGCAGCCACTTGGCGAGTCCGATGGCGATGATGACGCCGCTCAGCGACACGGGCAGTGTGCGCAGGCGGAAGCATTCGAGCCATATCTTGAGTTGTCGTTTCATTTGACTATATATAGTAATGTGGGTGCAAAATTACAAAAAGATTGCCGAGGTGTGGCGCAAAATCACTATTTTTGTATGTTGAATGATGCCGGCAGCAGAGCGCATGGCGTCGTTTGATAGACTATAACCAATTAAAAATCATCGATATGGAACAAAATCAACCGCAACCTCCCGTGTTCAATCCGCAGCCGGCTCCGCCCATGCCGCAGTACCAGCCGCGCGTGACCGCCCTGCCGCAGGTGACTTTCATCGATGCCGTAAAAACTTGTTTGAGAAAATATTGTGACCCCAAGGGCCGCGCACGCCGCAGCGAGTACTGGTGGTTTGTGCTGTTCAATGTCTTGGCATCGTCGGCTGCCACTTTTTTGCTCAGCATCGCCGCATCGCTGGTGCAGATGCCCATGCTGCCCATTATCGGCTCGTTTGCCGTTTGGCTGCTGCTGTTGCTGCCGCAATACTCGGTGTTGGCTCGCCGCCTGCACGACACTGGCCATGGCGGCTGGTGGGCGGCAGTGTTTGCGCTCGGCATGCTCTTGTATTATGTATCTTACTTCGTTGTCATGCTGCCCATTATGAACGACATGGCCTCGACGGACAGCATGTTCCAGATGCTTGGAGCCATGGCCGACGCGTATAGCAATGCGCCTGTCGCCGCAGCCATCATGGCTTGCAGTTCGTTGGTGGTGATGGTCTTTGGCCTGATTACCCTCATCTTCTCGCTCATGGACAGCAAGGTGGAGGCAAATAAATACGGCCCCTCGCCCAAGTACATTTGTCAGTGAAACTGAGACTCATGACACAATCAAGCCACCCAACGACTGTCGGGTGGCTTGGTTTGTAATGTGCAGCGCTATGCCAAAGCCGCCTCTGTGTTTGTCAGATGGATAGCCTGCGCAGGGTTTCGAGCAGGTCGCGGTCGATGGGTTTGTCGTCGCGGATGGCCTTGGAGAACGGCACATAGACGATTTTCTCATCATCGTCGCCAATCATGATGTTGCGCTGTCCCTCGAGCAGGGCGTCGATGGCGGCCGCGCCCATGCGCGAGGCGAGGATGCGGTCCTGGGCCGTGGGGCTGCCGCCGCGCTGCAGGTGTCCCAGGATGGTCACGCGCACGTCATACTCGGGGTACTCCTTTCGCACGCGCTCGGCCAGTCCCATGGCACCGCCCGTGACGGGGCTCTCGGCCACCAGCACGATGGACGAGTTCTTGCTCTTGCGGAATCCGTTCTTGATGAGTTCGGACAACTGGTCCACCTCGGTCGAAATTTCGGGGATGATGGCGGCCTCGGCGCCGCTGGCAATGGCGCCGTTAAGGGCGAGGAATCCCGCCTCGCGGCCCATCACCTCGATAAAGAACAGTCGCTCGTGGCTGGTGGCGGTGTCGCGGATGCGGTCCACGCACCACATGATGGTGTTCAACGCCGTGTCATAGCCGATGGTGTGGTCGGTGCCGAACAGGTCGTTGTCGATGGTGCCCGGCAGTCCCACGATGGGGAAGTCAAACTCGTTGGCAAACTGCCTGGCTCCGCTGAGCGAGCCGTCGCCGCCGATGACCACCAGGGCGTCGATGCCTGCCGCGGTGATGTTGTCGTAGGCCCTCTTGCGGCCCTCCACGGTCATGAACTCCTTGCACCGCGCCGTCTTCAGGATGGTGCCGCCGCGGTGGATGATGTTGGACACATTCTGTGTCTTGAAGTCCACTATCTCGTTCTCCACCATGCCCTTGAAGCCGTGGTAGATAGCCTTTACCTTAAATCCGTGATAAATCGCCGACCTGGTGACCGCGCGTATTGCCGCATTCATGCCCGGGGCGTCGCCGCCGCTGGTCAGTATGCCGATAGTCTTGATAGCTGCCATGATTTTATATATAATGTGTTGTCGTTAGATGACTGCAAAGTTACTCAAAAGTTGCGCAACCAATACAAAAAAGCGTGGACAATAGTCAGGCTGTCCATGTTTTTTGTCATCATATTGTCAATGACATTGCGTCGTCAGTCGAGTATGAACCACGACGAGGGGACGAAGCGGGGCAGGGCATAGACCTGGATATCGCGGTCGCGCTGGTCGGCGTCGTAGCTGCCGTCGCCCACGGAAAGTCCCTTGGCCTCAAGGGCGTGGCGCATTCCGTCGGTGGCCACCTCGGGGGTGTTGTTGTTGTCGCTCAGGTGGCACAGGAACACATAGTTGAGCGCGTCGTGGTAGTTCTCGGCCACAAAGCGGGCCGCCTCCTTGTTGTCGAGGTGGCCGTCGTGGCGCATCACGCGGTCCTTGAGCATCTGGGGATAGGTGCCGTTGACGAGCATGTCGCGGTCGTAGTTGGACTCAATCATCAGGTAGTTGGCCTGGCGCATATAGTGGGCGGCGCGGTCGGTGATGACGCCCATGTCGGTGGCCACGACAAAACGCCTGCCCTCCCACTCGATGCTGAAGCCCATGTTGTCCGACCCGTCGTGGCTGGTCTCGAAGGCGGTGATCTCCATGTCCATGACCCTGAAGGGGATTTCCTTGAAGATGGCGTCGTGGAAGTCCTGGATGCGTCGCGAGATGCAGTGGCGGCGCAGCATGCCTTTCATCACGCGGGGCGTGCAGTAGATGCGGCGCTGGCTGCGCGTGACGCTGCGATAGGCATAGCGCACATGGTCCTGGTGGTCGTGGGTGAGGATGACACCCTTGACCATGTCGGGGCCGATGCCGTTGCGCGCCAGAGCCTTGAACACGGTGTCGGGGTCGATGCCGGCGTCGATGAGGATGCCGCCGCGCGGGGTGCCCAAATAGGCACTGTTGCCGCTGCTGCCGCTGCCAAAGCTCATGAACACCAGTCCCTTGCCGCCGGCACCCCGGTGATGGGGCTTCGGTGCCGGCGCCGTCTGGCTGCCCGTGTCGGGTGAGTCGGAGCCATCGAGGTCAAACTCTATCCTCAAGGGACGCTCCGAGTTTTTGTTGTCTTTATAATTCTTGTATCTTGCCATTAAAATGGTGCTTTTTTCATAACCATGTCAGTCAAACATGAGGAAGATGGTGGGAATCTTGTGGTAGTCATAGCTGGCCTTTTTCCACTGCGCCATCGTCATGGTGACGATGCTCTGCCGCTCGCCGGTGATGTCGCTTGCCACACACAGGCGCATGCGGGGCGGCATCTTTTGGGCCAGGTCGGCTATCAGCTGGTTGTTGCGGTAGGGCGCCTCGATGAAAATCTGGGTCTGGCGCTCGCGCTCGATGCGGCGCGTCATCTCCTTGAGGCGTGCCTGTCGCTGGCCGCTGTCAACGGGCAGATAGCCCGCAAACGCAAAGCTCTGGCCGTTGAAGCCCGACGCCATCAGGCTCAAGATGATGCTCGACGGCCCCACCAGGGGGAACACCTTGTAGCCGCGCTGCTGGGCAATGGCCACCAGGTCGGCGCCCGGGTCGGCCACGGCAGGGCATCCCGCGTCGCTGATGACGCCCACGCTCTCGCCGCGCCCGATGGGGTCGAGCCATGAGGCGATGGCGGCGGTGTCGTTGAGGTCGGTGTGCTCGTTCAGCTCGTGGAACGTTAAGGCGTCGATGTCGATAGAGCGGTCACACTTCTTGAGAAACCGCCGTGCCTCGCGCAGGCTCTCGACGACAAAGTGGCGTATGCCGCGCACAACCTCAATGTTGTGGGCGGGCAGCACCGCGTCCAGGGGCACATCGCTCAACTGGGTGGGAAACAGATATAAACCAGCCTTGGGCATCACTTTTTCCTCGCTCATGTTTTTGATTCAATCTACAAAGATACAAAAAATCCCGAAAATTCCCGCGCTCGGCGGGCTGTTTTTAGAAAAATTGGGAAAACAGCCCTTCTTATTTGGAGTTGACAAACAAAACTTTTATTACCTTTGCATACCTCAACCACAGTTTCATGACGACAAATGATTGAACGACACATTATCCTTGAAGACGTTGACGCTGCATCGTTCTACGGGGTGAACAACAGCAACATTCAACTCATCCGCAACCTGTATCCCAAGCTGCGCATGGCAGCTCGCGGCAGCGTCATCACCGTCATTGGCGACGAGAAAGAGACCGCCCACTTCGAAGAGAAAATCCATGCCCTGTGTAACTACTTCATCCAATACAACTCCCTGCCCGAGGATGTCATCATCGACACCATCAAGGGCGCGCCGCCCAAGCCCATCAAGATGGACGACGTCATCATCTACGGCGTGAACGGCAAGCCCATCAGCGGGCGCACCCCCAACCAGCAGCTCATGGTCAAGGCCGTGGGCGAGAATGACCTGACCTTTGCCCTGGGCCCCGCCGGCACCGGCAAGACCTATCTGGCCGTCGCCCTCGCCGTGCGTGCCCTCAAGAACCGCGAGGTGCGCCGCATCATCCTCTCGCGCCCCGCCGTCGAGGCTGGCGAGAAACTGGGATTCCTGCCCGGCGACATGAAGGACAAGATTGACCCCTACCTGCAGCCGCTCTACGACGCCCTCGAGGACATGATTCCCGTGGCCAAGCTCAAGGAGTATATGGAAAACGACGTCATCCAAATCGCTCCGCTGGCGTTCATGCGCGGACGCACGCTCAACGATGCCGTCATCGTGCTCGACGAGGCGCAGAACACCACGCCCCACCAAATCAAGATGTTCCTCACCCGCCTGGGCATGGGGTCCAAGATGATTGTCACCGGCGACGTCACCCAGATTGACCTGCCGCGCTCCACCTCGTCGGGCCTCATTCAGGCGCTGAAAATCCTGAACGGCGTGCGCGGCATCGGCAAAATCGAGTTTGAGAAAAAAGACATCGTGCGCCACCAGCTGGTGCAGCGCATCGTCGAGGCTTACGAGCGGTTCCATGACGAGAACGCCGACGCGCAGCGCCGCGAGGACTACCGCTACGACCGCACACACGACCAAGACCAATGACCGGCAGCGACGAGCAACAGCGCGTGGAGCGCATCACCCCCTACGGCGCGGGCGCCGCGGCCAAGACCGAGCAGGTGAGGCAGATGTTTGACAGCATAGCCCCCGCCTATGATTTCATGAACCGCGCCATGACACTGGGCATCGACATCTGGTGGCGGCGGCTGGCTGTGAAGCGCCTGCGCCCCCTCAAGCCCCAGGACATCCTTGACGTGGCCACGGGAACGGGCGACTTTGCCATCCAGCTGCTGCGCTCGCTGCGTCCGCGGCACATCACGGGCATCGACCTGTCGCAGGGCATGCTCGACGAGGCCGTGCGCAAGGTCAAGGAGAAAAAAATCGAAGAGAATTTCGCTTTCGAGCAGGCCGACTGCATGGCGTTGCCCATGGGCGACGAGTCATTTGACGCGGTGACGGTGGCATTCGGGGTGCGCAACTTTGAGCACCTGCTGCAGGGCTACCGCGAGATGGCGCGCGTGCTGCGCCCCGGCGGCATGCTGTGCGTGCTGGAACTGTCCACGCCCGGCAACAGGATAATCCGCTGGTTCTATGACCTGTACACCCTGCACATCATCCCGTGGATAGGCTCGCTCAAGAGCGGTGACGCCAGCGCCTACCGCTACCTGCCCCGCAGCATCGCCGCCGTGCCCCAGGGCGACGACATGCTGCAGCTGATGCGCGACGCCGGCCTGCGCGACACCCGCTTCACGCGCCTCACCCTGGGCACCTGCACCATTTACACCGCCAGGAAATAGACGGAGGGCGCAGACGCCTAATCTACAACCTGATAGCCCAATTCTGTGATTTTGTCGATGACCTGCTGGTCGGTGGCGGTGCCCTCGACCAGGGCGATGCCTCTGGCCAGGTTGACGGTCACTTTTTCCACGCCGTCGAGGCTGGAAAGGCCCCGCTCCACATTGGCCTGGCAGTGCTGGCACATCATGCCTTTAACTTTGTACTCCTTCATTGCAGTTGTTCTGTTTTGATTGATTTTAATTGATTTCCAGTACTTTGCGACCATCGCAGAGATGATCATCGCCATCAGTGCGATGCTGCACGCTGTGGTGAGACAGTTCATCGCCATGCCGTGTCCCGCCATTGCGCGCATGGGCATCGCCGAGGCAAACATTTCATGCATGCCCGGCAGATAGTCCACCAGCACACCGAAGCCCATCGCGCCCAGGATGATGGATGCCAGATAGACCACAGTGGCCTTGCGTCCAAACGAGTTGTTGATGACCAGCACCGACGCCATGTTGGCGGCAGGGCCTGCCATGAGCAGCACCAGCGCGCAACCAGGCGACATGCCCTTGAGCATGAGGGCGGCGGCAATGGGTATCGACCCCGTGGCGCAGATGTACATGGGCACGGCCACCGCCACGATGATGAACATGTTGAGCAGCGGCCAGCGGGCATAGGCCGAGAAAAAGCCGTCGGGCAACAGCACGGTGATGAGCGTGGCAACCACCAGGCCAACGACAAGCCACCCCGCTATGTGCTGAATCATGTCGATGAAACCATAGCGGAACGTCTCCACTACTTTGTTCCACAAGCCCTTGGGCGTTTCGCTGAACCGGTAGTTGCCTTCCTCCTTGGCGGCATCGAGCGCTCCCTTGCGCTCCCAACGGCCCACGGCCAGACCGCCCAACAGAGCGGTGACCAGCGCGGCAACGGGCCGCAAGACGGCAAACGGCAGACCCATCATTGACCAGGTGGCGGCGATGCTGTCCACTCCCGTCTGGGGCGTGGCGATGAGGAACGACGTGGCCGCCGCCCTTGAAGCCCCGCTGCGGCGCAGGGCCACCGCCGTGGGCAGCACGCCACACGAGCACAGCGGCAACGGGATGCCGAACAGCGCCGCCGCGGCAACGGGCCTCAGCCCCGTGCCCGACAGGTAGCGGCTGTAAATCGACGACGGCACAAACGCGTGCAGGACTCCCGCAATAAAGAATCCCAGCAACAGATAGGGCGACATGCCCCCGAGCATCGTCAAAAAAGCGTTCACATAGTCCATCATATCACGGCAAAGATACTGCAAAATCTCCGAATATATCGCTTGAATATATGCGGTGCCGTATTAAAAATATACAACAGGGCATGCCAGCCATGCACATAGTCCACATCTCCCCCGATTTCAAAAAATAGACGCAATTGCTTGCATGGGACCAAAATTGTGCCTAATTTAGCACTCCGTAATGAAACCAATGAACCACTGATATGGAAATCACATTACCCAAAAGGATAGACGGGAAGACGCCCGACACGCTGCCCGAGAGCCGGCAGTTCACCATCATTGGCGCCAATGGCTCGGGCAAGAGCCGCTTTTGCTCCCAGCTGATGACCGAGTTGGGCGACAAGGCCTACCGCATCTCGGCGCTCAAGGCGCTGTTCCCCTCCAGCACCTCCGGCACGCCGACCAAGGGTTCTATCGACGACATGTTCAACCGCATGAACGATGCCAACCCGCTGGTCAAGAACAATGCCAGCACCGAGTTTGACAAGCTGTTCTCTATCATGCTTGCCGACGAGTTCCGCGACCTGATGAGTTTCAAGGCCCACCAGCTCATGGGCGATGACATCGAGTTCCCCAAGACCAAGCTTGACATCACTGTCAAAAAGTGGCAGCAGGTGTTCCCCAAGAACAAGGTGCTGCGCGAGAATGGCAAACTCGTGTTCTCCAAGGAGGGCAACGAGGACAAATACACCTCGCTGCGCCTGAGCGACGGCGAGAAGAGCGTGCTCTACTACATCGGCGCCGTGCTGTATGCCATGCCCGATGCGGTCATCCTCGTTGATGACCCCGAGACCTTTATCCACAGCAGCATCATGCGCACGCTGTGGAATGTGATTGAGGGCATGCGCCCCGACTGCACATTCATCTACAACACCCACGATGTCAACTTTGCCTCGTCGCGCACCGACAACATGTGCGTGTGGGTCAAGTCCTTCGACCCCGAGAAGGCGGCATGGGACTATGAGGTGATGACCTCGAGCCGCGACCTCGACGACGGCCTGCTTGACCTGCTGGGCAGCCGCAAGCCGGTGCTCTTTATCGAGGGCGACGACCACCACAGCATCGACTCCAGGCTCTACCCGCTCATCTTCCCCGAGTACACCGTCAAGCCCCTGGGCAGCTGCAACAAGGTCATCGAGACGGTGCGCTCGTTTGGCGACCTCAAGGGTTTCCACCAGCTCGACAGCCGCGGCATCGTGGATCGCGACCGTCGCAACGACACCGAGGTGGAATACCTGCGCAAGAAAAACATCCTCGTGCCCGAGGTGGCCGAGGTGGAGAATATACTCATGCTCGAGGGCGTTATCCGCGCCGTGGCGCGCTACAAGAAGCGCAACCCCGACATCGTGTTCCCAAAGGTCAAGAACCGCGTCATCAACATGTTCCGCAACGAGCTCAAGCAGCAGGCGCTGATGCATGTGCGCCACCGCGTGAAGCACGACGTGGAGATGCGCATCGACATGAAGTTCCGCACCATCAACGCGCTCGAGGAGCACATGGTGGACCTGGTGCAGGAAATCAACCCGCGCGGCCTGTACGACCAGTTGTGCCGCGAGTTCCATGTCTATGAGGACAATAACGACTATGCCAACGTGCTCAAGGTCTTTAACCAAAAGCTGATGCTGGGCGAGAGCAACGTGGCCACGCTGTGCGGCTTCAAGGGCAAGGACGAGTACATACGCGGCGTGCTCAACATCCTCAAGGGCAACAGCCGCGAGGCCGACGACATCCGCAAGGCCATCAAGCAATGCTTCGGCATCGAGTGACCCTCGCATGGAAACCCTGCGGGGCTAATAACTTGCTCTGAAACAGGTTTACAAAATAGTAGCAAAAAACAGGAATAAAAACGCCACTTGCGAGTGGCGTTTTCTCATTTATTGTTCAAGTGGCTTCGCTGGCGCAGATGCCGCGCTGAGGTTGAAGCGGTGCTTGATGAATGCCGTGATGACAAACGAGGCAAAGTCGCTGGCGGGCAGCGAGGCCCACACACCGTCGAGTCCCCAGAGGCTGGATAAAATCAGCATCATGGGCAGCAGGAACAGCAGCTGGCGCGACAACGACAGGAAGATGCTGATGCGCACCTTGCCGATGGTCTGGAAAAAGTTGGTGACCGTAGCCTGGTAGCCGATGACGGGGAATACAATCATGTTGATGCGTATGCCGCGCACCGTGATGTCTATCAACTCCTTGTCGCTGGTGAACAGGCGGGCGCACGGGCCTGGCAGCAACTCGCCGCACAGCCATCCCACGGTCATCGCCGCGGTCGAGGCCAGCACCGCCAGCTTCACGACCTGCTTGACGCGGTCAAAGTTCTTGGCGCCGTAGTTATAGCCGGCAATGGGCTGCATGCCCTGGCAGATGCCGATGACCACCATGAAGAACACAAACCCGAAGCGGTTGGCGATGCCATAGGCACCCACCGACAGGTCGCCGCCGTTGGCCAGCAGGGCGTTGTTCATGAAGATGGTCACCACACACCCCGTGATGTTCATCGCAAAGGGCGATATGCCGATGCTCACCACCTCCTTGACAATGGCCTTGACGGGCTTGATGAAGCGCCACTCGAGGTGCAGCAGTTCGCGCTTGCGCGAGAATGTCCACAACTGCCACGACAGCACGATCACCTGGGCGATTATCGTCGCGATTGCCGCGCCCTTCACACCCATGTGCAGCGGCCAGATGAAGATGGGGTCCAGGATGGTGTTCAGTGCCACCGTCACAATGGTCGCCACCATGGCCTGCCGCGGCTTGCTCGCCGCCCGCAGCGCCGCGTTCAGGCCCAGGTACAGGTGCGTCACCACATTGCCCAGCAGGATAATCATCATGTAGTCGTGGGCATGGGGCAGCGTCTGTTCGCTGGCGCCGAAGAACCGGAGAATCGGGTCAAGGAAGATGATGCCAAGGATGCCCACCGCCAGGCCGATGATGACATTGAGCGCCACCATGTTGCCCAGCACATTCTGGGCCTTGGCATATTGCCGCTGCCCCAGGCGCAGCGACATCATCGTCGAGCCGCCGATGCCCACTGCCGCGCCAAAGGCCGCGCCAATGTTCATGAACGGGAACGAAATGCCCAGCCCGGCGAGTGCCATGGGCCCCACGCCGTGCCCGATGAAGATGCTGTCCACCATGTTGTACAGCGACGACGCGGTCATCGCGATAACGCCCGGCAAGGCATACTGCAACAGCAGTTTGCCCACGGGCTGCTTGCCCAGCGCCAATGTTGCTTCCTTGTTGTCCTTCATAATTCGGGTGCAAAGTTACAAAAAGTTGGCTGTTTGCCGGCAATATCGGCAACACCATTTACGACGGCATGCAAAACTATGGACGCAATCGCATGAAGTTTTCAAGAAATTTCACTACTTTTGCATGCCAAACAAGAAACAATCAGCAACGATGCCCTATTTCTCAGTGATAGTGCCGGTCTATAACCGGCGTGACGAGGTCGATGACCTGCTGGCCAGCCTGGCCAGGCAGACCGACAAGGACTTTGAAGTCATCCTTGTGGAGGACGGCTCCACCGAGCGCTGCGACGACATTGCCCTGCGCTACGACCGTGACCTGGACCTGCGGTACTTTTGGAAACCCAACGAGGGCCGCTCCATTGCCCGCAACTACGGCCTGGAGCGCGCCGCGGGGCGGTACTTCGTGTTCTTTGACAGCGACTGCGTTATCCCCGAGGACTATTTCAAGACCCTGGGCCGCGAACTCGCCAACGACTATGTGCCGTGCTTTGGCGGTCCCGACGCCGCCAGCGACGACTTTACCGACGTGCAGAAGGCCATCTCCTTCTCCATGACGTCGTTCCTGACCACTGGCGGCATACGCGGCGGCAAGGTGCAGATGGAGAAATTTGTGCCCCGCTCGTTCAACATGGGCTATTCGAGGGAAGTGTATGAAAAGGTGGGCGGTTTTCGCGAGATGTTCAGCGAGGACATCGACATGAGCACGCGCGTGCGGCAGGCGGGGTTCGGCATCAGGCTCATACGCCCCGCATTTGTCTATCACAAGCGCCGCGCCACCCTGGCCAAGTTCGCCAGGCAGACCTACGTCTTCGGCATGTCGCGCATCACCCTCAAACTGCTATACCCCGACAGTCTCAAGGCCGTGCACTGCCTGCCCGCCGTGTTTGTCGCGGGCTGCGTCGCCCTGCTGCTGCTGTCGCTGTGGCACTGGTGGTTCATCCTGCCCATCGTGCTGTATGCCGTGATGCTGTTCGTGGCCGCGCTGCATGAGACCAAGAGCCTGAAAATCTCCTGTCTGGCAGTCGCTGCCAGCTTCACCCAGCTGTGCAGCTACGGCTGGGGATTCATCAAGGCATGGGTGTGGAAAATCCTGCTGCGCCACGGCCGCGACATCGAGCAGGAAGTGGAAATGCGCCGCGGCAAGTAAACAGGACCGACGATGGACGACAACCAACAAAAACAGGCGCTTGCCGGCAGCCGCAACATCAAGGAGACCGTCCCCGAGGAGGACCGTCCGCGCGAGAAGGCCAAGCGCCTGGGCTTCGCCGCCCTGTCAACCGCCGAACTGCTCGCCATACTGGTCAGGATGGGCACGCCGGGCGAATCGGTGGTGGACCTGTGCCAGCGCATCCTGCGCGACAACGACGGCAAACTCTACCTCATTGCCCGCAAGGGCATCAGCAACCTGGCGAAGAACTATCACGGCATCGGCGAGGTCAAGGCCATCGAAATCCTCGCCGCGCTCGAACTCGCACGCCGCTACCAGCAGGAGGAATTTGACGACCGCTTCCAGGTGCGCAGCAGCGAGGACGCCTACCGCTACCTGCGGCCAAGCATGGAGCATCTCGACCACGAGGAGCTCCTCGTCGTGCTACTCAACCACGCCAAGCAGGTCGAGGAGTGCGTGCGCGTGAGCAGCGGCGGCACCGCCATGACCGTCGCCGACATCAAGATGATACTGCGCCCCGCCATCGAGCGCCTGGCGTCGGGCATCGTGCTCGCCCACAACCATCCCAGCGACAATCCCACCCCCAGCGCCATGGACGACCGCCTTACCGACCGCGTCCGCCAGGCCTGCGCCGTCATGGACATCCAGCTGGTGGACCACATCATCGTGTGCCGCGGCGGCCGCTACTACAGCTACGCCGACCACGGCAGGTTGCAGTGACGCTGAAAACTCCGTATTACAAAAAAGGTATCCCTCGCCAAACGGCAAGGCCAAAAAAGAATAAATTTGGCCGTGTCGGCATCATCGTTGCATTAAAGAGGCGCGTCAGGAAGGCAGCGCGTCAGGGCGCGAGGGGCACTGGCGAAGTGGGAGTGGTTGCGGTCACTGGGCGGGGTGCTCGGCGAGGTAGCGCCACAGGGGGGCGGCCATGAGGGCCTGGAGTTGGCGGTTGTCGTGCATCATGGATTCTACTTCGGCGCGGGTGAGCAGCAGCACGGCGATGTCCTCACCGGGGTCAAGATGCTGGTCGCCAATGTGTTCCACGCCCTCGGCCAAGAAGCAGTGGGTGATGTTGTTGCAGATGCTGGGATTCTGGCCCACGGTCATGATTTCGCGCCAGGTGCCGCCGCCGTAGCCGGTTTCCTCGGCCAGTTCGCGCCGTGCGGCGTCGATGGGTGCCTCGCCGGGCTCCACCACGCCGGCGCACAGCTCGTCGAGCACCACATCCATGGCGTGGCGGTACTGGCGCACGAACACAAAGCGCCCCTCGCCGTCGATGGCGATGACGTTGACCCACTCGGGGTATTCCAGCACATAGTGCTCGGGGTTGACGCGCCCGTCGGGCAGCAGCACCTTGTCCACGCGCGCGGTGAGCCAGGGCCGCCTGATGATGTAGCGGCTCTCGAGCGTGGTCCACTTCTTGATTTCCTTGGCCATAATGATTGCGTATTTAATAATTATATAACGTATTATTGCGCTCGATGGTACCCGATTTGGAAAAAATCTGTAACTTTGCGGTCAATGGACATGAAGGCGACAGGCGCGGAGATGCTGTGGTATGCCCTGCGGGCGACCTATAACCGTGAGCTCAAGGTCAAGAAGGACCTTGACGCGCGCGGCATTGCCTGCTTTGTGCCCATGCAGTACCGCCGCGAGGAGCGGGACGGCAAGATGGTGAAGCACCTGGTGCCCAGCGTGCACAACCTCATCTTTGTGCACGCCACGCCGGCGGTCATGAAGGGGTACAAGGCAACGACCGCCATGCCCGTGCGCTACATCATGAACCGCGAGACGCGCCGGCCCATCACCGTGCCCGCGCGCGAGATGGACAACTTTATCAAGGTGGCGGGCACCTACGACCCTAAGCTCGTGTGGCTCGATCCCGAGCCGGGCGACTTTGCCCGCGGCGACCGCGTGAGGGTGCTGGGCGGCGTGTTTGCCGGCGCCGAAGGGGTGCTGGTGCGCGTCAAGGGCGACCGCCGCGTGGTGGTCAGCGTCGAGGGCGTCATCGCCGTCGCCACCACGTTCATCCACCCGTCGATGATAGAGAAAATCGAGGAATAACAACATCAACATCATATCACAATGGACAACAAAACGCAAAAAGTCGCACTCATCACAGGCATCACCGGCCAGGACGGTTCCTATCTGGCCGAGTTCCTGTTGGAAAAAGGCTATGAAGTGCACGGCGTGCTGCGCCGCAGCAGCACTTTCAACACCGGGCGCATCGAGCACCTGTACCTCAACGAGTGGGTGCGCGACATGAAACAGAGCCGCCGCGTGAACCTGCACTACGGCGACATGACCGACAGCAGTTCGCTCATCCGCATCATCGAGAGCATCAAGCCCGACGAAATCTACAACCTCGCGGCCCAGAGCCACGTCAAGGTGTCGTTTGACGTGCCCGAATACACCGCCGAGACCGACGCCGTTGGCACGCTGCGCCTCATTGAAGCCGTGCGCATCACTCACCGCGAGCACTTCACGCGCATCTACCAGGCCAGCACCAGCGAACTGTTTGGCAAGGTGCAGGAGGTGCCGCAGCGCGAGACCACGCCGTTCTACCCCCGCAGCCCCTACGGCTGCGCCAAGCTGTACTCCTACTGGATTATGAAAAACTACCGCGAGAGCTACGGCATGTTCTGTGCCAACGGCATCCTGTTCAACCACGAGAGCGAGCGTCGCGGCGAGACCTTTGTGACGCGCAAGATTACCATGGCGGCAGCACGCATCGCCCGCGGCAAGCAGGACAAGCTGTACCTGGGCAACCTCAACGCCCTGCGCGACTGGGGCTATGCCAAGGACTATGTGGAGTGCATGTGGCTCATCATGCAGCAGCCCGAGCCTGACGACTATGTCATCGCCACCGGCGAGTGCCACAGCGTCAGGGAGTTCTGCACGCTGGCGTTCCGCCATGCCGGCATCGAGCTGGAGTGGCACGGTGAGGGCGTTGACGAGCGCGGCATCGACAAGGCCACGGGACGCACGCTGGTGGAGGTGGATCCCAAGTACTTCCGCCCCGCCGAGGTGGACCAGCTGCTGGGCGACCCCGCCAAGGCCAAGGCACAGCTGGGCTGGAACCCGCAAAAGACAAGTTTCGACGACCTGGTGCGCATCATGGTCGAGCACGACCTGCAAAACTGCTGACACAATGGACAAGAACACCAAGATATATGTGGCGGGCCACCGCGGACTGGTGGGCAGCGCCATCTGGAAGTCGCTGGAGACCAAGGGCTACACCAACCTCATCGGGCGCACCCATGCCGAACTCGACCTGATGGACAGCGCCGCCGTCAAGCGTTTCTTTGACGAGGAGCGCCCCCAGGCTGTAGTGCTGGCCGCGGCCCATGTGGGCGGCATTATGGCCAACCTCAAATACCGCGCCGACTTCATTTTCCAGAACCTTGCCATCCAGCAAAACGTCATCGGCGAGAGCTGGCGCCACGGGGTGGAGAAACTGCTCTTCCTGGGCAGCACCTGCATCTACCCGCGCGAGGCGCCGCAGCCTATCGGCGAGGGCGCCCTGCTCACCTCGCCGCTCGAATACACCAACGAGCCCTATGCTATCGCCAAGATTGCCGGCTTGAAGATGTGCGAGAGCTTTAACCTGCAATACGGCACCAACTTTATCGCCGTTATGCCCACCAACCTGTATGGTCCGCGCGACAACTTTGACCTCGAGACCAGCCACGTCATGCCCGCCATGGTGCGCAAGATGCACCTGGCCAAACTGCTGAACGAACAGGACTTTGACGCCATCCGCGCCGATTTGGACCGGCGGCCCGTGGAGCATGTCAACGGCAAGGCCGCCGATGAGCAGCTCATGGCAGTGCTCGCCAGATACGGCATCCTGCCCGACCGTCTGCGGCTGTGGGGCACCGGCGCGCCCATCCGCGAGTTCCTGTGGAGCGAAGACATGGCCGACGCCAGCGTCTATTGCCTGGAGCACATCGACTTTGCCGACGTGCGCGGCACGGGCGACGAGGTGCGCAACTGCCACATCAACATCGGCAGCGGCAAGGAGATTACCATCAAGCAGTTGGCCGAACTCGTCAAGCAGACCGTGGGCTACCGTGGCACCATCGAGTGGGACAGCACCAAGCCCGACGGCACCCTCAGGAAACTCACCGACGTGAGCCGCCTGCATGCCCTGGGCTGGCGCCACAAGATGGAAATCGATGACGGAGTCCCCGCCCTCTACAGATGGTACCTTGAGAGCTAAGGAAACAAAGGCGGGTCAGTATGTGTAACTGACCTGGCTATAGTTCTGGTTATCTTTAGTGACAATGATTTGGCGCTCAATTTTCTTGAGCTCGGCCACGTGCGAGATAATGCCGATGAGGCGGTTGCCCTGGGTCAAACTGTTGAGGGCCTGGAGCGCTTGCTGCAACGAGCTCTCGTCAAGCGAGCCAAAGCCTTCGTCCACAAACATTGTGTCGAGCTGGATGCCACCGGCCGATGCCTGAATCTCGTCAGATAGTCCCAACGCAAGCGACAGCGACGCCTTGAACTGTTCGCCGCCCGACAGTGAACGGACATCACGCTCGGTGCCGTTGTAGTGGTCCATCGCATTGAGTTCAAGCCCCGTCTGTGCCGCGCCGCTGAATGAGGTGCGGCGGCGCAGTTCATACTGCCCTCCGGACATAATCATCAAGCGCGTGTTGGCGCGCTGGATGATGCGGTCGAAGTATGCTGTCTGTACATAGGTCTCAAGACTGATGCGCTCTTTGCCGCTCAACTGGCCGTTGGCCGTGTCGGCAAGCGATTTCTTCATCTGGTATTCCCGCTCAATCTCGGTCAGTTCGCCCATTTTGGCTTTGACGTTGCCGATAATCCCTGCATTGATGGTGTTGTTGGTGTTGAGGGACTGTATGATATTGTCTTTCTCGGCCTTCTTTTGCTTGGTGTCGGCGAGGGTTTGCTCTGCCTCCTCTTGGTTTATCGCGGGAACCGTTTTTATCAGGTCGGCCAGTTGCTGAATGTTGCCGTTCAGTTCAGCGAGTCCCTCGTTGTAATTTTGGAGCGCCTCCTCGGTCGCTTTGATGGCGCGCTCAAGCGCTGCCTTGTCGGTCTGTTTTTTAGTGAGCGCTTTACTTGCCTCGCTTTCGGTGGGGTAGGAGAGTTCTTTTTTGAGACTTTCGTTCTGGCTAATCAGTGCCTCTCTCGTGGCGTTCAGCCGTTCCTTCTCGGCTTGGAGTTGGGATATTTGCTGTGACAATTCTTGGAGTTTCTTCCTGTCGTCGGGCAATGTTTGTTCAAGCGTCGTCTTGCGCTGGCGCAGATTTTTCAGCTCTTCCAGTTCCTTGCTGATGCTTTCGCTCTCATTTTTGATGGCTGTCTGCCTGCCGGCAATCACCTGTTCAGACTCCTCAAGGGGGCAATCTCCAAGGAGTTCGGCGATTTTGGGCAGCAGGCTGTCTTTGGTCGCCTTGAGCGATGCCGCCTTGTTTGAATGGGCATTAGCGGCACTCTCGGCCTTCTTCCTCAGCGTCTCCACGTTGTCCTTCATTGCGTCCAAGTCTGCCTTGGACGGGGCGCCGGGCGCCTTCTCTGCCAGGCGGGGATGGCTGGTGGAGCCGCACACGGGGCACGGCATGTCGTCGGCGAGCGCTTCGGCGAGGTAGCCTGCCTGTTCGGCAATGAAAAGATGATATTGATTGTCGTAGTCTGTTGCCGCCCGTTGCCTGTCGTCCTCGGCGGTTTTTGCCGCTTGTTGAAGGGCAGGCAGTTTCCCGTCCTCTTTCAGGTATGCCTTGATGTCGGTCGCGAGCGCCGCGAGCGCCTTGCTTTCCTTGTCCAGGGTTTCGAGCTTTGCCGACGTGGTGGCTATCGCTGCTCCGGGGTCTTTTATCCCATTGAGTTCCAGTTCCTTTTCCTGAATCTGACTATTCAGCTTGGTGTGCTTGTCTTCGGTATCCTGAATCTTTTTGCCGCAAGTCTCCAAGTCTTTGCCGCTTTGCAAAATATCGTTCTCGCACTTCGTTGCTTGGGCATATTTGGGCATGACGAGTTCCAGCTGCGGAATCTCCTTTTGCAGCCGCTCGATTTCTCCCTGATGCGACTTGGCATCTTCGAGCGCCTTTGCCAACGCGGGCCTGTCCTCCTTTTCGCGACGGGCTTTCTCGGCCGACATCTCCTCGTGTTTCCGCTTGTTGTCGTTATATTGTTTTACAGCGTTAATCTGCTTGTTGATGTCGTCGATGCGGCTTTGCAGGGTGTCGCATTCTTGCTTGAGCGAGGCCTCCATCTCTTGTTCACTCGTGAGGACGCGTTCAATCACTTCCATGCCTTGGGCGACGGTCATCTCGCTGTCCTTTACCTTGGTCTTGGCCATGAGCAGTTCGCCAGCCAGTTCATTGGATTCCAGGCAGACCGCTCCTGCCACATACTGCACAATGCTCTTGCTGTTGTCCTGCAGCGTGCGATAGAGTTCACTGGCATCTTCCTGGAGCCTCTTTTGCAACTCCAGATAACCGCCCGTCTTGAAAATGTTGCGGAAGATGACGGCCCGGTTCTTGGTGTCGGCCAGCAGCAGTTCGCGGAACTGTCCCTGGGCAATCATCGCTATTTGTGAATACTGCTTAAAGTCCACGCCGAGGATTTCGATGAGTTTGGTATTGACGGCCTTGACGTCGGTAATCGGGGCTTCGTTGCCCATCTGCAGACATGCCTCGGCCCTTTGTTTTGTCAATCCGGTACCGCGTTCTTTGGGGCGCCATTGCTGGGGTGAACGCTTGACATTGTATTGCATGCCCGCATACTCAAACTGCAGTTCAACGAAGGTGGGCACGTTGTCCTTGGCATATGTAGAGCGGAACATGGAGTCGTCGCGGCTGCTGCCGCTGGCTTGGCCAAACAGCGCGTATGTGATGGCGTCAAAGATGGTGGTCTTGCCAGCGCCTGTGTCACCTGTGATCAGGAACAGCCCTTGTGTGCCAAACTTGTCGAAATCGATGACGGTGTTGCCGGCGTAAGGGCCAAAAGCGGATATCGTGAGTTTGTGTGGACGCATGATAGTGTGGGGTTACTGGTTGTTAAAAATCTGGCCGATAAGTCCCTGGAGATAATCGTTCTGCTCTTGGGATAACTTGTTGGCGTTCTGTTTTTCAAATAGTTCTTCAAACAACTGCATGGGGTTTATGCTGCTGATGTTCATGGGCTTTCCTATGAGTGTCAGTCCGGCTCTCGTCCGTTTGTTGTCATATTGCAGTTCCGTCAGTCTGTGGTAAATGGTCTTGAGTTTGCGCATGCCGTCGGGAATGTCCTCCTCGTCGGTCAGGGTGATGCGCACGAATGCGTCTTGCATGCCAGTGTTGTCGTAGTATTCTTTTGCCGTCAGTTCGTCATATGTTCCTCGCAGGTCGTGCCAGTCGTGCAACGGCGTCAGCGGCAAGGTACTGATGACGGGTTCCTGCTTGCCGCGGATTTCAACGATGGTCACCGACTTTTGGTCCTGGACTTCTGAAATGGAATACTTCAACGGCGAGCCGCTGTACCGCACGGCCTCGCGTCCGCATGACTGTGGACGATGCAGGTGCCCCAGCGCCACATAGTCAAAGTCATCAAAGGCCGCGGCATCGATGTTGTCCAGTCCTCCCACCATGATGTCCTCTGACTCGGTGCGCTCGCCGCCTGTGATGAACTGGTGGGTGATGAGCACATTGCGGCGCGTTTTGTCGATATCCATCTGTTGGATGGCATATCGCACGGCTTCGTCGTATGTCCTGATTTCGGTGTTGTCGTCGGCATAGTGCTGCACGACCGATGGCTTGACGAAGGGGAGCATGTAGAATGCCGCTTCGGTGTCCCCGTCGTTGAGGACGACGGGGTGTATTGTGCCGTCATAGACGGGAGACAGGTAAACCCTGCTTGCCTCCATGATGCGGGAGGCAAAGGAGATGCGCTCGGGCGAGTCGTGGTTGCCGCTGATGATGAATATGCTCTTGCCAAGTTTTGCCAGCCTGACAAGGAAATCGTCGAACAGCGATACCGCCTCGGCCGAGGGAACGCGCTTGTCGTAAATGTCTCCGGCCAGGATGACTGCGTCGGGTGCCTCGTCTTGGACATAGGACAAGATTTGGTCCAGGATGTGCTGTTGTTCCTCCAGCATGGAGTATTCTTTCACGCGTTTGCCGATGTGGAGGTCGCCGGTGTGCAGTAATTTCATAGTTTCTTGTTTTTTGTATTGGATGGTGTCGTTATCAATGCAATGGGTAAAATCCGTAAAGGTATATAGCGGCGGCCACGGTGTGCGGCACATTGCTGAACCGGCCTGTGAAGGAGCCGGATCGGTCATAAACATTATTGCTGCTGTTGATGTATCCGATATAAGAGCCGCTCCTGTCGTAGAACCTGTCGTCCTTGCCATAGCCCAGATAACTGCCCGTGCGGTCGTAGAAACTGCCGTTGCGCTCACACCCGAGGTAACTGCCCGTGCGGTCGTAGAACCGGCCCGAGTCCGTCTTGCCCTCGTATGAGCCGGTGCGGTCATAGATGCGGCCGCTCTCATATCGGCCTATGAACGAATCTGAACGGTCATACATCTGCTGGGCATGAGCCGACAGGGCGCATGTTAGCATCACAATGGTTATCAACATCGTTTTTAGTTTCATGATTCCGGATCTTTATATTTATAATAATGTGACTTGGCTTCTTTTTGCCCGGTGCGGGCAATCACTATGTTTCCTGCAGGCAAATATAATGCTTTTTTCTCAAAGTGTGGCGATTTCGCCGATTTTTTTTGCAAGAATGTGCAGTGTGCCGGCGGCTGCCCGCATCGGGACAGGGGTGTGAAAAGCACTGACGGCGGCCTCACGGTCGCCGTCAGCGTCAAGTTTCTTGTTTGCTTGCGTTTTATGGATTGTATCTTTTTATGGGGCAAACATAAGGTTCAAATAATCAACATAAACTACCATCAATATAATTACTTTCAGCAAATTTCTTAATCCATAAGAATGTATTCGTGTATCAGGAATATGTCTTTTGTTTCAAGAGCATTGCAAAATTACTCCAAACATGCGGACCGAGTATAGGAAAAATCGCAAATTTCGTTTGTAAAATTTGTTATTTTTTGACCAAAAGTTTTGCAAAAAGCAACCTCAAAAACACTAAATATACAGTAAGTCAATGTGTTGTGCTTGCAAAATCGTTTTTCCTAAAAAAACTGATGCGGTGCCAATGACAAACCAGTTCCGATGATGTGACAACACTGTGTCGCGTCATCGGAACCGGTATCGCTATGGTGTCAACCGCCGTTATTCGGCTTCCACGACGATGGTTTTCCCGGCGCTGTGGGCCGAAAGTTGCGGGGCATATTGGCACTGTATGGTGGCGATGCCCGAGGTGAACTCGCCCGCGCTGGTCACCCACACGTCGTAGCCGATGATGTGCGTGCCCTTGTTAAGACTGTTGAAGAACAGGTTGGTCTGGCTGTCCTTGGTCTCCTGGTAGAACCAGGTGCGGTCCTCGCTGCGGTAGCCCGAGAGCTGGTCCAGCGGTTCGAAGCACGAGGCGCGCTCGTCGGTGAGGGTGACATAGTCCATGTCCTTGTTCACCTTGATGACGGTGCGCACCTTCACCTTGTTGCCCACCTTGAACGAGGTGGCCTGGTGCAGGCTGCCGTCCTGGGCATACACATAGTATTCCTTGCTGATGCTCACCTCGTCGATGCTCACCTCCCGGATCTCGGTCATGGGTGCCTTGAACTGGCTGTACACGGCTCCCCAGGCGGGACCGCTGGCGGTGCGGGCGATGGCCACGCTGCCGGCAGTTGAAGCATCGAGCGTGGTGCGGAAGTAGCCCAGCCACTGCGCCATGTTGTCGAGGTTGACGGCCTGGCCTGCCACGGTGATGACAGGGTTGGCGGCGCGTTCAAGCCACTGGCTGCCGGTGCTCAGGATGGTGCACACGGCGTCGGCGGCGAGGCTGCGCGAGCCCCAGTCGTTGCTCTGCTTCATGAGCAGCATCCATTTGCGAATCTGGTCAATCTCCTGCTGTCGCGGCTCTATCTCGTTCATGGCCTGCAGGATGGCGCTGGTGTAGGCCACCTTGTCAAACTCCCACCAGCCGCGTCCGGTCTGCAGGTTGTCCCAGTACATGCCCAGGTTTGGCTTGGTGATGGCAAACTGGCGGATGCTCTCGATGATGTCGCGGGCGGTCTTTGGGTAGCCGTTGCGGTTGAGCGTCATGGCATAGTAGGCCTTTTCCTTGAGCGTCAGTCCATCGCCCCAGTGCTTGTCCATGTGCTTGAGCACCTTCTTCATCATGTCGGCGTTGGCTTTGGGCAGTGCGGTCTGGGGGTAGAGCGAGCGCACGTAGGCATAGTCCGCGAAGTCGCCGTAGGGGTCCTTGTTGTACTTTTGCGCCTCCTTGAGCAGGCGCAGATTTTCCTTGTCATAGTACTTGATGGCGCGCGCTATCATGTCGTTGATGCGGATGTCGTTGGGCAGGTAGCCCAGTCGCTTGGTCTCGCCGAGGAGTTCGAGCACCTCGCCCGTGGTCCATGCGCTGGACACGCAGCCCGGGTGCTTGAACCAGGTGAAGCCGCCGTCGCCCATCTGCAGCGACTTGAGCGCGGCGATGATTTTCTCGTATTCCTGTGCCGTCTTCACCTCATCGAACAATTCGCCCAACCGCGACATGCGCAGGGTCTGCCGGTCGGCGTCGCGCATCCAGGGCGAGGCGAGGAGGGTGCCTATCTTGAGGTCCTGGTTCTTTTCGAGCATCGACACCAGGGTGGAGTCCTCGTGGTGCTCGTTCCACCAGTTGACAGCCTCCTTGATTTGGGGCTGCGACTTGGCGACGCCCTGTGCTACCTGCAGCGCGAACAGGCTGTGTGCCGCGCTGGTGGCAATCTCGTAGTTGTCGTCAAAGATGGTGGGCAGCGCCAGCACGCAGTACCAAGTGGGGTTGTCGCAGTACTCGAGCGTCACGCGGGCATCCTTGGGGAAGGCGGGCAGTGGCATCTCGAAGTTCGGCTCGGCGGCCTCGATATAGAAGGGCTGCGTCTCGATGACGGGCGAGATGGTGGTGAGCACGGGCAGCATCACCTGCTCGCCGTCGCCAAAGCGGCCGTTGGCTGCCTTGATGCGGAATCCCGCCATGGCGATGGTGTCGGGCACGGTCCAGTCGATGTTCACGGCCTGGCTGCCCTTGCCCTCGAGCTGCAGGCTGAAGTTGCGTGTAGCGTAGATTTCGCCCGAGCGCGGGTCAAAGATTTCGATGACGGCGTCGCAGCGCGCGGGCTCGTCGGTGGCGTTCTGCACGTTGGCGGCCAGGCGTGCCTTGTCGCCCTGGCGCACAAAGCGCGGTAGGCTGGAGCGCACCATCAGGGGCTTCTGGGTGAGCACCTCGGCCAGCCAGGAGTTGCCGTGCATCTGCTTGTCCCAAGCCACGGCCTGGGTGTTCCATGTGGTGTTGAAATTGGGCACCTCAAACTCTACCGAGATGTTGCCCGCCTCGTCGCTCACGAGCATGGGCAGCCACAGCGCGGTCTTGACATCGCTCTCGCGCAGGGTGATGTTGTCCAGGTTCTTCTCGTTGGCGCCGGGTTCCTCGAGCTCGCTTTCAGTGCTGTCAAAACCTGTTTCCGCCACCTCGTAGAGGACACCCGCAGCTTGTTTCTCTTCGGCAGCCACCATGCCGTTGTCCATTACGGCCCTTGCCGGCAACGCGGTCTTGCTGCCGTACAACATCATGCGTCCCATGCGGTAGCTGAACAGTTCCTGGTCATAGGTGTACAGATAGGGAATGATGCAATTGCTCTTGCTCGGCAAGAACCGTCCCGACCAGTTGGCCGATGTGCTGTTGCTGCCGCTGAGGTTCATCGTGCTGGTGCCGACGATGTTCCTGCCGGGGCGCCAGTTGGTGAAACTCCAGCCGTTGGGGGCGATGGTGGAGATGGCCTTGTCATACATGTCGAGCATCATGGCGCCGGGGCGCGGCTTGCCGTTTTGGTCGGTGAGCGTGAAGGTCCAGTGCTCGGTGTCGCCCGGGACGAGTTTGTCGCGGAACGAGGTGGCGGTGATTTTCATCGCCTCGGCCTTGTAGGGGTTGGCGAGGCGCACGCTCTCTTCCCACGCCTTGATGCCGTAATAGGTGATGAATCGCACGGTGACGTCACAGCCAGCCTGCTTGGGCAGGGGCACTGTGAACTCGTTCATGCCGGTGCTGTAGTCCAGCCAGCCCTCGCTGATGATGCCCTCGTTGGAGTATGCGATATGATAGATGTGGGCCTCGGGGGTCGAGACGCCAATCTGGATGTGGCCCTTGTTGCTCTTGTCCACGCTCTTGCCCTGGGGCGCAATCCACAGCGGGCAGTTCTTGACGGGCGGTATCTTGTCCTTGGAGCGGTAGATGGTGATGTCTCTCTGGGCGTCCACGTCATCCTCGTTGTCCTTGGCGTCGAGGATGTGGACCTTGACGGTGTATTGGCCCGATGGCAGGCTGGTGAGGTCGATGGTGGGGTCGGCGGTGTTGAAGTTGCCCGTCATGACGGGTTCCTGCTTGCCGTCGGGGATGACCTCCCAGGTGCACCAGGTGCTGGTCTCGGTCTCGCTGGTGGTGTTGTAGGTGACGGGCAGGGTGATGGGCTTGTCGTTCAGGAAGATGTTGTCGTTCACCTCGCCGAACTCGATGCCGCGCCTGGTGCCGATGATGAAGGTGGTGCTGGCCTCGTGCGTCTCGCCGGCGCCGTCGGTCACGGTGGCGGCCACCTCATAGTTGTAGCGCGACCAGCCATACTTGCTCTGGTTCTCTTCAAACAGTTCGGGCTCGAACTCAAAGGTGAAGCGGCCCTGGGCATCGGTGGTCACCGTGGTGTCGCACAGGTGGTCGCCGTCCTGCTTGCCGGTGCGCCACCACCACCACGACCACTCGTTCTCGATGAGCGACAGGCGCACCTCGGTGTTGGCCAGGGGCATGCCGCTGTAGGTCATGGCTTGTCCGGTGACCTTGACGGGCTGCTTGTTCACATAACTGCGGCGGGCGTCGGGGAAGGTGACCTCAAAGGTGGGCGTCTTGTACTCGCTCACATTGATGTAGTGGGTGGCAAGGCTGCTTCCGTCGCGCTTGGTCACCTGGATGGAGAACTGGCCGTTCATGCGGTCCTTGGGCACGGTGAATGTGCCCTCGGCGCGGCCGTAGGCGTCGGTGGCGGCATCAACGGTGTCGATGGGTTCCCAGTTGGTGTCTTTGAAGGTGAGCCTCAATGGGGCGTCGGCCAGTGTCTTGCGGCCGTTGTTGTTCATCTCATAAACGATGGCTGCCCACTGGATGGTCTCGCCGGGGCGGTACACGCCCAGGTCGGTATAGACATCGGCGGTCACCTGATAGCTGTCATAATTCCGGCAACGGGAATGGTAAAATTCGGGACCGTATTTGTCATTGCCCTTGACGGCATGCACAGCGTCATACTCTTCGCCCGCGACCACCTTGACGAGGCCCTGGGCGTCGGTGGTGCCATAGGTTCTCTTATCGCCCTTGATGTCCACGCCCTTGAGCGGCCTGCCGCTTGCGATGTCCACTGCGGCGATGTGGTCGATGCTGTCGTGGCGCGCGATGGAAAAACCGGCGATGTCGGTCACGCGCATGATTTCATATTTGTGGATGTCAAGGTCGTTGGCATTGCTGCCGTCGGGGCCGGCATAGGCCTGGAAGACATAGCAGCCGCAGGGCAGGGGAGGCACCGTGAGCGTGAGACCGCTGGCGGTGAACGGCACGATGCCCTGGGCGGTCATCCGATGGGTGGACACGACCTCCAGGTCGCGCGTGTTGTAGGAGTATGTGCTTTTCTTCAACAGTTTGTCGGGGATGCGTAATATCTTAACCACAAACGAGTTGGCGTTCTCGACGCGGACGTTGACGGTGATGCTGTCGCGGGTGGAGACCACATCGGGGTAGGTGATGTGCACGTTGCGCTCCTCAAGAGCGATAATGGCGTTCTTGATGTCGTTGGTGAAGATGCCGTCGGGGAAGCGCTGCACATAGTCCTTGAATATGGCGTACTTCTCTTTATCGCCCACGGCCAGGCCCTTTTTGAGCAGCAGGGCGCTGTACTCGTTGTCCTTGTACTGCTCGTAGTCCTCGGCCTTGGCAAAATAGGTGCCTGTTGCCGTAATGGCATAGAGGTGGGCGGGCACATTGCCCTCGGTGGCAGCCACCCATTCCCTGGCCAGGTGTGCCGACCGGATGTCGTGGTCCATTTGGCTGGTCAGTTCGCGGTCTTTCATCAGCATGAACTCGAGCAGGGTGGGCACAAGTGTGGCACCCAGTTTGTCGCACTTGATGACATCGGGCATCGAGGTGACGGGCACGCGCTTGAGCGCCTCGCGGTCGGCAAGCGACAGGTCGATGAGTTCGTCGATCTTGACGTCAAACTGGCCGTTGTCCCATTCACTGACGTCGGCCGGCGACTCCTCGGCGGGATTGACGCGGTCGAGGCGGGAATAGCGTTCGCGGTAGCCCTGGTAGGCCAGCGCCTCAAAGTAATAGAGCAACGCCTTGACGTGTGGCTGTTTTTCGCGGGCGATGGTGGACTCGAGCCGCTTAATGATCTCGGGCATGTTGTCCTGAGATATGCCGCTCTGGGCGATGCTGTATCGCACCAGGGCGTCGACCGTCTTCTGGCCGTCGCCGCTGGCGAGCGCTTTGTCCAGGTCGCTCAACGCCGCCTTGGAGACGTCTTGCGGGTAATTGAAGTCCACGCGGTGGTCATCGCCCTTGCCAGATGAGTTGAAAGGGAATACCATGGATAACAGTAATATTAAAGTAAATAAAACGATACGAGTTGGGTTGGGTCGTGTCATAGTCGCGCGCATTTATTGTGGTTTGTTATTGTTGCAGAAAGTATGATTCTGATATTTTGTAACTCCAAAGTTAGTCAAAAAATGTGGTTTGTCTAAAAGCATCGCATTATTTTTGCAATTATTAACAGGTTCCCTGCATTCGCAGTCATCGCGCATACAATAAAAACAGTCCCTCAACCGTGGATTGGGGGACTGTTTGAAAAACGTGTGTGTCGTGGTAAAAGATGGTAATGAGAAAAATTTTTATCTCTTCATTCGTTATTTTTTGCGTTTCTTTGTCAGCATCTGCTGGGTGAACTTCGACTCGGCGACTTTGAGTTGGTACAACTGCTTCTTGGAGAGGATTTTGGAGAATTTGTCGAAGTACTTGGCTTCGATTTCCCCTTCCTGCACGCGGGTGTTGGACATCGCCGACGCCGCTGCCTCATAGTCGCGGTCGCTGGGGTTTTTCTTCTTCTCCACCTCGGCGGCGAGTGCGCGCGCGTTGCGGTTCACCTGGTATATCTCGCGCTCCATCTGCTCGTAGAGCGGCATAAACTTCTTTTGCTGCGTTTGCGTCAGTCCACACTCCTGGATAATCATCTCGTGCTTGGCCTGGTACATGTCGGTGGCAAACTTCGACTTGCTGCCCTGGGCCGATGCCGTGGCGGTGATGGCGAGTGCCGCGATGAGTGTGCAAAGGAATTTTTTCATAGTCGTTCAGTTTTGTGTCACTGCTGGGCGGGTGACGCCTCGTCGTTGCTCATGTAAACCGAATCCTCGTAGTTCATGATGTCGTAGTCGCTCACCGAGCCGCTCATCATGAAGTCCTCGATATTCTCTTTGTCGGTCCCCATCTGCTCGGCGACCTTGCCCACTTTATCGGCATCGGAGCCGTTGAAGTGGTTGAACACCGACATCAGGCACCACACTCCGGCAAACATGGCGGCAAGGTAGGCAAAGGGCCTGACGCGCTGCCACGTGGTGGGCTTGATGTCCACGGGAGTGATTTCAACGTCGGGCAACATGCCGGCCATCTGCTTATTGAATTGTTCAAAGTAGTCCTCCGGGACCTTAAACCCCGGATTCTTACCCAGTTCGTTCAGTATTGGAGAGTCTTCTTTTTTCATGACGACTATTGGACTAAAAAGAGTGAAAAAGGTTTAATCGGCCTGGCCTAAAAATTGTTCGATTTTCTTTACCGCGTGGTGATAGGATGCCTTGAGGGCGCCCTCGCTGGTACCTAAAATCTCGCTCATCTGGTCGTATTTCATCTCGTCATAGTAACGCATGTTGAATACGATTCTTTGTTTCTCGGGCAGTGAGGCAATGGCCTTCTGGAGGTTGATTTGGGCTTGGTCGCCGTCAAACCACTCGTCGCTCTCGAGCTGGTTGACGAGGAAACTGTCGTCATCGTCAATCGAGAGCTGGGCGATGGCCTTCTTCTTGTTGATGAAGGTGATGGATTCGTTGATGGCTATCTTGTAGAGCCATGTGGAGAGCTTGGCGTCGCCGCGAAAGTTGTCGATGTTGGTCCAGGCCTTGAGGAAGGTGTTCTGCAGCACGTCGTTGGCGTCGTCATGGTCGATAACCAGGCGGCGTATGTGCCAGTAGAGCTGCGAACTGTAGTGCTCAATCACCTTGCCGAAGGCTGCCTTGCAGGTTTCCTGCTTGTGCAGCTGCTCGATGACCAGTTCCTCGTTGTATGTCTCGCGTGATGCCATTAATCGTGTATTGTCTGTTTTGCGCTATTGCGGGGCTTGCCCGCGGTGGTAGCAGAAGGCAAAGGTAGCAAAAATTTTGCCAACAACTGGCAAAACTGGCGATATTTTTGATTTTTTTGCGATTGGGCAGTCACCAGTCTGCGGCCGCTTGACGGCGCAAAAGCAAGTCACCCGCGGGCCTCATGGGGCGGCGGGTGACGGTGGTAGGGGGTGGCTGGCGCTGCCTTAGTTCAGTTGCCTGAACAGGTCGCCGCTGATGGCATAGGTGGTCTCGCCCACCTTGTAGGAGCCGGTGATGCGGCGCGCCTGGTTGTCGATGACGGCGTTGAAGTCGGTGATGTCGAAGCGCGAGCTGTAGTCACACTTGGCGCTTGCCGCGGTCACGGTGTAGCCCGTGGCGGTGGGCGTGAGCGTGAGCTCCTTGTACCAGAACTCCTGCGTGATGTGGCCCTGGCGGGTGTCGGGCATGAAATTGAGGATGTACAGGTCGCAGGTCTGGCCCTTGCTGTCGATGCCGATCATGTAGTCGATGTCCTGCGTCTCGATTGACGCGTCGGCGTCGGTGACGGTGGTGGTGGCGTAGGCAAAGTAGAGGTGGGTGGAGCAATACACGCTGCAGCCGTTGGCGTCGGTAAAGGTGTACCAAATCACGCCGGTGGACATGTCCAGGCAGCCGTTCACATGATAGGCGTCGCTGGATGTGAAAGTGTAGGTGTGGCTTGCTGCCGACGTCATGGTCATCGCTGCCGTTGACATGGAGGCCAGGTTGCCCTTGCTGTCCTTGTAGTCGCCGCTGATTTGGATTGTGTTGTCGGTGTAGTCGAGTTCAAAGGTGGTCTCTCCCTGCGAGAACACGGCGTTGTCGCCGTTGACGGCGCGGGCGTTGACGGTGGCTTTGAGGGTCTGGGTGTTCTCGGTGTCGTCCTCGTCGTTGCAGGCGGTGAGCATGACCACCGCGAGCAGTGCTAACAGATAGATGCTTTTCTTCATGATTGATATTAGTGTTGATGTTGTAAACGGTTGGTTAATAGGCGGTGTAGTCGGGGTAGGTGCGTCCCGATGCCACTACCGTGGCGCCGCCCACGGTGAAGTTGGTGACGAGTGTGTCGTTGACAATGTCCACATTGGCGCTAAAGGTCCTGAAGGGATATTTGTCGGTGGTCTTGATGTTGTGGCGGGTGCTGTCCATCATGGTGCGGTAGGTGGCGGTGGTCTTCAGTCCGGTGCCGCTGACGGTGAATCCCGTGGGGGTGACGGTGAAGACCACGCCGTTGCTGGTGATGTTCTCGAAGTACTTGAACTCCTTGGCATAGGTGAGCTGCATCACCTTGATGTTGCAGTTGTTGGTGCCGGGCATGATGTCAAACTGGTACATCGCGTCGCCCACGGTGTTGCTCTTGGTGGTGTCGTCATAGGTGAGCGTGGTGGTGGTCTTGAGGTAGAACACCTCGGGGGTCATCGACACAATGCGCAGGCCATCGGCTGTGGTGTAGGCATAGCGCATGGCGCCCTCGTTGAAATCGACATATCCCGTGAGGTCCTTCACCTGGCTGCCGCTGCCGCTCAGGGCGTAGAACCCCAGGCGCTTGGGCGTGGCCTTGATGCCGTCGAGCTTGACGGTGTGCTCACTGCCGTCGTTGTAGGTCAGTTCGAGGCTGGCCGTGTGGCGAATGGTGTCGATGACGAGTTTGTTGTGTGTGGCCGAGATGCCGAGCACCTGGCCGTTGCCGGTGTTGACGATGTGGTTAAACATGCTGGTGTTGACGGTGAACACGCCGTCGTCGCGCCGTCCGGGCTCGTCGTCGCCGCACGATGCGATGGCCATCGAGAGCATGGCGGTTGCCGCGATTAGGAAAAGGATTTTCTTCATGACTGTTATGTTGCTTTGAATGATTTTTGGCTGCAAAGATACATTGAAAAACCACACGGCGCGCATGGCATGGCGCCATTTTGAGAGTTTTTATATTAAATGTAGTTAAATTACAGTTCCAGGCGCAGCGTCACGCCCATGCTGCGGCCGTGTCCGCGCTGCAGGAACGGGTGCTGGATGGACACGAAATAGAATGTCTTGTAGCCGGTGCCGGTGAGGTTGCGTCCCCACATCTCAACGCTGTAACGTGGCTGTTTCCAGGTGACCGAGGCGCCCAGCAGCGCATACAGCGGCTGCTGCAGCGTGTTGGCCTCGTCCCAGTAGATGTCGCCCGTGGCGCGCACGTCGGCGGCCAGCGTGAGCAGGCGGCCGTCGCCGCCCGTGCCGAACGAGTGGCTGGCCTGGCCGTAGATGGTGTGCATCGGGGCATAGGGCACGCGGTTGCCCGCGCAGTCGGTCTTGCCGTCGTTGTAGTTGCCAAAGGTGGCGCTGGTGAAGCCGTAGCTCACCGACAGGCGCGTGAGCGGGGCGGGGCGCACTGTCATGGCAAACTCGCCGCCCCAGCTGCAGGTCTTGCCCGCATTGGTCATCATGCGTCCCGTGGTGGTGCCCGGCGGGAACACGGTGAGCTGGCGGTCGCGGCAGTCCATGACAAAGGCGTTCACGTCGCTTTGCACGCGGCCGTCCCAGCACTCGAAGTGTCCGCCCAGTTCATAGTTCCACGCCTTTTCGGGGCCGTACCCCACCATCTTGTCCACATCGTACTGCAGGCCGATGCCCATCATGCCCATGAGGCGCTGCTGCAGCACGTCGCTGAACATCTGGGTGTTGAATCCGCCCGCCTTGCTGCCGCGGGCGATGCTGGCATAGAGGGTGTGCCTCTTGCCTTGCCACGGCTGCCACGCGAGGCTCACGCTGGGCAGCACGGCCAGGAAATCCTTGTCGAGCGTGCCGCGCTCGTTGATGTCGATGGGTTCGTGTCCAAGCACTTGTCCTGTGGCTGTCTCGTAGATGGTGTAACCCGTGCCCGTCGCGCTCTCGTAGTTGAGCCGGGCGTGCTCGTAGTCCAGCCTCACGCCCGCCTGCAGCGTCCATTGGCCGCGCTTGTAGGTGGAGGTGTGGTAGAGCGCCGCGCCGCCGCTGGGGCTGGTGAAACGGCTGCCCAGCACAAACGAGCGGCTGTCCCACTGGATGGCATGGCCCGGCAGGTTGGCGTTGACATTGTCCTCGATGAGCCGCGCGATGCCGGTGTCGAAGAAGGTGACCGGCGCGTCCATGCGGTAGCGGCGGAAAAATCCGCTCGCTCCGGCGAGCCAGCTGTAGCCCTCGCCCTGATGTCGGCTGCGTGCCACAAAGTCCTGGGTAACAGCGTGCTCACGCCGCTGCTGGGTGAGCGTGAAATAGTCCATGGGGGTGAAGTCCTGGTCGAGCGTCATGTTGTCGTCGAGGTACTGCCAGCTGGTGATGCTCGACAGCGTGAACCGCTCGAAGTCTTTGCTTGCCGTGGCACCTGCGGTGGCCGACGTGCGGCGGTAGAAACAGGTGTCGTTGTAGGCGATGAGGCCCGTCTCGACGAACTCATAGGGGTAGCCGCCCTGCCTGGTGGCGGTAAACGATGCCACTGCGGCGGCATACCATCCGCCGGCGCTGCGCCACTCGAGCTTGAGGCGTGCGCCCGCCATGCGTTCCCAGTCACAGCGGCGGCCGTTGAACTGGTTGCGGAACTCGCCCTCGGCGCTGCCGTAGTGTGCCGACACGCCCAAACCCAGCCCGGGTGCCAGCAGCGTGTAGTGGCTGGCACCGATGCGCCAGGCGCCGTGTGATGCCGCCTCGGCCAGCGCTCTGGTGCCCTGATGGTTGAGTGGCGACAGGGTGTAGATGTTGATGAGGCCGCCCATGGTGTTGCGGCCGTATAGGGTGTTCTGCGGGCCGCGCAGCACCTCGATGCGGGCGATGTCCGTCAGGTCGATGTCATAGTTCTCCTTGGTGACTACGGGCACATTATCCACCGCCAGGCCCACGGCGGGCTGGTCGATGCGGGTGCCGATGCCGCGCACATACACCGTCGAGGTCATCCTGCTGCCATAGTCGGGGATGAACAGGTTGGGCACCATGTCGGCGGCGTCCTTGGGCGACAGCAGGCGTTGCTGCTCGGCCTGGTCGCGGCCGATGACGGTGACGGGGGCGGCCTGGGTGCGCAGGTCTGCGCTCTGCTTGATGGCAGTGACGGTGACTTCGCCCAGCGACAGGGTGTCGCTCACCGCCTGGGCGCGCAGGCCGGCGGCGAGGGCAAGCATCGCAATCGTCAGGATTTTTTTCATGGGGGCAAAGGTAGTTCAAAAAAACTTTTCTTTACTTGTTAACAAGGCCGAAATTTGGGCTGTAATTGTTTTCTCATATTATAAAAAATAAGTAAATTTGCACCGAGAAAAGCAGGTCTTTTGCCCCAATGGCACGCGTGCAGGTGTGTAAGAAATTGTGGTTTAGGGATTTTGCTCAAGTGTTAACCAAAAACCGATATCAACAAAACAATATATCAGCAATAACTTCAAGTTATGGACATTTCAATTTTCGGAATTCAGAGCACCACACTTGCCATTACGGCGGCGTTGACCGGCGTGGGTCTTGTAGCGGCTGCCCTGATTATCGCGTGGCTCATTGGACCGCGCAGTTACACCAAGAAGAAGGGTGAGCCCTTTGAGTGCGGCATCCCCACGCGCGGCGAGTCGATGGCTCAGTACCATGTGGGTTATTACCTGTTTGCCATCCTGTTCCTGATGTTTGATGTGGAGACGGTCTTCCTGTTCCCCTGGGCGACCATCTGCAAGACCATCGGCAGCACGGCGCTGCTGGCAGTGGGCACTTTCCTTGTAATTCTGGTTTTAGGTCTGGCTTATGCCTGGAAGAAAGGAGCGTTGCGATGGAAGTGAAAATCAAGTCGATGAAGCACGAGGACTTCAAGGACAACGAATATATCGACAGCCTTGTTGAGCAACTGCGGGCCGGCGGCACCAACATTGTCGTGGGCAAGCTGGACCAGTTGATGAACTGGGGCGTGAGCAACTCGCTGTGGCCGCTGTGCTTTGGCACCAGCTGCTGCGCCATTGAGTTCATGTGCCTGGGCGCTGCGCGCTACGACATGGCGCGCTTTGGCTTTGAGGTGGCGCGCAACAGCCCCCGCCAGGCCGACTACATCATGTGCCAGGGCACCATCAACTACCGCATGGCGCCGGCGCTCAAGCGCCTGTATGAGCAGATGGCCGAGCCCAAGTATGTCATCGCCTGCGGCTCGTGCACCGTGAGCGGCGGCCCGTTCAAGAACAGTTACTGCGTGGTCAAGGGCGTGGACGAGATTATCCCTGTGGATGTTTATCTGCCCGGTTGCCCCCCGCGTCCCGAGGCGTTCTTTTATGCCCTGATGCAGCTGCAGCGCAAGATCAAGGTGCAGAAGTACTTTGGCGGTGCTAACCGCAAGGAGAAACTGCAGTATGACGGCAAGGAACTCAAGGAGACCAACAAGTAAACCACAACCCCATCAAAAAACCAAAGTAACTATTATGTCAGAGATACAGAACAAAATCACGCAGTTGTGCCCCGCGGCAACGGTTGACGCTGCCGGCGAGTTCCTCGAGGTGGCCGTTGCCGCCGCCCAGTGGCATGACCTGGCGAGCGCCCTCAAGGACCAGCTGCACTATGACTACCTCACCGCTGTGGTGGGCATGGACTGGACCGAGGCCTATGGCTGTGTATATTACCTGACCAATACCGACACCCAGGAGATGCTGCACGTGAAGGTGACCTGCGCCGACCGCGAGCACCCGCACATCCCCTCGGTGACCGACCTGTGGCGCGTGGCCAACTTCCAGGAGCGCGAGGTGTATGACTTCTTCGGCATCATCTTCACGGGCCATCCCGACATGCGCCGCATGTTCCTGCGCACCGACTGGGTGGGCCACCCCCTGCGCAAGGACTACAAGCCCGAGGACAACCCCCTGCGCCTCGACGACGAGCCCAACGAGGACTACACCTGCAGCTGGAGCCTTGACGACAAGGGCAGCCTGGTGAAGACCGACGGCAAGGTGTTTGAGGACGACGAGTATGTCATCAACATCGGCCCGCAGCACCCCTCGACGCACGGTGTGATGCGCTACCGCGCCAGCATCGACGGCGAGTTGGTCAAGAAGGTCGATGTCGTGAGCGGATACATCCACCGCGGCATTGAGAAGATGTGCGAGGACCTTACCTATCCGCAGATGCTGCTCTACACCGAGCGCATGGACTATATGGCTGCCCACATGAACCGCCACTGCATGTGCATGGCCGTGGAGAAGGCGCTGGGCCTTGAGGTGCCTCGCCGCGCCGAGCTCATCCGCCTGATGATGGACGAGTTGATGCGCCTGTCGTCGCACTTGCTCAGCTACGGCTGCTTGACCATGGACCAGGGCGCCACCACCGCGTTCTTCTACGGTTTCCGCGAGCGCGAGCTGATTTATGACATCTTTGACCGCACCTGCGGCGCACGCATGTCGATGAGCTACTCGTGCATCGGCGGCGTGGTGGCCGACGTGCATGAGGACTTTGTGAAGGATGTGCGCCACGCCTGCGACGTCATCGAGAAGGCCCTCAAGGAATATCACAAGCTGTTCACCGGCAATGTCATTGCCGTGAACCGCATGGTGGGCGTCGGCGCCTTGAGCAAGGAGGACGCCATCAACTATGCCATCACCGGCCCCTCGGGCCGCGCCAGCGGCGTGCACTGCGACGTGCGCAAGACGCAGCCTTACTCGCTGTACGGCGAGTTTGAGTTTGACGAGGTGCTGCGCGACGGCGGCGACTCGATGGACCGCTACATGGTGCGCATGCTCGAGATGGAGCAGAGCATCAAGATACTGCGCCAGGCGTGCGACAAGCTCGAGGCCGAGGGCCTGCAGGGCGAGTACTGCGCCCCCAAGGTGCCCAGGGTGATGAAACTGCCCGCCGGCCACTGGTACCAGCAGGTGGAGGCCAGCCGCGGCGCCTTTGGCGTTTACATCGAGAGCGACGGCGGCGCCAAGCCCGTGCGCGTACACTTCCAGTCGCCGTGCTTCAACCTCACCGGCATTGTGGACCTCACATGCAAGGACAATCTGATTGCCGACCTGATTACCATCACGGCGTCGATTGACTATGTCATCCCCGACATCGACCGATAAACGAGACACAGTAACTAACGAACAATAACTCAAAACAGAGAAAAAGATATGTTTGACTTCAGTATAGTCACCAAGTGGTTCAATGACCTGCTCAACGGCGTGATGCCGCAGTGGCTCACCACCACCGTCGAGTGTGTCATCGTGGCAGTGGCACTGCTTGTTGCCTACTCGCTCATCGCCATGTTCTACATCTTTTATGAGCGCAAAGTGTGCGGCTGGATTCAGTGCCGCCTGGGCCCTACCCGCGTGGGCCCGTGGGGCGTGCTCCAGGTGTTTGCCGACGTCATCAAGATTCTGCAAAAGGAGCTGATTACGCTGTGGCACACCGACAAGTTCCTATTCCACCTGGCGCCTTACCTGGTGCTCATCGCCTCGATGCTCACCTTTGCCTGCCTGCCCTGGGGTCGCGGCCTGCAAATCGTTGACATGAACATCGGCGTGTTCTTCATTGTCGCCGTGTCGTCGATTGGCGTGCTGGGCATCCTGCTCGCCGGCTGGTCGAGTAACAGCAAGTACACCCTCATCGGCGCAATGCGCAGCGGTGCCCAGATGATCAGCTACGAGTTGTCGTGCGGCATCTCGATTCTCACCGTCGTGTGCCTGGCCGGCACTATGTCGATTACCGGTATCGTCGAGGCGCAGGAAAACGGCTGGTTCCTGTTCACGGGCCACATTCCTGCCATCATCGCATTCATTATTTATATTATCGCCGCCAATGCCGAGAACAACCGCGGCCCGTTTGACCTGCCCGAGGCCGAGCACGAGTTGACCGCAGGCTACCACACCGAGTATTCGGGCATCCACTTCGGCTTCTTCTACCTGGCGGAGTACCTGAACCTGTTCATCGTGTCGGGCATCGCCACGCTGCTCTTCCTGGGCGGCTGGATGCCCCTGCACATTCCCGGATGGGATGGCTTCAACACCGTGATGGACTATATTCCCAGCATCATCTGGTTCCTGGGCAAGGCCTTCTTCATGACCTTCATTTTCATGTGGATTCGCTGGTCGTTCCCGCGTGTGCGCATCGACCAGATGCTGGCCCTCGAGTGGCGTTATCTCATGCCCATCGGCTTGTTCAACCTGGCGCTCATGGCCATCGTTGTCAGCCAGGGCTGGTACTTTGGCGCCTGATGCACCGCGTAGAGTAAAACTAACACCAAATAAAAGAATCAAGTCAATATCATAGCATTATGGCTGATAATTTCGGAAAAATCACGCAAGTCATAGGCCCGGTAGTGGACATCGCCTTTGAGGGCGAGGGCACGTCGCGTCCCCCCATCTACACCTCGCTGGCGGTAGAGCGCCCCGACGGCTCGGAGCTCATCCTCGAGGTGGAGCAGCACGTGGGCGAGAATACCGTGCGCTGCGTTGCCATGGACAGCACCGACGGCCTCAAGCGAGGCGCCCGCGTCAAGTCGATGGGTCAGCCCATCTCGGTGCCCACGGGCGACCAGATCAAGGGCCGCCTGCTCAACGTCATCGGTCAGAGCATCGACCACCTGGAGCCCCTGCATAAAGGCGCCCGCCGCGCCATTCACCAGCCGGCTCCCGCCTTTTCAGACTTGTCGATTTCGCAAGAGATACTGTACACCGGCATCAAGGTCATCGACCTCATCGAGCCATTCTCCAAGGGCGGCAAGATTGGCCTGTTTGGCGGTGCCGGCGTGGGCAAGACCGTGCTCATCATGGAGCTTATCCACAACATCGCCCACGGACACAACGGTTTCTCGGTGTTCACCGGCGTGGGTGAGCGCACTCGCGAGGGCAACGACCTGCTGCGCGAGATGATCGAGAGCGGCGTTATCAACTACGGTGACAAGTTCAAGCAGGGCATGGCCAACGGCGAGTGGAACCTCAATGATGTGGACATGCAGGCCGTGAACAGTTCCCAGGCCACCCTGGTGTTTGGCCAGATGAACGAGCCTCCCGGCGCGCGCCTGCGCGTCGCCCTGTCGGGCCTGACCGTGGCCGAGCAGTTCCGCGACCAGGACGGCGGCGGCAAGGACATCCTGCTGTTTATGGACAACATCTTCCGCTTCACCCAGGCGGGCAGTGAGGTGTCGGCGCTGCTGGGCCGCATGCCCTCGGCGGTGGGCTACCAGCCCACGCTGGCCAGCGAGATGGGCAAGCTGCAGGAGCGCATCACCTCAACCAAGACGGGCAGCATCACCTCGGTGCAGGCCGTGTATGTGCCCGCCGACGACTTGACGGACCCCGCCCCCGCCACCACGTTCAACTTCCTTGACGCCACCTGCGTGCTGAGCCGCAAGATTGCCGAGCTGGGCATCTATCCGGCCGTTGACCCGCTGGCTTCCACGTCGCGCATCATGGACCCGAACATCATCGGCGAGGAGCATTACGACATCGCACAGCGTGTGATTCACCTGCTGCAAAAGTATAACGAGCTGCAGGACATCATTGCCATCCTGGGCGTTGAGGAGCTGAGCGACGAGGACAAGCTGGTTGTGTCGCGCGCGCGCCGCGCCCAGCGCTTCCTGTCGCAGCCGTTCTTCGTTGCCGAGCAGTTCACCGGCCTGCCCGGTGTGATGGTGCCGCTGGCCGAGACCATCCGCGGCTTCAAGATGATTCTCGACGGCGAGGTGGACGACCTGCCCGAGCAGGCCTTCCTGAGCGTCGGCACCATCGACGAGGCCATCGCCAAGGGCAAGAAACTGCTGGAGCAGAACTGATGCCCTGCGGCGCATTGTTACACATTATATAATAATAAATAATGACACTCAAAATCATATCGGCAGAACAAATCGAGTTTGAAGGCACCGTCGAGTCGGTCACGCTTCCTGGCGTGATGGGGCGTTTCCAGGTGCTCAACAACCATGCCGCGCTCATCGCCGCCCTCGGGGCGGGCAAGATGTGCTATGTGGCCGAGGGCCGCACCATGGAGCAGGACATCCGCGGCGGCGTTGCCGATGTCAAGGATAATGTGGTGTCGGTGTGCTTGTATTGAACAGTAATATAATGAAGAGCAAGATAATTATCGCGGTTGTCGCCCTCGCGGTGGTGGCGTTGATGGGAATGGGCTATTACGGCTCGGCCCGCCAGCGTGCCGCGGGACATGCCAGCGAGCTGAACCCCAAGGAGACCATCTTTGAGCACTTGGGCGACGCCTATGGTTGGGAGGTGCCTTTCAACCACAGCGTCCGCATCCCGTTGCCCGTCATCGTGTGGGGACAGGACGGCTTGCACTGCTTCATGAGCAGCCGCATCACCGGCGGGGAAACCTATGACGGTTTCAAAATCTCGACCAGCGAGGAGCATCACGGCAAGGTGGTGCAGGTGCTGGCCGACGGCAGCGAGGCGCGTCCATGGGACTTTTCTGTAACCAAGAATGTGGCAGGCATCTTCATTGCCGCGTTGCTGGTGGTGTGGATGGCGCTGGCGCTCAAGCGATGGTATGTGCGCAACGGCATGAAAGCGCCGCGCCGCGCAACGGGCTTCATGGAACTGGTGGTGGACTTCGTCTATGGCGACACCATCCGTCCCATCCTGGGCAATAAGGCGCCCAAGTATGCTCCTTACCTGTTGACGGCGTTTTTCTTCATCCTGACGATGAACCTGCTGGGCCTGATTGTCATCTTCCCCGGCGGCGCCAACCTGACGGGCAATATCGCCGTGACGCTGGTGCTTGCCGTGCTCACCTTTGTCATCACCACCGTGAGCGGCACCAAGGAGTACTGGAAGGAAATCCTGTGGCCCGAGGTGCCCATGGCGCTCAAGTGCCCCGTGCCCATGATGCAGCTCATCGAGGTGCTGGGCATGTTCACCAAGCCGCTGGCGCTCATGGTGCGACTGTTTGCCAACATGATGAGCGGCCACATGGTGGTGCTGGTGCTGGTGCTGCTGATATTCATCTTTACCAGCCTGTTTGGCGTGGGCGTGGGCATTGGCACGAGCGTGTTCTCGGTAGCCTTCACCCTGTTCATGCTGCTGCTCGATGTGCTGGTGAGCTTTATCCAGGCATATGTGTTCACGATATTGAGCACGATATTCATCTCGATGGCGCTGGCCGAACCGCATCACGAGGAGTCCAAGTGATTAACAGACAAGACAATAAAACAAACAAAATATTAATAACTAAAACTGAAGAATTATGTTAGGAATGATTTTAGCAGATGCTATGGCCAACCTTGGCGCAGCAATTGGAGCAGGTATCGCAGCCGTGGCTGCAGGTATTGGTATCGGTAAAATCGGCGGCTCGGCCATGGAGGCCATCGCGCGCCAGCCCGAGTCCACCGGCGACATCCGCAGCAACATGATTGTCATCGCCGCTCTGATTGAGGGTGTGGCATTCCTTGCCCTGATTGTGTGCGTGCTTGCCATTATCATGTAATTTGCTCACCTGATTCAGATGGAACTTTTCACGCCTGAATTTGGTCTGGTCTTTTGGATGTTTGTGGCATTTCTGTGCCTCTACCTCATCCTTGCCAAGTATGCCTGGCCCTACATCATCAAGACGATGGAGGAGCGTGCCGACAAGATTGACAAGGGAGTGGCGGTAGCCCAGGAAGCCGAGGCCAAGCTTGCCAGCGCCAACGCCGAGCGGGACCGAATCCTTGCCGAGGCGCGCGCCCGGCAGGCCGAAATCCTGCGCGAGGCCACCAAGATGCGCAATCAGATGATAGACGACGCTCGCGGCGAGGCGTCGGCCGAGGCCAAGAAGGTGGCCCAGGCCGCCCAGCTCTCGATAGAGCAGTCGCGCAAGGAGTCCGAGAAGCAGTTGCGTCAAGAGGCCGGCATGCTGGCGCTGGAGATTGCCGAGAAGGTGATACGCCACAACATCAGCAGCGACGCTGCGCAAAAGGAACTCGTGGACAAGTACCTGAACGAGGTGCAGGCCAGTAACTAAGAAATAAAGTACAGCACCCCCTATGAGTGACGGACTGATACCGCGCCGATATGCCAAAGCGCTCTACAAGCTCGCTGTCGAGAATGGTGACTCTCAGGAGATTTACGAGACCTTGAAGTCGCTGAGTTTCCGCTACACCGCGCTCGACGAGCTCAAGCGCGCCGTGCTCAATCCCGAAATTTCGGACGAGGAGAAAGGCGCCTACATGCTCAGCCTGGTGGGCGGCAAGGCCGGCAGCTCGCTGGACAACTTCCTGCTGCTGTGTGTGCGCAACAACCGCGCCGAGTACCTGCAGAAGATTTCGCTGGCCTATGTGGAACTCTACCGCGAGGCCCACGAGATTGCCCACGTGGTCATCACCACCGCCGTGCCCATGCCCGACGAGGAGATTGCCGCCATCACAAGCCTTGTCAAGCGGCGTCTGGGCGCCATGACCCTTGAGATTGAGAAAGCCGTGGACCCCGGCCTCATTGGCGGTTTCACGGTCAAAATCAACGGCCTGGTGCTTGACGCGTCGGTGAAGAGAGAATTGAACGACATGCGGTTAAAACTGCAAAAGAAATAATATCACACAAGAAGATTAATACTGAGATATGATTAATCCAAGCGAAATATCAGACATCCTGAAACAGCAGCTTGTCGACGACATCGCCAAGAGGCAGGTGGCCTTTGAGGAAGAGGGCACCGTGCTTGAGGTGGGCGACGGCGTGGCCCATGCCTATGGCCTGCACAATGTGGAGGCCAACGAACTCGTGCAGTTTGAGAACGGCGTGACCGGCGTGGCCATGAACCTTGAGGAGAGCGATGTGGGCATCATCCTGCTCGACGAGGTCGATACCGTGACCGAGAACATGAAGGTGCGCCGCACGGGCGAGATTGCCTCCATCGAGGTGGGCGAGGGCCTGCTGGGACGCGTCATCGACGTGCTGGCCAAGCCCATCGACGGCAAGGGACCCATTGAGGGCGAGCGCCTGCGCCTGCCGCTCGAGCGCAAGGCCCCCGGCGTCATCTTTCGCCAGCCCGTGAAAGAGCCGCTGCAGACCGGTCTCAAGGCCATCGACTCGATGATTCCCATTGGCCGCGGCCAGCGCGAGCTCATCATTGGCGACCGCCAGATTGGCAAGACCGCCATCGCGGTGGACACCATCATCAACCAGCGCGCCAACTACGACGCCGGCCATCCCGTGTACTGCATCTATGTCGCCATCGGCCAGAAGGCATCGACCGTCGCCGCGCTTGTCAACAAGCTCGAGGCGAGCGGAGCGTTGCCCTATACCGTAGTCATTGCGGCCACCGCCGCCGACTCGGCGTCGATGCGCTACTATGCACCCTTTGCCGGCGCCGCCATCGGCGAGTACTTCCGCGACACCGGCCGCGACGCCCTGGTGGTCTATGACGACCTGTCGAAGCACGCCGTGGCCTACCGTGAGATCTCGCTCATCCTCAAGCGCCCCTCGGGCCGCGAGGCTTATCCCGGCGACATCTTCTACCTGCACAGCCGCTTGCTGGAACGCGCCGCCAAGATTAACGAGAATCAGGATGTGGCCAGCGTGATGAACGACCTGCCCGAGCCCCTCAAGCCCATTGTCAAGGGCGGCGGCTCGCTCACGGCGCTGCCCATCATCGAGACCCAGGCGGGCGACGTGAGCGCCTATATCCCCACCAACGTGATTTCGATCACCGACGGCCAGATTTACCTGGAGTCGGCGCTGTTCAACAGCGGCATCCGCCCCGCCGTCAATGTGGGCATCTCGGTGTCGCGTGTTGGCGGCAACGCCCAGATCAAGTGCATGAAAAAGGTGGCGGGAACGCTCAAGATTGCCCAGGCCCAGTATCGCGAGCTGGAAGCCTTCACCAAGTTTGGCGGCGACATCGACCCCGTTACTGCCCGCACCATCGACACCGGCCGCAAGAACGAGCGCCTGCTCGTGCAGCCCCAGTACTCGCCCATGGTGGTCGAGGAACAGGTGGCCATCATCTACTGTGGCGTGAACGGGCTGTTGCGCGACGTGCCGCTGGACAGGGTAGGGGAGTTTGAGAAAGCATTCCTGGAATACCTGCGCGGCAAGCACAAGAGCGACGTGCTCGACGTGCTGCGCACCGGCAAGATTGACGACGACGTGATGGCCAAGCTCAAGACGGCGGCCGCCACCATCTCGGCTAATTTCAAGAACGCCTAACATCAGCACGAGCCAATCAAGATGTCAACACTCAGAGAACTCAAGACACGCATCGGGTCGGTTGCCAGCACCCAAAAGACGACGAGCGCCATGAAGATGATTTCGTCGTCCAAGATGCGCAAGGCTACCGGGCAGCTGCAGCGCCTGTCGCCCTACCGCGGCATGGTGCAGCATGTCATCAGCCACCTGCTGGTCACCGGCCAGCAGTTTAACTCGCCGCTCATCGCCCAGCGCGATGTGCAGCGGGTGGCGCTGGTGGCCTTTGGCAGCGACGACGGCCTGTGCGGCGGCTTCAATGTCAACATCTTCAAGCAGGTGCTTGCCACCGTCGCCGCCGTGCGCAACGAGTACGGTAGCCAGGTGGGCATCACGCTGGTGCCCGTGGGCAAGAAACTCACCGCGGCGGCCCTCAAGGTTGCCGGTGGCGGCATACAGGTCGAGTCCGTGGCCCTCAACACCCGCAGCGGCAGCGATGACCTGCATGCCTTTGCCGAGTTGATGAAGGTCCGGTTTCTGGAGCGCGCCTTTGACCGCGTCGAGGTGCTGTACATGCACTTCATCTCCACCGGCAGGCAGGAGTTCCGTCGCGAGCAGCTGCTGCCCGTGAGCTACCAGGGCCTTGCCGAGAATGTTGACCCCCGCGCCGCCAACAGCCCCTGCCTGTTTGAACCCGACGCCGGCACCATCTTCAACACCGTGCTGCCCTTGCACATCAAGTCGATGCTGCAGGACGTGTTCATCCAGAGCGCTGCCAGCGAGCAGAGCGCGCGCGTGATGGCGATGCAGGCGGCGAGCGACAATGCCAAGGAGCTGCTCGACGAGCTGCAGCTCGAGTACAACAAACTGCGCCAGCAAGGCATCACCACCGAGCTGCTCGACATCCTGGGCGGACAAGTGGAACGTTAGAGTAAAGAAACAAAGAAGGAAACAAGAAACCTATCTATATATATTATGAATATCAAGGAGTATTTCGTCTCAATATTCAAGGGCTTTTACAGCCTGATTAAGGGTATGGAGGTGACCGGCAAGGAACTGGTGACCCCCAAGGTGACCGAACAGTATCCCGAGAACCGCGCCACGCTGCACATTCCGGAGCGTTTCCGCGCCACGCTCGAGCTCATCTATGACGAGAGCGGGCGCAGCAAGTGCCTGGGCTGCGGCAGTTGCGAGCGTGCCTGCCCCAACCAGACCATCAGCGTCACCAAGCGCATGGTGGAGTTGCCCGACGGCAAGAAGAAGCCCAAGCTGGACAAGTTCATGTATGACCTGGGCAGCTGCACCTTCTGCGGCCTGTGCGTGCAGGCGTGTCCCACACATGCCATCCGCTTCAGCAACGACTTTGAGCAGGCGGTGTTCACGCGCGAGAAACTCGTCAAGCAGCTCAACGACCGGCCCGAGCCTGACGATGCTCCCGCTCCCGCCAAGCCCGCCGATGCACCTGCGGCCGACGCCACCGTGAAACAAGAAAATCAACAAAATCAAGAATAATGGAATCATTAGGTAACATCATTTTGTACTTTATCGTAGCGATAGCCATCATCGTCTTTTCGGTGTTGACGGTCACCACGCGCAAGATTCTGCGCTCGGCGACCTATCTGCTGTTTGTGCTCTTTGCCACGGCCATCATCTATTTCCAGATGGACTACCAGTTCCTGGGGGCCGTGCAGATTGCCGTGTATGCCGGCGGTATCTTGGTGCTGTTTGTGTTTGCCATCATGCTCACGCATCAGCCTGGCCAGGATGCCGAGGCGCTCACTTCTCACCGTCGCGCGACGGGCCTGATTGCCGCCCTCGCCGGCGTGGCGCTGTGCGGTTACGCCGTGTTCAGTTATCGTGACTTCTTCGGCAAGGTAGCCGACACCGCGCTCACCGACCTGACGATGGAGCGAATCGGCCACTTCCTGTTGAGCACCGACAAGTTCGGTTATCTGCTGCCCTTCGAGGCTGTCAGCGTGTTGTTATTGGCTTGTATCATTGGTGGCGTAGTGATTGCGCGCCGCCGTTAACACAATGGGAGGACAAAAATTATGAGTTTGACTTTGTTAATGTATCTCATCCCCAGCCTCATCATGTTTGGCTGCGGCGTTTACGGCTTCATCACGCGCAAGAACATGATTGCCATCATGATTTCGCTCGAGTTGATGCTCAACTCAGTGGATATTAACTTTGTGGTATTCAACCGCTTCTTGTTTCCCGGACAGATGGAAGGCATGTTCTTCACGCTGTTTGCGATTGCCATTGCCGCCGCCGAGACGGCGCTGGCCCTCGCCATCATCATCAATGTGTTCCGCATCGCCAAGAAGGTGGATATCAAACAAATCACTAAACTGAAATTCTAACGATTATGCCATTAAGTTTAGCAATAGCAGTTGTAGCAATCCCCCTGTTCATGTTCCTGTTTCTGGGACTTGCCGGGGTGAAAATGGGTAAGAAAGTCGCCGGTTGGATTGGCGTGCTGGGCATGCTGGTGGACACGGTGCTGGCCTATGGCGTGGCGTTGACCTACTTCTTTGGCAGCGGCCAGGGCCAGATGGTTGACGGCGTGCGCCAGGCCGTGGTTGTCGCCAATCCGGCATGGCTGTCGTTTACCGACACGCTGGTGGTGCGCATGGGTGTCCTGGTTGACCCCATTGCGGCGATGATGCTTGTCGTCATCACCACGGTGTCGCTCATGGTCCATCTCTACAGCATGGGTTACATGTGCGACCACCACGGCACTGCCGAAAAGGGTTTCCAGCGATACTACGCCTTCCTGGCGTTGTTCACCTTTTCGATGCTGGGCCTGGTGGTGGCCACCAACATCTTCCAGATTTTCATCTTCTTTGAGATGGTGGGCCTGTCGTCCTACCTGCTCATCGGTTTCTACTATTCCAAGCCCGAGGCCAACCATGCCAACAAGAAGGCGTTCATCGTCACCCGTCTGGCCGACCTGTTCTTCTTGCTGGGCATCATGATACTGAGTTATTATACCAACACGTTTGACTTCGAGAAGCTCGTGTTCGGTCCCACCATGTCGGGCAGCCTTGAGACTGCGCAGAGCGCCATCAGCACCACTGGCGGCGCCACCTTCATGGGCTGCTCGGTCATCTCGTGGGCGCTGACCTTCATCTTCATTGGCGGCGCGGGCAAGAGTGCGATGTACCCGTTGCACATCTGGCTGCCCGACGCCATGGAGGGTCCCACCCCCGTGTCGGCGCTCATCCACGCTGCCACCATGGTTGTTGCCGGCGTGTTCCTCGTGGCCCGTCTGTTCCCGCTGTATGTGCTGGTTCAGGGCGCGATGAACATCGTGCTGGTGGTCGGCGCCTTCACGGCATTCTATGCCGCGGCGGTGGCCTGCACCCAGAGCGACATCAAGCGCGCGCTGGCGTTCTCGACCGTGTCGCAGATTGCCTACATGATGACGGCGCTCGCCGTCAGCTCGGCCCAGAACACCCTCATCGAGATTCACGAGGGCGTGGGCCTGGGTTACATGGCCTCGATGTTCCACCTGTTCACCCACGCCATGTTCAAGGCGCTGCTCTTCCTGTGTGCCGGTGCCATCATCCATGCCGTGGGCAGCAACGAGAACGACAAGATGCACGGCCTGCACAAGTTCATGCCCATCACCAGCGTCTGCTTCCTGATCGGCTGTCTTGCCATCTCGGGCATTCCCCCGTTTGCGGGCTTCTTCAGCAAGGATGAGATTCTCGTGGCCTGCTATCACCGCGGCCTGGGCTGGGGACTGTGGATGTCGCTTGTGGCCGGCATGACCGCCTTCTACATGTTCCGCATCTACTACCTCATCTTCTTCTGGAACAAGCATGAGGTGCACGGCGAGCACAAGCCCGCCGACCAGGTGTGGACCATGACGGTGCCCCTCATCATCCTGGCTGCCGTGTCGTGCGTTGCGGGCTTTGTTCCCGCCCACGATCTGGTGACCTGGGACGGCAAGGCGCTGCACACCGCCATCGACTGGACCGTGGCCGGTTCCAGCATCGGCGTGGCCCTGGTGGGCATCATCCTTGCCACGGTGATGTACTACAAGGAGAATCCGCTGCCCGAGCGCATGGCCAACGCGATGCGCGGCCTGTGGACCGCCTCCTACAGGCGCTTCTACATGGACGAGCTTTACCAGTTCATTACCCACAAGGTCATCTTCCAGGCCATCTGTGTGCCCATCGCATGGTTTGACCGTCACATCATCGACGGTTTCATGAACCTGCTGGCCGATGTCACCAACTCGGCATCGTTTGCCATCCGCCGCCTGCAGTCGGGCAGCATCCAGGCCTATGTGGTCGTCTATCTGCTGGGAGCGCTCCTGCTTGCAGCGGTTGCAATGGTGTGTGTGTTAATCTAATTGTCAACGGTCTAACAAAAGAAAGGAATATACAATGGAAATTTTCAATAATATATTAATTTACTTTGTGATCGTGCCTCTGCTCACGCTTGGAGGCCTGGCCCTGTGCAGCAACCGCGGCATCAAGGCCATCAGGACAGTTGCCGTGGCCGGAGCCAGCGTGCTCGTGGTGCTTGCCGTGTGGCTGGTGACCATGTTCCTGAACGCGCGTGCCGGCGGCGACACAAGCGAGATGATTCTGCAAAGCCATGTCATGTGGTATGCGCCCCTCAACATCCAGTTGTCGCTGGGCGTTGACGGTGTGTCGGTGGTGATGATTCTGCTGTCGGCGTTCATCGTGTTTGCGGGCGTGTTCGCCTCGTGGAAGATGAACCCGCTGCCCAAACAGTTCTTCCTGTGGTTCTTCCTCTTGAGCACGGGCGTGTTTGGCTTCTTTATCTCCATTGACTTGTTCACGATGTTCATGTTCTATGAGGTCGCGCTCATCCCCATGTACCTGCTCATTGGCGTGTGGGGCAGCGGTAACAAGAACTACAGCGCCATGAAGCTCACCCTGATGCTCATGGGCGGTTCGGCGTTCCTGATGCTGGGCCTCATCGGCATCTACTTCCACTCGTCGCCCGAGGGCTCGCCCCTGACGATGAACATCCTTGAGATTGCGCGCAACAACGCCATACCCCACAACTGGCAGTACCTGCTGTTCCCGCTGACATTCGTCGGCTTTGGCGTGCTGGGTGCCATGTTCCCGTTCCACACATGGTCGCCCGACGGCCATGCCTCGGCGCCCACGGCGGTGTCGATGCTGCACGCCGGCGTGCTCATGAAGCTGGGAGGCTATGGCTGCTTCCGCATCGCCATCTACCTGATGCCGTTTGCCGCCAACGAGCTGGCGTGGATATTCCTGCTGCTCACGGGCATCAGCATCGTCTATGGCGCCTTTAGCGCCTGTGTGCAGACCGACCTCAAGTACATCAACGCTTACTCGTCGGTGAGCCACTGCGGCATGGTGCTGTTTGCCATCCTCATGTTCAACACCACCGCCATGACCGGTGCCGTGATGCAGATGCTCTCGCACGGTTTGATGACGGCCTTGTTCTTTGCCTTGATTGGCATGATCTACGGCCGCACCCACACGCGCGACATCCGCGAGATGGGCGGCATGATGCACATCATGCCCTACCTGGGCGTGGGCTATGTGATTGCCGGTTTGGCATCGCTGGGTCTGCCGGGCCTGAGCGGCTTTGCTGCCGAGATGACCATCTTCTTCGGCTCGTTCCAGCATCCCGACATGTTCCACCGCGTGCTCACCATCATGGGCGCCTCGTCGATTGTCATCACGGCGGTGTATATCCTGCGTGTGGTGGCCAAGCTGCTGTTTGGCACCGTGCAGAATGAGCACCACCGCGAGCTCACCGACGCCTCGTGGGAGGAGCGCCTGTCCACCGCCACGCTCATCCTGGCAGTGACGGCCATCGGCTGCTTCCCCAACTTCTTTATCGACATCATCAGCAGCAGTTTCAAGCCTGTTGTTGAAGCGTTGTCCGGCGTGTTGTAATCAAGTGTGTTTAACCTGAAAAAATAGAAAAACAAAGATATGATGGATTATTCACAATTCTTGTTGATGCCGCAGGAGATAGGCCTGTTGCTGGTGTTCCTGCTCGTTTTCCTTTACGACACGTTCATGCCCGACAGGGCGCAGCGCCACATGCCGTTGTTCACGGTCATCATGTTTGCGCTGTACACGATATACTGTTTTTGCCCTGTCGAGACGGGCACCGCCTTTGGCGGGATGTTTGAGACCAACGCCCCCACGTGGGTGATGAAGAATATCCTCAACGTGGGCGTGCTGCTGGTGCTGCTGCAGGCCGTCAAGTGGACCAACAGCGACTTTGTGAGCGTGCGCCGCGGCGAGTTCTATGAACTCACGCTGCTCACGCTGCTGGGCATGTTCCTGATGATTTCGGCGCGCCACTTCCTGCTGTTCGTCATCGGTCTGGAGACCGCGTCGCTGCCCATCGCCGCGCTTGCCGCGTTTGAGAAGCGCCACTACGAGTCGCACGAGGCCGCTGCCAAGTACATCTTCACCGCCGTCTTTTCGTCGGCCATTTTTCTGCTTGGCATCTCGTTTGTTTACGGCATCTCGGGCACGCTCTACTTCAATGACATCGCCGCCAAGGTGATTGGCGCCCCCACGCCGCTGCTCATCGCCGCCCTGGCCTTTGTCATCGCCGGTGTGGGCTTCAAGCTGTCGCTGGTGCCCTTCCACCTGTGGACCGCCGATGTTTACCAGGGCGCACCCACCGCGGTGACCAGCTACCTGTCGGTCATCAGCAAGGGCGCTGCCGCCTTCTCGTTCCTGGTGATTTTGGTCCAGGTGTTCGGCTCGGCCTATAGCGGCGTGTGGGAGTGGATGCTCTATGCCGTCATCGTGCTCACCATCACCCTGGGCAACCTGTTTGCCGTGCGCCAGCGCAACCTCAAGCGCTTCCTGGCGTTCTCGTCGATTTCGCAGGCCGGCTACATCATGCTGGGCGTGATTGCCGTGGGCACCATGGGCATGGCGTCGATGATTTACTATGTGCTTGTGTACATCTTCAGCAACCTCGCCGCCTTTGGCGTGATTGCCGCCATCGAGCGCCAGACCGGCAAGGTCACCATCGACGACTACAACGGCCTGTTCAAGACCAACCCCTGGCTGGCCTTCACCATGATGCTTGCCATGTTCTCGCTGGGCGGCATACCGCCGTTTGCGGGCTTCTTCAGCAAGTTCTTCATCTTTGTCGGCGCTTGCCAGCAGGGCAGCGTGGCCATCTATGTGCTCGTGCTCATCGCCTTGGTCAACACCATCATCTCGCTCTACTACTACCTGCTGGTGGTCAAGGCCATGTTCATCCGTCAGGACGAGTGCGTGATTGAGCGCATCAAGAGCCACTGGACCGAGCGCGCGGGCATGATACTGTGCGTGCTGGGCATCATCTTCATTGGCCTGGCAAGCTGCATCTACACCTACATCTGCGGCGCCACCGAGGCCCTGGCCTCGATGTTCGCCGCCGTGGGCTGACACCCATCGCAGGCAACAATTCCGCTTAACAATCCCAAGCGCCGCGGCAGTCTTGCACTCCGCGGCGCTTGTTGTGCCTGTGCGGCAATCCCCCGCAGCGCCTGTGGTGTGTTTACCGAAAAATTGTTGGACACATTATGGATTTCCATAGTTTTTCATTCGACGATATTTTTTTAGCAAAATTTTGAGTATTGGATTTGAATGCGTTTTTGCGCAGCCGCCCTGCGGTGTTGTCGTGCCGCAAGGGTGGGGTGGAGCGTAAAAAAAATCTAAAAAATGCTCATCAATCCAAAATGTTTCGGGCAAAAATCTGTATCTTTGCGAGATACAACCATTAAAACCATTTTGGATTATGCGTAGGACCTCTATTTTGCTCATTATGTGTGCCGTGCTGTGCGCCGTGTGCGCCGGCGCGGTCGAAGTCAAGTGCAGCGCGGTGCTGTTGGACAGCTGCGGCTTTTTCCCGCAGTTGAGCCCCGACGGCAGGCTGCTGCTCTATTCGCCCACCGACGCGTCGCAGCTGCTGCTCAAGGACCTGGCCACCGGCACCGTCACCACCGTGGCCAGCAAGGGCTATCCCGGCTTTGACGCCGTCTTTGGCCCCGACGGCAAGGTGTATTACATCACCCAGCAGCGCAAGAAGCACAACCTCATCTACCGCACGGGCCACTGCTATGACCCCGCCACGGGCATCGACAAGGAGGTGCTCAAGGGGCAGCACGGACAGGTGCAGGCGCTGCGTGCCGGGGGTGGCGTGGTCATCAACGGCGAGCACAAGTACTACCGCAGCGGGTCGGCGACGGGCGACTATGTCTATACGCGCGGCGACATGCTCTACATCGTGGACAAGTCGGGCAACACGCGCTCGCTGCAGCCCGTGCGCGACACCAACGGCTATCTGTGGGCCTCGCTCTCGCCCGACGGCACGCGTGTGCTGTTCCAAGCGGCGTCTCACGGCCTCATCGTGTGCGACCTGGACGGCCGTGTCCTCGCCGACCTGGGCGAATTCCTGATGCCGTGCTGGTACAACGACGACTACATCGTGGCCATGAGCAACAGCGGCAATGCGCGCCTCAAGGGTTCGCGCATCTGGCTGCTGGCCGTTGACGGCAGCGTTTACAAGCCCATTTCGCCCGCCGACGAGCGCGCCGTGCAGCCCATGGTGGCCGACGGCAAGGTGGTTTACACCATCCAGTACGAGGGCAAGGTCAAGCAACTGGAACTCGACATCAAGGCGGCCGGCGCTCCCGCGCCGGCAGGCGGCAAGGCCAAGACCTACAAGGTGAAGGGCAACAAGAGCAAGGACGTGCCGCGCGTGTTCATCAACCCGGGCCACGGCGGCCACGACAGCGACGACCGCCATTGCCCCACATGGGTGATGGGCGCCCGCGACACGCTGCACTACTATGAGTCGAACAGCAACTTGACCAAAGGCCTGGCCCTGGAAGAGATATTGCGCAACAAGGGCTACGAAACCGCAATGTCGCGCCGCACCAACAAGACCAAGGACGACATGGACCTGTTCCAAATCGTGTCGCTGGCCGCCAACAGCGGCGCCGATGTGTTCTTCTCCATCCACAGCAATGCCACGGGCATCGAGAGCCGCGTGAATTTCCCGCTGGGACTGTACCGCGGCTGGGACGGCGCGCCTGCCGTCGAGGGCAGCCTCGACCTGAGCGATGCGGTGATGAAGAGCCTGTATGCCAACAAGACGGCAGTGTGGACCCATGAGGAGCGCAGCCGCGGCGACTGGTCGTTCTACACCGACTGGGGCTACCGCGTGGGCCTGGGCGTGCTGCGTTACAACAAGCTGCCGGGTTTCCTGAGCGAGGGCTCGTTCCACGACTACCTGCCCGAGCGTGAGCGCCTGCTCAACGAAAGCTATTGCTGGCTCGAGGCCTGGAACCAGTCGCTGGGCTTTGACAAGTACTTTGGCCGCAAGAGCAAGGTGGGCGTGCTTGCAGGCACGGTGCGCTGGGATGATGTGAAGCGCATGGACGACGACCAGCGCCTCTTTGGCGCAGACCGGCAACAGCCCGTCAACAATGCCATGATTCGCCTGTTTACCAGCCGCGGCACGATGTGCCGCATGTACAGGATTGACAACCTCGACAACGGCGTGTTTGTGTTCACCGGCCTCAAGCCCGACAAGTACAAGATTGAACTCTACTACGGCGACAACGACGACCTGTACACCACCGTCAAGGTGAAGGTGAAGAAAAACAAGACATCCTACCGCAACCTCACCCTCAAGACCAACCAAAAGCCTAAAAAGAAGGAACAACACCTTTACTTTTAGTGAGGAGTTCCTGTCCACTTCTATCCATTCTTGTTCATTCTTATCCATTCTTGTCCATTATCATGCATTAACTGGAATAAAAACTATATCAACCAATGAAGAAAACATTTTTAAGCATCATCACACTGCTGACGGCCTCGCTGCTGGTGCCCGCCGCGGCCCAGGAGGTGGAGGTCGTGCAGCGCCAGCGCCTGCTCGACGGCGTGGAGGGCAAGGCCTATTACCCTGTGCTCAACGCGGCGGGCGACCGCCTGCTGTTCAACAACGAGAACGGCGCGCTCAAACTCTATGACTTCACCGACGACGTCACCGCCACCGTCACCGCCGGCTTTGTGGCCGGCAGCGACGCCTGCTTTGGCGGCGACGGCAAGGTGTACTATGTCACCCAGCAGGTTGGCGACGACCGCCTGGTGTACCGCTCGGGCATGAGCTATGACCCCGCGACGCGGCAGAGCGAGCAGCTCACCCCGCCCCAGCATGGCGCCGTGCGCGCCGTGCCCGCTACCATGGGCGGTGCCCTGCGCGCCCCGCAGCACAATTATGACTCGCGCGCCGACATCGGCACCGCCGCCTGGACCGAGGGCAGCCGCGTGCATGTCACCGTCAACGGCGAGGACCGCGTGTTTGCTCCCGTTGACTCGTGGGCGGGTTACCTGTGGGCCTCGCTGTCGCCCGACGGCAAGCGGGTGGCCTTCTTTGCCGCCGGCAAGGGCATCGTGGTCATCGACCTGCGCGGCCAGATGCTCGCCATGCTGGGCAACTACGAGATGCCGTGCTGGTACAACGACAACTACATCGTGGCCCAGCATGCTACCGACGACGGCCACCAGATTACCGCGTCGCAGCTCCTGCTGCTCAAGGCCGACGGCACCTTCAAGACCGAGTTGACCTCAACAGCCTCGATGGCGATGCACCCCACCTGCGGCGGGGGCAAAATCGTCTATAGCACCATCGACGGCCTGCTGTATCAGATGAATATCAACATCCTTGAATAATCCCCGTGCGCTATGAAAAAGAATATCTTTAGACTGACATTCGTTGTGCTGACGGCGGCTCTTGCCCTGAACACGGCATTGGCCCAGCAGCAGCCCCATGTGTATATCAATCCGGGCCACGGCGGTTATGACAGCGACGACCGCAACATGGTCATCTATCCGTGGACCCAGGGCGACAGCGCCGGCTCGTGGGAGTCCAAGAGCAACCTGCGCAAGGGCCTTGCCCTGGTCGAAATCCTTGAGAACAAGGGTTACAAGACCAGCATCTCGCGCGTGACCAACACCACCGACGACGACCTCAACCTCTCGACCATCGTGGCCCTGTGCAACGCCAGCGGTGCCGATGTGTTCTACAGCATCCACAGCAACGCCACGGGCACCAGCGCCCGCAGCAACTTTCCCATGGGCATCTACCGCGGCTACACGGGCCAGCCCATCGTGGCCAACAGCGACGTGCTCACCGCTGACCTGGGCGAGTACCTCATCGCCAACAAGACCACCGTGTGGACCAACGAGCGCTATGCCATCTACGGCGACTGGACCTTCTATCCCCAGTGGGGCACGCAGGGCCTGGGCGTGCTGCGCGGCAACCGTGCCGTGTCGATGCTCGACGAGGGCTCGTTCCATGACTACATCCCCGAGGCCTACCGCCTGCTCAGCCTCTACTATTGCTGGCTGGAGGCCTGGAACTTCTCGCTGGGTGCCGACAAGTACTTCGACCGCTTGGACAACTATGGCTTGGGCATTGTGGCGGGCAACATCCGCGACGACCGCATCAAGCGCCTGCAGGAATGTGCCCAGGACTTCATCATCTATGGCGACGATGACCTCATGCCCATCCACGGCGCCACGGTGCGCCTGCTCGACGAGGGCGGCAACGAGGTGCAGCGCTGCATGACCGACACCCTGCGCAACGGCATTTACCTGTTCAAGTATGTCGCCCCCGGCAACTACACCGTCGAGGTGACCGAGCCCAGCCACTTCACACAGTCCAAGCCCGTGACGGTGACCGCCAACGCGCCCACCTACCAGAACTTCTTCATCAAGCGCGTGCGCGACACGCCTCCCGTGGTGGTCAGCCACACCCCCGTGTGGAACGATGGCGACCCCGCCATCAAGTGCAGCACCACCATCGAACTCGAGTTCAACTGGGACATGGACAGCCTCACGACTTGTGACGCCTTCACCCTTGACCCGCCCCTGCCTGGCAAGTTCAGGTGGACCGACTCGTACTATCGCCTGGTGTTCACGCCCGAAGACGCCTTTGACGTGAACACGCTCTACACGCTGACGCTCAAGCGCACCGCCGAGCATGCCGGCGGCACGGCCATGGACGAGGACTTTGTGATGAAGTTCCAGACCCAGGGCCGCAACCACCTCACCGAGCTGGCCGTGTTCCCCTATGAGAACGCCCCCGTTCACTACAAGACGCCCACCGTGGAACTGCGCGTGGACTCGATGCTCGACACCTACAACCTGTTCACCCGCCTGCGCGTGCTCGACGCCCAGGGCAATGTGCTGGACTGGAACAAGCGCAGCATCAAGTATAACAAGACGGGCGACCCCTATGGCTACATCCGCGTGCCCCTCGTCAAGGACATCGAGCCGGGCAAGGACTATCAATTGGTGCTCGACTGGGACATCGCCGACACGGCGGGCATCCATCTCATCCAGCCCCGCGTCATCAACTTCCAGGCTGTTGACGCCGGCGCCGCCAAGCCCGGCACCCAGGTGGCCGACGACTTTGAAGGCACCGCAGGCTACATCACCGCCTGTGACGACGAGGGCGGTTCGGCTTCGTTGAAGTCGGTGACCGACAAGCTCTTTGGCAGCAAGTCGCTGCAGCTGACTTATGACTTTGGCTCAGGCCAGTGGATGACGATTGCCGATGACAATGCCAGTGATGTGACATTCGTCCAGGGCGACACGCTGGGCATCCACGTGGGCGGCGACATGAGCTGCAATAACCTGTTCGCCGTGATGATGCAGAGCGACGGCGCCACCGTTACCGTGCCCTTGTGCCAGATTGACTTCCACGGATGGCGCTATGTCACGGCGGTTCTCAAGGACCTGTCCCCCGGCGCCACTGCCACCCTGCTGGGCTTTGCCCTCGAGCGCGGCGGCACTGTGATGGGGCAGAGCGGCACACTCAAACTCGACAATCTGCTCAAGGCTGCCAACAGCGGCCTCAACGAACTGGATGCGGCAGGCATCAAGGTGAACTGCAGCGGTGACTACATCGTCGCCTCGGCCGACACCCATGTGCGCGGCATCGAACTGCTCGGCATCAACGGCCAGCGCCTGTTGGCCGGCGGCGGCAACGTGCTCAATGTCTCGGCTGTCGAGCCGGGCGTTTACCTCGTGCGCGTCACTGCCGGCGCCAGCACCGTCATCCGCAAGGTGGTTATCGGCAAATAAGCCGTTACAAATATTAATAATAGTGACACAATGTCATGTTTCATGACATTGTGTCACTATTATTTTATTATATTATGACAAAATGGCAGTTAGATGCGGATTGGCGCTATGTTTTTGCCATTGGCACAAGCGTTGCATGATGGTGTGGTGAGCGCGGGACCTATGAGCCCGCGGCCATCATGAGACACTTTAATAAATAATTACTTAAAAAACAGGAGAAAAGAACTATGTTAATTCCCGTAATTCGCAACAACGCCAGCAACTGGCTGTACAACACCATCAATGAACTGTTTGGGGAGTGCGTCCCCGCTGCCATGAACACCGCTCCCGCCGTCAACGTCAAGGAGAGCGACACCGCCTATGTGATGGACATCGCCGCTCCCGGCCTCAAGAGGGAAGACTGCAGCGTCAACATCAACGACGAGGGTAACCTGGTGGTCAAGATTGAGAGCAAGCGCGAGACCGCCCAGGGCGACGAAAACCAGGAGGAGCCCAAGGTCCGTTTCATCCGCCGCGAGTTCTCCAGCGCCAAGTGTGAGCGCACCTACGCGTTGCCCGACAGCGTGGATAAAGACGCCATTAGCGCCAAGGTGAGCGACGGCATTCTCACCATCACCATGCCCAAGGTGCCCGAGGAATCCGCCCAGAAACTCGACCGCCCCATCGAAATCGGTTAGAGGTTTATTTAGTTAGGAGTTAGGAGTGGGGAGTTAGGGGTGTTTGCTCTTGGCTCCTTGCCCTTTTTTTAGTTGGGAGTTAGGGGTTAGGGGTTGGGAGTTAGGGGTTGGGGGTTGGCATCAGCATACGTGCTGCGGCAATACGGTCCGCAAAGAAACTCCCCACACCTCACTCCTAACTCCCAACCCCTTATTCCTAACTGTTAATAAGGGTGTAAATGTGTTAAAATCGGGTTTATTTGGCTTGATTGCCTTTTCTAGTAAGGTGATTTTTTGTAATTTTGCGCTCCAAAATATCAGCGAGACGCTGGAATTAACACGAATTTAACAATAAGACACACGCATTAACCATCAAGGAATATGATAAAAGGTCAAAGCATCAATCTGGTTGCCGAGAGCAGCACCACTCGCACTGAGTGGTCGCTGATCGAAGGAGGAAAGGTGGTGGAGCACGCCTTTACATCGGGCCTGAACCCGTTTTTCATGACGCGCCGCGAAATCAGCCACAGCATCAGGCTTGAGTTGCCGCCGGAGTTTTTCAAGCGCCGTTGGGGGCATGTCTATTTCTATGGCGCCGGCTGTGCTGGTCCCGAGAAGAACAAGATAGTCGAGGGTTCGCTGGTGGCGCAGTTCAAGACGCCCGTCACGGTGATGAGCGACCTGCTGGGCGCGGCGCGCGGCCTGCTGGTGCGAGAACCGGGACTGGCGTGCATCATTGGCACGGGCAGCAACTCGTGTTTCTACGACGGGCAGGACATCGTGAGCCATGTGCCGTCGCTGGGCTTCATCCTGGGTGATGAGGGCAGCGGCGCCGCGCTGGGCCGCATGTTCTTGGGCGATGCGCTCAAGGGCCTTGCCCCCAAGGAATTGACCGAGGCATTCTTCGAGAAATACAAGGTCACGCCGGCCGAGGTGCTCGACGCGGTCATCAACAATCCAGCTGCCACGCGCAACCTGCGCAACTACTCGTTCTTCCTGAGCGAGTGGCTCGACAACGCCTATGTGCAGGACATGATTTATGGCGAGTTCAGGCGCTTCTTTGAGCGCAACGTGTGCCAGTATGACTACAAGAACTATCCCGTGAGCTTTGTGGGCTCGGTGGCTACCACTTACAGCGAAATTCTGCTCAACGTCGCCCACGACTTTGGCGCCCGGGTCCAGAAAATCGTCCTCTCGTCGATGCCCGGCCTCGTGGCCTACCACAGCAACTCTTGACCACGCCGAAAAGGTCCCCCGCATGGCGCGATTCCTTAAAATTTATAGTTAAAATATAAAAAGTGTTTCAAACAGGCTCAAAAAGCCTGTTTTTTTTGGTTCATAAGATAGTTATGCGTAACTTTGTTGCATAACTCGATGCCGGTTTCGCGCCCTGTGGCCGAAACGGGCACAGTTTGCTGAAAAATACAGAAGGTTTATTATGAAATAACCAAAACTAAAGAAGACATGAATAGAAGAATCAAAGCGTTTATGGCTGTGGCGGCGGTGCTGTCGTCATCGGTCTTGTTTTCCGCTGAAGCCCAAACGGTTACCCAGCAACAGCAGGATGCCGTCCAGGGCGTGATTACCCATCAGTTGCCCGCGCACATGGGCGTTGGCGCACTCAAGGTGCGCACGCTGTTGGTCGAGAACGACACCGTCAAAGTGGACGTGAGCGAGAACTTTGGCGACGTGCCCTTCACCCAGGAGAGCGTTGAGCGCCTGCGCGGCGAGATTCGCCAGGCCATGGGCGAGGGTTACGGCGACAGTCCCGTGCTCATCACCATCGCCGGCAGCGACATCGATAAGTACTTCTCTGATTTTGAGACTGCTTACAAGCGCAAGCACGACCCCTTTGTGAGCGAGATGAACTCCACGCGGCACTACCAGCGCGGCCTGGACGGCAACATCGTGGCGCTGTGGCCCAGCCACGGCTGGTACTTCGAGCCCAAGCTCAACCGCTGGGAATGGCAGCGCGCGCGCTTGTTCCAGACCGTTGAGGACAAATATACCCACAGCTATGTGATACCGTTCCTCATCCCTATGCTCGAGAACGCCGGCGCCTATGTGTGGGACGCCCGCGAGCGCGACACGCACAACTTTGGCGCCGTGGTTGACAACGACGGTGGCCAGGCCCAGGCGCGCTATGCCGAGAGCAACGGCAAGAACAAGTGGGAGACCGGCAAGGACGCCGGCTTTGCCTACCAGCGCGAGACCTACAGGGACTTTGAGAATCCCTTCGCCGAGGGCACTTACCGCATGGCCAAGGCCGTGACCGACAAAAAGATGGTGTCCACCGCCTCGTGGGACGTTGACATGCCCGAGGCTGGTGACTATGCCCTGTATATCGCTTACAAGTCGCTGCCCAACAGCGCCACCGATGTCACCTACACCGTCAACAGCTTGGAGGGCAAGCGCGACTTCCGTGTCAACCAGGCCATGGGTGGCGGCGTGTGGGTTTATCTGGGCACCTTCCCGCTCGCCCAGGGCATGAATGAGGCCGTAGTCACCGTCTCCAACCTGAGCGGTGACAAGAACGCCGTGGTCACCGCCGACGCCATCCGCGTGGGCGGCGGCAAGGGCAACATCGAGCGCCGCGTGGCACTGCCCACCCCCGGGAACATCGCCCTCGCCACCGAGCAGGATGACATGTCACACCTGGGTCGCGAGGATGTCGAGTACAGCTACATTGGCAGCGGCGACCACCCCTGGTTCAACATCGCCTCGCGCTACTACCTGCAGTGGTCGGGCTTCCCCGCGAGCGTTTACAGCCAGTCGCACGGCATCAACGACTATAACGACGACTACCGCAGCCGCGGCCTGTGGGTGAACTATCTGGCCGGCGGCAGCGAGGTGCTGCCCAAGCAGCCGGGCCTGAAGATTCCCGTTGACCTGTCCTTCTGCCTGCACACCGACGCCGGCACCACGCCCAACGACAGCATCGTGGGCACCCTGCTCATCTATTGCACCCAGGCGGGCGGCAAGCGCTTTGGCAAGTATGCCAACGGCACGCCGCGCGAACTCTCGCGCCAGTATGCCAACCTGCTCTCGACCGAGATTTCCAAGGACATCCGCACCAAGTATGAGCCCAACTGGACCCGCCGCGGCATGTGGGACAAGAGTTACTATGAGGCGCGCGTGCCCGAGGTGCCCGCCGTGCTCATGGAGCTGCTGTCGCACCAGAACTTCGCCGACATGAAGTACGGTCTTGACCCCACCTTCCGCTTTGACGTGAGCCGCGCTATTTACAAGGGCATGGTCAAGTTCATTGCCCAGCGCGACCACCGCTCCTATGCCATCCAGCCGCTGCCCGTCAACAGTTTTGCGATTGCCAAGACTGCCCCGGGCCGCTACCTGCTCACTTGGGAGCCCACCCATGACGACCTGAGCGACAACGCCGACGCCACGTCCTACATCGTGTGCGAGAAAATCGGCACCGGCGGCGCTTACAAGGAAATCGCTACCGTGCGCACGCCGCAATACAGCGTCACCGTGAGCGACAACGACATCCACAGTTACCGCATCATCGCCATGAACGACGGCGGCCGCAGTTTCCCCAGCGAGACCTTGAGTATGGGCATTGCGCCCTCGAGCAAGGGCGATGCCCTGGTGGTCAACGGCTTCACCCGTGTGAGCGGTCCCGATTGGTTTGACGGTCCTGACCGCGCCGGCTTTGATGACGCCAAGGACCACGGCGTGCCCTACATCCAGCAGATCAACTACCTGGGCTCACAGTTTGAGACCCGCCGCGAGTTGCCGTGGCGCGACGACGACGCCCCCGGCTTTGGCTCGTCGCGCACCGACTACGAGACCCGCGTGGTGGCCGGCAACACCTTTGACTATCCCATTCTGCACGGCGAGGCGCTCATGGCAGCCGGTTACTCCTTTGTTTCCTGCAGCCAGCGCGCGCTTGAGCATGGCTATAACACCGCCGGCATCGGCCTGATGGACTTGGTCCTGGGCAAGCAGAAGGAGATTAATACGGGCAGCTGCGCCATGCCTTCGCGCTTCAAGATATTCACCGACGGCCTCAAGAGCGCCTTGCAGCGCTACACCGAGGGCGGCGGCAACGTCATGGTCAGTGGCGCCTATGTCGGCAGCGACCTGTGGGACAACGCCGCGGGCAAGAACGACGCCGACGGCCAGCGCTTTGTCCAGAACGTGCTGGGCTACACCTGGCTCGACGGCCGCGCCGCCAGCGAGGGCAGGGTGGCCAGCATCGACAGTCCCGCCGGCGTGCTGTCGGTTTCGGACAACTGGACATACTACAGCAAGTTGAACGACAAGTTCTATGCCGTAGAGTCGCCCGACGCCATCAAGGCCAGCGACAGCAACGGCTTCACCTGGATGCGCTACAGCGAGAACAACCTGCCCGCCGCTATCGCCAGCGACCGCGGCGGCTACCGCACGGTGGTCATGGGCTTCCCCCTCGAGACCGTGGACACGGCCGCAGGCCGCGCCAGCCTCATGGAGCGCATCGCCAGGTATCTGATGAAGGAATAAATCAATCACAACATATCAATCACTAACATCATCAACACCAAGAAACAATCATGGGAAGAATCAATTGCTTTATCCCGTTTGCCACGGCTGAACAGGCCCGGCAGACCATCGCCGAGTTGAAGGGCAATGCCCTGGTGGACAAAGTTTATCTGCTCGCCACAGGCGACGCTGATCCCGTCGAGGGCTGCGAGACTGTGGCCGTCAAGGGCCTCACCGCCAGTGCCACTATGCGCGCCATCGCCGAGCGCGCTGACAACGACTATGTGCTGCTGTACACCAAGTACGACACCCTCAAGATGGGCCCGTTCTCGGTTGAGCGCTTTGTTAAGCTGGCCGACGACACCCGCTCGGGCATGCTCTATGCCGACCACTACAACGTCACCGCCAAGGGCGCCGACAAGGCCCCGGTCATCGACTACCAGATGGGCAGTCTGCGCGACGACTTCGACTTTGGCTCGGTGCTGTTCTTTTGCGGCAAGTGCTTCAAGCGCGCCGCCCAGGCCATGAAGGCCGACTATGAGTTTGCCGGTCTGTATGACCTGCGCCTCAAACTCTCGCAGTTTGCCGCCATCACCCACATCAACGAGTTCCTGTACAGCGATGTCGAGCAGGATACCCGCAAGAGCGGCGAGAAGATTTTTGACTATGTTGACCCGCGCAACCGCGGCCGTCAAATCGAGATGGAGCAGGCTTGCACCGAGCACCTCAAGGAGGTGGGCGGCTACCTCGCTCCCACGCGCGTCGAGGACGGCAAGGAGGTGCCCAACTTCCGCCACATCGAGTTCAACCAGGGCAACTTCGAGGTCGAGGCCACGGTGATGATACCCGTGCGCAACCGCATCCGCACCATCCGCGACGCCATCGACTCGGTGCTCAAGCAGCAATGCGACTTCAAGTTCAACCTCATGGTCGTTGACAACTTCTCGACCGACGGCACCCGCGAGGCCATCGCCGAGTATGACGACCCGCGCCTCATCCACATCATCGCCGACTTCTATGACATGGGCATCGGCGGCTACTGGAACCTGGCGGCGCACCACGAGCAGGCCGGCAAGTTCATCGTCCAGCTCGACAGCGACGACATGTACAAGGACGAGAACACGCTGCAGACCATGGTCAACGCCTTCTATGAGCAAAACGTGGCCATGGTGGTGGGCACCTACCAGATGACCGACATCCAGCTCAATCCCATCCCCCCCGGCATCATCGACCACAAGGAGTGGACCCCCGAGAACGGCCGCAACAACGCCCTGCGCATCAACGGTCTGGGCGCTCCCCGCGCATTCTACACCCCCGTGCTGCGTGATGTCAAGATTCCCAACACCAGCTATGGCGAGGACTATGCCCTGGGCCTGAACATCTCGCGCAACTACCAGATTGGGCGCGTCTATACCCCTGTTTACCTGTGCCGCCGCTGGGACGACAACAGCGACGCGTCGCTCGATGTCGAGAAAATGAACCGCAACAACCTGTACAAGGACCGCATACGCACCTGGGAACTCCAGGCGCGCATCGCGATGAACAAGGAGGCATAAAAATTAATTCAGCCGATGGACTACAGCCTGACGGTCAACAAACTCATCAGCAAGCAAATGCTCGACTGGCCTGAGGCCGGGCGCAACTATGCCGCCCTGGCACAGGCCCGCCAGCGCGTGCTGCAGGTGGGCGAATCGACCGTGACGCTGCAGTTCAACCCCGAGCGGCGGCGCTCGTCGGCCGCCAACATCAGCCCCAAGGCGCTGGCTCGCCGCAAGTGCTTCTTGTGTACCGAGCACCAGCCTGCGCGGCAGAGCGCCGTGCTGTGGGGCGGGCATTACAAGATACAAGTCAACCCTTATCCCATCTTCAGCCGCCACCTGACGATTGCCGACCAGAACCATGAGCCGCAGCGCCTGTCGGGCCGCGTGGGCGACATGCTGCGGCTGGCCCAGGACCTGCCCGGATTTGTAGTGTTCTACAACGGGCCGCAGTGCGGAGCCTCGGCGCCCGACCACATGCACTTCCAGGCCGGGCTGTCGAGCGAACTGCCCCTGTGCGCCGAGTTGCCGCACGCCACCACTGCGCTCCTCGCCAACAGCGACGAGGGCTTCATTGGCTTCATGGAATCGCTGGGTCGCACGATGTTCAACATCGAGACCACGACCATGCGCGCCGCCGAGCGCCATGTGCTGCGGCTGATGGACATGCTCCCCGTGCCCTACGGGGCTGCCGAGGCAATGGTCAACGTGCTGTGCTGGTGGGATGTTACCGACCACATGTGGCGCGTGGTGGTGTTTCCCCGCAGCAAGCACCGCCCCGACTGCTACGGCGAGGGCGAGGGGCGCCTGCTGCTCAGCCCCGCGTCGGTGGACATGGGCGGACTGTGGGCCGTTCCCGAGGAAAAGGACTTTGACGCGCTGACCATCAAGGCCGTCCAGGACCTGTACCGTGAGTTGTGCATGAGCCGTGAGTCGCTCGGCGGGCTGCTCGCTGCCTACAAACGCCGCTGGAGTTATTAACCGAACAAAACAAACGCAAACATAATAATGATGAATGACCAGAATCAGATTCCCCAGGTCCGCGTGGGCATCATGAGCGAGCCCCGGCTGGACTTTGTGCTCAACGGCGACTACCGCGTCAACGGCTCGCTGTGCAGCGGGGCCCAGCAGGCTTGCTGTGCCGGCGGCATGGTGGAGTGGGGCGGCAGCCGCTACAGCGAACTGCTGTTCGAGCCTGTGGATGCCGACAACGCCTCGTTCACACTCAAGGGCGTGACCATCGGCGTGAGTTTCCACTGGAAGCGCCAGGAGGACCAGACCTTCAAGGGCGCGCTCCACATCATTGTCGAGGACGGCAAGCTCACGCCTGTCAATGTGCTGAGCGTCGAGGACTACCTGCTGAGCGTCATCTCGAGCGAGATGAGCGCCAACGCCTCGCTGGAACTGCTCAAGGCCCATGCCGTGATTTCGCGCAGCTGGCTGCTGGCGCAGATTCACGGCGACAAGACGGCCCCGGCCGTTGAGCGCGACCCTGGCGCCCCCGGCGAGATGATGGACACTCCCGACGAACTCGTCAAGTGGTGGGACCGCGACGACCATGTCAACTTTGACGTGTGCGCCGACGACCACTGCCAGCGCTACCAGGGCATCACCCGCGCCTCGACCGAGAAGGTGGGCGAGGCCATCCGCGCCACATGGGGCGAAGTGCTGATGCACGGCGGCGAGTTGTGCGACGCGCGCTTCTCGAAGTCGTGCGGCGGCGTGATGGAGGAATTTGAGAACTGCTGGGAGCCGCATCACCACGACTACCTGGAGGCGCGCCGCGACAGCGCCAACGAGGCCGACTTTCCCGACCTCACCCGCGAGGACGCCGCCGCCGAGTGGATAATCTCCAGCCCCGAGGCCTACTGCAACACCACCGACCCCGCCATCCTCTCGCAGGTGCTCAACGACTATGACCAGGAGACCAAGGACTTCTACCGCTGGAGCGTGGAATATACCCAGGACGAACTGGCCGCCCTCATCAAGCAGCGCACCGGCATCGACTACGGCCGCATCCGCGACCTGCAACCCGTGGCGCGCGGCACCAGCGGCCGTCTCTACCGCCTGCGCATCGTGGGCGAGAAGCGTGAACGCATCATCGGCAAGGAACTCACCATACGCTACGCGCTGTCGCCCTCGTGCCTTTACAGTTCGGCCTTTGTCGTCGAGAAGGACGGCATGGATGCCGACGGTTATCCCGAGCGCTTCACCCTGCGCGGGGCGGGGTGGGGGCATGGCGCCGGCCTGTGCCAGATAGGCGCTGCCGTGATGGGTGCCCGCGGCATCGGCTACAAGGACATACTGCTGCACTACTTCGTAGGCGCCAGCATCGACAAGAGATATTGATTTACAACGAGTTAACCTAACCAATAAAACATATACTGCAATGAAACAAGACCTGACAGCAACCCGACAAAAAACCCCGTGGTGGTGGGTGCCGACCTTATACTTTGCCGAGGGCGTGCCCTACTTTGTGGTCAACAACATCTCGGTGATGATGTTCACCAAGATGGGTGTCCCCAACGGCGACATGTCGTTTTTTACCACGCTGCTCTATTTCCCCTGGTTCCTCAAGGGCCTGTGGAGTCCCATCGTTGACGTGGTCAAGACCAAGCGCTGGTGGATTCTCGCCATGCAGGCGCTCATGACCGGCATGCTCATCCTGCTCACGCTCACGCTGCCACACCCCGACGCGGCGACCATCGCCGGCGGCGACACCTCGATAAGCATCTTCACCTTTACGCTCATCCTGTTCATCATCGCCGCCTTTGCCTCGGCGACGCACGACATTGCCGCCGACGGCTTCTACATGCTGGCTCACAGTCCCAGCAGCCAGGCCGCCTTCATTGGCATCCGCAGCGTGTTCTATCGCGTGGCGTCGGTCTTTGGCCAGGGCGTGCTGGTGTTCATTGCCGGCCTGGTCGAGAGCAAGACGGGCGACATCCCCATGTCGTGGCAGATAACCCTGGGTGTGTCGGCAGTGGTGTTCTTCCTCATCACGCTGTTCCACACCTTTGCCTTGCCGCGTTCCAAGGATGACGCGCCTCGCGGCGGCAGCGCCGCCAGCAGTGCCAAGAACAACCTCAAGGAGATGGGCAACTCGTTTGCCACCTTCTTCAAGAAACCCGGTGTGTTGCTGGCCATCGCTTTCATGCTGCTTTACCGTCTGCCCGAGGGTTTCCTCATCAAGTTGTGCCAGCCCTTCCTCGTCCACGGCGTTGATCAGGGAGGCTTGGGCCTGAGCACCGAGGTGGTGGGCACCGTCTATGGCGTGTTTGGCGTCATCGCCCTGCTGCTGGGCGGCATCTTGGGCGGCATCTATTCGTCGCGCGTGGGCCTCAAGAGGTCGTTGTGGCTCATGGCGGCCTGCATGACGCTGCCATGTCTCACCTTTGTCTATCTGGCTATCGCGCAGCCCACCAACATTGTTATCATTACCATTGCGCTATGCATCGAGCAGTTTGGCTACGGCTTTGGTTTCACCGCCTACATGCTTTACATGATGTACTTCAGCGAGGGTGAGTTCAAGACATCGCACTATGCCATCTGCACCGCCTTCATGGCGCTGAGCATGATGCTGCCGGGCTTTGTTGCCGGCTACATCCAGGAGGCCATCGGCTATGTGAACTTCTTCTGGATGGTGATGGTGTGCTGCTTTGCTACCCTGGTAGTGACCTACTTCGTCAACCGCAAGATCAATCCCAACTACGGCAAGAAGGACGAGAAGGAAAAAGAAGTGACTGAATAAATTCAATTCCATGTCAGACAAGCGATTGTATGTCATAGCAGGCTGCAACGGGGCGGGCAAAACCACTGCCTCGAAGCAGTTCCTGCCGTCGATTCTGGAATGTCGCCAGTGGGTCAACGCCGATGAGATTGCCTACGGCCTCTCGCCGCTCGACCCTATGACCGTGTCGTTCCAAGCCGGGCGGCTGATGCTGGAGCGCATACAGGAATTGTTGGCCAGCAACGAGACCTTTGCCATCGAGACAACGCTTGCCACGCGGTCGTATCGCAACTTGGTGTTGCAGGCCCAGGCCCAAGGCTATCGGGTGAAGCTGATTTTCTTCTATCTGCCTTCGCCCCAAGTGGCGCTCGACAGAGTGGCCCATCGGGTGCGCAACGGCGGTCATTTTGTCCCCGACGAGATGGTCGTCAGACGCCACAACCGCGGTTTGGACAATTTGACCAAGATATTTATGCCGATTGTTGACAGTTGGACGATATTTCGTTACGAAGACAACTGTTACAGGCAGATTGCCGAAGGCATAAAAGGACAAATCTGGGATTTTAATGCCAACAATATGGTGAAAGAAAATGATGCCCCCTATGTGAGCGAATTGAACCGCAGATTGCTCGAGTGCTGCAATCAGGCGGTGCTCGAAATGATCCGCGAGATGGCGTTGCACGACGAGTTGGTCGTCATGATCGACAGAGAGGGCATGTCGTACTGGTGCAGGGCGCGCGAGGTGCTCGAGAAAAACCCCGATCTCAAACTGCCCAACGTGCAGTACACTCCCGTGGAGGTGGACATCAAACAAATCATTGAATCAAGAAAATATTAACCCTAAACAGAATATAGATATGAAAAAGACAGTGATATCGTTACTGATGATGCTGGCTGTGCTGGCGGCCGGGGCAGTGGTGCTGCCCGGCGTCGAGGTGCTGCGCAACGACGGTTTCATCCAGTTGCAGGGCAAGCGCGTGGGTCTGGTGACCAACCCCAGCGGCATCGACAACAACCTCAAGAGCACCGTTGACATCCTCAACGAGGCTCCCGGCGTGCAACTCGTCGCCCTGTTCGGCCCCGAGCACGGCGTGCGCGGCAATGCCCATGCGGGCGACGCCGTGAGCGACGATGTGGACCCCGCAACGGGCATCAAGATGTATTCGCTCTTCGGCAAGACGCATGAGCCCACGGCCGAGATGCTCAAGGGCATCGATGTGCTCGTGTATGACATCCAGGACATTGGCTGCCGCAGTTACACCTTCTATGCCACCATGGGCGTGTGCATGCAGGCCTGCGCCAAGCATGATGTCGAGTTCATGGTGCTCGACCGTCCCAACCCCCTGGGCGGCAACAAGGTGGAGGGCAACCTGGTGGAGCCGGGCTACTTCTCGTTTGTGAGCAAGTATGCCATTCCCTATTGCTACGGCCTCACCCCTGGCGAACTCGCCAACTTCCTGAATGAGGAGGGCATCATTGCCGAGGAGTCCAAGACGGGCCACAAGTGCAAACTCACTGTCATCCCCATGGAGGGCTGGACGCGCGACATGAAGTTCCGTGACACCGGCATGCCCTGGGTGGCCCCGTCGCCCCAGGTCCCTGCCCCCGAACATGCGTTCTTCTATCCGTTGAGCGGCATCCTGGGCGAACTTTACATCTTCAACACCGGCATTGGCTACACGCTGCCCTTCGAGACCTTTGCGGCATCGTGGATTAACGCCGACTCGCTGGCGATGAACATGAACGCCCTCAACCTGCCGGGCCTGCGCTTCCGCCCCATCAACTACAAGCCGTTCTTTGCCCTGGGCGTAGCGGTGGACCAGTCGCTGCAAGAGGTGCATGGCGTGCAGACCTACATCACCGACCCTGACGCCGCCAACCTCACGCTGACGCAGTTCTACTTCCTGCAGGTCATCCACCAGATGTACCCCGGCCAGGAACTGTTCTCGGCCAATCCCAAGCGTTACTCGATGTTTGACAAGGTGTGCGGCACCAAGGAAATCCGCGAGCGCTTCACTCGGCGTTACATGGTCGAGGACATCATCGACTACTGGAACAAAGATGTGGAGTCGTTCAAGGCCCGCAGTTCGAAGTATTATCTGTACTAATCAGTTAATCAAGAAGTTATCATGTCAAATAACAATAACAAACGCTTGCTCTCGCTCGATATCCTGCGCGGTATTACCATTGCGGGGATGTTGCTGGTCAACAACCCCGGCTCGTGGTCGCACATCTACGCCCCGCTGGAGCATGCCGAGTGGATTGGGCTGTCGCCCACCGACCTGGTGTTCCCCTTCTTTGTCTTCTGCATGGGTGTGTCGATGGCGTTTTCGCTCAAGAAGTTCAACTACAAGATGTCCGGTCCGCTGATGTGGAAAATCGTGCGCCGCTCGGTGCTGCTGTTCCTCATTGGCTGGGCAGTGGGCTGGTTTGCCTGCCTAGTGCGCGGGCTGTGCAACGGTGACCTCGCCACGGCTGCGGCCGACCACCTCGAGGGCATGCGCTACCTGGGCGTGTTCCAACGGCTGGCGCTCACCTACTTCTTTGGCTCGCTGTGCGTCGTGCTGTTCAGCCGCAAGTTCATGCCGTGGCTCATCGGCATCATTCTGGCGGGCTATGCCATCATCCTGGGCGTGGGCAACGGCTATGACTTCTCGCTCGAGAACATCATCGCCCAGATTGACAACAGCGTGCTGGGCACCGACCACATGTACCACGAGGAAGCCTTTGGCGAGTCGCTCTCGTTTGAACCCGAGGGCATACTGAGCACCCTGCCGTGCATCGCCCATGTGCTCATTGGCTACCTGATGGGTCGCCTGATACTTGCCTTGCACGACAACGGCGAGCGCGTGCAGCGACTGCTGCTGTGGGGCGCGATGCTGGTGCTGGGCGGCTGGCTGCTGCAATACGGCATTCCCTGCGGCAAGAAGATGTGGTCATCGACCTTTGTCCTCATCACCTGCGGCATGGCCAGTTGCATCCTGGGCATCCTCATCTACTATGTGGACATCAAGGGCCACAAGTGCTGGGGACGCTTCTTTGAATCCTTTGGCGTTAACCCGCTGGCGCTCTATCTGATAGGCACCATCCTGGCCATCCTGTTCGGTGCTATCCCCTTGGGCACCGACGCCGAGGGCGACAACATTACCATCCACGGCGCGGTGTACAAGTTCTTGACCACGCTGTTCTCCGAGAACACGGCATCGGCGCTCTATGCCATCGCCTTCGTGCTGCTCAACTGGGCCATCGGCCACATCCTGTACAAGAAGAAAATTTATATCAAACTCTAAAATATTCAAGACATTATGATGATTTTAATTGCCGACTGCGGCTCCACCAAGATTAATTGGTGCCTGCTCAACGGAAAAGAAAAGGTAGCGCAGATTTTCACTACCGGTATGAACGCCCTCATGCTCACCGAGGAGGAGATGAAGGAGCAAATCAAGGCCGAACTGATGCCTCACCTCACCAACTACAAGGTGGATGAGATTTACTACTATGGTGCCGGCATCGTGTCCGACGAAATCAAGCAGCAGGTGATCAACGCCTTGCGCGCCAACCTGCCCTGCGCCTCCAAGGTGGAGGTGGCCAGTGACCTGCTGGCGGCAGCGCGCGCCGTGTGCCAGCGCGCGCCGGGCATCGCCTGCATCCTGGGCACCGGCAGCAACTCGTGCTACTACGACGGCAAGGACGTGGTGGCCAATGTGTCGCCGCTGGGCTACATCCTGGGCGACGAGGGCAGCGGCGCCGTGCTGGGCAAGCTGCTCATTGGCGACCTGCTCAAGAAACAGGTGCCGCAGCACCTGTGCGACAAGTTCATGAAGGAGTACAACCTGGACTACACCACCATCATCACCTCGGTGTACCGCAAGCCCGCCGCCAACCGTTTCCTGGCGCAGTTTGCGCCGTTCCTCGAGCACAACATCGACGAGCCGTCGATACACAACATCGTGTTCAGGTCGTTTACCGACTTCTTTAAGCGCAATGTGGCCAGCTATCCCCGTTATCAGGAACTGCCCTGCAACTTCGTCGGCTCCATTGCCTACTGCGAGCGCAAAGTCCTTGAGGAGGCCGCCCAGCCCCTGGGCATCACCATCGGCACCATCATCAAGGACCCGATGGAAGGCCTCGTGAAGTATCACAGCACCGCCGAGTAAAGAGTGGGGAACCGCAATACAGCGGACGCCTCATCAATCATTAACCGTTAACCGCGGCTATTGCCGCAAACATACCCACATTATGGCTTTTGTAAAAATCAGCGAACAGCCTTCTCTCTACGACAATCTGGAACAAAAATCGGTGCATGAACTGCTCACCGGCATCAACCGCGAGGACCACAAGGTGGCCGACGCGGTCGAGAAAGCGATACCGCAAATCGAGAAACTAGTCATCGGCATCGTGGAGCGCATGAAGAAGGGCGGCCGCATCTTCTACATGGGTGCGGGCACCAGCGGCCGGCTGGGCGTGCTTGACGCCAGCGAGATTCCGCCCACCTTTGGCATGTCGCCGGGGTGGATTATCGGTCTCATCGCCGGCGGTGACACCGCCTTGCGCAACGCGGTCGAGAACGCCGAGGACGACACCCGGCAGGGATGGAAAGACCTGCAGGAATACAACATCACGCCCCTCGACACCGTGGTCGGCATCGCCGCCTCGGGCACGACGCCCTATGTGGTCGGCGTGCTCAACGACGCGCGCGCCTTTGGCTGCCTCACTGCCGCCATTACCAGCAATCCCGGCGCGCCCGTGTGCGAGGCCGCCGAGATTCCCATCGAGATGGTCGTCGGCCCCGAGTTCATCACCGGCAGTTCACGCATGAAGAGCGGCACGGGCCAGAAACTCATCTGCAACATGATTTCGACCAGCGTGATGATTCAGATGGGCCGTGTCAAGGGCAACAAGATGGTGAACATGCAGTTGACCAACAAGAAACTCGTGGACCGCGGCACACGCTGGCTCGTCGAGGAACTGGATATCCCCTACGAGGAGGCCAACCGCCTGCTGCTGCTCCACGGCTCGGTCAAGAAGGCCATCGACGCCTATCGCGGCACCGAAAGTTAATCAACTAATAATCAGACAATGATGAGACGAATCGCGATATTATTTGTTGTCGCCCTCGTGGCGCTGGCGGGCTTGGCGCAGGCCAACCAGGACGTCTATTATGCCCGCCGCGCGACGCTGTTCGAGGAGTTGCCCATCGGCAAGAAGGACATCGTGATGCTGGGCAACAGCCTCACCGACGGCTGTGAGTTCAACGAGCTGCTCAACAACAAGCACATCAAGAACCGCGGCATCGTGGGCGACATCGTGCAGGGCCTGATTGACCGCATCGGCCCCATCATCGCGGGCCAGCCCAAGAAGCTCTTCATCATGAGCGGCGTGAACGACATCTCGCACGACGTGAGTGCTGACAGCATCGCCCGCGCCATGGAGAAACTCATCGTCATGGTCAGGCAGGGCAGCCCCAGGACCAAGATTTATCTGCAGAGCCTGCTCCCGTTCAACAACGACGTGCGCGAGTGGAAGCTGCTCAAGGGCCGCGACCATGTGGTCGTTGAGGCCAATGCCCTGCTCGAGCAAGTGGCTCGGCGCCAGGGCGTGACGTGGATTAACCTGTACCCGTTGTTTGTTGACGGCCAGGGCCGCCTGCGCGCCGAACTCACCAACGACGGCCTCCACCTCATGGGCAAGGGCTACCTCATCTGGCGCGACGCCATCAAGCCCTATATCAGGTAGGCAACCCGCCACGTCAATCGGGTAAGTCAGTTTGGGCAGCCTGGACATTTTACCTTGTCTGGGTTGTCCAACTTGTCTTGATTTATGGCCGTTTTAGCATGGTGTAAATAACTTTTTCCCCATTGGCGTCATCGTTTGAGGGTTTTGTAGTAATTTTACCGACTAAATGTTGCGTTGCAACCCAATGATAACGATGATGAAGCATATATTACTGATATTCACGGCACTGGCTATTGCTGTGCCCGTGCTCAAGGCTCAGGACAGCGCCCTCGCGCCCCAGTTGCCCGGCACATTGTTTGCCTATCCGCAAGCCCCCGACACTTGCTCCACGCTCGAGAGCCGCTGCAACTACATTGTCACCCACTTTTGGGACAACTTCGACATCAGCAAGCCCGTTACCGACGATGCTGCGCTGGACAAGACCTTTCGCGACTTCTTGAACTTTTTCCCCTATGCCCACCGCAACGTGGTGATGACCGCCGTGCGTGACCTGGTGAACAAGGCCCAGTCCAACACCACCAACCTGCAGAAGCTGGCTTACATCACCGAGGGCGCGCTGTATTACCCCACCGCCGAGTACCAGAGCGACGAGGTGTATGTCGCGTTTGCCAGGATGTTTGCCTCGTGCCAGAATCTGGACAAGGAGGTGCGCGAGATGTATGCCCGCCGGTTGGGCCGCATCAACGCCTCGCAGGAGGGCGAAATCCTTGATTTTGAGTACACCGATATCAACGGCTCCAAGCACCGTCTGAGCGACTTGACCGCCGAGAACTTTATCGTGATGTTCCTTGACGACAGCGCCGAGAGTTCCATTGCCCGCGTGCGCATGAGCGCCGATGTGGCGATGAACGCCCTTGTCGATTCGGCCCAGGTCACCGTGGTGTGCCTGTGCCTGAACAAGTACACCGCCGAGTGGGCGCAGACTGCCGCAGCCTATCCCCAGAATTGGGTGGTGGGCTGCAGCGACAAGGTGATTACGCTCATCGACCTGCGCTTCTTGCCGTGTTGCTATCTGCTTGACAAGGAGCGCGTTATTGCCAACAACAATCTGCCCGTTCAGGACTTGTTGAACGCCGTCAATCCCCATTAATAACCCGTAACACTTTACCGTTATGGCCAATTTTTTCAAGACACTGTTCATGTACAGCGCGGGTCACACCTACGGCAACCTGTCACGCCTGTTCCTGCGCCTGTTCACGGGCATCATGTTCCTGCAGTTGTGCATCCGCCAGATGCTTGATTTCGACCAGATTGTGCCCACCTTCCAGGGTTTTATGGGCATGTCGCCCGAGGGCTCGATGACGCTGCTGGTCGTGGTTGAATTGCTGTGCGCCGTGTGCATCATCCTGGGCTTGCTCACGCGCGTAGCCATTCTGTTGCCGCTTGGGCTGATGATATTTGCCGAGCACTTTGTCGTCGCCTCGCCCGATGCGGTGTCCAGCCAGCTGTTCAACTTCCAGCCGGGCTATCCCGTGATGTTCATCGGCATCTTCATCTACATGCTGCTGGCAGGACCGGGCAAAATTTCGCTTGACTACATCATCGCCGCCCATTTTACCGAGCATCCCGCCGACGAGGATGTGCTCGACAAGGCTTAATATCCGACGACAGATGAATACCGCAGTGCTCATATCGGGAGGCGTGGACAGCGCCGTTGTGGTCCACCTGCTCAAGGAGCGGGGCGAGGAGCCGCACCTGTTCTACATCCGCATCGGCATGGACAACGGCGAGGGCGACTGCAGCGCCGAGGAGGACATCGAGATGTGCACCCTGATAGCGCGCCGCTACGGCTTGCCGCTCGATGTGGTGTCGCTGCACGAGGAGTACTGGGACCATGTGATGGAATATGCCCTGCGCACCGTGCGCGAGGGCCGCACCCCCAATCCCGACATGATGTGCAACCGCATGATCAAGTTCGGGTTCTTTGAGCAGCGCTGGGGCAAGGACTTTGACATCACCGCCACGGGCCACTATGCCTCCACTGCTGTGGTGGACGGTGTGAAGTACCTGTCCACCGCGGTCGATCCCGTCAAGGACCAGACCGACTTTCTGGCGCAGATCACCTACGAGCAGCTGCAACATGTCACCTTCCCGCTGGGCGGAATGCCCAAGGACGAGGTGCGCCGCATCGCCGAGGCCGCCCGCCTGCCCAATGCCCGCCGGCGCGACAGCCAGGGCATCTGTTTCCTTGGCCAAATTGACTACAACGACTTCATCCGCCGTCACCTGGGTGAGCGCCCCGGTCCCATCATCGAGTTGGAAACGGGCCGCCGGCTGGGCGAACACCGCGGGTTCTGGTTCCACACCATTGGCCAGCGCAAGGGCCTGGGCCTGAGCGGCGGGCCGTGGTATGTCGTGCGCAAGGATGTGGAGCGCAACATCATCTATGTGAGCAACGGCTACGGCACCGTCAAGCAGTATGGACGCACCCTGCGCCTCGACGACATGCACTTCATCTCGGGCAACCCGTGGCAGGACGCCCATGGTCCCGTGGACATCATGTTCAAGAACCGCCACACGCCCCACTTCATGCGCGCCAAGTTTACCCCCTTGGGCGGCAACCAGTGGGTCATCGAGAGCGAGGAGGATGTGCAGGGCATTGCACCGGGGCAGTTTGCCGTGGTCTATGACAGCGCCGGCCGCCTGTGCTACGGCAGCGGAACGATAACCGGATAGATTAAATATATATACGCAATGGAACGCTTCATCAACAGGATATTATACACCCTTTACCGCCTGTGGCACCGTGGCGAGGTCACCGAGGACTGCCATGTCAACGCCATGCTGGGCCATGCGTTGCTGCTTGTCGCCTTTGTGCCTTACCTGCTGCTGGCGTGTGTCGCCGCCCGTCGCCTGTGCCCTGCGGTGGTCACGCCCGACTCGTTCAACGCCCTGCTCGTCGCCGCCGTGGTCATCCCTGGCATGGTGGACCACATCGTGGCGTTCCAGGGCGACAAGTACAAGGAGCACTTCATGCGTTGTGCCGCCCAGGGCGGCGATGCCCGCTGGCGCGCCATCACGGCATTGACCTATGCCGGCGCCATCGCCTGCGTTATCTTGAGCGTGATGTGGTGGAAATAACAAGTAACTGACAGACAATAATATACAAAACAAATAGATATGGAAAATACCGATTTGGTCAAACTCAAGGTGCTGGGCCTTACCAACAAGGAGGTGCAGGCAGGGGCCTATGCGCTGCTGCTCGAGACCGCCGACAACACACCCGATGCCGCGCGGCGCATCCCCATTGTCGTCGGCATGGCCGAGGCGCAGTCCATCGCTGTCGCGCTCGAGCGCATTGTTCCCAGCCGGCCGCTCACCCACGACTTGTTCATCAGTCTGTTCCATGTCTTCAGGATTGAGCCCGTTAAGGTGGTCATCAACAGCTTCAAGGACGGTGTCTTTGCCGCCCTGCTCACCGTCACCAACGGCGAGATCACCGTCGACATCGACACCCGCACCAGCGACGCCATCGCCATTGCCCTGCGCACCGGCTGCCCCGTCTATGCCACCCCCGAGGTGGTGGCACTCACCTCCTACGAGTGGCGCCGCGAGGACGAGGAAGCCAATCCCGCTAAGCGACACAAGGCCGTCCGCCTCGAGGACTTGCCCGTCGAAAAACTCGAGCAGCGCCTCCAGCGCTATGTGGCCGCCGAACAATACGAGCGCGCCGCCAAAATCCAAAAAATCATCGCCGCCAAAACCAACGCCCCCAAGGAGTAACATCCAGCCGCAGCCAGCGGCCTGCACAAGGCCGGAGGCCTTAACTTGACGAAAACCCCATGGCGCACAGGTCAAAGACCTGGGTGCCATGGGGGAGACAATAGTAAGAACCGGGCCTCGTAGAGGGCCACATACAAAATAAAGAACTAATGCTATTTTGATTATTGCGGGATGCGCATTACACTTCGCTGAGTGAATCCTGCGGCAGTGCAAGGTGAGTCGTTGCCGTGGCGGGGGCGTTGTTGCAGGGGGTGGGGGTGTGCCAATATCTCAATTATTGCTGGCGGTTGCTCAAATTTTCCTTGTCTTGACATTATTCATAAGGAAAGTTTTACTACTTTTGTAGGTTGAAACAATAACAACTACTGACATAAATTTTTGAACGCTTTTTATGAAGAATTTAAAGTTTAGACTCATCGTGATGAATTTCCTGGAGTTTGCCGTGTGGGGCGCCTACCTCACCTGCATGGGCAACTACCTGGGCAGTGCCGGCATGGGTGCCGAGATTTCGTGGTTCTATGCCATCCAGGGCATCGTGTCGATATTCATGCCCACCATCATGGGCATCATTGCCGACAAGTACATCCAGCCGCAGCGCCTGTTAGGCATCTGCCACCTGCTGGCGGGCATCGCGATGATTGCGCTGGCCTACATGGGCTACACCAACCCAACGCCCGACAAGGCACTGTTCATCACCATTTACACCATCAGTGTGGCGTTTTACATGCCCACGCTGGCGCTGTCTAACACCACGGCGTTTACCATCCTCAAGGACAACAACATGGACACCGAGAGGGACTTTCCGCCCATCCGCGTGTTCGGCACCGTGGGCTTCATCTGCACGATGTGGTTTGTGAACTGCGCGTTCATGGGCGACGGCGGCTCGATGGGCTTCACCTTTGGTGACAATCCCGCCAAGTTCCAGTACACCTACATGCAGTTCCTGGTATCGGGCATCCTGGGCATCGTGCTGTGCCTGTATTGCTTCACCTTGCCGCAGTGCAAGCTGGAGAAGAAGGAGTCGCAGTCGCTGGCCGAGACGCTGGGTCTGAACGCCTTCAAGCTCTTCAAGACCAAAAAGATGGCGCTGTTCTTCATCTTCTCGGCCATGCTGGGCATGTCGCTGCAGGTGACCAACGGTTTTGCCACGCCCTACCTGACGCACTTCAAGAGCATTCCCGAGATGGCCGACACCTTTGGCGCCAACAACGCCACCATGCTCGTGTCGCTGTCGCAGATTGCCGAGGCGCTGTGCATCCTGCTCATCCCCTTCTTCTTGAAGCGCTACGGCATCAAGATAGTGATGCTCATCGCCATGTTTGCCTGGGTGCTTCGCTTCGGGTTCTTCGGCGCGGGCAATCCCGCTTTCCCGGGCGTCATCCTCATCATCCTGTCGTGCATCGTCTATGGCGTGGCGTTTGACTTCTTCAACGTCTCGGGCGGCATCTTTGTCGATAAGGAGTGCGACCCCAACGTCAAGGCATCGGCCCAGGGCCTGTTCATGCTCATGACCAACGGCTTGGGCGCCACCATTGGCACCCTGTCGGCCGGCGCCATCATCAACAGCCTGTGCCACTGGACCGACGAGGGTTTCCTCGTGGGCAACACCGCAACGAGCTGGAGCACAGCATGGTACATCTTTGCCGCCTTTGCCCTCGTGGTTGCCGTGGCATTCATGTTCCTGTTCAAGTACAAGCACGAGCGCCAGAACTAAAGACCATTAACCAAGTAACAAGGACTTGATGCACCGCTTTTACTGTCCCGACATAGCCGACACGCTGACGCTGGGCGAGGAGGATTCCCGCCACTGCGTCAAGGTGCTGCGCATGGCCCCGGGCGACACCATCGAGCTCGTTGACGGCAACGGTGTGTTATATACCTGCTGCATCACCATGGCCCACCCCAAGCGGTGCGCCGTCGAGGTGCTGGACAGGCAGGAGCAGCCGCCGCACTGGGGGCACCGCATTGTGCTGGGCGTGGCGCCCACCAAGAACCTGGACCGCATCGAGTGGCTTGTCGAAAAGGCCGTGGAGATGGGCGTGGACCGCATCGTGCCCCTGCGCTGCCGCAACAGCGAGCGCACCGTGCTCAAGACCGAGCGCCTGCGCAAAATCATGGTCAGCGCCATGAAGCAGTCGCTCAAGGCCACGCTGCCCCGCCTGGACGAAATGACGCCGCTGGAGCAGGTGGTGGCCGAGCCCTTTGACGGCACGCGCTGCATCGCCTACTGCGACGCGTTGCTGCCGCGCAACGAGCGCCAGACGCTTGCCGCCGCCTACCGGCCCGGCAGCGATGTGATGGTGCTCATCGGCCCCGAGGGCGACTTCGCCCCCGACGAGGTGCAGGCCGCCCGCGCCGCCGCCTTTGTCCCCGTGACGCTGGGCGAGAGCCGCCTGCGCACCGAGACCGCCGCTGTGATGGCCGTTGCCGCCGTCCACGCGCTTGACATGGCCCTAAAACCCAATAATTAACGACAAAAAACAAAGATTCAGAGATATGCTCAACGAATTGCTCTCATCACCCAACTTTTTCCTGCTTGCCGGCCCTTGCGTCATCGAGGGCGAGGCCATGGCAATGGACATCGCCGAGCGGGCGTTGAAAATCACCACCGCGCTCGGCATCCCCTATGTGTTCAAGGGCAGTTACCGCAAGGCCAACCGCTCTCGCATCGACTCCTTTACCGGCATTGGCGACGAGAAGGCGCTCAAGATACTGCGCAAGGTGGGTGAGACCTACCGCATCCCCGTGGTGACCGATATCCACGAGCCCGTCGAGGCCGGCATCGCCGCCGACTATGTGGACGTGCTGCAGATTCCCGCCTTCCTGTGCCGCCAGACCGAACTGCTCGTCGCTGCCGCCCAGACGGGGCGCATGGTCAACATCAAAAAGGGGCAATTCCTTGCTCCCGAGTCGATGCGGTTTGCCGTGCAAAAGGTGCGCGACGCCGGCAACGACGAGGTGACCATCACCGAGCGCGGCACCACCTTTGGCTATCAGGACCTGGTGGTGGATTTTCGCGGCGTGCCGGTGATGCAGGGCTTTGCCCCCGTCATCGTTGACGTGACGCATAGCCTGCAACAGCCCAACCAGGGTGGGGGAGTGACGGGCGGCCGCCCCGAACTCATCGAGACCATGGCGCGCGCCGCCATCGCCTCGGGTGCCGACGGCATCTTCCTCGAGACGCATCAAGACCCCTCGGTGGCCAAGAGCGACGGCGCCAACATGCTGCAACTTGACCTGCTCGAAGGCCTGCTGACCAGGCTCACCGCCCTGCGCCGGTGCATTAACGAGATTGACAACAAATTATAAACGAAACTTTTACACATACAAACCATAAGATGAATACCACGAAGAAAATCCTCTTGTCGCTCACTCTGGCCGCCGCTGTGCTGAACGCCCCTGCCCAGACCAGCGATGCCGTGCTGCGCGACCGCATGACCGACGCAGTGATGAAGGTGTATGACGAGCAACTCGCCAAGGACCCCAACGACTACAACACGCTGTTTGCCCGTGCCCACCAGCACTACTACAATGGCGCCTACACCTCGGCGCTCGCCGATGTCAACCAGGCGTTGCTCATCACCCCCACCACCGACAGCGAACTGCGCTTTGACGAGTACATCCTGCGCGCCCGCATCAGCGACGCCCGCCAGGACTACCAGAGCGAACTCGCCGACCTGCGCATGGCACAGGAACTGCAGCCCAAGTCGCTGCCCTGCACCGACCTCATTGCCAAGGCCAGCCTCAAGGCCGGCAAACTCGACGAGGCCGAGAAGGCTTTCAAGACCATCCTGCGCGCCGAGTCGATGAACTATGATGCCATGTACGGCATGGCGCAGGTGGAACTCGCCCGCCACAACGGCGACAAGGCGATTGACCATGTCAACAAGGCGGTGGACCTCTTCCGCGCCGAGCCCCAGGTGTATGAGAACCGCGCCGACATCTATGCCCGCCAGGGCAACATCGACGCTGCCGTGGGCGACTTGCTGCAGGGCATGACCGTGGGCGACGGCGGACACGCTGTTGAGCGCCTGTTTGCCCTGAGCGACGCCAACTACGATGCCGTGATGCGCTCGCTCGCCGACATGGGCAACAAGGATTTGAATAATCCCATGTACCGCTACCTGCGCGGCAACATCGCCATGGACCACCAGCGCTATGGCCAGGCATTGCGCGACTTCAACCGCCTGCGCAGCAGCAACCTCTACAACAGCCACTCGGTGCATTACAACATCGCCAAGTGTGACCTGGAGCTGTGCCGCTATGACGAGGCCCTCACCAATGTGGACCAGGCCATTGCGATGGACCCCACGCAGCCCGAGTATTTTCTTGTCAAGGCACTCGCCGAGTTCAATGCCGGCGACGGCAACAACTACGATGCCGCCATGGAGGCCCTCAACCGCTGCTCGCTCATCGCCCCCACCTATGTGCCGATGCTGCTCACCAAGGCCCAACTGCTGTCGGCCCAGGGCGACGACCAAAAGGCGCTGGGCTACCTCAACGCCGCTTGCGGCAGCGAGCCCGACAATGCCGAGGCGCTGCTCTCGCGCGGCCTGCTGCTCAAGAAGATGGACAACCTGCGCCTTGCCGTCAACGACTTCAACATGGTGACGCGCATCGCCGGCAATGACGTTTACGGCCTCAAGGGCCTGGCCCTGCAGGAACTGGGCCGCGACAACGAGGCCCTCAAGTGGCTGCAGGACATCAGCCGCGCCAATGTGTCCGGCGGCGACAACTTCTACTATGCCGCTGTGCTCATGGCCATGCGCGGCGACAACTTCAAGGCGATGGAATATATGCAGAAGGCCATCGACAACGGCTATGGCAGCAAGTATGCCTTGACCGCCGACAAACTGTCGTTCATCAACCTGGGCAGCCTGCGCGACGAGCCCCAGTTCCCCGTCATGGTGGAAAAGGCCATGCCCAACTTTATTGAGAAAGACTGATTGATAAGCAAATGACCTGCAGGACAGCCGTCGTTAAGGCATTGACAGGCATCGCTGTGGCGCTTGCGCTCACGGCGGTGCTGGCGGCATGTTCCTCGACCAAGCACGTGCCGCAGGGCCAGCTGCTGCTCGACAAGGTCAACATCAACATCGCCGACCCCCAGCGCGACGTGGAACCGGCCCAGCTGGTCAACTACCTGCGCCAGACCGCTAACCACCGCGTGCTGGGCGGCTTGAGGCTGCAACTGGCATTCTACAACATGTCGGGGCATGACAGCACCAAGTGGATTAACCGCTGGATTCAGCGCGTGGGCACCCCGCCGGTCATCTACGACAGCACGCTCACCATGGCCAGTGCCGACCAATTGCACACCGCCTTGAGCAACCGCGGCTACATCAACAACGAGGTCACCTGCCGCGTCAACGCCGACAGCGTGAAGCGCAAGGCGCGCGTGGACTACGACATCACGCTCAACGAGCCGTACCGCATCCGCAGCATCGCCTATCAGATTCCCGACGCCGAACTCGAGGAGGCTATCCTGGCCGACTCGGCGCAGATGGGCATCCACAGCGGCGACCTGCTCGACTACACGCGCCTCGACGAGTGGCGCCAGGGCATCACCGACAACCTGCGCAACCACGGCTACTACGCCTTCAACAAGGAATACATCACCTTTATTGCCGACACCGCCGCCAATTCGCGCGAGGTGGACCTCACGCTCGTCAGCCGCGAGCCCTACCACAACGAGCACCTGCCGTTCTACACCGAGCATGCCCCCTTCTATGTCCGCAACGTCACCTATGTCACCGACTTTGACCCTGTGGCCATGAAGGACGGCTACTTTGGCATGGACACCGTCACGGTGTCCGACGGTGTGGCCATCATGGAGGGCAGCGCGCGCTACCTGCGCCCCGAGGTTATCGACGACTGCAACTTCATCGAGCCGGGTGCGCTCTACAACGCCGAGGCAGTGAACCGCACCTACCGCGCCCTGAGCCGGCTCAATGTGCTCAAGCTGGTCAACATCGACATCCGTCCGCTGGGCGAGATTGACGGCGTGCTCATGGTCGATGCCTATGTGCTGCTGCAGCCCGACAAGTCGCAGACCGTGTCGGCGTCGCTCGAGGGCACCAACAGCGAGGGTGACCTGGGTTTTGGCATCGGGCTGGATTACGAGCATCGCAACATCTTCAAGGGCGCCGAGGTGCTCAGCGCCAAGATGAAAGCGTCCTACGAGAGCATCTCGGGCGACCTGGGCGGCCTCATCAACGACAACTACAGCGAGTACAGCACCGAGTTGGGTCTGACTTTCCCCAAGTTTGTGTTCCCCTTCCTCAAGCGCTCGTTCAAGCGCAAGATTCAGGCCTCGACCAACTTCTCGGTCAACTTCGACTATCAGGCGCGTCCCGAGTACACCCGCGTCATCGCCGGCGGCGCGTGGCGCTACCAGTGGACCGAGCGCAGCCGCCGCCTGTCCCACACGCTCACGCTGTGCGACATCAGCGTCATCAGCGTGCCCAAGTTCAACGAGGAGTTCTTTGAGCGCATCACCAACCCTCTGCTGCTCTACAGCTATCAGGACCACTTGATCATGCGCATGGGCTACAACTTCTACCGCACCAACAAGGAGGAGATGAGCCTGCTGCAGGTGGGCAAGTTCCAGCGCGATGTGTTCACCATCCGCGCCAATGCCGAGACGGCGGGCAACCTGCTCAACGGCCTGTCGCACCTCACCGGCAGCAAGAAGGACGCCGACGGCAGCTACAAGGCGCTGGGCATACGCTACTCGCAGTACATCAAGGCCGACGCCGACTACTCGTTCACCCACTACATCGACCGCCGCCAGAGCGTCGCCTTCCATGTGGGCGCCGGCATCGCCATCCCCTACGGCAACAGCGATGTGCTGCCCTTTGAGAAACGCTTCTACAGCGGCGGCGCCAACAGCGTGCGCGGCTGGGGCGTGCGCACTCTGGGCCCCGGCAGTTACAACAGCAACAACAGCCTGTCCAACTTCATCTACCAGTGCGGCGACATCCGCTTCGATGCCAACATCGAGTACCGCGCCAAGCTCTTCTGGGTGGTCGAGTTGGGCCTGTTCATTGACGCGGGCAACATCTGGACCATCAAGGACTATGAGGACCAGCCCGGCGGCGTGTTCAAGTTCAACAAGTTCTACGAGCAGATTGCCGCGGCCTACGGCGCTGGCATTCGCTTGGATTTCAAGTACTTCCTCGTGCGCGTCGATATGGGCATGAAGGCCCACAACCCCGCCAGCGGGCAGGAACATTGGCCCCTGTTCAGCCCCAAGTTCAGCCGCGACAGCGAGTTCCACTTCTCGGTGGGCTATCCGTTCTAACAGCAAAGGTTAAATGAAGCGAGACCCCGTCTCGCGCTATGATGAAATGTTATGATAAAGAGAATCATTATCGCAATGTTGGTGGCTGTGGCTGCGTTGGTGGCTGTGGCACAGGAGCAGCAGTCCCAGCCGCTGCCCAAGGTGTATGACGAGCAGATTGACCCCCTGGAGCAGATCGACGCCGCCGTGGCGCGCGCCGCCGCCGAGGGCAAGTTTGTCATCTGTCAGGTGGGCGGCAACTGGTGCCCGTGGTGCCTGCGCTTTGCCGACTTCATCACCCGCGACGAGGCAATCAGCCAGCTGATTGCCGACAACTATGTGTATGTCCACGTCAACTACAACCCCCGCGTGAGCGACGAGGCCAGCGTGGCCCTCGGCAAACGCGTGTTGGCGCGCCTGGGCAATCCCGCCCGCTTTGGCTTCCCCGTGTTTGTCGTGCTCGACGGCGAGGGCCGCGTGATGCACATCCAGGACAGCGTCTTCCTCGAGGAGGGCAAGGGCTATAACCAGGAGAAGACGCTGCGCTTCTTCCAGTCCTGGACCCCTGCCGCCCTGCAGCAGTAATCTTGCGACAATATCAATCAATGGCAACTGTGGCAAGAAATTGCCGTGGTTGCTTTATTTGTTTGATAACTAACCTACTGCACCGTATGTTCGTTGTCGGATAATTCAATGTCTTGACCTGAAAAAAGTTGACAGATTCGAGAGGCAAAAAAAGATTGCCAAAT
>CALEJB010000052.1 GCA_937898675.1 uncultured Prevotellaceae bacterium
TAAACCAACTTAGTTAATCGCTCTCAAATCTGTCAACCTTTTCTAGGGAAAGTCAATTTGTTGATAAGGATTTAATTTTATTTTGCATAAGGGTGTCAATGTTTGGCACTTTGATATTCTACCTTTGCAGTGCAAAAACAAAAGTAAAGGAGGAAACGATATGCAAAACCAAGTCAACAACATCGTGAATTGCGGCGACCGCATCTGTGCCACCATTGATTGCAATGGCCGCCGCTTGGCCAGTGTCAATGGTACCAATTTCTCGGGTCTTGAGTCTGTCAAGCGAGCGCTGCTTGACCTTGCTGGCGCTTATGTCGGCATTGCAATGCTCACGGTGCGCAACGTTACTCGCGGCTGGCGCGATGTCAGCGCCCTCGCTACTATGCGCCGCCCGTTCATGGCGCAGTTTGCACCGAGCGTCTCGGTGACGCCGCGCGCTGGCGCCCAATACCTCATTCCGTGGGCATCGTGACAAAATTTTGCCTCGGCATGAGCATCAATTGATGAAATGTTTGTAAATTTGCCTGCGGCTTTTGGCAGTGGTGCCTTGGCCATGCTTGCCCTCGGCTGCGATGTAGAGACAACCATATAGGATACATTATATATATTATGAAAGGAATCATTGGAGCCATTGCCGGCGACACCATCGGGTCGGCATACGAGTTTAACCCGACTCGGGACTACGGTTTCGAGTTGTTCACTCCCGAGAGCACCTATACCGACGATACCGTCCTTACTATGGCCAACGCCGTGTGGCTGATGGACGACGAGCAGCACACGCCCGAGCGCTTGGTAGCCATTATGCAGGATTTTTGTCTGCGCTATCCCGGCAGGGGCTATGGCGGCCGTTTTGCCCGTTGGATCGGCGACCCCAAGCCTGAGCCTTATAACTCCTTTGGCAACGGCTCAGCCATGCGCGTGAGCCCCGTGGCTTTCTACGCCAAGACTCTTGACGAGGCGTTGGCACTTGCCAAGATTTCGGCCGAGGTGACGCACAACCATCCCGAGGGCATCAAGGGCGCCCAGGCCACTGCAGCCGCAATTTTCCTTGCCCGTCAAGGCAAGACCAAGGAGCAGATAAAGGACTACATCGTGTCAACCTTTGATTATGATTTGAGCCGCACACTGGCGCAGATTCGCCCCGATTACTCGTTCAACGAGATTTGCCAGACTACGGTCCCCGAGGCCATCACCTGCTACCTGGAGGGCGACGACTACGAGGACGTGATTCGCCTGGCCGTGACGCTGGCGGGCGACGCCGACACGCTGGCTGCCATTGCGGGTCCCATGGCGTCGGCAACGCTTGATGTGCCCAACAATATTTCTCAGCGTGTCATTTCCCTGTTGAGTGAGGAGTTCTGCTCCGAGTTGATGCGCTTCAACGCCCTTGTGGCCGAAAGGGAGGTTCAGGAGTCATGATGGATATCAACAACGGCATCATCAAGGTCGTCAGGACTTTGTCTGCCAAGAAATACCGTGACGAGGAAGGCCTGTTTGTTGCCGAGGGCACCAAGTGCGTGCGCGACACATGGAATCATTTCACCTGCCGCTGGCTCATCGCCAAGCGCTCGTGGTATGACCAGTGCGGCACCGCCGAGCACTACGACAAGATTGTGTTTGCTTCCGGCCAGCAGATGGCGCGCGTGTCGCAGTTCGATACTCCCAGCGATGTCATCGCGGTCTATGAGAAGCCGCAGGACAGCATCGATGCCGACAAGGTTGCCAAGAGCCTGAACATCGTGCTCGACAACATCCAGGACCCCGGCAATTTGGGCACCATTATCCGCCTGGCCGATTGGTTCGGCATCCGCGACATCTTTGCCAGCAAGACCACCGTCGATGTCTATAACCACAAGGTGGTGCAGGCCACCATGGGCGCCATCGCGCGCGTCAAGGTGCATTACGGCGACCTCGAACAGGTGTTTGGGCAGTATCCCGGCCACAAGATTTATGGCACCTTCCTTGACGGCAAGAATATTTATGACAATCCCCTTGACAAGACCGGGTTTGTCATCTTTGGCAACGAGGGCCAGGGCATCAGCGCCAAGGTGGCGAAGCATGTGAGCGAGCGCTTGCTCATCCCCAAGGCCCCGGGCGCCGGCAGCGAGTCGCTCAATGTGGGAGTCGCCGCCGCTATCACGATTAGTGAATTTTTCAGGAGATAATAACTCATTCAATATGGCAAAGCAGCAAGTCAAGACCACATACTTTTGCAAGAACTGCGGCAATGAGTCGCCCAAATGGCTCGGCAAGTGTCCGGCTTGCGGTGAATGGAACACCTATATCGAGGAGCCCAAGGCATCCAAATCGGTTGCCGCGGCACGCTATGTGCCGGGTACTGATGGCTCGCACCAGCCGGCCGAGCCGGTCAAGATTTCCGAAATCCGAGCCGAGGACCAGCCGCGCATCAATCTGCCCAGCGGTGAACTGAACCGAGTGCTGGGCGGAGGACTCGTGCCTGGAAGCATCGTCCTGTTGGGCGGCGAACCAGGTATCGGCAAGTCCACTTTGGTGTTGCAAAATGTGTTGCGCATCCGCTCCCGCCGTGTTTTGTATGTTTCGGGCGAGGAGAGCCCGCAGCAGTTGCGCATGCGCGCCGACCGCATTGCCGGGGGCAAGATGGACTGTGAGACTTACTTGCTGTGTGAGACCTCGCTTGACAATATTTTCTCGGCCATACGCTCTTTCAGGCCCGACCTCATTATTGTGGATTCTATCCAGACGATTGCCAGCGACCAGCTCGAGAGCGCGCCGGGCAGCGTGACGCAGGTGCGCGAGTGCGCCGCCGCTTTCCAGCGTTATGCCAAGGAGACCTATACGCCCGTCATCCTCATTGGCCACATCAACAAGGAGGGCAGCATTGCCGGTCCCAAGGTGCTCGAGCACATTGTTGACGCGGTCGTTCAGTTCGAGGGTGACCGCAATTACCTGTACCGCATTTTGCGTCCCATAAAAAACCGATTTGGCAACACGAGCGAAATCGGCATCTATGAGATGAAGCAGGATGGCTTGCGCGAGGTGACCAATCCCAGCGAACTGCTGCTCAGCGACCATGACGCCTCATTGTCGGGCACGGCCATCGGCGTGACCATCGACGGCATGCGGCCATTCCTCATCGAGGTGCAGGCGCTGGTGAGCACGGCTGCCTATGGCACGGCACAGCGTTCGGTCACGGGCTTTGAACAGCGGCGAATGAACATGCTGCTGGCCGTGTTGGAAAAGCGCTTGGGTTTCAAGATGCCACAAAAGGATGTGTTCTTGAACATCGTGGGTGGCATCAAGGTCAACGACCCTGCGCTTGACCTTGCGGTTATCAGCGCCATCCTGTCATCCAATGTGGACATGGCCATTGACGCGGGCGTGTGCTTTGCCGGCGAGGTGGGTCTTTCGGGCGAAATCCGCCAGGTTACCCGTGCCGAGCAGCGCGTGACCGAGGCGCAAAAGCTGGGTTTCAAGACCATCATCATCCCCAAGAACAACCTAAAAGGCGTCAAGCGCGACGGCTGGACCATCAAAGTCGTCGAGGTCTCCCGTGTTGAAGAAGCCTTCCGTTATCTGTTCGGTTAGCCGCACCGCCTTTTCTCACATGCAATGCTGATATGGCAAAAGAGGAATGTTTGATTTGTAAGGCTCCTTTGGAGTACCTCGACAGCGATGTGCTCATGGAGTGCGCCTTGTGCCGTAAGAGGGAGATGAGCAAGACGCGCTGCGTGAATGGCCACTATGTGTGCAACGAATGCCACACGGCAGGGATGGACGCAATCATCAGCTGTTGCCTGTCAGAGGTTTCGCGCAATCCTGTCAAGATTATCGAGCAAATGATGGCGATGCCGTTTTGCCACATGCATGGCCCTGAGCATCATGTGATGGTTGGGGCAGCTTTGCTCACGGCTTACAAAAACGCCGGAGGCGAAATTGACTTGCCTGGCGCTCTGGCGGAGATGATGAACAGGGGTAAGAGCGTGCCTGGCGGGGCGTGCGGCTTTTGGGGCGCGTGCGGTGCCGGCATCAGCACCGGGATGTTCGTTTCCATCATCACCAAGTCTTCGCCGTTGACAGTCGAGCCATTTGCCCTGTCGCATCTCATGACGGCAAAGTCATTGTCAAGGATTGCTGAGATTGGCGGGCCGCGTTGTTGCAAGCGCGATTCGTTCCTGTCCATTCTCTCGGCCGTTGAATTTGTGAAAACGCATTTTGGCGTGGAAATGGAGACTAACGGCATCACATGCCGTTACTCCAACAGGAACAACCAGTGCATCGGGCACCGTTGCCCGTTTCATGAGGCGGCTTGTGCACTGGGCAAACAGTGACTTGTATCGCAGGGCGTCTTGCCGTCAGGCAATCCAACTTGCCGTTTGATAGAAGGCAAACGACACCATCCACGCAACTGCTGTGGTATAGAAAATTTCAAATATCATCCACTTCACGCCTGCCTCGCGCCTGATGGCGGCCAGGGTGGCGACGCACGGGAAGTAGAGCAGGATAAACAGCATGAATGAGTAGGCCACGATGGGGTCGAATACCTTGTCGCCATTATCCCGTGTGGCAGTCTGCAGTTTTTCTTGAAGCGATGTTGACTCTTGGTCGGCATTGGTGTTGCCGGTATAGAGCACGCTCATTGTCGAAACGACAATCTCCTTGGCGGCGGCGCCCGACAGCACGCTGATGCCCATCTGCCAGTTGAATCCCAATGGCTCAACGGCGGGCTCGATGGCCTTGCCCAGGCGGCCCATATAGGAATTTTCAATCTGCTGCTGTGCCGTTTGGCCCTCATGGTGGGGGAAGTAGCCCAGCGCCCACACGATAATTGAAGCCGTGAGGATGACGGTCGCCATCTTTTGCACATATTCTCTGCCTTTGCCCCACATGTGCATGGTCGTGTTGCGGGCCGTCGGCCGCCGGTATGGCGGCAGCTCCATCACAAACTGCGTCTTGTCGTGCTTGAGCAGTGTCTTGCTCAGCAGGACGGCAGTCAAGGCCGTTGTCGCGATGCCCGCAAGGTATATGCTCATCAATATCAGGCCCTGGCTGGCGGTAAAGAATGTGGCTACCATCAGCAGGTATGCCGGCAACCGCGCCGAGCAGGACATGAAGGGTATTGTCAAGATGGTAACCAGCCGGTCGCGGCGGTTCTCCAGTGTGCGTGTCGCCATGATGGCGGGTACACTGCACCCAAAGCCGATGAGGTAGGGAATAAACGACTTGCCGTGTAGTCCCACGCGGTGCATGACGCGGTCCACGATGAATGCCGCGCGAGCCATATAGCCGCTGTCCTCGAGCAGCGAGATAAAGAAGAACAGAATCAGAATCTGCGGCAGGAAGACCAGCACGCCGCCCACGCCGCCGATGATGCCGTCAACAAGCAAGTCCTTGAGCACGCCGTTGGGCATCACACTGCCCAGCCACCCGCCCAGCCACTCAATGCCGTGCTCAATCCATTGCTGGGGATATGCGCCCAGCGTGAAGGTGGCTTGAAACATCAGCCACATCAGCAGTAACAGGATGGGCAGGGCTAACCACTTGTTGGTGAGAATCCGGTCTAAAGAGTAACCGGGTTTTGTCTCGCCTGCTTTTCGCATGGGATTGGGTGTCAGCGCCTCGGCAAGTGCGCCTCGCACGAAACCGTATTTCAGGTCGGTGATGATGCTGGTGATATCATTATTGTAGTCCTTTTCAATATTTTGACGCAAGGTGGCCGCGGCGGATGTGACATCTCTGGCGTTCTCCTGGCTGTTGAGCAGTTCGATTGCGTGCAGGTCGTTTTCGACAATCTTGAGTATGGTGTAGCGGTCGAGAGCGGGGCACATTCCGCCTAACTTTTTCAGCCCGTCCTCAATGAGCGTTCCATAGTTCACATTGTGGTGCAGGGTGCGCCTCTCGCTTTGGTCTATGGCGTGGACTGCTGCCTGCAGCACTTCGTCAACTCCGTTGCCGTTGTAGGCTGTGATGGGCACCATGTGTGTTCCCAGCAATCGCTGCATCATGTCGATGTCCAGTTTGTCACCGCTTTTCTCAAACTCGTCCCACATGTTCAGTGCTACCACAATAGGGATGTTCATGTCCATCAGTTGGGTGGTCAGGTAGAGGTTGCGCTCCAGGTTGCCGGCGTCAACGATGTTAAGGATGGCATCGGGGTGGTTGTCGCGCAGGTAGGTGCGCACATACATCTCCTCGGGCGTGTATTCGGTCAGCGAGTAGGTGCCGGGCAGGTCCACTATCTGCACGGTCCGGCCGTCAACGTTGAACCAGCCTTCTTTGCTGGCCACGGTCACGCCGCTGTAATTGCCCACCTTTTCTTTGGCACCGGCGGCGATGTTGAACAAGGATGTTTTTCCGCAGTTGGGATTGCCCACAAGGGCGACACGCAGCACGTTGTCGGCCATGGGGTCAGCGCCCTCGACGGCTGTTTCGACGGTGCCGTGATAGGCGTCCTCGAGTGAGCAGAACAATGCGTCTTTGTCGGCGACTTCAATTTGTGCGGCTTCGCTGTGCCGCAACGAGATGTGCGCGCCCAGTATCATGTACTCCACGGGGTCTTTGAGCGGGGCGTTCTTGAGCACGGTGACCTTTGCGCCGCGCACAAAGCCCATTTCAAGCAGCCGCTGCCTGAACGCGCCGTCGCCGTTCACGCGTGCCACCTGCACCGTCTTGCCCACTGGTTCGTCGTCCAGCAGCCTGGTTTGGACTGTATTTTTATCGCGGTCGGTTTTCATCCGAGTTTGCATTATTCCACGATGCAAAATTACTGCCGCGACACAAGAGTTTCAATCCCAATAAATGATGTATTTGTGCTTTTTCCATCCCAAATAGTGGGGATTTTGGGGCAATGATTGAGCTTTTAATGTTAAGTAAGGTTAAAATAAAAGAGCCGATTAAACTTTTGGATTGTTTACGAGTCATTATATCGACTTCGATGAAGTTTTAATGGCTTCAAACGAAATACTACTGACTTTTTCTTAATAATAAAACACTTCAACTCTGTGTCTGACTGCTGAGGTAGCATGAAAGAGACACAAGCATATAGGTCCCTTGACGACAGTCTTGGGACTTTTGTTTTTCACATTACATCTTCAGGTAAAACGCGCCGGTCAGTTCCACATACTCGCTGGTGAATGCTCCGCTCTTGTCCGCAATGGTTATGCTGTTTTCTTGATATGTCATGCCGGCGTGTGACATGACCCACAGTGTGCGCTTGGGGGGTGCTCCCGTGACCGGAATCACGCGTGTCAGTTGCCTCACAGGCAACGATGCAAATGTTGAGGCTTCGATGATTGTCTTTTCGGCGTCGGTCGGCGTGATGATGGCGAGCATGCCCTCCTCGGCAAGTAATTGGGTTGCGCCCTCGATGAGCTGGCGGTAGTCGAGTGTTTGGGTGTGGCGCGCCTGGGAGCGCGCGGCCCCGTCGGGCAGCACTCCGTTGTCAAAGTAGGGCGGGTTGGACACAATCAGGTCGTAGCGGCGCGCAGCAATTTCTGCGGGCAGGGCATTGAAGTCTGCCTGATGCGCGGCAAGCCGGTCTTTCCACGGCGAGTTGGCGAAGTTGATGGCTGCTTCCTCGATGGCGTTATGGTCAATGTCAATCGCATCGATGATGGCATCCTCGTTGCGCTGGGCAACCATGAGGGCGATCACGCCGCATCCCGTGCCCACATCGAGCGCGTGCCGCACCTTTTCAATGGGGCACCAGGCCCCGAGCAGTACGCCGTCGGTGCCCACTTTCATCGCCGTGCGGTCGTTAAGCACCGCAAACTGTTTGAACCGGAATGTCTTTTCTCGTCCCATCGATTGCAAAAGTACTCATTTTTTACATATTATCGCCATGCAAATGTCCATTCTGGCGTGCAATATGCTCTTTTTGGCGGCACAAATCGATAAAATGACCGCAATTAGCATTTTTTCACAATGATTTGCGATGCGGGTATGAAATAACATTATATCTTGCAACGATTTTCTATGGACAAAGGCTGAAAAGCATTTTTTATACACACTCTTAAACTTTTCTTAAACCAATCGGTCTAACGGAAAGAAGACACTTAATAACGGATTTTTAAACGTAATTTTTATATGAAGTACCGTATCTTATCATTATTTGGCTTGCTGGCACTGTGCACCGGTGCTGTGCAGGCTCAGGACTATGATGACATCTACTATGATGCCTCATCTTCCAAGAGCAAGAAAGTTGCAGTGACGACCACTGTTGCCGAGGTGCCCGACCAGTACAAGGCCGTTGCACACAGCAATTATCGTGTTGAGCGTGATGTTGACGAGTACAATCGCCGCGGCGAGCAGTACGAGAAACCTTACACCACGCTTGACGGTGACACCGTCTATGATGACGGCGACCTGTTTGCCAACACTCGCCGCATCGAGCGTTTCTACAATCCCGATGTGGTTATCCTGAGCGATGACGACGAACTGGTTGAACTGTATTATGACGAATCGCCCACGGTCAACCTCATTGTCGGCTCCGATTGGCTGGGTTACAATTATGGCTGGACCTCTTGCTATTATCCCTGGTACAATAGTTGGTACTATCCTTGGTACACGGGTTGGTATGGTCCTCGTCTGTGGCACTGGGGAGGACCCTTGAACTCTTACTATTGGGGCGGCTACTACTGGGGCACTCATTGGGGTGGCTACTGGGGTGGCTATTGGCCTGGCTGGCATCACAACTATTGGAACTGGGGCCATTCGGGATACCGTCCCTGGCATCAGCACGGACACCACTATGCCGGTTACGACCGACCTGGAAAACCTCGCGTCGGTTTGGCTGGCAATCGCAATGGTCGTGACCGTGTGAGCCTGAGTGGTGGTCGCCACGGTGCTCCGGGCCGTGCTGGCGGTGTGACCTCGCGAAGCGGCAACGGGCGCACTGGGTATGCAACAGGCCGCGATGGCCATGTTGGCCCCCGTGACACAGGCAACATTGGCAGTCGCGGCACAGGCAGTGTGGGTTCTCGCGGCACAGGCAGTGTGGGTTCTCGTAGCACAGGCAATGTGGGTTCTCGCGGCAGCGGTGTGACAACTCGCTCGTCCAGTTCTTCTGGTTCATATCGCGGCGGCGGTGTTTCGCGCTCCAGCGGCTCCAGCAATTACGGTGGCTCGCGCTCCAGCGGTGTTTCGCGCTCCAGCGGCGGCTCATATGGCGGTGGCTCGCGCTCCGGCGGCGGCTCGTATAGTGGCGGTTCGCGCTCTGGCGGCGGCCATTCCGGCGGTGGCCACTCCGGCGGCGGTGGCGGCGGGCGTCGTCACTAATCTTCCAGCGTGCGTGAGATTGTAACATCGATAATCAAAATAAACTCTTGAAGAAATGATGAAGAAAGTTTTTGCATTGATTTTGTGCGGACTTCCTTTGATGATAAATGCCCAGGGCTCGTTTGATGTCCTGCAGATGTCCCAAACCGAACTCCGAGGCACCTCGCGCTTCCAGTCGATGGCGGGGGCCTTCGGAGCCCTGGGAGGCGATTTGTCGGTCCTCTCGCAAAATCCTGCTGGCATTGGTGTGTATCGCAGTTCCGACGCAGGTGTTACCTTGAGCCTGGACTGCAACAGCACCAAGGCTGGCAACACCACGACCAACGAGACCAAGTTTAATGTGAACAATGTGGGTTATGTGGGCGCTATCCGTCTCGACTCCGAGACGATGCCCAATCTCAACTTTGGTTTCACGTTCAACCGCATTAATTCGTTCAACCGCCACTATGCCGGTGGGGTGGAGAATATTGCTACTTCGTTGAGCAATTTTATTGCTGACCAGTATGTTAACGCCAATGGCTATGAGGCCAAAGAACTCATCGAGGGCAAGAACTACGACCCCTATTTTGACTCGTGGGCACCTTGGTCGGCCATCGTACACTTTGACATGCCCACCAACAACGACGGGCGAGTGGGCATCATCAATGCCAACGACCAGGGCATGCAGGGCCTCTATGGCGATGGCACGACGGCCAACGCCTACTACGAAATTGAGGAGCGCGGCCATGCCGATGAATACAATATCGCCTTTGGCGGCAACATCAAGAACATGGTGTATTGGGGACTGGACCTCGGCATTCTTGACCTGGATTACAAGTATTTCCATGGTTATGAGGAGGACTTGACCAATCCTTATATCATGCTCAATGACCATGACTTGTTCAATACCCAGATCTCTAACGCTAACACAAGTGCCACGACAGGCATGTACAACTATCTCCATAGCGAGGGCACTGGCGTCAACTTTAAGTTGGGACTTATCTTCAAGCCCGTTCAGGCGCTGCGTTTAGGCTTTGCCATGCACACGCCCACGTTCTACGACATGCGCGACACTTACTATGTCTCGGCTGCTATTGACGCCTATCAGGACGGTGAACTCTTGTACAGCGCCGACAAGGGCAGCAACTATTACTATGATTACAGCAGCGAGTACACCATCCGGACGCCTTGGCGTTTTATTGGCAGTGTCGCTGGCGTAATCGGCCAAAATGCCATCCTGAGCGCCGACTATGAGTATGTGGCCAACCAGACCATGCGCATGGGCGATGAGTGCGGCGACAATTACCCCGACGTGACCGAGGAGATGAAGACTTACTTCAAGCCTTCGCACATCATCCGCATTGGCGGAGAGTATCGCGTGAGCCCTGCTTGGAGCCTGCGTGCCGGTTACAGCTACAAGACCACCCAGGTGGACAAGGTGATTGACGACTATGAGATTACCGTCAACACGGCAGGCACCAACACCGCCTACGAGTATGACAACACGGTCCAGTACATTACCTGCGGCACTGGTTTCCGCAGCGGCAGTTTCTATGCCGACTTGGCCTATGTGCACAAGATGCGCGAGAGCGTGTACAACGCTTTCTCGCCCATCAATGACAATTACGGCTATGTCCCCAACGTCAGCGCCGACGTGAAGGACAACAACAACTGCATTTCCCTCACCTTGGGCATGCGGTTCTAATCAAACGAAAAATCAACCCAGAAATTTACGTTTAAAGATTCATTTCCGAGGGTCGGGCGATGCGCGGTGACGCGTGCCGCCCGGCATTTTTTTTGAACCTATAGCAGGAAGAACAGTGAAACGCCGATAACCGAGATAAACGCGCCCAGCACACTCCTGGCCGTTATGGGCTGCTTGAATATCCACCATGCCGGCAGGATGATGATGATGGGCGTGAGCGCCATCAGCGTGCTGGCGATGCCTGCGCCAGTGTATTGAACGGCGAGCAAGGAGCATCCCACGCCCACAAAGGGGCCAAAGACGGTTGTGGCAATCGCGGCGGCCATGCCTTTGCGGTCGTGTAAACCCCTGTGCAGCGGAGCAAAGCCTTCGCGGAATGCCATCAGCAGGGCAAAGCCGATGATGCCGGCTATGCAACGAAATGCGTTGGCATGGAACGGTAGCATCCAGGGGTCAAGCGCAGTTGTCAGCGATGCCTGGTAGTGGTTCATGCCGATTTTGCTCAGCACCAGGCCCACGCCCTGGCATATTGCGGCGCCAATGGCAAACAGCACGCCAGCCAGCGGCAACTTGAGCGAGACCTTGTGATGCTCGCCGCGGCCAAGCACAGTGAGGGCAATGCCCGCCAGGGTGACAAGCATCGCAATGACGGACCCCGGATTCATCTCCTGGCCCAATGTGAGCCATGCCGTGACTGCGGCGGCGATGGGTGCAAGTGTCATGAACAGTTGCCCGAATTTTGACCCGATGATGATATAACACTGGAATAGGCAAAAATCGCCGATGACATAACCCACCACCCCTGACAGCACCATCCACATGTAGGCCTCGGTGCTGGCATGAGCGGGCAGGGGAGAACCAGTCGTTATCCAAAAGAGTATTGCCGAGAAAATCAGTGCAATGCCCATGCGCAAGACGTTGAGCGTCAGGTTGCCCATGCGCTTGCTGCCATATTCGCTGAGCAATGCGGTCGCGGTCCAGGAGAATGCTACGCCAATCGATATGAGTTCACCAATGTATTGCATGGCTGCAAAGGTACTGAATTTTCAAGAATGATGTGGCTCACATATTCGGCATTTAGGTAATTTTGTGCCAATTTTTACGTTATAGAATAGATGAAGTGGATTAACGTCGCATATCGTCGCTTTGTTTTGCTGCTGGCATTGCTGGGGTTCTCTCTGTCAATGACGGCGCAAATCAATGTTGACCAAGTAGTCAACATCGGGCGCAATGCGTTATACTTCGAGGACTACATCCTTGCCATTCAGTATTTTAACCAGGCCATCAAGGCCAAACCGTTTCTTGCCGAGCCATACTTTTTCCGCTCGGTGGCAAAGATCAGCCTTGAGGACTACAACGGCGCCGAGAAAGATGCTGGTGATGCCATTGAACGCAATCCGTTCATTGTTGACGCCTACCAGGTGCGCGGCGTGTCCCGCCAGAACCTGGGCAACTACGCTGCCGCTGTCGAGGATTATGACGCAGGCCTCAAACTCATGCCCGAGGACAAGCACCTATTGCTCAACCGCGCCGTGTGCCAAGTGGCATTGAAAAACTATGACGAGGCGCAGTTGTCCTTTGAGCGTTTGCTGGAACTGGACCGCCGCAACGACCGTGCCTATATCGGCATGGCTCAGATGAACTTGGCACGCAAGGATACAGCGGCGGCACTCGAGGCGCTCAACCGCAGCATCGCGTTGAACAAGAACAATGCGAGCGCCTATGTCATGCGTGCCGAAATCGCCACTCGGGCGCATCGGGACTTTGCCAGCGGAGTTGCCGACATGGACAGTGCCATCATGCTGGAGCCGCGATATGCGGGCTATTTCATCAACCGTGCCTACATGAAGTATAACCTTGATGATTACTTTGGCGCCATGGCCGACTATGATTATGCCATCGGGCTGGATCCCGCAAGCGTTGAGGCCCATTTCAACCGGGGACTATTGCGTGCCGAGGTGGGTGACAACAACAAGGCCATTACCGACTTTGAGTTTGTGCTTAAAAACACGCCGTCCAACTTCATGGCGCTTTATAATCTGGCCCTGCTGCACATGCGCACGGGGCAATTCCGCAGCGCCGTCAGCGATTTCACGGCAATCTTGAAGAAGTACCCTAATTTTGAGGCTGGATATATGGCGCGCGCCGAGGCCAAGCGGCGCATGGGCGATGTGCGCGGCTGTGAAGCGGACTATAACAAGGCGATGGCCATCTTCAAGCGCAACAAGACGCATGTCTCAAATTTTAACCCGGCCGAGATAGAGGCAACCGCCGCCATCAAGAAGGCCGAGCAGCGCGCCCTCGAGGGCGATGCCGATGAACCCGAGACCGCCGAGGAAATCATGAACCGCTTCAATACATTGCTCACTGTGAGCGATAAGGACCCTATCAAGCCCGAGTACTCCAACCGCCAGCGCGGCCACATCCAGAATGACAACATCGAGGTGGAGCCCATGCCGATGTTCACCTTGTCATATTATGCCAAGGACAACAAACTCAACGGCAACACCTATTTCATTCGTGAGATTGATGACGCCAATGCCTTGCGCCTGTTGCCCGCGTCTCTGACGCTTGTCAATGGCGAGCCGCAGTTGAGCGAAGATGACATCAAGCGTCATTTTGCCAACATCGACTATTACAATGCCTTGCTGTCGGCCGCAGTACCGCGCAGCATCGATTACTTTGCCCGCGGTTTGGACTATCTGCTTGTTAAAAACCCCGAGTCTGCCGTTTGTGATGCCGACAGCGCCATTGCCCGAAGCCCTGAATTTGTCCTGGCCTATCTGTTGCGGGCCAGTGCCCATTACATGCAGTATCGCATGGATCAGGCCCGCGATGCCGCTGCGTCTGAATGGCTCGATGGCGCTCCCGATGCCAAGTCGCAGGCGATGCTGCGTCAGCGTCAGGACATCACCAATCTTGAATTGATGATTCAGGATTTGGACCAGGTAATCAAGCTGTCGCCCAAGAATGTCTATGCCCATTTCAACAAAGGAAATGCCTTCATGCTCCAGGGCGACTACACCAGTGCCATCAGTTGCTATACTCAGTCAATTGAACTCAAGCCCGACCTTGGCGAGGCCTACTACAACCGCGGCCTGATGTACCTGCGCATGGGCAACAAGCCGTTGGGCGTCGCCGACTTGAGCAAGGCGGGCGAACTCGGCGTGCTTCCCAGTTATAACGTCTTGAAACGCATGAACCGATAATAAACGCCTGCCGCGTCACATCGGCGTGACCGGCAGGCGTGCGTGGTTGCTGTCTGTGGCAATAATGTTGCCGCGGCAGTTATCTTTTAATGACTTGGCCTGGAACGATTTGTATTCCTTTGATTTTGTCGTTGCCGTCATAGACAATGACCAGTCCGAGTTGGCTTTTCTCAAAGTTGAGCAATGAGATGTAGGCATCGGTGCCTTGTGCCGTCTGGATTTGCCAGGGCTCGTTGTTTTGGTATTTGCCGAATTGGGCTTCGATTTGTGTCAGGATGTTGTTGAAAGCCTCAGGCTTGGCTTTTTCTTTCATCTCGTCGGTCAGGCAGTTGAACAATTCACTGCCCTGGTCATTGATGATGTAGTTAAGCATTTGGTCGCTGAGGGCCACATGGGGGTCATCGGCAGGCGCGGGTTTGAGTTCAGGCTTGGCGGCAGCCGGCTTTTCAACGGGCTTGGCGGGTGCCTTGGGTTGAGCGGCAGCGGGCTTGGGATTTTTAAGGAATGCCTCAACTTTTTTCAGGCTGCCCTCGTTCTTTATCAGCACCTTGTACTCCTTGTCCAGCAGATAGAAGCAGGGCAGGGTGGGCAGGTCGTACAACTCGTTGCCCTCGATTTGCTGGCTTTGGTTCCAGCCGTTTATCATCATCGACGGATATTCGGTCTTCTTCCACAATTTGCCGTCTTCATAGGGGTAGATGGCCAGGACGATGAGTTTCTTTTCCTTGACGAGCTGGTTGATGAGTTCGCTGTTAGCGAGGCGCTCTTTCACGGTTTCGCACGACAGGCAGTCGGGATTGTTAAAGTAGATGAGGATGTTGTCGGCCTGGAGGTCTTTGAGATGGTGCACGGCCTTGTCCTTGGTTGTGACATAGTCAAAGTCAGTGGTTATGCTGCCGGGCATGTTTTTCTTGGCGCCTTCCAGCAGCAGGCGTTGCTTTTCCTTCTCGGCTGAACTGAGCACAAAATTCTCGCATGCATGTTTCAGGACAACCATATACAGGCCCTCGTTGTGAAGTGAGTCGGCCGCGTCACTGAAGCGGCGTTCGCTCAGTTCCATCATCTGCCGGTATTTCATGGGATCTTTGACCAGCGTTTCCATTGTCTGGCGCATGAGGAATTCGGCCTTGGGCTGTTCCATTTGGGATACCATGACGAGATAGTCATTTAATCTTTCGGGGACAGGCATCGACTGCGCCTGGGAGTTGAACCATCCTGTGATGGCGACGATTGTTGCAAAAATCAACTTTTTCATTGTATCTTTAGTCTTGGTTTTTGTCAAATTTTCGGCAAATATAACTAACTTTGCCGAATAAAGTCGCCAAATGATGAAAAAAATCACAAAAACCAATGCCGCGCGGCTCTTGGATGCCGCGTCGATAGACTATGAACTTGTTCCCTATGAGGTTGATGAAGTTGACCTTGGGGCACAACATGTGGCCGACCAGTTGGGCGAGGACATCGACCAGGTGTTCAAGACGCTTGTACTCGAGGGCGACAAGACGGGGCACTTGGTGTGCGTCATTCCCGGTGCCGAGGAAGTGGACTTGAAAAAGGCCGCGCGCGTGTCGGGCAACAAGAAGGTGGATTTGATTCACATGAGGGACCTGCTGCCCACTACGGGCTACATCCGTGGCGGCTGCTCTCCTGTGGGCATGAAAAAGCCGTTTCCCACCTTTATTGACGAGACGTGTATCTTGTATGATTACATCTTTGTGAGCGCTGGCGTGCGTGGCTTGCAGTTCAAGATTAACCCGCAGACGCTTGCCGACTTCGTTGGTGCCCAAATAGTTGATTTGACAATTGAGAAGACGGTATGAACACATTTGGAAAAATATTGACGCTCACCACATTCGGTGAGTCACACGGCACCGCCATGGGTGGCGTGCTTGATGGCATGCCCGCTGGCGTAGGCATTGATATGGGGTCGTTGCAGCGTTTTGTGGACAGCCGCCGGCCTGATCAGGGTGTCGGCGCCAGCGGCCGTGGCGAGACTGACCGCGTCGAGGTGCTGTCCGGCATTTGGCAAGGCAAGACGCTGGGTTCGCCCATTGGTTTCATCGTCCGCAACGTGGATGCCCGCAGCGATGATTATGGGCACATGGCCGATTGCTACCGTCCCTCGCATGCCGATTTCACGACCCAGGCCAAGTATGGCATCCGTGACCCGCGTGGCGGCGGCCGGGCCTCGGCGCGCGAGACGGTGTCGCGTGTGGTGGCCGGAGGCATTGCCATTCAGGCGCTGCAGGCAGCGGGAATCACGATTGAGGCCCGTGTGGTTCAGGTTGGCTCTTGCTGCGGGACCGAAGATGAAATGCGTCAAGCAATTGCCGAGGCAGCTCAGGGCGGTGATACCTTGGGCGGCATTGTCGAGTGCATTGTCAAGGGTGTTCCTGCCGGATTGGGCGAACCTGTTTATGGCAAACTGCATGCCCGCCTGGCGTCTGCCATGATGAGCATCAATGCGGTCCACGGCTTTGAGTATGGCGATGGTTTTGCCATGGCTGCGATGCACGGCAGTGATGCGCTGGACTTGTTCGAGAAACGCCCCGATGGAAGCATCGGCACCGCTACCAACCACTCGGGCGGCATTCAGGGCGGCATCAGCAACGGTGAGGATATCACCATGCGCATTGCCTTCAAGCCCGTTCCAACACTCATGCGCGACGTGCCCGCTGTTGACCGTGACGGAAACCACGTCACTCTGCATCCCCGCGGGCGGCATGACGTTTGCGTCCTCTGGCGCGCCTTGCCGGTTGTCGAGGCGATGGCCGCGCTTGTCATTCTCGACAACTATTTGTTGGACAGGTGCTCCCGGTGGCGCGATTAGGCACTGGCCAAAGGATTATGAGACAACAAAATTGCATTTGTACATGAAAATATTGATTGATGGACGATAATACAAAGGAAATAGAAAGATATCTGCAGGGGAAACTTTCTCTCAACGAGGAGAAATCATTTAATAAACGCTACCGTGAAGATAGGGAGTTTCGCCGGCTGGTGCAGGCTGCCAAGAATCGGATTGATGATGTTGATGTACAGGGGACTGCCCATGACGTTACCTCCGGAACCTCATCTCGCACTCAATCGCCTTGGGTCTGGCGGGTGTTGGTTGTAGTGTCTTTTGCCATAGCGATAGGTGTCATTGTTCTTAAAAATGTAAAATACGATGAGCCCGTCCTGCCTGCCGACGAGGAGAATGTGTCCAGGCAAAAAGTTTCAGGCTCCTTCGTGGACATCGGGCAAGGAGTTGTCGTCGATCTTGACCAGATGTATAGAAATGTTGAGGCGGGTGAGGATTTGGTTTCGACAATTGATAGCTTGAAACTTGTTTTGACCAGTATCCGCTCCAACAAAGTGCTCGCAAATATTGAGATTAAACTCTACCTTGCCAAGGCCTATGTCAAGCTCAATGACTATGCCAGTGCCATGCCATTGCTGAAAGAGGTGATTGCGAGCGGCGACACAAAATTAACAGGCGAGGCCCAACTGCTGTACTATAAAATCCAGGGCAAAGTATAGTCCCGCCAGGCGCCGAGACGGTGCCGTGTTGCCGGACATCGGTGGAAATGAACTGTTTCGGCAGGTTTGCTTTGCTCATCGATGATTGTTCAATAGGCCGAAATGAAAAAAAAGGCAGTCAAAATAATGCAAAATTGAAAAAATATTGTAATTTTGCACAAAAATTGGTAGTACTATGCCTTCAACGGAGCTGAAAGATAAGTTAGACGCACTGATGCGCAAGGTGGAAACACTGCGCGGGCGTTATCTTGCGCTCCAGAGCGAGAACAAGGAGCTGGCGCGGACCATCGAGCGTCAGGAATTGGAGATTTCGCAGCAGAACAAGGAACTGCAGCGCTTGCGTGTGGACAATGAGTTCCTGCGCGTGGCTCACTCCATCGCGCCCGACCCCGAGGCTGTCGCTCAATACAAGAAACAGGTTGCCAAGATGGTGCGGGACATTGACCGGTGCATCAAACAATTGAACGCTTGACACGACATGTTATGGCCGACAATAATAAAGTTAAAATATGGATTACTCTCGCAGACGCCAACCCTATTGCCCTGAGCATCAACCCAGGTGAGGAAGAAGGTTACCGCAAGGCTGAAGAACTTGTCAACACCTTGTGGAACAAGTGGGTAGCTCGTTTTAATGACACATCAGGCGATGTGTTGGCGAGAGTCGCTTTCCAGTTCGCTCGTCTTTATTTGGAGACTTATGGCGAAAACCGCATGGTCAATGATTTCCTGACTGATTTAGATAAACAACTTGACGTCCAGCTTAAACAGGGCGAAAAGTGAGTATCTTTTCCATCCAGCCAAGTTGCTGGATATCTGCAACATCTGCATGACTGCAGCGTGTGGCTGCCAGTTGCATGCAATGTAGAGGTTGCTGACGGGAAATGTGCTCGTTATATAGAATTAGGTTCCTGCACCGCTTTAGGCTTATTAAGATTTACTGCTGGTTATCAGCGTAATGAGAATGGCCCCAAGTGGCGCAATTTATTTAATATTTAACTAATTGAAATGGACATTATAATTTATGTAATTGTCGCCATCGTAGCGATGGCAATTGGCTGCGGAGCAGCGCTTTATTTTTCGCGTAAGAATGCCAAGTCGCAGGCCAACGAGATTGTTGAGAAGGCCCGCCTCGAGGCCGAAGTCCTCAAGAACAACGAGGTCATGAAGGGCAAGGAAGCCGGAATGAACATCAAGAGTGAGGCCGAGAAAGAGGCTAACGCCCGTTTGGCAAAGGTCCAGACCAGCGAGGCCAAGCTCAAGCAGCGTGAAATGGCACTCAATCAGCAGCAAGGCGACTTGCAGCGCAAGCGCAACGAGGTGGATACCCTCAAGCTGAATGTTGACAATCAGGCCGCTGTGCTCGAGGAGCGCAAAAAGGAGATTGACAAACTCGAGAAGAGTGTGCGCGACACCTTGGAGCATGTGAGCGGACTGTCGGCCGAGGAGGCTAAAGAGAAACTCATCGAGTCCCTCAAGGACGAGGCCAAGACCAATGCTGCCAGTTATATCAACGACATCATGGATGATGCCAAGATGACCGCCAACAAGGAGGCCAAGCGCATCATCATCGAGACCATTCAGCGTGTTGCCACCGAGACGGCCATTGAGAATGCCGTGACGGTTTTCCACATCGACAATGACGAAATCAAGGGCCGCATCATCGGCCGCGAGGGTCGTAACATCCGTGCTCTGGAGGCTGCCACCGGCGTTGAAATCGTCGTTGACGATACTCCCGAGGCGATTGTTCTCTCGGGCTTCGACCCCGTGCGCCGCGAGATTGCGCGACTGGCATTGCACCAGTTGGTTAGCGACGGACGCATCCATCCTGCACGCATCGAGGAGGTTGTTGCCAAGGTGCGCCGCCAGGTCGAGGAAGAGGTTATCGAGACCGGTAAGCGTACCGCGATTGACATGGGCATCCATGGACTGCACCCCGAGCTCATCCGCCTTATCGGCAAGATGAAGTATCGCTCAAGCTATGGCCAAAATCTGCTGCAGCATTCGCGCGAGACCGCGAACCTGTGTGCCATCATGGCCAGTGAATTGGGCTTGAGTCCTAAGAAGGCCCGCCGCGCCGGCCTGTTGCACGACATTGGCAAGGTGCCCGATGATGAGCCCGAATTGCCGCATGCACAGCTCGGTATGAAACTCGCCGAGAAATATAAGGAGAAAGCTGACATCTGCAACGCCATCGGCGCCCATCACGACGAGGAAGAGGCCCAGAGCCTGTATGCACCCATCGTGCAGGTTTGCGATGCCATCAGTGGTGCGCGTCCCGGCGCCCGCCGCGAGATTGTCGAGGCCTACATCAAGCGCCTCAACGACCTTGAGCGCCTGGCATTGTCCTATCCTGGCGTGGTCAAGACCTATGCCATCCAGGCTGGCCGTGAATTGCGCGTAATTGTCGGTGCCGACAAGATTAGTGATGCCGAAACCGAGAAACTGTCGGCCGAAATCGCTCAGAAAATTCAGGACGAGATGACCTATCCCGGTCAGGTGCGCATCACTGTCATCCGCGAGACCCGTGCCGTTAGCTACGCCAAGTAAATGACTGCTGTCCGCTATGAACGATTACAATAATCAAGTGGATAATGCGCATCCCGATGCCGGGTCCGGCGTCATGTGTGGCGGGAACTCTTGTGGCTGCGGCAACCGGGACGGACGTTGCAACCTTGTCAGTACCAACTGGCTTGACGGTGTGCCCGACAATGAGTTTGACATTGTCGAAGTGCTCTTCAAGAACACCCGTCGCGGCTTTTATCGCAACAGCACCAATTTGGACCTGAAAACCGGCGACTGGGTGGCTGTCGAGGCCAATCCAGGGCATGACATCGGCCGCATCGGTTTGACGGGGCGTCTGGTCAAGAACCAGATGAAGCGCGTCAACCTGCGCAAGGACGCCGAAATTTTGCGTGTCTTCCGCAAGGCCAAGCCTGCCGACATGGCCCGCTATGAGGAGGCCAAGGCGCGCGAGGAGGACACGATGATACGCTCCCGCAAGATTGCCGTGGACCTGGGATTGAAGATGAAAATCGGTGATGTGGAGTACCAGGGTGACGGCAACAAGGCGATTTTCTACTATATCGCCGACGAACGTGTGGACTTTCGCCAACTGATTAAGGTGCTGGCCGACGTGTTCAAGATTCGCGTTGAGATGAAGCAGATTGGCGCACGCCAAGAGGCCGGCCGCATTGGCGGCATCGGTCCATGCGGCAGACCGCTGTGTTGCGCTACCTGGATGTCGAGTTTCATGTCGGTTGCCACGAGCGCCGCGCGTTTTCAGGACATTTCCCTCAATCCGCAGAATCTGGCTGGCCAGTGTGCCAAGCTCAAGTGTTGCATTAACTTTGAAGTCAATGCTTATGTGGAAGCAATCCGCCAGCTGCCTGCCAAGGATGTTCACCTCGAGACCAAGGATGCCGTTTACTACTATGTCAAGGCCGATGCCCTCAAGCGTGAAATCATCTATTCCACCGAGCGCAACTCGATGGCTGGTGCCGTCACGCTGACGGCTGCCCAGGCCTTTGAAGTGATTGCGCTCAACCGCAATGGCATCAAGCCCGACTCCCTCAAGCCCGATGACGGCAAGAATGGTGAGCCGGCTCCCTTTGGCGATCTGCTGACCCAGGACAGCATCAGCCGTTTTGACAAAAAGAAGAAGAAAAAGAAGAAAAAGTCTAACGGCGACAAGGCCCAAGGCGATGGCGGCAATAAGGAAAAAGCCGCCAAACCTGAACAGGCCGCTCCCGATAATGGACAAGGCGCTAAACCTGACCGTAAGCCGCGTCCTGACCGCAAGCCTAAACGCCCGCAACAAGAGGGGCAACAGCCTGGCGAGCGACAGCCGCGAGCCGATAAACCCAACCGGGGGCCTCGGCGCGACCGTCAGCAGCGCTCACAGCGCCCACAGCGCCCGCCCAAGAATCAAGACGGCAACGGACAATCAGCGCCCAACAACAATGCAGGCAACGATTAACAGTGCCTTCAAGCACAAGAGAATGACGGTGGCAATGTTGACAATCATTGCCGCCGTTGCGCTCTTTGTGGCTGGATGCGACCGGCCCGTGCTGCCTCACTCCCAGTTCATCCATTTGCCCGATGCGGGTTGGATGCACAAGTCGCCGTTGACGTTCCAGCCCGTTTATGACGACTCGACAAGGACCTACGACATCTTGCTCGTCGTCCGCCACCACAGCAGTTACGCCTACGGCACGCTGCCCCTGGCGGTGGACATCATTGCCGCCGACAGCACGGTGCAGCGCCAGTCGCTCGGCATGCGCCTTGCCGATGAGCACGGCAACTGGACGGGTGGGGGCTTCGGTCCTCTGTATCAGAGGAAAATGTCTGTAGCTCGTGGCGTTATGCCGTCCGAGGCTTGCCGCGTCATGGTGTGGCAGGCTGTGGACTCTTGTGATTGTCTCACGGGAATTGCCGATATAGGCATTATTTGCAAGCCCTCGAGCAAATGATTGCTCGTTTGCGTTTTTTAGGATTTGTTAGATTATGTTTGGCAGTGTCCGCAACAATTAGTAATTTTGTGGCCCGAAAGCCTGACTGTATAAGAAGAGTATGAAGATTGACAAAGGTGCTGTGCGCACCACAGGCATACAGCTGCTCAAGTATGGAGTGATTGGCGTGATGAACACGCTCATCACTTTTGTCTCATTCTATCTGCTCAACACCCGCCTGGGCTTGTCCTATGGCATCTCCAATGTCATCGGCTACGTGCTGGGTGTCATCAATAGTTTCATCTGGAACCGCAATTGGGTGTTCAAGACCAAGAACAACTTCAAGCGCGAGATGGTGCTGTTTGTCTGTGGCTTCCTCATTTGCCTCGGACTGCAGCTTGCTGTTAGTTGGGTTCTGCTCGAAGGCCTGGGCTGGAAGAATCTGCCTAAAGACATCATTCCCTTCTTCCCGATGCAGAAGGCTGGCCAAAACATTGTCATGGTGCTCGCAATGGTGGTTTATACCCTGGCCAACTATGTTTACAATCGTTTTGTAACCTTCAGGGAAGTCCCCAAGGATGACTCCTGCGACGACAAACCTGCAGAGTAATTCTTGCCCATCGGCGCAAAAATAAGCCCTGCTGTTTGTGTTTTAGAGGGATTTTTGCTAAATTTGCAACGCTGCAACGCCATGTTGTGGCGTTTACTCATCATTTAACTCTCAGATTATGTCACGCACATTAAGACTTTTCTCTGCATTGGCGTTAGCGCTGTTGACGTTTGCTCCATCATTTGGCCAAAAGATGGACGCCCCCAACATCATTCTCGACGGTGAATACACTTACACCGTTAAGGATGCCCCGACAACCTATAAGGGTCTGAACATCGTCCCGCATTTTGACGCAGACCACGTGATCAAGGTGATTGACATCATGGTCAACGGCATCAAGGCCCAGTCATTTGACCTGAGCGGCGCTGCCGAGGTCATTCGCGACGATGTGCATTTTCTCGACGCCAACTTTGACGGCAAGGTGGACATCATGGTAGGTCCCGGCAGCGACCGTGAATTCAGCGTGTTGTTCTTGTGGGAGCCCAGGCAGCGCGGTTTTGTGAAGGCGACCGATAATCTGGTTCCCGTGTTCAATGGCACGCTCACCTTTGATGTCCGCAACAGGGAGGTCATGTGCTATAACGCCTATGGCGCAGGGCAGACCGCCATTACGCGCTATATATGGAACGGCTCTGACATGATAAACCAGGAGAAGCTCATCCAGACGATGTTTGTGCGCAACTATGCCGACATCATCTGCAATCGCTACACATTAATCGACTGCAACTCTGGCCAGGTGCTGGCCTCGGCCGCCACTCCTGCCGGACTGCCCGGACGCTGGCCCGCCTACGCCCATGTGCCCGATGCCGACGAGGAGGCGATGATTGCCCGTGACGATGCCGCTTACCGCATGGATCAGGGCATGTACGAGGACAATGACGAGGTGTGGGCAATCAAGAATTTTGTGGATAACATGTTTGGCAATGACGAAGCGTTGTCGCCTGATTTTAGGGCGCTGGTTGCCGAGGACAACGCCCTGAGCCGCAAGTATCGCGAAATCTTCTGCATTGACTATGACATGTGGACTCAGGCGCAAGACTCTGGTTCCGACGATTGCCATCAGGTGGCGGCTATAACCGATGTGACGCCGGCATCGGCTGTCGCGTTGATGAAAATGCATGTGTGCGGCAACGATTTCACCGAGCAGCTCAATCTTGTGAAGGTGGGAGGCCAGTGGCGCGTTGATGACATTGTCCACGATGGCTTTTCCGAGAAGAATGCCTTGCGCAAGTGCCTTGAAGAGACAAGGACTTATCTCGCTACCGCCCGCGAGGTGGTCATGGTCGATGGCGACAACGTCAGGCTGCGCACCAGCCCGGCCATCAACAACGCCAACATCCTCAAGGACGCCAAGGGCAAAACCATCTATCCTAAACGCGGCGAGAAACTTGATTATTTGGGCGAGTCAGGCGATTTTTACCAGATCAAGTATGCCGGCAAGCGTGTGTATATTTCCAAGCAGTTTTCTTTCTTGTCGTTAGAATAATTTTAGACATCATTTCTAATGAAACATCGGATTCTACTGGCCATTGTGGCCATGTCTATTCCTGTAGGCACATTACTGGCCGCCAACAATGTGACCGAATCCTCCATCAAGGCCGCGTTTGAGCAAATGTGGGAGGACAACAGCGCATTCTCGCCCGAGTTCAAGCAGCTGCTGGACGAGGACAGGGCGATATGCGAGAAATATGGCATCTTGCCCTGCGTTGAGCACGACCTTTGGGTTCACAACATGGGCGCTTGTCCCGGCGACTCCCATGAGATTGCCGGCATCAACGATGTGACCAGTTCCTCGGCCACCGTCTGTGTAAAAGTGACTAATTGCGGTGACGTTTCAGTTGAGCAATTCAGGCTCATCTGTGCCGATGGCCAGTGGCGTGTCGATGACATCATAATTGACGGAAATTCCGAAAAGCAAGCGTTGAAAGACTGCTTGCAAGCCGCCAAACAGCATCTGACCGCACCAGGTCAGACGGTCTGTGTGACGGGCAATCATGTCCGCCTGCGCTGGTCGCCCGAAATCAAGGCCGGCAACATTGTGCTTGACGAGCACAGTCGCACCAAGTATTTCAACAGGGGCGACAAGTTCAAGTATCTGGCCGATGCTGGGGACTTCTATGAGGTAAGTTACAATGGAGACAGGGCATATATCTCAAAGAAATACTCGACACTTAAAGACAAATAACCTATTAACGGACTATGGTGTTATAGTGTGAACGTGTATGGCCTGGAAAGTTACTTTTGGTACTTTATATGGAAGTAGTCGAGAAGGACTTTGAAGTTGTCTTGGGCGGTAAGGCAGGTGTCGAGCAGGAAACCTTTAATCCGTGGCCATTCTTTTAAGCCTCGGTAATAGAACATCTTTAGGTCGTCGGTAATGATGAAGGGGACAATGCCTGCAGACAAACACTCCTTAAACATGATTAAGCGTCCCACACGACCATTGCCATCCTGGAATGGATGGATGGCCTCGAAGCGTTGATGGAAGTCAATGATGTCCTCAAGGTTATGCTTCTTGATTGAATTATACTCTCGCAGCAACTCTTTTACTTGGCGGTGGACATCTGAGGGTGCTGCTGTTTCCATGCCTTCCACCTCATTGGGCAGTCGCTTGTAGTCTCCCACAGCGAACCACGGCTTGAGGGAATCTGATGTGCCGGACTTGAGCATCAGGTGTAACTGCTTGATGAAGGTTTCGGTTAGTCTTGCCCCGGCCTGCTCAATAATGAGGTCGATACAGCGAAAGTGGTTTGCCGTCTCGATGATATCATCCACCTTGACTGCCTCGTCTGTGATGCCGATGGTGTTGGTCTCGAAGATATACCGCGTCTGGTCGTGGGTCAGCCGGCTGCCTTCGATATGGTTGGAATTATAGGTGAGGTCAATCTTGATGTGATGATAGATGCCTCCTTTGACCATACTGGCCTGTTGCTCCCGAAGTGCGGTCAGCAGAAGTGATGTCCTGGACTTCTTTTTTCGACCGGGCAACATGGCATCGGCAGGTATGTTCCATGATTTCCCCACGAGATATGCACCATCAATCTTCCCGCCGGCGCAGTAGTTGCGGGCAGTCCGTTCCGGGATATTGAACTTCTCGGCATATTGTTTCACTGAAATATATTCCATCGTTCTATCGGCAAGAAAAATCTATAATTCCGCCGCAAATATACCCATTTTTGCCGACATCGGCAAAAAACAGACTATCAATATTTGACCTCTACGCCTAATAATACAATTGGTGACGGTTGTCTCGTTTATTCCTGCTTGTGTGCATTTTCCAAGTCAAGCAGCATCTGCTTGTATTGCGGTCCTGGCCCGTAGCCGCCAAGGCTGCCGTTGGCGTTAATCACGCGGTGGCAGGGAATGACGATGCACACGGGATTGTTGTGGTTGGCCTGCGCCACGGCGCGAAATGCCTTTTTGTTCCCAGTGCGGGCGGCCTGTTCGCTGTATGAGATGGTCGTACCGTAGGGGATATCTGCCAGCACGGCCCACGACTTCAATTGAAATTCTGTTCCCGCCAAGTCAAGCGGCAATGAGAATTTGCAGCGTGTGCCTTGGAAGTATTCTTCAAGTTGTTTGATGGCTTGCAAGAGCAGGGGAGTGGTGGCCTCGACGGGTTCCAGATTGAGTTTCTTGGCCACTGCGCCGATGCCTGCCGCGTTCCATCCGATATAGGCGATTCCTTTGTCGCTTGCAGCTATGGTGAGCGCGCCGGCGGGCGTCGCTGTGGCGGCATGGCACAACTGGCCATGGCGCGACGGCACGATGCCGAGTTCGTTGGCCTTGCCCATCATGAGCCGATAGGCCGAGGCGTAGTCATTGCTGATGTCTCCGTCAAGAATAGCGTCCTTGATGGCGTCCTTGATGAGTCCCACCGGGCGCGATGGCGTGAGGCCAAAGGTGGTCATGATTTCCTCGCCGTCAACGGGTGGCTGGAAGTTGCGCACGCGGTCTTTTTCCTCGATGTCAACCAGTTTTTGCTTTACCAAGTCAAAGTTCTCGCGAAAACGCTGCACCTTGTTTTGGTTTTTGCTGGTGATGTCGGCTTTGCACAGGGTCATCAAGTCGTCAATGTCGTCACCCGCGTCAAAGAGCAGCCGCCTCACGGCGCTGTCGGTCACCTCGTCCTCGACGAGCGCGATGGGGCGCATGTGCAGACCAACGAGTTTTTTGACATACTTCATGTGCTCGTTGAGCGGCAGACGCATTTTGCCGAAAATCTTGGGCACCATCTTTTCGCCGATAAAGTTGTGGTTATGGAACGTCCATCCCTGCTGCGGGTCCCAGCGCTTGGTGCGCGCCTTGCCCACATCATGCAGCAGGGCCGCCCACCGCAGCCAGATGTTGTCGCTTGCTGTGGCAACATTGTCAAGCACCTGCAAGGTGTGCATGAAGTTGTCTTTGTGCCCGCGTCCGTTGACCGTTTCCACGCCTTTGAGTGCTGCCAGCTCGGGAAAAATCAGCGGCAGCAGGCCGCATTGGTCAAGCAGCAGCCAGCCGCGTGAAGGATTGGCGGCACGCATGATTTTCATCAGTTCGTCGGCGATGCGCTCGCGCGTGATGATCTCGATGCGCTTGACATTGCGGCGGATAGCGTCAAAGGTCTCGTCGTGGATGTCAAAGTCCAGCTGTGTGGCAAACCGCACGGCACGCATCATCCTCAGCGGGTCATCGCTGAAGGTGATGTCGGGGTCCAGCGGGGTGCGGATGATGCGGCGTTTCAGGTCGCCCATGCCGTCAAACGGGTCCAGCAATTCGCCATAACGCTTATTGTTCAGGCAGATGGCCATGGCGTTGATGGTGAAGTCGCGGCGCTTCTGGTCGTCGGCGAGCGTGCCGTCTTCGACAATGGGGTTGCGGCTCTCGCGGCGATATGACTCGCGGCGGGCTCCGACAAATTCCAGTTCCCACTCGCGAGTCTTGACCTGTGCCGTGCCGTAGGTCTTGAACACCGACAGATGAGCCTTGCGGCCCAGCCGTTTGGCAACCCCCTTGGCCACGGCAATGCCGCTGCCAACGGTCACAAAGTCGATGTCGTTGCTGGGGCGTTCCAGAAAGATGTCCCTCACATATCCGCCCACGATATAGCACTCGCGTTGCATTTCATCGGCAACGCTCCCCACCAATTTTAGGACGGGCAGATTGATGTGTTTCGCTATTTTTTGACGGTCAATTTCCATTTTTTTGATGTTTGGGCTGCAAATTTACGCCTTTTTTCTATCTTTTTTTGCCCGTGATGATAAAAAACATTACCTTTGCAGTGCAAAAAGGCCTCAGTTAGGGCATTTCGCATTCTATCGAGGTTTCTTTCCACACAATTCCACGTCATTTATTTTGTGCATCCGATTGGCAATTATCGTTTGCCTTTTATCGCAAAATATTATGGATTGTGCTGGCATTGTTAAAAACCAAAAACTAAGATATACTAATTATTATACTGCTTTGGACCGCTGTGCGCGTGAGTGCACGTCGTGGTGCCGTTCAGTTCGCTAAGGCTGGCGGCGCATTGTTCTAAAGCATAACAACGAGTAATATGTACAATATTGAACAACTCAAAGGAATGAGCGATGACCAGCTGCGTGAACTGGCCAAGTCGATGGGACTGAAAAAAGTCGACTCTATGGACCACGACGTCCTCGTGTTTGATGTGCTTGACCATCAGGCCGAGGCTGACGCTGCCAACACTCCAGAGCCCACTGGACGACGCCGTGAACGCATCCGCCGTCCCGCCGCCAAGGCTAATGGCAACGAAGTGATTAAGGATGATGCTGTAGCCCCCAAAAACAAGCGGGCCAAAGAAACGGTCAGCGCCGCCGCCCCGCTACCCAAGCAGGACGAACCGCTTGACGAGAAAGCCGAGGCTCCCGTTGCAGTGCCGCCAAAGCGCAAGCGCGGCCGCCCATCGGCTGCCGAGAAGGCACAACGCGAAGCCGCCATCCTTGCATCGGCTCCCGTGGGTGAGCAACCGGCGCAGCCTTCTCAACCCGATGCCGAGCAATCTGCTCCCGACGCTCAGCGTGAGCCCAAGCGTCGCGGACGCAAGCCGCGCAAGGTTGCCGACGACCCCGTTCTGCCATTTGATAACGTAGAATCTGCTCCTGCCGAACAGCCTGTCGGCACTCCCGACCTGCAGGTTCCTGAGCAAAATGAACCTGTCACGGCCGACCTGCAATCTCTTGACCAGGATTCGCCCGCCGACCAGCCTGCGCCACAGGCCGCTGTGGAGCGCGACGCGCCCGAGCGCCCCTCGATGTCGCTGAACTCCTTCTTCAATACCGGAGGCCACGCCGTCACCTTCAAGCCCCGCACCCAGCAGGAGCGTGAGGAGGCCATGCGACAGGCTGAGGAACAGCGCCGCCGCCAGGCCGAGCAGGCCGCCGTGGCTCCTATCGTCATACAAGAGCCCAAGGTCGTCAAGGAGAGCAAGAAGAACAAGCGCAAGATGAAGCAGCAGCAACAGCAGCAGGTTGTTGAGGCCAACCCTTATCTTAATCAGCCTTACAACTTCGACGGCATTCTCGATGCCCAAGGTGTGCTCGAAATCATGCCCGAGGGCTATGGCTTCCTGCGTTCCAGTGATTATAACTATCTCACCTCGCCCGATGACATCTATGTACAGCAGGGCCAGATTAAAGCCTATGGTTTGAAGACTGGTGATGTGATCGAGGGCACCATCCGCCCGCCCATGGAGGGCGAGAAATATTTCCCGTTGTGTGAAATCCGCCTCATCAACGGCCGCACTTCCACCTATGTGCGCGACCGTGTGCCGTTTGAGCATCTGGTACCCCTTTTCCCCAACGAGAAGTTCAACCTGGTGAGCAAGACGCATCCCACCGTGTCACAGCGTGTGGTGGACATGTTCTCGCCCATCGGCAAGGGCCAGCGCGGCCTCATCGTTGCCCAGCCCAAGACTGGTAAGACGATGCTGCTCAAGGAGATTGCCAACGCAATTTCTGAAAACCACCCCGAGACCTACATGATCATCCTGCTCATCGACGAGCGCCCCGAGGAGGTGACCGACATGGCCCGCAGCGTCAATGCCGAGGTGATTGCCTCGACCTTTGACGAACCCGCCGACCGCCATGTCAAGATTGCCGACCTGGTGTTGAGCAAGGCCAAGCGCCTTGTCGAGTGCGGCCACGACGTGGTCATCCTCCTTGACTCGATTACCCGCCTTGCCCGTGCCTACAATACCATCGCTCCCGCTTCGGGCAAGATTCTCACCGGCGGTGTCGATGCCAACGCCCTGCAGCGGCCCAAGCGCTTCTTTGGCGCGGCACGCAACATCGAGGGCAACGGCAGCCTCACGATTATCGCCACGGCATTGACCGAGACCGGCAGCAAGATGGACGAGGTGATCTTTGAGGAATTCAAGGGCACCGGCAACATGGAACTGCAGCTCGACCGCAAGCTGTCCAACAAGCGCATCTTCCCCGCTGTCGATGTGATGGCCTCGAGCACGCGCCGCGACGACCTGTTGCTGGACCAGGACACCCTGAACAAGATGTGGATTATTCGCCGCTTCTTGAGCGACCGCACCTCGGTCGAGGCGATGGAGTTTGTTAAGGAGCGCATGGAACGCACCCGCGACAACGAGGAGTTCCTGCTCACCATGCAACAAAAGTAAACCGCACCGACTGCCGATGGGACGCATACTGGGCATAGATTACGGGCGCAAGCGCACTGGCGTGGCTGTCACCGACCCGCTCAAGATTGTGGCGGGAAACCTGGCGACCGTTCCCACCCGCGAGGTCATGCAGTACATCAAGGACTATGTGGCGCGTGAACAAGTGGAGCGCATTGTCGTGGGCCAGCCTCTGCAACTCAATGGCCAGCCCAGCGAGAGCATGCGCTACATCACGCCTTTTGTCAAGCGCTTGACCAGCGAACTGCCCGACATCCCCGTGGTGATGTACGACGAGCGCTTCACGAGCGCCATCGCCCATCAGGCGATGATTGACGGAGGCATGAAAAAGAGCGACCGACAGGACAAGAACCGTGTCGATGCCATCGCCGCCACCATCATCCTCAACGACTATCTGCAAAGCATATTCAACCAACCGACTAAATAAAAGAAAGGTATCATCATGATTTTACCCATTTATATCTACGGTCATCCCGCATTGCGCGCCGCCAATGCCGAGGTCACTCCCGGCTATCCCGCCCTCAAGGAACTCATCGAGAACATGAAGGAGACCATGTACAACTCGCAGGGCATCGGCATCGCCGCCCCACAGGTGGGCGTGAATGCCCGCATCGTCTATATTGATGTGGATCCCCTTCAGGACGATTTCCCCGAACTCAAGGATGTGCGCATGGTGCTCATCAACCCCGTAGTCACTGTTGACGAGGATGCCGCCAACATCTCCCGCGAGGAGGGATGCCTGAGCGTGCCCGGCATTCACGAGAATGTGCAGCGCAAGGAGAAAATACATCTCCACTGGATGGATGAGAATTTTGAGGAGCATGAACAGGACATCGAGGGTTATCTTGCCCGTGTGGTGCAGCACGAGTGCGACCACCTGGAGCAGACGCTGTTCATCGACCGCATTTCGCCCATCCGCAAACAACTCATCCGCGGCAAACTCAACAACATGGTAAAGGGCAATGTCAATTGTGACTATCGTGTCAAGTTCGCGCCCCACAACCGCAAGAGGTAAAGCGGATTACACTATCGAATGTATTACACAGGGCGGCTGGACATTTGTCCAGCCGCCCTGTGTTTAAAAATAAAGTGGAAGATGTCTCACGACAGCCTCCACAAACCTTAAATCTAATACCATGAAAAACACACGTGCAAATTTACTAAACTAATTTGGAATTATACAAATATTTTAAGGTTATTTTTAAAATATCAACAAAATTTTAGAATTTAACAAATCTGCAAATGCCCATTGGGGCTAAGCGGGCAGCGTTTTACATGTTTTTGGATAATCCATAAATATGTATTGTGAATAAATAATTCTGTGTGATATTTGCATAATCAACAAAAATGTTTGTAAATTTGCAACGACATAACAAAAAATGCGTTTATTGACGCTTTGTTCTTTGGCCACAAGAACGTAGGAAATTCTTAATCACCCAAAGTGCATTGCAACGATAGAGGCCGCGATGTGTGTATTGCGCACGCATTTTGCTGCTTTGGCGGCAGGATGTTGCTATACATGTCAGCGGGCAGTCTGGTTGTAATTTCCGGTGATAAGGCATCCTACGGCCGTTGTGGAGGAATGAGCAGCAGTAAGGCTCCCGCTTTTTTCACAATTAACTTTTTTGCGGTCGTTGGCAGCCCGGCCCGTTTGCTTGACAATGGCATGATTGACATTGGGCTTGAGATTCACAACGAACTGTTGCGCCAGGAGCGTTCGGTTACTTGGTTGGCATCCAAACTCGGATGTGACAGGCAAACCATTTACCGCATACAAAAGCGCAACAGTATTGATACACACATGCTGATGCGCATTTCAGTGATACTTAACCGTGATTTTTTTAAGGAATTGAGTGAGGATTATTGTTCTCACGTCTAAATCCACGTTCTAATAAGTATCAGATAATCAGTTGGTTGTGGTGTGTTGTGACACATCTGTGACACATCTGTATTCATTGAGAAACACACTAAAAACGATATTGCTAATTCCTTGTTGTAATTTTGCGCCGTTTTCGCGCATATATGAAATCATTTGCATGGCGATACTAATATTGATGCTGAATTGTTTCTTCATCATTGTTTAATAGAGAGCTAATGATTTTTTTTCAAAGCCGCGGCTTGGCCTTGGAGAAAAATAGAGGTGATTTTGTGCATCATGCGAGAAAAAAAACAAAACAAATAAATACTTAATTAACTATTTAACTTAACTAAAAAATCAATGTTTACTAGAATCAAGTCAGGGCTTTTTTGTGCAGCCCTTATGATGACTTTGGGAGTTCAGGGTGTTGACGCCCAGCGTGTGGCACCAGTGCCTGAGTGTGGCCATGCAGCCGTCAACGCTCCCATGATGAGTCAATCCGCTCCCTTCACTGCCTCTGCAAGCGATGCGGTTTCGCCAGTGACGCATGTTCGTTCTTGGTATGAGGACATTACCTACAATTGGTATGACAATACCGCAGGTACCGGTACCGCTCACACCAACAAGATTACCGACCCGGTAACCGACCCTTATCAAATGTTCCATTTTGTTAAGTCGCTTTACACCAATCCCAACGTGCCGGGCATTAAGTATTCCAAAGCGAATAACCGCTCTTATTACCCGTTTTATCAGAAATGTCCTCCTTACGGCATCAACAGTGCTGTGACCAAGCCCTATGAGAATGGTTACACCGTGTGCCTGGTTAAGGTAAAGAATTCGTTCAAGTTTGATAAATCTGTTTATAATGCCCCGGCTACCACTGCCGCTGATGTGATGAAATGGTTTACCGACGGCGTTGAGGAAATCGACCTGCTCACCGACGGCATGCGCGTTGGCGGCACCAGCAATACCTCTGGCACCGTGTTCCAGTACACCGGTGAGCTCAACAGGTTCTTCTTCATCAGCAAGCAAAAGACCTATGTCTTCAATGATTGGGGTGATACCCAGGACTGGTGCTGCGACTTGGCTCCGTTCTTTGCAATGTATGAGGAGTTCAGCCCCACGACTCAGGATATTGGCGCTGAAATCACCGACTTCTACACCGAGATGATCTCTGGCGAGGTCTATAATGTCATCCACGATTGCCAGGACGTGATTCAGAAGGAGCACTTCTTCTCGATGTCAGGCAAGGAAGGCACCGATTATTATAATATGAATTGCCTTGTATTCTACATTCCCGACTATCGCAGCCAATCGAACACTCGTGACTATGATCCCTCCCATCAGCCGCATGTCGGCCTGTATGTCGCTAAACTCGAGGCCGAGGCCGAAGCTGATCCCGAGAAGGAGCATGTCTATGACGTGACCATCGATTGGAGCACCAATCTCGACAAATTGTGCCACAACGATGTGGATGAGATATATGAGCTGCACGCCATCTGGGTTGACCCCGAGACTGGCGAGGAGAAGGACGTAATCATCTACACGGGTGAGAAGACCGCTTATTCCTATGAGGTGCCCCAGTACATGCAGGGCTACACTATCAATTATGTGGTAAAGGCTGTACCCAAGGATGCTACCAACCCCGAATCGTTCTATACTTGGAGCAATGTTGATGATGTGTTGATTCCCGGTTACTATGACTTCTTCATGCTCAGGCTCCACCACTACGAGAGTGACTTTGTCATTGAGGACGAGCATAACTACTATCGCAATTATGTATATCCCCAGAACGTGAAGGGCGGTGCAGGCTACACGCTCCAGGAAATCAAGGACGGATATGACCACTTTGTGCTCTATCGCACGAGCATTGAGGAAAATGTGCCCATTGCCGACCTCTTCTTCAAGGCCATCAACGGTAAGGTATTCTACAAGATTGACTACAGGGATGTAGAAGCTAATCAGCATCCGCTCAACAACACTAACGAATAAAACAGATACATAAGCGATGAAAAAGATTATATTGTTATGCTCAATGGCAGCCATGCTGCTCTCCATGTCGCTTAACGCACAGACCGTGCTTAACGATGGTGAATACTATGTCGGTCCTTATACTACCGATGAGTACAATACTCCGGACTTTAACCTTTACACCTACTGCGGAACAACTAACGATGTTAGTATAGGCACCATTTTGAAACCTGCCGACTATCAGCAGTATTATGGTGACACGATTGTGGGTTTCCGTTTCGCTCTCACCAATTCTACAAGCGTTAGGGCTCTCTTCTTGACCGCTCTTGATGCCGACAATAATGTCACACAACTGATTGTTGAAAACAAATTTAGTAGTGCTAAGACATTTAATGCAGGTTGGAACACCGTTTATCTCGACCGTTCGAATTACAAAATTTTCAACTTAGCCAGCAGTGTCGCTGGCTTGTGGCTTGGAATGTACTATAACCAGTCCCAAAAGTATGATATTGCCGTTAACCGCAATAGTACCAGCCATACAGACTTGACGTATATTTATCGCAGGACCGGAACTTATTCAGGTGGCTATAAATATTTAGATGTTAGCAGCGAGCTTGGCGGCGATGTGGCTGTACAGCTCATCCTGAGGGGCGAACCCACGCCCGTTCCTGATGGATATACCCCCCTGCCTGGCAATTATGCCGATGCCCAGAACATCAACTTCGACGGCATCATGTTTGAAGACATGCCCTGGGGCTACACCCACTACAACGAGCATCCCGATGACTACACCTACCAGTTGTTCGAAGAACTGAACGACGGCCTTGTCGGCCGGGGCGAGCACGGCGGTCCCCGCCACACCAACAGCGTTATGGTTCCCGTTTACAAGACCGACTCCAGGGTTAACGGCTTCTATACCGCCGACCAGATTGATGGTGACGAAGACCACCACCTCATGGTTGATGTGATTAATGCCGATGTGGACATGACGCTCGAGAAAGAGTCGATGATTTACTACTATACGCTCGACCGTGACAAGAACAGTCTGCCCAAGACCCGCATTGCCCGCATCCAAAACAGTGCCAACAACAACGGTTCCTACACCGAGGTCAGCGACTCGCTGTACTATCAGCACAACAAGTACGATGTCAACACTTTCGCCAGAATTGACCGCTGGGACGGCAAGAACGTGATGACCGGTGTTTATGGCCAGGACTACATGTCCTACATTCCCATCATCTGGTCTTGGGGTGACGGCACGTTCGATAACAAGCGTTACGACTGGGACACCAATGGCGTGCACAACAGCTATGGCGCTCCTTACTACAAGACTGCTGTCGGTGCCGTGGAGTTTAATGCAGGCACCGATATCGAGAGGCAGGACGGCGGCAGTTACGCCCACTTCTGGAAAGATGCAAACGACAGCACCTGCTGCATTTACAATGTGCTGATTGACGCATACGGCTTCTTGCCCGAGAATGTTTCAACCGTGGAGTTTGAACCTTATAAGTTCCGTGTTTGGGTTGAGGACCTCGAGCCCAATGACAACGAGGGTCTGCGCGGTTACGATGCCGTGGGTGATGAGATTGTGCCAAACGGCGAGACGCCCAACGAGATTGTTTTGATTACCGACGATGCTCCCAAGTGTGCTCCGGGCACCAATGCCACCCGTCTGTTGGCTGGCAAGAAAGATGGTGACTTCAGCAAGTGGGTAACCTTTGGCGCCACCATGGGATTCAAGCCCACACTGCGCATCCGTTTCTACTACAAGGTGAAGGAACGCGAGCCCAGCTTCAATGATGTCTTAGTCGCCGATGAGGATACCCTTGAACCCTTTGTGCCCAGTAATGGCGAGGCGCTGTATTATGCTGTCGAGGATAAGGACTATGCTCCTTCGCCCCACACTGGCGTCATCGAGACCCTCAGCGGCGCACAGGTTGTCAGCACGACTTTTGTCAACATGCAGGGCATGCAGTCGAGCACCCCGTTTGCCGGCGTGAACATCATGGTCACCCGCTACAGCGACGGTTCGACTACCACAATGAAGGTTATCAAGTAAACCAAAAACTCTCTATATTCATCAACAATGTGTATTTAAAGAAACTTAGTATCATTTGATTTTTTTATATGTATGCACAATTGCCTGGGGCCTGCTGTGAAGCATCCCCCAGGATTTTTTTTGTGTTAATTGTTGCTTTGATTTCTTGTGTCGGCATGTCATGCTAAGGGCATCGCCAACGGCAGGCGAAAGCACCATCTGGCGCTGTTGTGGCATCATTGGGATGGATGCAATGGCGAAGCCTGTAAACATCAAAATATGGCCCTTAAAAGGCGCCACATTGCCGACTGGCAGATTCTGCCTTCGAATTACACTCTAATCTTGTAGCCCATATTTTGCCCTGATTTTGCATCCAATGTCACGAACACCCCGCCCAAGCCATAGCGCTGAATGCGCGGCATGTGAGCAAAGCGAACTGTAGCCGGGGCAGAACAAGAATTGCGGCAGGCCCCCTTGCAAGGCGCCTGCCGCGTTCAACTTCTTATTTATTCACTAAAAGGCAATCAGAACTTCATGCCAAATGCAATCTGGATGTTGCCGTTCTTGGCGTCACTCTCATAGGTGCCAAGCTCACCAAGCTTGAGCTCGCCAAATGCCTTGGTAAGGCCCATGGTGTAGCGTGCCTGGACAAAGGCATTCTCGGTCAGATTATAGGTGCCGCCCAAGCCAAGGCCAAAGTCAATGTCCTTGGTGGCATCCTTGAGGTCCAAAGCATCATCAATGCCATCAGCGCTGAGCTTGCTGTAAACATTGACGCCCAGTTGGGGACCAAAGTCGATGCTGAAGTTGGGGGAAACGTAGTACTTAAGCATTACGGGTACATTGATGTAGTTGGTGTTGTAGGTGATGTCATCAAACTTGCCGCCCTGTGAAGCGAACACAACTTCGGGCGAGATGGCGAGCTTGTCAGTGAAGTGATGCTCCATCAGTACACCGAATTGGTAGCTGGGTTTCATGCCATGCTCTACATTCTCACCCCAGAAATTGGTCATGTCAAAACCAACCTTGAAACCGAACTGAGTCTGTGCGCTTGCGCTCATGCATACGATTGCAACTGCAACCAAAGCAAAAATCTTCTTCATGATAATAAATGTTGTTTTATAAAAAATGATAGTTAATAAAAAAAAACTTTTCAATTTGTTTGGGTCTCCCCTTTTTTGGGGCAGACCGCATCTTTGACGGGTAACCTTGCTAAAGGTTTAATCTTTGTTTCGAGAAAATGTGCATTTTTTGGACATTTTGAACAATCTGCTATTCAAAAAGGACAGAAACACCCATTTTTACTCCTGGCGTTTTGTGCTGTACTGCTTGCAGTAGTCCTTGATGCCGCAGTTTAGGCAGTCGGGGCGCTGCGCCTTGCACACATAGCGGCCGTGCAGCAGAATCCAGTGGTGTGCCTTGAACCTCACCTCGGCGGGGATGTGCCGCGTGAGGTCGCGCTCCACGTCGGCAGGTGTTTTGCCTTGTGACAGACCGATGCGGCGCGACACGCGCAAGACGTGCGTATCGACAGGGATAGTGGCCTGCCCGAAGGCGATGCCCAGCACCACGTTGGCGGTCTTGCGGCCCACGCCGGGCAGCGAGGTCAGCTCGGCCATCGTGCCGGGCACCACGCCGTTGAACTTGTCGGTGAGCATGGCCGCCATCTGTTGCAGGTGGGTGGCTTTGCTGTTGGGATATGACACGCTCTTGACATATTCCAGTATGCCCTCAACCGTGGCGGCGGCCATGGCCCGGGGGGTAGGGTAGGCGTCAAACAGTGCCGGAGTAACCATGTTGATGCGCTTGTCGGTGCACTGGGCGCTCAGCATCACGGCCACCAGCAGCTGGAACGTGTTGGTGAAATGCAGTTCTGTTTCAGGGTTGGGGCGCTCTTGCTTGAAATAACTGAGTATGCCGCTATACCGTTCTTTGATCGTCATGGTCTCGTCTGACTGAAAAAGCAAGGGGCAACATTATATATATAATGTGTATCCCTTGTGATAAATAGTGCTGGTGAAAATTTAGTGCGCGCTCTTGAACTCGTCGAGGAACCTCACATCGTTCTCGCTGAACATGCGCAGGTCCTTGACCATGTACTTCAAGTTGGTGATGCGCTCGATGCCCAAGCCAAAGGCATAGCCCGAGTAAACCGAACTGTCGATGCCGCTGGCCTCAAGCACGGCGGGATCTACCATGCCGCAGCCCAGAATCTCGACCCATCCGGTGTGCTTGCAAAAACCGCACCCATCGCCGCCGCACAGCATGCACGACACGTCCATCTCGGCGCTGGGCTCGGTGAACGGGAAGTAGCTGGGACGCAGGCGAATTTGGGTGTCGGTGCCGAACATTTCTTTGGCAAAGTACAACAGCACCTGCTTCAGGTCGGCAAACGACACGTTCTTGTCGATGTACAGGCCCTCAATCTGGTGGAAGAAGCAGTGGGCGCGGGCCGTGATGGCCTCGTTGCGGAATACGCGGCCCGGGCAGATGATGCGGATGGGCGGCTGGTTGCTTTCCATGGTGCGCACCTGCACCGAACTGGTGTGGCTGCGCAGCACGATGTTGCGGGCCACTTCTTGGTCATTCTTCTCGATGAAGAAGGTGTCCTGCATGTCGCGGGCGGGGTGGTCGGCGGCAAAGTTCAGCGCGCTGAACACGTGCCAGTCGTCTTCAACCTCGGGGCCGTTGGCAACGGTGAAACCCAGGCGCGAGAAGATGTCGATAATCTGCTTGCGCACCACCGAAATCGGGTGGCGGGTGCCCAGCTCGGCGGGAAACGCCGGGCGGGTGATGTCAATCTTGTTCTGTTCTTTGGCTTGCTCTTTGCAAGTCTCGCGCAGGTCGTTGATTTTGTTGGTCGCCAAGTTCTTGAGCTCGTTGAGCCTCTGGCCCAGCTCGCGCTTTTCTTCGGCGGCAACGGTGCGGAACTCGTTGAACAGTGCCGTAATCTCGCCTTTCTTGCTCAGGTATTTGATGCGCAGTTCCTCTAATTCCGGCTCATTGTTGGCCTTGAGTTCGCTGATTTGCGCCTTGAGCGCTTCTATTTTGTCTTTTAACATAATCGCTTGATGTTGAAATAATCGTGCAAAGATACAAAAACGCGGGCAAACAATCGCAATATATCAACGATTTTCTCAATTAGTGCTCGTTTTTATCGCAAAAAAAAAACGGCCCCGCCAGACAGTTGCCTGGCAGGGTCGTCTGTAGGTTTGTGCTTGTTCGGGGGGGGGTTAGGGCTCGCGACCTTCAACGATGGCCTCGGTGTCCCTGGCAATCATCTGTTCCTCGTCGGTCATGACGACAACAACCTTGACCTTGCTGTCTGGCAGACTGATTTCGCCTTCCTTACCGTGGAAGATTTCGTCGTTGAGTTTCTCGTCAATCTTCACGCCCAGGTAGGACAGGTTTTGGCACACGCGCCTGCGGGTCTGGTACTGGTTCTCGCCAACGCCGCCGGTAAAGGCGATGATGTCCACGCCGTTCATCTCGGCCGCATAGGCGCCGATGTACTTCGTCAGGCGCAACTCATACATGTCGAGGGCCAGTTGCGCGCGCTCGTTGTGGTCGAGTTCGGCGGCGTCAACGATTTCGCGCATGTCGCTGCTGATTTCGGTAATGCCCAGCACACCGCTCTTCTTGTTGATGATGTTCAGCATCTCCTTGGGCGAGATGTTGTATTTTTCCATGAGGAAAAGCAGCGCGCCCGGGTCAACGTCGCCCGAGCGGGTGCCCATCATCAAGCCCTCGGTGGGGGTCAGGCCCATGGTGGTGTCGATGCTCTTGCCGTCAACGATGGCGCTGATGCTGGCGCCGTTGCCCACATGGCAGCAGATGATTTTCTTGCCGGCGGGAGTGGTGCCCAGCATGTCGCACACGCGGGTGGCGACAAAGCGGTGGCTCGTGCCGTGGAAGCCGTAACGGCGCACGTGGTCCTCGGTGTAGTACTTCATGGGCAGCGGGTACAGGAACGCCTTCTTGGGCATCGTCTGGTGGAATGCGGTGTCAAACACGCCCACCTGGGGAACGCCAGGCAGCACGGCCTCGATGGCCTCGATGCCTGCCATGTTCACGGGATTGTGCAGCGGGGCAATGCCGTAGCACTCGCGGATCATCGCCTTCACATCCTCGGTGATGAGCACGCTGCGGCTAAACTTCTCGCCGCCGTGCACCACGCGGTGGCCCACAGCATCAATCTCCTTGAGGTCCTTGATGCAGCCATACTCGGGGTGAATCAGCGCGTCGAGGATGGCCTCGATGGCACCCTTGTGGTCGCTGATGCTGAGGTCGATGTTCTTCTTGCTGCCGTCGTCAAACTTCAGCTTGATGAATGCGTCGGGCAGACCGATTTTTTCTACACCGCCCTCGGCCAGGGTCTTGTTCTCCTTTGTCTCGATGAGTTTGTACTTGGCAGAGCTGCTGCCGCAGTTGAGCACTAAAATGTTCATTTCTTGTTGTTTGATTAAGTTATAGTGAGGAATGCTTGTTATCGGTTGATGGCCTGGTTGCAGGTGAGGATGACGGTGCGGTAGATGTCGTCATCGTTGCAGCCGCGCGACAGGTCGTTGACGGGAGCGGCAAGACCTTGCAGCACGGGACCTACGGCCTTGGCGCCTGCTATGCGCTGCACCAGCTTATAGGCAATGTTGCCCACGCCCAGGTCGGGGAACACGAGCACATTGGCCTGGCCGGCAATGTCGCTGCCGGGAGCCTTGCTGGCGCCCACGCTGGGAACGATGGCGGCGTCGGCCTGAAGCTCGCCGTCAATCTTGAGGGCGGGGTTCATCTCCTTGGCGATGCGGGTGGCCTCTACGACCTTGTCCACGCGCTCATGCTTGGCGCTGCCCTTGGTCGAGAAACTCAGCATGGCAATCTTGGGATCGTCAATCTCGGCGAGGGCGCGGGCGGTGCGGTCGGCGCTCACGGCAATCTCGGCAAGCTGGTTGGCGTCGGGGTCGGGAACGACGGCGCAGTCGGCAAACACCATCACGCCGTTGTGGCCGTAGGGCGAGCCCTCGGGCAGCAGCATCAGGAATGCGCCGCTCACGGTGCTGATGCCGGGAGCCGTCTTGAGCACCTGGAACGCAGCGCGCAGCACGTTGCCCGTGGTGTTCATGGCGCCGGCAACCTGGCCGTCGGCGTCACCGTTCTTGATGAGCAGGCAACCCAGGTACAGCGGGTCAAGCACCTTCTTGCGGGCGTCCTCGATGGTCACGCCCTTGGACTTGCGCAGTTCGTAGAACAACTGTGCATAGGGTTCCATCGCCTCGGCATCGGCGGGATTGATGATGTTGGCCTTGTCGATATTTGTCAGCCCCAGTTCGGCGGCCTTGGCAAGGATTTCGGCCTTGTCGCCAATGAGCACGATGTTGGCAATGCCGTCAGCAATGATGCGGTCGGCGGCCGTCAGCGTGCGGGGTTCTAAACTCTCGGGAAGGATGATGCGCTGTCTGTTGGCAATCGCGTTGCTTTTCAGTTTCTCAAACAATGGTTCCATGTCGATAAACAGTGTTTTGTATTGTTAAAAAATGGTTATATGTTCTTTATCCGACAAAATTACTGCTTTTTTGGCAAACACTGAAATCAATGGACAAAAACTATTTGACTTTGTAAAAACAATACTTAGTTAATAATTAATTTAAATATTTGAAAATCAATGAGTTATTTTAAC
>CALEJB010000053.1 GCA_937898675.1 uncultured Prevotellaceae bacterium
ATTTGGCAATCTTTTTTTGCCTCTCGAATCTGTCAACTTTTTTCAGGTCAAGACAAATAAAAAACAACAGTCAAGGAGACCCCCTCAACTGTTGAAATTTTGAGCGGTAGACGGGACTCGGACCCGCGGCCCTCAGCTTGGGAAGCTGATGCTCTACCAACTGAGCTACTACCGCAATTTTATCTCTTGCATCAATAAAACATCAATCTACATCGCTGGAGCAAATGACATCGGTCACGCTGTCCCCGTTTTGGGTCTCGGCATAGCGCACCGTGACGGTGTCACCAATCTCCCATGATCCGCGGTGCTCGGCCTCCAGCTCGGGATAACTGAAAAAGACCGTGTCCTCGCCAACCAGCAACGCGACGCTGTTCATCGCGCCGTCGACAGCCACGCCCGTGACCTCGAGCACAGAGTCGACCATCTGGGTGGTATCATTATCGCCCATGGCTTGGCTGACGCCGCCTTGCGGGCCGCTGCAACTCTCGCAGGATGTTGCGACGACAGCCAGCAAAGCTCCTATTATTATAATGAGTGACTTTCTCATATCAGTTCCCATAACGACAGATTAGAATTTGTAGCGGTCGTTCTCGCTGTCGAGGTTGTCCAATTCCTCATAGTCACTGATTTCGTCCTCGTTGTATTCCTCGTCGCCGTAGAACTCACTCTTGTCGATGGCTTCGATGTTGTTGGCATCCGGAATCTTGGGGATGGTAATAAAGTCGGCAAGGTCCACATTCTCGGCGGGGGGATTGCCTACTCTGCGTTCGCACAAGGGGTCGTGAAGCGTCTTGCCTGGAATGACTTCTTTGAGCTTTACCTTGAAGAAGCGCTCGGTCATATAGTCAAAGATGAACTTCATGCGCTGGCCCTCGTCCTCGATGAGTTCATCGAGGCGTGTGTCGTCCATAATCCAGATGTCCTCGTCGCTGTCAGAGCCCATGTCCATGCATGTAACTTCCTTTTCCTTGCCCCATTCCTCGTCACAGACATAGAAGGAATCTATTGTGTCCTTGCTGAAGCCGCACGTGTCGAGAATGACATTGCGCAACTGCATAAAGGTCGCCGTTGAGTCAATAGCGATCTGTAACTTGAAATTATCGGCTTCGTCTGAGACGATGACAAATTTATAAATCATGGTTTCGATAGTTCTGTTATAGTTTGACGATGCGAAATTACTAATACATTTTTACCGAGCAAGTATTTTTTTGAAAAAAATGCGCAAAAGACAGCAAAATAGTGCTCGGCGGGCGGCATATTGCCTCAAAAGACGGGTTGGAAAAAGCGGCCGCGCTGCTTAATTGTATCAGTGCGGCCTGCAGATTTTTCTATATTCCCGTCATCACTTTCAGGGCACAAGACCATAGGAGCGGAAGACTTTTTGAATCTTTTCCAATGCGAAGGCCACTTGCTCTTGGGTGTGCGTAGCCATGAGGCTGAAGCGGATGAGCGTGTCGTTGGGTGCCACAGCGGGCGAAACGACGGGGTTGACAAAGATGCCCTCCAGCAACAAGTCGCGCGTGATGGCAAAAGTCTTGTTGTTGTCGCGAATGAACAAGGGGATGATGGGTGTCTCGGTGTGGCCGATCTCGCATCCCATGTCGCGGAAGCCCTGCAGGGCGATGCGCGTGATTTTCCACAGATGCTCCTGGCGTTCGGGCTCGGCAAGAAGAATGTCGATTGCCTTCATTGCCGCAGCGGTCGATGCCGGCGTAATGCTGGCGGTGAAGATGTAGCTGCGGGAATGATGGCGCAGGTAGTTGGTAATGACCTCATCGGTGGCGATGAAACCGCCCAGCGAGGCGATGGACTTGCTGAAGGTGCCCATGATCAGGTCCACCTCGTCGCGCAGGCCGAAGTGGTCGCACACGCCGCGGCCGCCCTCACCAAACACGCCGATGCCGTGAGCCTCGTCAACCATGATGTTGGCATTGTACTTGTGCGCCAAGTCCACGATGTCGGGGAGCTTGCAGACGTCGCCTTCCATCGAGAACACGCCGTCGGTGACGATGAGTTTGATACGGTCAGGGTCACACTTCTTGAGCTGGGCTTCGAGCGACGCCATGTCGTTGTGGCGGTACTTGAGCGAGTTGGAGAACGACAGGCGCCTGCCCTCTATGATGGAGGCATGGTCCTGCTCGTCCCACAGGATGTAGTCGTCACGGCCGGTGAGGGTGGAAACCACTCCCAGGTTCACGCCAAATCCCGTGCTGTAAATCATGGCGTCTTCCTTTCCCTCATAGTCGGCAAGCTTGCGCTCGAGCTGTTTGTGAAGGTCAAGCGTGCCGTTAAGGAAAGGCGAGCCTGCCAGACCCGTGCCATACTTCTCGGTAGCCTCGATGGCAGCCTGTTTGATGCGCTCATCGTTGACAAGACCGGAATAACAGTTGGAACCGAACATGAGTACCTTCTTGCCATTCATGATCACCTCGGTGTCCTGCTCGCTCGAGATGGGACGGAAATAAGGATAGATACCCGCAGCCTTGGCTTGCTGCGGAATATCATATTGTGCCAATTTGCTCTGTAAAAGCTTCATATACTTGAACTAAAAGATGTTGCAGCGTCAAGAGAAAAACCCCATTGCCACATTTTATATTATAATTGGCTGCAAATATACAACAATTTTTGTTAACGAGACATAATAATTTCGGCAAATTGCGACAAGACAGCCCAAAATGCGAGTTTCAAAAAGACCTGACGGCAAAAGCACAAACCCAATCCATTTTTATTCATCGGGCATCGCGCGTCAATCGCGGTCAATGTCATCCATTTCAAGTTCGGCATTTTGAATCAGGTCATAATCCGAAAACTCGGCACCGTCAAAATCGCCGTCCTCAAACATCATGTAGTCTTGCCGAAAGCAACTGGAAGACAAAGTTGCAATCGTTGCAAACGCAATGACCAGCAAAAGATATTTCAGAATTTTTTTCATTGACAAGAACACTTGTATTTGGCACGCAAAATTAGCAAAAAATCGAAAGATTGCATATTTTTTGAGAAAAAAAGAGTACCTTAGCGCAAAATAACTGACAAACCACATCATGATGGACCTATTTGAACAGCGAATCAAAGAGTTGCGGGAACAAATCAACCGCCTCAACCAAGAATACTATGTGCAGAACGCGCCGACAGTGAGCGACCAGGAATTTGACGCGCTGATGCGCGAATTACAGGACTTGGAGCGCGACTACCCGCAATATCAGGACCCGCTGTCCCCCACCCAGCGCGTGGGCAGCGACATCAGCAAGGGGTTCACTCAGGTGCGGCACGAGCGCCCCATGCAATCGCTGTCCAACAGTTACAGCATTGATGAAGTGCAAGACTTCCTGCGCCGCGCCCAGGATGGTCTGGGCGGCGAGACGAGCGAAATCGTAGGCGAGATGAAATATGACGGCACATCGATATCGGTGACCTACGAGCACGGGCGCCTGGTGCGTGCCGTGACGCGCGGCGACGGCGTGCAGGGCGACGATGTCACTGCCAATGTCATTACCATCAAGACCATTCCGCTGGACCTGAGCGGCATTGAGGACGTGCCCGACAAGTTTGAGGCGCGCGGCGAAATCCTCTTGCCGTGGCAGAGTTTCGAGCGGCTGAACGAGGAGCGCCAGTTCAACGAGGAACCGCTGTTTGCCAATCCCCGGAACGCGGCCGCCGGCACACTCAAACTGCAAAACAGCGCCGAGGTGGCACGCCGCGGACTGGATGCGGTATTCTATTTCCTGCTGGGCGACAATCTGCCGTTTGAGACCCACTACGACAGCATCCAAGCCCTCAAGCGCTGGGGGTTCAAGACGGGTGAGATGTCCATCCTGCCCAGCATCGACGCCGTGCAGGACTTCATCGCCCACTGGGATGCGGAACGCAAGAAACTGCCGGTTGCCACCGATGGGCTGGTATTCAAAATCAATGCCCTGCGGCAGCAGTTGAACCTTGGCAGCACCGCCAAGTCGCCCCGCTGGGCCATCGCCTACAAGTTTGCGCCCGAGCGCGAGTGCACCAGGCTGCAATTTGTCTCCTTTGAGGTGGGCCGCACGGGCGTAATCACGCCTGTTGCCAACCTGGACCCCGTGCTGCTGAGCGGCACAGTCGTCAAGCGCGCCTCGCTCCACAACGCCGACATCATCGGGCAACTGGACATCCACGAGGGCGACATGCTCTATGTCGAAAAAGGCGGCGAAATCATCCCCAAGATTGTGGGCGTGGACGAGAAACAGCGTCAGCCGGGCAGCCAGCCCATCCAGTTTGTCACCCACTGCCCGTCGTGCGGCACCCCGCTTAACCGCATCGAGGGCGAGGCGGCGTGGGTGTGCCCCAACAAATTGGGCTGCGGGCCGCAGATTTGCGGTCGCATTGAGCATTTTGTGGGACGCCACGCCATGGACATCGACGGCATAGGTGAAGAAGTGGCCGTTATCCTCAACAAGAGCGGGCTGGTGGACGACATCGCCGACCTGTATGACTTGACCGAGGAAAAGCTCGTGTCGCTTGACCGCTTCCAGCAGCGCAGCGCCCAGCGCATCCTACGGGGCATCGAGGCCAGCAAACAGGTGCCGTTTGCCCGGGTGATTTTCGCGCTGTCCATCCCCTTTGTGGGCGAGACAACGGGCAAGGTGCTTGCGCGCCACACCCGCGATGTGGATACATTAATGGGCATGCCCGCCGAGGAGTTGGCGGCGATTCCCGAGATAGGGCCTAAAATCGCCCAATCGATAGTCGAATTCTTTGCCGAGGAGCGCAACCGCACCATCGTTGAGCGGCTGCGGGCAGCAGGCCTGCAGATGGCGCTGAGCGCAGAGGAGAGCGCCGGACAGACCGATAAACTGTCGGGCAAGAAAATCGTCATCAGCGGCGTGTTTGCCAAGCACTCGCGCGAGGAGTACAAAGCCATGATTGAGCAAAACGGAGGCAAGAACGTGGGCAGCATATCCAGCGCTACGAGCTTTGTCCTCGCCGGCGAGAATATGGGTCCCGCCAAATTGGAAAAAGCCCGCAAACTGGGTGTCGAAATCATCAACGAGGAGCAGTTCCTGGAGATGCTCGGCGGTGAGCCATAGCCTTATCGCCCAGCAAGATACCACCAGTAAAAATGCCCCGCCCGGGAATCACCTCGGGCGGGGCATCATGTTAAATGCTGATATCTCCAATCAGCGGTGCCGCTTGTCGCGATAAGGCAAGATATCGCCATAGATGGTGATATTTTGGCCTCCGGTGATATATGCTATCGCGCGCTTGCCGCCGTGGAAAAGCGTGACGCTCACATTGGCATTGACAGTGCCGCCGATGAGTTGAAATTCAAAAAACACATCGCCATTGTCCAATTGCTTGATGCGCTTGTTGCGCACGCTGCCCTTGCCTGTCCATCCGCCCAAGCCGTTGGGACCGGGATTGCCCGTGTTGAGGGCAAACTGGATGATGCCGTCGTCAGCCTGGACAAGAATGAAATTGGTGTTCTGGCTGATGTCGTAATGGCGATAGCCCATGTTGCCGATTTGGATGTTGTCGGCCAGCAACACAAAGTAGCCCCGTCGCAACGATTCAGCCGCCTTCATATAAGCCACCTTGTCGTTGTGCTCACGCAACGCTTTCTCACGCGCCTTGACCTCGTCCGCGCTTTCCTGTACCGGCTGCGCAGGCGTAATCATTTGAAGGCTGATGCTCTCGTCGGTCACAATGTCAATGGAGTCGTTAGTCTGCGCAGACAGTCCCAGCACAGATGCCACCAAAGCCGTAATTGCAATAATAATCTTTTTCATAGTGATAGGCGATTTCAAATAATTACATGTATGTTTGACAAAGGTAATGGTATTTTGTTTAATTTTGCAATAATAAATCGGCAAAAAATTCATAAATGACTGAAAATAGGAATACAATGAAAACGAGCAGGCGCCTGATCGTGCTATTGTCGCTGATGCTTGCAGGCCTTATCGTTGCCGCGGTGCTGACCCAGACGCTACTGCGCAACAGCACTTTGGCCATGCTCACCGCCCAGGACTTGCTGGCGTTCATTGCCCCTGCAATCACCGCAATGGCCATGTACCACCGCCGCCCGCTCGAAACCATGTGCCTGAACCGCGCCCCAGGCTGGAAGGCAATCATCGTGGTGATTTTGCTCTATGTCATCTCGCTGCCCGCCATGAACTGGTTGGTGGCGCTCAACGAGGCGATGACACTGCCGCAATGCCTAAGCGGCGTGGAGCAATGGATGAGGGCGAGCGAGGACCAGGCCGCCGAACTGACCAAACAAATACTTGACATCCACAGCATCGGACAACTGGCCATCAGTGTCGCAGTCATCGGCGTGATGGCGGGATTGAGCGAGGAGGTGCTGTTTCGCGGCGCATTGCTCAGGACGATGCAGCACAGCCGCCTGGGCACCCATGCCGCCGTGTGGATTGCCGCTATTGTATTCAGCGCCTTTCACATGCAGTTCTTCGGGTTTTTCCCGCGGCTGATTTTGGGCGCATGGTTTGGCTACCTGCTGGTGTGGACGCGCAGCCTGTGGGTTCCCATCATTGCCCACGCGCTCAACAACAGCACAGTGGTCGTCTTTAGCTACTTGACCAACATTGGGCAAATACCCGAGGGATGGGGTGACCAACTGGGCATTCCTGCCGATGGTGCCCCGCCCTATCTTGCCATTGCCAGCGCCATTGCCAGCATAACCCTGGCGATATGTGCCAGCCGGTGGCTGGGAAAACGGGAAGCAAGGACCTGACGCTGACAACGATGCCGCCGCCCACGAGACAACGGAGCCTATTTAATTTACCATGCGAAAAAATATTTTTTAGAAAATGGTGATTAAAATGAGCATTTGTAGCAAAAAATAGTTTACCTTTGTAAATTAAAGCAAGAGTCGCGGCAAGGCAAAAGCCGCAAAGCTATATTATATATCTGGCAATCAATCAATAGCAACAAAAAAAACAACACCCTACAATACTATGATGAAGAAGTTTATACTTATCGTATGCGGCTCGTTTGTGGGCGCACTGCTGGCATTCATGTTCTTCATGATTGCTTCAATAATCATGAGTTTTGCCATTATGGGCTCGATGAGCATGGGTGGCAGCAAGAGCGCCAATGTTTCAAAGCACTCGATACTGATGCTTGACCTGGGAACAGAAATCACCGAGCGCAACAGCGGCACGATGGACATGATGTCGCTGGTAATGAACGGCGAAGCGCCCAGCAGTCTGGGACTGAACACCTTGGTATCGGCTATTGAAAATGCCGCAGACAACGATAAGATTGAAGGCATCTGCATTGAGTGCAACGGAGTGTCGGCCGCCCCTGCGACATTGAAGACCGTGCGCCGCGCGTTGACGGAATTCAAAAAAAGCGGCAAGTGGATAGTGGCGTACGGTTATGAAGGCATTGCCCAGGGCGACTACTACCTGGCCAGCGTGGCAGACAGCATATACCTGAATCCGGTGGGCATGGTTGACCTGCACGGCATGGCATCGGTCACCCCCTACCTGAAAAAACTGCTTGACAAGGTGGGCGTTGAGATGCAGGTAGTGCGCGTAGGTTCGTTCAAGAGCGCTGTGGAGCCTTACATGCTTGAAGACATGAGCGATGCCAACCGCCTGCAGCAAGAGCACTATCTGGGAGCCATCTGGGGCGACATGCGCGACAGCATAGCCGCCAGCCGCAAGATTGCGCCCGATGCGCTGAACGCATTGTGCGACAGCGTCATCGCCACATTTGAGGCCAAGCAGCTCATCAAGAACAAGCTGGTTGACAAGTTGGCCTACCGGAACGAGATGGACGACATGCTGCGCGACCGCACTGGCATCGACAAGAACGACGACCTGCGTATTGTGTATCCCGAGGACATCGCGTCGCCCGTTGAGGGTGCCGCCAGCGGCGACCACATTGCCGTGGTGTATGCCTGCGGCGAGATTGACGGGACATCGATGGTGGGCTCGGGCGACGAGGGCATCATCAGCGAGGAACTGTGCGCCACCATCCACGAACTGCAGGACGACGACCACGTCAAGGGCATGGTGCTGAGGGTGAACAGCCCTGGCGGCAGCGCCTTTGGCAGCGAGCAAATATGGAAAGCGGTCGAGGACTTCAAGGCAGCAGGCAAACCCGTTGCCGTGTCGATGGGCGACTATGCCGCCTCGGGCGGATACTATATCTCGTGCGGCGCCGACCGCATCTTTGCCGAGCGCACGACCATCACCGGCTCGATCGGCATCTTTGGCGTGATTCCCTGCCCCAGCGAGTTGTTTGAGAACAAACTGGGCGTGCACATGGCAAGCGTGAAAACCAACAAGAACGCCGATATGGGCGCTATGGGCGTGCCCCTGACTCCCTCGCAGCGCGCCGCCATGCAGAATATGGTCAACCAAGGTTATGACTTGTTCACCAAGCGATGCGCCGCCGGCCGTCATGTAACTCAAGACTCCATCAAACACATTGCCGAGGGCCGCGTGTGGGACGGCATCACCGCCAAAAAGATTGGACTCGTTGACGAGTTTGGCGGCATTGCCGAAGCAGTGGCCTGGGTTGCCAAAAAATGCGGTCTTGACGAAGATTGCCAAACCCAGAACTATCCTGCCCTTGAGGACAGATTCACATCCATGCTTGACAAATACATGGTATCGCGCTACGAGAGCCGCCTGCAAGGCGAGATGGGCATGCTCTACGACTGGCACATCCAGCTGCAACGCATCATGGGCCGTGATCACATCCTGTGCCTGATGCCCGAGTTTGAAATCCAATAACCAGCAACAAAATAAAGACAACTAAACCAGCATGCCGTCAAGGAAGACACCCATGGCCGTTGACTTGTCCAAGATACTGAACAAAGAGCAGCGCAAGAGCATCATGAACGCCCTGCTCACGCCTTTCTCGTGGGGCTATGGCGCAGGTGTGTGGATGCGCAATGCCGCGTTCGACATCGGTCTGCTGCCGCAGGAGGAATATGACGTGCCCGTCGTGTCGGTGGGCAACATCACCGTTGGCGGCACAGGCAAGACGCCTCATGTCGAGTATATCGTCGACGCCCTGTACCGGCGCTACCATGTGGCCGTGCTGAGCCGCGGCTACAAGCGCAAGACTAAGGGCTTTGTGCTGGCCACCAACCACTCTACCCCGCATGACATAGGCGACGAGCCCTACCAGATACACCGCAAATTCTCCGGCCTGATTACCCTTGCCGTGTGCGAGAGCCGCCGCAAGGGCATCAGCGAGTTGCTGCGCATCGACCCGGACATCAACCTCATCCTGCTTGACGACGGATTCCAACACCGCTATGTGAAGCCCAAGGTCAACATCGTGCTGGTGGACTATAACCGCCCTCCCACCGAGGACAGGCTGATGCCTCTGGGCACACTGCGCGAGCCCGCTGGACGACTGCTGCGGTGCGACATGGTGGTCATTACCAAGTGCCCGAGCGACATCACGGCAATGGACATCAGGATGATGAAGAAGAACCTGGACCTGTTTCCGTCGCAGGAGTTGTACTTCAGCAACATCAGGTATGCCGACCCCGTTCCCGTGTTCCCCGTACAATCGCCCAAACTCACGTCACTGCAGTGGCTGCGTACCGACGATGCGGTGCTTTGCCTGACCGGCATCGCCACGCCCAAGCCGCTGGTGCGCTATCTGCGCCAATACTCGACCAATATCAAGGTGATGCACTATGACGACCATCACGCATTCACGCGCCGGGATTTTAAAGACATCTTCAGCGTGTACAACAAGCTTGAAGGAACCCGCAAGTTTATCATCACGACCGAGAAAGACGCCGTACGCATCCTTAACAACCCGTACTATCCTCCAATGATGCGCAACGTCATTTTCTACATCCCCATGCGCGTTGGATTTCTGGCGATGGAGGGCACAACAAGCTTCATCGACTCGCTAACCGCGAGAATTGACAGCCATGAGGATGCCCAGTCGCTAAAATACTGACCGACAACGGCAGAAACAAGACGAACGATTAACAGCAAAATATAAAAAAGACTATTGATATGGCAAACGAGATTAACTGGCTGGAGCGAATCAAAGAGACCAGCGAATTTATCAGCAGCCGCGTGAATGGCAAACTGCCCAAGACGGCCATTATTTTAGGCACGGGACTTGGCAACTTGGTTGACCACATCAACATCGAGGTTGAGATTCCATACGGAGAAGTCCCCAATTTCCCCGTATCAACCGTACAAGGGCATAAGGGCCGTCTCATCTTTGGCACCCTGGGCGAGAAGTATATCATGGCTATGCAAGGCCGCTTCCACTATTATGAGGGATACTCGATGAAGGAGGTTACCTTCCCCATTCGCGTGATGAAATCGCTCGGCGTCAAGACCTTGTTTGTCAGCAACGCTTCGGGCGGCATGAATCCCGACTTCAAGGTGGGCGACCTGATGGTCATCACCGACCATGTGAACCTATTCCCCGAGCACCCGCTGCATGGCAAGAACATCGATGAACTGGGCCCGCGCTTCCCCGCCATGGGCGAGGCCTACAGCAAGCGGCTCATCGAGATGGCCCGCACCATCGCCAAGGAGAAAAACGTGCGCCTGATGGAAGGCGTTTATGTCGGCACCCAGGGCCCCACATTTGAGACGCCTGCCGAGTATCGCTACTTTTGGCGCATCGGCGGCGACGCCGTGGGCATGAGCACCGTGCCCGAGGTCATCGTGGCCAGGCACAGCGACATGGAAGTGTTCGGCATCTCGGTCATCACCGACCTGGGCATCGAGGGCGTTGTCGATGAGAAAGTGTCGCACGAGGAGGTACAAAAGGCCGCCGACGCGGCACAGCCCATCATGTCGATGCTCATGAGCGAAATCATTAACCGCTTTGACGAGCTATAATCAGGATCTGCCGTTAGCGGCGCTTGTAATTACCTAAAGCGCGGGACCTTCCCGCTACACCTCTCATTTTTTTTATGCAGGAAACCGAGATTTCAACCCTGGGCGAATTTGGCCTGATTGAGCACTTGACCAAGCATTTTCCCATCAGCAACGGCTCGACCAAGCGGGGCGTGGGCGACGACTGCGCCGTCATCAACTATGGCAACGACCGCGAGACGCTCGTCACAACCGACCTGCTGCTGGAGGGCATCCATTTTGACTTGACCTATGTTCCCCTCATGCACCTTGGCTACAAGGCCATTGTTGTGAACCTGAGCGATGTCGTTGCCATGAACGGCACGCCGCGGCAGGTGACCGTGTCGATTGGCGTGAGCAAACGTTTCACGGTGGAACATATCGAGGAACTATATGAGGGCATGCGCATTGCCTGTGAGCACTATGGCGTGGACCTCGTGGGCGGCGACACCAGCGCATCGGTCACGGGACTCGTCATCAGCGTCACCTGCCTGGGCGAAGCGGCCAAGGAGGACATCATCTACCGCTCGGGCGCCAAGGACACCGACCTGATATGCGTGAGCGGCAATCTGGGCGCCGCATACATGGGGCTGCAACTTCTGGAGCGTGAGCGCCGCGTGAGCGCGCAGATGAAGGACAAGGATTTCCAGCCCGACTTCGCCGGACGCGAATACATCATAGAACGCCAACTCAAACCCGAGGCGCGCCGCGACGTGCTTGACGAACTGCGGGATCTGGGCGTGCGCCCCACCGCGATGATGGATGTGAGCGACGGCCTGTCGAGCGAACTGCTGCACATCTGCAAAGAGTCCAATGTGGGCTGCCGAGTGTTTGAGGAGCGCATCCCCATCGACTATGAGACCGCGCTGATGGCCGAGGAACTGAACATGAACCTCGTCACCGCTGCAATGAACGGCGGCGAGGACTATGAACTGCTGTTCACCGTCCCGCTCGCCGACCACGAAAAAGTGTCGCGCATGAAGACCGCCAAGCTCATCGGTCACGTCACCAAGTGCGACACGGGCGCCATGATGGTGACCCGCGACGGCAATGAAATTGAGGTACGCGCTCAAGGCTGGAACGCATTTAACAACAAACAGCAAGACAAGCAGTAGCAGCAACAAACGCAATACCACTTAACAGCATATCATGTGCGGCAGGATTTGAAGACCATTCACATCGTGCCGCACATTTGTTTATGCCAGACGGCATTGCATGGCACAAGGTCAACGCATTTCATCCAATGAGCAGGGTATTGACAAAGTAGAGCAGAAAAAAAAATCAAAAAAGTTACAGTAAATTTATTTTATCTATAAAACATTTACTATATTTGCAAAAAATTATACATTTTCATTAACACCCCTTTTCGCTATGAAACATAAATTACTACTGTTATTAATGATGATAGCAATTCCTATTGGATTGCTTGCGCAAGGCACATCGTGGCAAACAGCGACCCAAGTCAATTCCGGGTCCACAGTAAGCGGCACGTTGGACGAAAACCATGGCGAGGCCTGGTACAAGATTGTTTTGACAAGTGAAGGCAGCGTCAATGTGACAGTCAATGGAGATGAGACCATAGATTTTGCCCCCTCGAGCATCTACAACCTCGTTAACGGCGAGCTCAAAGACCGCGGCAACTTTAGCGGAACGTGGAGCAACTCCATTTACTATTCATCCACCAATATGGGCAAGGGCACTTACTATATCAAGATTGTCCGATACAGGGGAAGCGGTGGATATACCTTGAAATACAACTTCACGGCATGCCCCTACAGCAATGACCCCGAGCCCAACGACGACTACCAACACGCCACGGCGCTCACGAGCGGCAAGACCGTCCAGGGTCGCTTGGGCTTCTGCTCGTCGGGCAACGTCACCGACACCGAGGACTGGTACAAGATTGTATTGGCCGAGGAAGGACATATCAGCCTGGTTGCCGAGGGCTCCGAGGATTTGAGATTTGCCAACCCTTACGTTTACATCCTCGTTGACGGCGAGCTCAAAGACCGCGGCGCATTCGGCGGATTTTGGACCGACTCCATATTCTACAACGCCACCAACATGGGCAAGGGCACTTACTACATCAGGATTGTGCGAGACAGGGGAAGCGGTGGATATACCCTGAAATACAACTTCACGGCATGCCCCTACAGCAACGACCCCGAACCCAACAATTCACTGGAAACTGCATCGGAAATCCAAAACGGCCAAACCATTCAGGGCCGACTGGGCTACTGCAACGCCACGGGAGAGACCGACGCAGAAGACTGGTATGTCATCCAAGTTCCCAAAGACGGCACGGTGCGCCTTACCGCCCAAGGCACCGAAGACTTGCGGTTCGCCAACCCATATGTGTACATGCTTGTTGACGGAGAGCGCAAAGACCGCGGCGCATTCGGCGGATTTTGGACAGACTCCATATACTATTGCGGCGACGACATGAGTGAGGGAACCTATTATATCAGAATTCCCCGCGACCGCGGCAGCGGCGGATACACACTGCACTATAAGTTCACCGCCAACAATTATGCCAACGACACCGAGCCCAACGATAGCCGCGAGACGGCAATGCCCGTGGAATACGGCACCTCCTTCTCGGGCCATCTGGGATACATCAACAGCAGCAACAACAAGAGGGACGAGATAGACAACTTCAAGATTCACCTGAACGGCATATCGACCTTTGAGTTCCTGCCCGACACCACCTCAACACTCTACGTGTGGAAGGTGGCATTGCTTGACGCTAACGGGTGCAGCATTTGCGGCATCGACCCGCGAAAGGGCGAAAAAGATTTTATAGCCAACAACGTCGAGCCAGGCGATTACTACATTGAAGTGAACCGTAACTATGGCTGTGGCGGTTACACAATCGTGTGCGGCGAGAACACCTACTACGACGGGTCGAACATCAAGGTCACCTTTGAGGGCCGCAACTCGGTTCGCCTGGGCGTCCCGAGCGAATATACCGTGAGAATTGAAAACACCGGCGACACCCCATCGGAGGGATTTTTCCTGCCCATCATGTGCACGAGCGACATCGAATTGCTGGGCGCGCGCCTGCCGGGCAACGACGGCAGCGAGGAATACCTGCCCATGGACTCGATTGGCAACGCGGGCGACAGCATCATGTTCTTCATCGTTCCCACCATGTCGCCACACGAGAGCTATGCGTTCACCCTCATTGCGCAGGGCCTTGTGATGCCACAGCAACACAGCATCGACGGCAAGAAGGATGTCGTCATTATGGCGACCACGGGCATATTTATCGGTGCTCTCGTGCTCAACTCGGTTATTGACTATGTGGGCGACGAGGTCATCAACTTTGGCACCGACCTCATCAACGACCGCGTGGACCTGAGCCTGGAGGAACTTGACCTGTACAGGCACAAGAATGCCAATGTATATAAAGACCTGGTAGAAGAGAAAGAACGGACCGGAATCGGTGTCAAAGCGGGCAAGCGTGTTGCGAAAACACTGGTGTCCAATCTGCTTGACGTGGTACCTGGCGGCAAAATCATCAACTTTGCTGGCGAGGTCATTGAGACCGCCGGTGCTCTGGGCAAAGCCCTGTACCGCCGCTTCGACTTCTGGATTCAGCGTGATTTGGGCTACTTTGCCGAATGGGAGAAAGACTGGAAGGCCAAGTGGCATGGCGCCCAGTGCGGCGTGGACCACGTTGTGCGCTCATGGGACCCCAACGAAATGGTGGGCCCCGTGGGTGTGGGCGAAGCGAACTACATCGGCAAGACGCAGACCATCGACTACCGCATCTTGTTTGAGAACAAGAAAGAGGCGACTGCCCCAGCCTATCGCATCCGCATCACCGATGTGCTCGATGAGAATGTGTTTGACATCAGCAGCGTGCGCTTTGGTTCCACCAGCCATGACGGTCCCGGCTACAACTGGAAAATGAGCCGCGAGGGCAACAAGGTGTCGTGGGACATCGAGGGCATCGAGCTGCCGCCCAATGTCAATGCTCCCGAGGGCGAGGGCTATGTGACCTTCTCGGTTGACCTGAAGCCTGGCCTGTCCAACATGACGGCCATCAAGAACAAGGCGACCATCATCTTTGACTACAATGCGCCCATCGAGACCAACGAATACCTCAACACCCTTGACCTGGCAGCACCCACGGCGAGCATGGTTTCGGCAACCCTAAGCGGCAACACCGTCACCGTGAAGTGCCGCGGCAACGACGCCGAATCGGGCGTGGGACAGTACCACTACTACGCGATTGCCGGCGGCGAGGAGCAGTTCATCGGCTGCAGCACCGGCACGGAGTTTGACTACGAGATGCCCGACGGCGCCAACGCAGCCGACTACACCTTCTATGCCATGGCCATCGACGAGGTGGGCAACGCGCAGGAGAGCAAACCGAAGCCCATCGGCGTGAGCAGCGGGCTCAAGGGCGACGTGAACGGCGACGGCGAGGTGAACATCGCTGACGTCAATGCCGTCATCAACCTGATTCTCGGAGGCGGCAGCAATCCTGCGGCCGATGTGAACGGTGACGGTGAAATCAACATCGCCGACGTCAATGCCGTCATCGACATTATCCTGAAGTAAAAACAACGTTCCTGACTTAGATGGGGAATTGCTGCAAACCAGCAATTCCCCATTTGTTTTGCCCCAAAAATCAAGAATTGTAAAATAATCACCCACAATTATAAAAAAACTTGGATGTTTGTTATTGCTTATCATTTTGTTTGCAGTAATTTTGTAGGTTAAACGAGAGAAACATGGACACTCGGGAGAAAAAACAACTGCTGCTCGACAGCCGGTACCTGCGCATGACGCAGATATGGGCCGAAAATTCGTATTGCAGGCGCCGCCAGGTGGGCGCATTGCTGGTCAAGGACAAAATGATCATCAGTGACGGTTACAACGGCACGCCGTCGGGCTTTGAGAACGTGTGCGAGGAGGACGACCACACCAAGCCCTACGTGCTGCATGCCGAGGCCAACGCCATCACCAAGGTGGCGCGCAGCCACAACAGCAGCGACGGCGCTACACTCTATATCACAACTTCGCCCTGCATGGAATGCAGCAAACTCATCATTCAAGCGGGTATCGCAAGGGTTGTGTTTGGCGAATACTACCGCATGCACGACGGCGTGGACCTGCTGTGCCGCTCGGGCATCGAGGTGGTGCACCTGTGGAAACGCGGCAACGACTACGAGCCTGTGACGCTCACCCTCGAGAACAGCGACAGCCACTACAACGAAGTTGAACAATACCATTGCTCACAACAATAAACACCAGCCTTACACGAGACTAAGACAAGAATGAATCAGAAGTCCAAACATCAGTACATCTGGTTGCCCCTCATCATTGCAGCGGCGATGATCGTGGGGATTTTCCTGGGCCAGCGTTTCTCAAGCGGCAGATTCACGGCCGACCGTGACCGCAAAATCAACGCCATCCTAAACCTTGTCGCGCAGGACTATGTGGACACGACCAATTTTGACGACCTGATTGAAAAGAGCATCCCGGAAATCCTGAGCAACCTGGACCCGCACACCAGTTACCTGAGCGCCGATGAGCTCAAGGCGGCATCAGATGACCTGAACGGCACGTTCAGCGGCATCGGCATCTCGTTTGTGATGCTGAACGACACCATCGGCATCACCGAGGTCATCCCAGGCGGTCCCAGCGAGAAAGTGGGCATCATGGCGGGAGACCGCATCGTAACTATCAATGACTCTACCGCCACAGGCAAACAGATGAACAGCAATGTGGTGATGAAACGGCTCAGGGGCGAAAAAGGCACCCAAGTGAAATTGGGCATCAAGCGGCAGAATTCCAACAAGATTCTCACATTTACCGTCACGCGAGGAGACATTCCCGTCAATTCGGTCGATGCCTACTATATGCTCGACAAAACAACCGGATACATCAAGGTGAGCCAGTTTGGCCGCAATACCTACAAGGAATTCATGCAGGCCATGATAAGCCTTGAGAATGACGGTGCCAAACGATACATGATAGACCTGCGCGGCAACGGCGGCGGGTTTATGGAGATGGCTGTGCTGATGGTCAACGAGTTCTTGCCCGCCAACGAGTTAATTGTGTCCACCAAGGGGCGCTACAAGCGCAATGACAATGAACTGTGGAGCGATGGCAACGGCTCGTTCCAAGAGGCCGAAGTGGCTGTACTCATTGACGAGTTCAGCGCCAGCGCAAGCGAGATCTTTGCCGGTGCCCTTCAGGACAACGACCGCGGTTTGATTGTGGGGTGCCGCTCATTTGGCAAAGGACTGGTGCAAAATGAGTTTATCCTTCCTGACAGCAGCGCCATCCGCCTCACTATCGCCCGCTACTACACCCCCAGCGGCCGCTGTATCCAGAAGGACTACAAGCAGGGCGCGCTTGACTACGAGAAAGAGCTGCTTGAGCGCTACACCAACGGCGAGCTATATGACCGCGACAAGATGAAGATCGACAAAGACCAGATATTCACCACAGCTCACGGCCGCACGGTGTATGGCGGCGGCGGCATAGTGCCTGACATCTTTGTGGCACGCGACACGAGCGGCATCACCAGCTACTATATTGAGGTTGCCAATGCCGGCCTGTTGCAACAATATGCCTTCAACTACTGCGACCAAAACCGCGCCTCGCTGGAGAAGATGTCCGACTACAAGCAATTCCTGCGCATGGCCCCCAGCGATGATGCGCTGATTAAGGACTTTGCCGAATATGCCGCGGCCAACGGCATCACGCCCAGGTGGTACTACATCAATATTTCGCAAAGCGAGATTGTCACGACCGTCAAGGCGCTGATTGCCCGGGACATCTTCGGCAACCATGCGTTCTATCCCATCTTGAACCGTAACGACAAGACCATCCTTGCGGCATTAAAGGCCCTGAGCAAGCACAAAGCGGCATTCCCGATTACCGATTAGACGCACCCAATCCCCAAAGAAGCACGTCGCACATGAGGCATAAATGATTCAAAGCCACCGCAGTGCCGTCAATGACGCATAGCGCTGTTGCCGCCAGCGGCAACCAAGTGCGGCGCATCCACGATTTCATGACTGTTTGAATATTAGATAAAATCAATGGAGACCAACAGAATAATATTGCGCCGGTGGCTCGACAGCGATGCCGATGTGCTGTTCAAATGGGCATCGGACCCCGAATTGGGACCACGGGCAGGCTGGCCGCCGCATCACTGCGTTGAGGAGAGCCTGGATGCCATTCGCAACGTGTTTAGCTCCGATGGCATGTGGGCTGTTGCCTTGAAAGAGACCGATGAAGTCATCGGATGCGTTGGGTACTTGCCGGCCGACGGTTCCAATCTTGACATCAACGATGACGAGTGCGAGGTGGGCTATTGGATTGCGCGTCCCTATTGGGGAATGGGAATCGGCACCGAAGCCCTGCGGTTGGTTGTCGATTATTGCTTCAACGAGAAAGGTTTCAGCACCTTGTGGGGCGATTTCTTCCCCGACAACCCTGCGTCGGGCAGAGTGATGGAAAAGTGCGGATTCAAGGACACGGGTAAAGAAACGCTATGCCCCAGCCTCGAGGTTGACGGCGACCGTCCGGTGCGGGTGATGAGGCTTGACAGACAAAACAATAATACACATCGATACATATATGGAACTGAAATTTTGCCAAAGTTGCGGCATGCCGCTCAATGAGAAAGTGCTCGGCAGCAATGCCGATGGCAGCAAGAACAAGGACTATTGCAAGTATTGTTATGCCGACGGCGCGTTCACGATGGATTGCACGATGGACGAGATGATTGAGCATTGCGCCCAGTTTGTTGAGGAGTTCAACAAAGATGCAGGCGTCAATTTTACCCGCGAAGAGGCTATCGTCGAGATGCGCAAATTTTTTCCCAGTCTGAAGCGGTGGAAGCAATAACAATGGCTGTCGATTGCGCATCATGAAACAGGAAATCAGCCCAAAGCAGACCACGCGGGCGCGGGCTTTCGAATTATGGATGTCCTCGCCAATGCCGATGGTGACGCTGGTGAAGACGCTGGACGTAACCCGGCTGGTGAAGTACAGCAACAAGCATGGCATGAGTTTCAACATGCTGCTATGCTGGTGCATCGGCAGGGCCGCAAGCCAGGTCAAGGAGTTCTATACATTGCCCGAACACGGGCGGCTGTACCGATATGACCGACTGGCTGTCAATGTGATTGTGGCTAACAAAGAGGGCGGCATCAACTCGTGCGACATCCCCATGGATGAAAACCTGCACCAATTCAGCCGCGATTACTCGGAGCTGACCGCCAAGGCTGCCGAACAATGCCAAAGCGTGATGCTCCCCGAATATATGGTGGTCGGTACCTCGGCCATGATCCAGACCGAACTCGACTGCATCGTCAACCAATACACCAGCGACTGGTGCAACCCAATGGTGATGTGGGGCAAATACCGCAAAGGGTTGTTTAAGACCAGCCTGCCCGTTTCGTTTCAATTCCATCATGTACAGATGGACGGGGCACACGCCGCGCAATTCCTGGAATTGTTGCAACAAACAATCAAGAGTGTATAGCATCAAAATCAGACATCTTCCCAACCTTATCACGGCACTCCGAATCGCGGGCGCCGCCTGCATCTTGTTCAGCGATGTACCCAGCCCTGCATTTTGGGCTTTATATCTGTTTTGCGGCATTAGCGACATAGCGGACGGGCTGTTGGCGCGCAAACTGGACGCTGCCAGCAAGACTGGAGCATTATTGGACAGTATTGCTGACCTGGTTTTCGTCGCTTGCTGCGTTTGGATGCTGATTCCTGCGCTCAGGCTTCCATCCTGATTATGGATGTGGGGCGGCTTGATTGCCGCCATCAAGTCCAATAACCAGTTATACTCATTGGCGAGATATAAGAAATGTGTTTTTCCACACACAACACTCAACAGGGCAACGGGACTGCTGTTATACATAGCAGTGCCATTCTCATTCCATTCCATGATACCGATGACCGTTACAGCCGTCATCGCCACAATTGCGTCACTGCATGAGGGGATTGTCATCAAGAAGTCCCAAGCGCAGGACAAATGTTAATTTAATGTTAAATATCCGCATTACTCTTGACTCGTCCCGCGGGGCATAGATTACCTTTGCACCATCAACGATATCGTGCGACAATGAGTAACAAAACAAAATTAAAAATCGGAGCGTTCTCACAATTGATGCAGGTCACAGTCAAGACCTTGCGTCATTATGAGCAAAAAGGGCTGCTCTTGCCTGACGAGGTGGACGGGCAGACGGGCTACCGCTATTACAGCATTGACCAAATGCAGAAGTTGAGCGCAATCCGCAGCCTGCAACGGCTCGGTTTCTCGCTGGACGAAATCAAGGAACTGTACGATGACAAATCGCACACACCCAGCATTGAGCAACTGAGCAGCAAAATTCAGAAAACGGAACGTGAACTGCAGCGGCTGATAGCACGGCGTGACCAACTGCTCGAGTGGCGAGGCTCCCGCAAAACAATCAAAACAATGGAAAAGTTCAGCATTCAATCTTTGCCTGCCATCATCGTGGCAAGCCATCGTGAAGTAATCTCCAACTACGCAGCCCTGGGTCCGCTGTGCTATCAAAAAATCGGTCCCGAGATGCAGCGCCTGGGCTGCAAGTGTCCAACTCCCGGCTACTGTTTCACCATCGAGCACAACCAGGAGTACACGCCCACCGACATCGACATTGAGTACTGCGAGCAGGTCGAGGAGATGGGCCAAGACAGCAGTTTCATCCAGTTCAAGCGACTGCCCGCCATTCCCCGCGCGCTGTGCATGAAGCACATCGGCCCCTACGAGCGCTTCTATGAGTCCTTTGCCCAAGCCTTCAAATATCTGGAGGAGCACGGATTCAAGATTGCCGGCCATCCCCGCACCTGCTATATTGACGGTGCCTGGAACGAGCAAGACCCCGAGAGATGGGTATCGCTTATCCAGATTCCCATCGAGTGAGTTCTAACAAGAAAAGCGCAAAGGCACAAAAACACAGCAACGAGCAAGATGTTTATCAATCTTGCTCGTTGCTGCTAAAAGTTGGTTTTCTTCAAGTTCAACTGCAGTTTACTGTGCCTTCTTGCGAATCGTAACGTTACCGTTACGGAAGTTGTACTTGTCACCACGCGGGGTAAGGAAGTCGATGCGTTTGCGCAGGCGCTTTGCCATCTTGTCCTTAACCACCCACTCGCCATTGATGGCAGGCGTGGATGAACTTTCAACAATAATCACGTCGCCCATTTTGAAACCATGTTGCTTGAACATGTCATGTGAAAGAGCGACCCATCGAATCTGATAGTTTTTCAACTTGTCATAATTGATTCGGTCTCCGCTTGCTGTTATCCAACCTGCACCACCCTGTCCCGGGTGATATTTGGTTGCCTTCAGTGTAAAGTCCTGCCCCACGGCAGTCACAGCAATTACAACAGCAAGCGCTAAAAATAATCGTTTTAGCATAAGTTGTTAGTAATTGGTTTGTTGTCGCAAAATTACGAAATATAATTGAAATGAGCAAATTTTTAGCGCAATTTTTCACGCCGCTCAGCAGTTAAACATCAACAAAACAGTCGTTTATCAACACTTTGAAAAGTGGTGATTTTTGCGTGTATTTTGGCAAATTCGTTCGCCAAGTCCTATTAAAAAGAGTAGTCAAGCAACTGTTTGTTGAAGTGAATTTCGGGGTCGTCAAACATCAATTCCATGCTCCCCGCATCAATCAAATCACCGGCTTTTCCCGTCAAAACTTGACGCCCGGCTGTAATGAGCCACAGTTCATCGGCCAGCATGAGAGACTGTGAGATGTCATGACTGGAAAGGAGAACCGACACCTTGCGGTCGTGGGCAAGGGTTTGGAGCAGGCGCATGGTCTCGATGCGGCTCGCCACATCAAGGAAAGCGGTTGGCTCATCAAGGACAATGAGCGGGGTCTGTTGAGCCAGAGCCTTGGCTATCATCGCCTTTTGCCGCTCGCCATCGCTAAGCGAGGCCAAGTATTCGCCAGCCTTGTGAGCTATGCCGGCATCGTCCATCGCCTGGCGAACCACATTGCAGTCACTATCATCAAGACGGCCCAAAAATCCCGTATGGGGGTGGCGACCCAGCGAAACAAGTTCAGTCACGGTGAGCGCGCCCGCCATCACACGCTCGGTTGACACCAAGCCAACGAGGCGCGAGCGGTCGCGCTGAGGCATCACAGCGATATCCCTGCCGTCAAGCATCACCATTCCCGCCAGCGGGCGGTCGTCGCCCGTCAGCGAGCGCAACAAGGTTGATTTGCCCGCTCCATTCTTGCCCAACAAAGCGACGAGTTTGCCACGCTCAAGGCAAAGGTTCAATCCCTCAAGCAAAGTCACCTGCCGCTTGCCGTTGCGATAACCGACGGCAAGGTCATGGGTGGTGAGTATGCAATCGCTGGTTTTGCTCATTGTCAGTTAAAGTATTGGATGCGGCGGCGATTCAGAATGATATATAAAATGATGGGCACACCAATGACGGGTGTTATCGCATTGACAGGAATAACGCCTTGAGGATTGCAGTAACCGATGAAAGCGCACAGCAGGGCGACATCAGCACCGGCGAGGGTTGTGGCAGGCACCAGACGGCTGTGATTGCTTGTCCCAAGCGCCAATCGCGCAATGTGGGGGACGACCAAGCCAATGAAACCGATGGGGCCGCAGAAGGCTGTGACGACAGCCGTAAGAACGCCAGTGATGAGCAAAAGAATGTTGCGAGAGCGGGATACATCGACGCCCAAATTGCGCGCGTAGCGCTCGCCCAGCAGCATCGCATTGAGCGGCTTGACCATCATTGCAGCGGCAACAAGGGCAACAATGATGATGCCCGCATAGAGCGGCAACATCGTTAAACTCACGCCCGAAAAGTTACCAAATCCCCAAGCGACATAGTTATTGACCCCTTGTTCGGTCGCCATTGAGTTGAGCAGCTGCACGACACTTGAAGTGAGATAACTCACAAGGATGCCTATGATGAGCAGCATGGTGTTGCTGCGCACAATCGACGAGAAAGCGATGAGCACGGCCAGCACCGCGGCTGCGCCCAGCAATGCACCGACAAGAATGGCCACAAAACTTCCCGTTCCTGCCAGCATGCCGCCAAGCGTGCCGCCCATTGCCAAAATGACGATGGCGACACCCAAGCCCGCACCCGAAGACACGCCCAGGATGGAGGGACCGGCAAGCGGGTTGTTGAAGGTGGTTTGAAGCAACAAACCAGACACCGAGAGCGCCGAACCTGCCAGTGCGGCAGTCACAATCATGGGCAGGCGCGACTGCAGCACAATGACCTGCCATGCCGAGTTGGCAGAACCTTTACCCATGAGAATATTAAAGACGTCCCGGGCAGGAATTTCCACCGAGCCATAGACAAGGCACGCCATCACAAGAAGCGCCATTGCAGCCGCCATCAGGATGATGGTGACCGAGAATCGGCGAGATGTCATTGGACGCGCTGAACCCATAGTTATGAATTATTGCAAACGGTGATAAAATGCGGGGGTCTCGCCACAGAACAAAGAAGGGTGCATGATAACGGCAAACTCATGCAACAACAGTTCGGGATGGAACGGCACGCGATCAAAGAAACGCGTCTGGTCAGTATCGCAGACATAGACACGCTTGCGCTTATAGGCGTCCATCTCCTTATTCAGTTCATAGGCCCCCTCCAGGTCGGCGAGCGTGTTGATATTGGTCCACTTGATAAACCAGTAGTCGGCATGCTGGGCCCTGGCAAGCACCTGATTAAAATCCAATGACAGCGAGCCGGTGTTATCGTCACCTGCCCACAAATAGCCGCCCCCGGCATCTGCCAAGACGCGCGCCATGTAACTCTGGCCTCCAGGCACGCTCCACACGCCGCTGATGACCATCTCGGTCACCACCGTAGGGCGAGAATCGGCGGTGGCGGCTGTTGCCTTCACATTGTCATAAGCCCTAACGACAGCGGCATATAAACTGTCAGCCTGCCGACGTTTACCGACAAGCTCGCCATAAAATTTCATCCACTCGGCACGGCCCAGCGGGTCAAACTCCATGTAGTCGGCACACTCGATGACGGGGATGTCCAACGATGCGATTTGCCCGTAGTTGGAGTCCTGGTATGGCGACAGCAAGATGGCATCAGGCCCCATCGCGATGACTTTTTCGATAGAGGGATTCATGGAATTGCCGCAATCGGCAATCGTGCCAGTCCTGACACCCGCCAGCAAAGTTGAGTCGTTGAAAAACCGCGCGTCCACTATACCGCGCACAACGTCTATTGCCCCCAATTCCTGCAGCAGGCTCGTGTGAACCGACGAATATACCAAAGCGTTGGTTACTGGCGTGCGGACGACAGTGCCCTGGGGCAAATCCTTGGGCAAATCGGCATCACGAGGGACAAGCACATAGCGGTGCAGCACCCCACCCTTCCACGGGTCCTTGACGGTCGCCAATGTGTAGCCGTCGGTCCGCTCCATCGAGAGCAATCGCGCAGCAGTGATGACAGAATCCCGCTCCTGCCCGACGCCGGCATCGCCGTGGCCTCTACGGCAAGAACACAGCAATGGCAACAACAAAGCTGCAGCAAGCACTATCAAGAAAATTCTGCTCATGATTACAGTCAGAGTTTAGTCAATTTTCCGGCCGTCATCACCCACGAGGTCAAGAATATAAGGGCGCATTGGGTCGGCAGTGGCCTGGTCGATGAACTTGTAGAAATAATCCTCGATGATGTATTTCTTTTTATAGTCCTTCATGCCCTCGTAACGCATCAGCAAGTGGTGGTAATCTTTAAGCAGGTCGCTCATCACCTTGTGGTCAACCTTGCGCACGCGTTTGTTCTCGAAGTCGATGTAGTAGAAGTTCTTGCATTCCTCATAGACCTCGTCGGTATTATATTCCAAGCCAAACAAAATCGAGGAAACATTATTGGGCTCGTCATATCCCACAAAAATGGCAAACGCCACCTTGCCGTTGAAGAACAAAGGCATAAAGCCAAGCAGATTGCGTGTGTCACCCTTGAAATTGCGCTTCAAGTACTCACCGCTGATGAGCCAAGTACTGTCGCCGAGGGTAGCAGCAATGAAACCGCTGTATATATGCCTATCGACCTCGTCGTCACGAGTCGTGATATCCACCTGATATGGGGTATAAACTTGAACCATCGGGTTGAGCACCGCCGATGTGGGTTCCTGATACAAAATACTCTCCCAAGAGTCATACAGGAAGACCGTGTCCATAGCCTCATCGGCATGAGCGGCCAGCGAAGAGACAGCCAGAACGGCCAGCACAATGCAACGGATTATTGTAGCAGCAAACTTCTTCATATCTCGCCTTTTTCAGAATGTTTTCAACACTTGGTACAACTTGCGTGTGGGCAGGCCCATCACATTGTAGAAATCACCGTTGATGCCTGCAATGCCGATATTCCCTATCCATTCCTGGATGCCATAAGCACCCGCTTTGTCCAAGGGGCGGTAATGCTGGACATAATAGTCAATCTCGTCACCGCTGAGTTGGGCAAAACGCACGATGCTCGTGTCGGCAAACGCCTCGACACGGTCGTTTGTCGAGACGCACACTCCGCTGATGACACGATGGTCACGACCCGAGAGCGCGCGAAGCATGCGGCAAGCGTCGTCGCAGTCAACAGGTTTGCCCAATACAGTGTCATCGAGCACAACAACGGTATCGGCCGTAATGAGCAGTTCATTGTCGCCCATCGGATGCCCATCGGCCTTGAGGCGCGCAAGATACACAGGGATTTCCTCGGCAGGCAGGCTGTCGGGATAGGTCTCGTCAATGCCCTTGATGGCCTCGACACGAAACTTCACGCCCATGTCGTTGAGCAGTTCGCGACGGCGGGGCGAGTTGCTGCCCAGCACCACATCATATTTGTTGAGATTGTCAAGCATGAATGTCTTTATCTTGATTGTGGCGGTCAATGATGGACCGCGTGATAAGTTCATATATGTCGCGCTCGTCGCCGTCAAGCATCGCCAAATGGTCGGCAATCACCTGCTTGTCGTTGCGCATGGCAGGGCCCGTCTGGGACTGGGCGGGCGTCAAGCGGTCGAGTTTGTCCACTGTTGTGCTGATGAGCGCCTTCATCGCGTCAAACGGCAGGCCGGCACGGGTGAGGATGTCGTCGGAGAGCGCCCACATGTGGTTGGCAAAGTTGCATGCGAAAACCGCTGCCACATGCAGCAGGTGGCGCTGGCCGCTGTCGGCTGGGATGACATTGCTCGAGAGCAGGCAAGCCAGCGACTTCACGTCATCTAACGAAGCCTCGTCACACGCCTCGACAAAAATGTGCACATCGTCGAGCGGAGTGACGACCTGACGCGAAAAAGACTGCATCGGATAGAGCACGCCATACCTGGCGCGATGGCCTTTGAACAGGTCCATCGGCTTGCTGCCCGAGGTGTGAAGCCACAAGGCGCCATTGTCGGGAACGGCGGCAATGACATCGGCAATGGCATCGTCAAGCACCGCAATGATGTAGGCGTCGGCATCATGCACCAGCGCATTCAGGTCATCGGTAACCGATTTGCATCCAACGGCTTCGGCCAACCGGGTGGCATGGGAAAGAGTGAGGCTGAAGATTTGAGCCACCTCACACCGCGCGGCTAAAGCGTGAGCCAAACTAGTCGCGACATTACCTGAACCAATGAGCACTACCCTTTTCTTATCCATAATATCTGCACAAAATTACAAATAAGACTTGAAATGTACAAATCCGGCCTGTTAAATACCGTTATCCAAAAGCCGTGCCACCTCGGCCAACGCCCATAGCAATGATATCGGAGATTTTTCGTAACTTTGCAGCAAAATACAGAAACTCAATCAACATAAAACTATGAGCGAAATATACTTTGCCGGAGGCTGCTTTTGGGGCACCGAGCATTTTTTCAAGAAGATTAACGGCGTGACCGAGACCGAAGTGGGATATGCCAACGGACATACCGAGAACCCGACATACAAGGAGGTGTGCACCGACACGACGGGATTTGCCGAGACGGTGCGCATCGTCTATGACCCGCAGGTCGTCAGCCTGCAATTCCTGACCCAAATGTACTTCAAGGCCATTGACCCGACAAGCGTCAACCAGCAGGGCGAGGACAAGGGCACCCAGTACCGCACGGGGATTTATTACACCGACGAGGCCGATGTTGCCTCCATCGGGGAGGTATATGACAGCGTGCAAGCCGAATTGGGCGAGCCGCTTGCCGTACAATTACTGCCATTGGAAAATTTTTATCCTGCCGAGGATTACCACCAGGATTATCTGGACAAAAATCCTGAGGGATACTGCCATTTGCCCCTGGAACTGTTCGAGTTCGCCCAAAAAGCCAACCGATAAGCGCGACGAGGGCATCAACCTTGATTAAACGAGAAATGCCGTGTAGCCGGCGGGTGGCGTCAGTGGCTCGCCTGCCGCGTCGCGGCCGCCAATGACGAACATTCCGCGCTTTCCATGCGACTCCCCGAGCGCCGCTGTGACCATGCCCATCGTCATGCGCAAGTTCACCTCCACACAAGGATTAATGCACAAGTCACCGCTGCCATCACGATAAAGCATCATGTCGATGCCCAATGGACCGCTATAATGCGGCGCCACCACCTCATCAAGGGCGGCAAGCAACCGGTTAACCACTTGGTCAAAATCAGGAAATTGCCGAAGCAGAGCATGATGCAACTCCTCGCGCGGCGCAACCATCCCCTCACCAAACTGACTGTGGAAATCGCTGCGAAACACCGAATAACCCGTCAAGACAGTTTTCCCGTCACGGCACTCACACTCGACGGCAAAATCCTGTACACGGTTCAGCCCCACCTCGCACAGCAAAGAGCCCTGCCGACGCAATGCGCCTTCAATCCAACGCAGGGCATGATGGTCAGCCGACGGGTCTATCACGCGATAGACACCCTTGCCGCTGCCCGACCAGGGCATCTTGAGATAGCAGCCAGGATGCTGATGTGCAAAAGCAATAACTTCTTCATAATCCATTAATTCCAACGGAATCGGCAAGGATTCATCGCCCAATCGCTTGAGCAATTCGATAGTAAGGCGGCGATGGGACAATCGCCTCACCCACTCCATTTCATCCATCGACGGCAAAGCGCACTCATCAACGCCCGCCTGAACGAGCCGATAGCGCAATGCAGCGTCCCAGCCCCACGGGTGAATGCGGCAATCCCCGAGGGTTGAAATTTGGCTAAAGGAAACGGGGGTCACCTCCAGACCCACCTCTGCCAGCCAGCGGGCATCGGCCGACACATCACAATCATCGGGCACAGCGACAACCGCTCCTGCTGGCGCCAGCCAAGCGGGCAGCAACCGCATGTCGCGCCGAAACCGACGAACAAACGGCGGCGCGGTGTAACTGTGGCTGCCATGCGCCAGCGCCAAGTCGTGTTCCGGATTGAAGAGATAGACTTCGGTCATGCCTTTGCGACGGGCAAGGTATCAATTATTTCACATTGATTTTCACGCTGGATTTCATTCCCGTAGCAGTGTCCTTGGCTGTCAAGGTCATCACACCGGGTTGCTTGCCGGCTTGGCATATGACCACGAGTTGGCCATGGAAAAGGTGCATCGCGTGTTGCGTGAACGGCTCGAGTGACGTGGCATCGCCATTGCATGCGGCACGGAAAGCACCGGCTCCAGTGACCGTAAATTCCAATTTGTCGGCGGCATGGGGACACAACGTGCCATGCTTGTCCACCAAGCTAACCGTTACATAGGCAAGGTCCTTGCCATCGGCAACAATCGTTGACCGTTCTGGTTCAAGGAGCAAACGCTTGGGCGAGCCTGCAGTCTTGACAATCTTCTGTCCTGCTTGTTGGCCCCGCTCGTCATAGACCACCACTTTGAGTTCACCAGGCTCATACTTCACATCGCGCCAACGCAGGCGGTAACGGTCCAAGCGTGCCGTGTCGCTCCTGGCAATGCGGCCCTGGCTCTTGCCGTTTACAAACAATTCGGCCGATGGATAATCGGTATAGCAATAAACTGGGGTAACCATGCCCTCACGGCCGGGCCAAGTCCAGTGCGGCACGAGGTGAATGGTGTGCTCCTGGTTGTTCCAATGGCTGCGATAGAGCCAGTAGCGGTCCTTGGGCAGGCCCGCAAGGTCACAGATGCCAAAGTAACTGCTTCGCGAGGGCCAGTATTCGTCATAGGGTGTGGGTTCACCCAGATAGTCATAGCCAGTCCAAACAAACTCGCCTATGGTCCAGTCGTTGTCGTCCTGCATCTTCCAATCGTCGTCGGGCAGATTACTCCACCAGCAATATTCGACATCATATCCCGAGCACTGGCCGTCGGCTGTGGCCTTGTTGATCGCGCAAGTGTCAGGGAAATGGTAGCAGCCGCGCGTGCTAACGGTCGATGCCGTCTCGCTGCCCAACAGGAAGCCTTGCGGCAGGCGCTCTATCATCTCGCCATAACGGTGCACGCGGTAGTTATATCCCGGCACATCGGCAACCTGGGCAAACCCGCTCCAGATAGTGCCGTCGGGATTGTCCATGCCGCAAGTGACCTTGCGGCTCGGGTCGAGCGAGTGGCACAACTCAGTCAGTTGACGGTAGCGCAGCGCGCCCTCGGGTTTCCACTGCTCAGGAATCTCGTTGCCGACGCTCCACATGATAATGCTGGGATGATTGCGGTGGTTGAGCACCAAGTTGGTAATGTCTTGCTGCCACCATTCATCCCACAGGCGGGCGTAGCCGTTACGGACCTTAGGTTCGCGCCAGCCGTCAAAACTCTCTGCCATCACCATCATGCCGAGGCTGTCGCAGACCTCCATCTGCATCGTGGACGGCATATTGTGGCTCGTGCGGATGGCATCGGCTCCCATTTGCTTCATCATCTCGATTTGACGGATGAGCGCGGTCTTGTTAACCGCAGCGCCAAGGGGCCCGAGGTCGTGATGCAAGCACACGCCCTTGATTTTGCGCGTCACGCCATTGAGCTGGAAACCGTTCTCGCGCGAAAACGAGACGGTGCGAATGCCGACACGGGTGCACTGGCGGTCAATTTCACGTCCATCCTGTTTGAGCACAGCGGTAAGATTGTATAAATCAGGCGACTCGGGAGACCACAAGGCAGGATTTTCAATAGTCAAGCGCATCGCAAAGCATCCCAAGCCGTCGGGGCGCGTGCGCTGGCTGGCGACGGTAATGCCCGACTTATCGGTCAGTTCAATGTCAAGTTCATAATCTTCGGCGACATTTGCCTGTTCATCAAGGCAATGCTCGACCTGCAAAACAGCCTTGCCGTCGGCGATGCTCAGCGTGTGGGCAAACAAGCCCCATGTGGCAAGCGCGTTGCACTGCCGCGTCATCACCAGCTTCACGGGGCGGTAAATGCCGGCGCCGGGATACCAGCGATTGCTTTCCTCAAGATTCTCGAGATGGACTTCGAGGCTATTGGCCGAGCCATCGGCGTGGATATAGGGCGTTGCATCAACAATAAAGGCATTGTAACCATAAGCCCAATGACCTGCTTGATGGCCGTTGACATAGACATAGGCGTCGGCCATGGCTCCATCAAACAGCAATTGGGCGCGATGATAGCCTTGAGGCACAGCGAACGACGTCTTGTAATAGCCCTTGCCAATCCAGGGCAAGGCACCCGAGCGTCCCGACTTCTCGGTAGCGACGTTCTCACCGTTTTCCTTGATGGCGACGACTTGCAAGTCCCACTTTTTGTCAAACGGCCCATCGATTGCCCAGTCATGCGGAACCGAAACAGCCTGCCAGACGCTTTGGTCGCGCGAGAACTGCCAATTCTCCTCCAGCGCCACCTCTCGGTGGCTTTGGGCCATTGCATTGAGGGTCGCCAACACCATCACCAAGGCGATAACCGTTGTCCTGTACATGCCTGCGTTCAAATTTTCAATTCTCCTTGAGTTGACGGTTGATGCTGTCGATGTATCCAAGCACGTCGTCACGGCCGCGAGCGTCCTCGCTCGAAGTCATGAAAATGGGGGGCAGTTCCTCCCAAGTCTTGCGGAGGACCTTTTTGTACTCCTCGACGGCGGCGGGGCCTGCAACACGGCCCAGCTTGTCCATCTTGGTAAACACGATGGAAAACGGCACGGCGTTCTCGCCCAGCCACTGCATGAACTCCAAGTCGATGGTCTGAGGCTTGATGCGGCTGTCCACCAGCACAAACAGGTTGGTCATCTGTTCACGGTTGAGAACATAGCCTTGAATCATGCGGCGCAACTGCTCGCGGCTCTCCTTGCTGCGCTTGGCATAGCCATAGCCCGGCAGGTCCACAATGTACCACTCGCCATTGATGAGAAAATGGTTGATGAGCATCGTCTTGCCAGGGGTAGCGCTGGTCTTGGCCAACGACTTGCGGCCCGTGAGCATGTTGATGAGCGACGACTTGCCCACATTGCTGCGGCCGATAAAGGCATATTCAGGCAATGCCGTGTCGGGGCACTTGGCCACGTCGCTGTTACTGATTTGAAATTCGGCGGACTTGATTTTCATCGTTACTATCTGATTATAATTGGTTTCACTTAATGACTTCAATGTAAAATGACACAGGACGGAAGCCGTCGTTGCACGATATCATGGCGCTCATGGGATTCTGCATCCAGCCATCGTAAAAGTTGCCCTCGCCACGGGCGAGCGACTCGACAAAGGGACGCATGGCCTCCCATGCGCTGGGACACAACTCGGGCGGGCGCTGCGCGTTCACCGATTCAAAGGCCTGCCCGATGCAGACGTCGCAGGCATGCTCGATGGGGTTCTCGTACTGTTCCATCAATTCACGATAAACGGTCTGGCGCACGGCCGTGATGCGCACCCGGTTGAGTGCGGTGGTTTGCTTGCTTTTCATGCCCACAAAGTTACGACAAAAAATCGAGACGGGGAAACCTTCAATCAGGCGCCCCGTCTCTGAGATAGTATGTGTTAAGAAACTGTAGTTATTTCTTGGCAAGTATCATCTTCTTACTTGAGGATGATGTCGATAACAGCGTTAACGTCGGCAATGTTAACCTCACCGTCACCGTTCACGTCGCCAACGGCATCGAAAGTGCCGGAGAGGATCATGTCGATAACAGCGTTAACGTCGGCGATGTTAACCTCACCGTCACCGTTCACGTCGCCAACCAGGCCAGCGGGCTTGTCACCCTGCATGAACTTGTAGTCGATGTAAGCGCCGGGAATCTCGAAGCGAACAACAGCCTCGCGGTAGTTTACGCCAGCGGGCAGAGCCTCGGCGGTAACCAGAGCGTTAACCAGACCGCTGAATTCACCTTCTTCCTCACCGTCTTCGAGCTCAATGTTCAGCCACTCGGGAACGTCGTCACCGTTGCAGGAGAGGTACCAGCCGTCATCGACACTGGGAACCGAAGAGAAGAACTCAATGCTGCGAGTCTTAACGGGTGCGCCAGTCTCGTCGATGCCAAAGTTCTTCTCCATAACGCCACCCTCTACAGGGAAGGTGTACTCGCCATCCTCGGCAGTGTAGTTGAAGGTCATGAAGGGATTCTCGGTGGTGATGAAGATGGACAGACCGGTCATCATCTGGCCGCTGGTGAAGAAGTTGTTCAGGCCGCGCCATACATACTGGTCAACGCCGCCCTCGCTGTTCTTGCTAGCAAACTTCATGTAAGCCAACTCACCATAGCCCTCGTCAACAGCATCATCGCTGCTGATGAGTGCCGAGAAGTTAGCCAGGTTCTCCATACCGGGATCGTTGTAACCGTCGATGCAGATCATGATAGCGTCCTCGATGGTCGGGGTCACCTCATACTCAAGGCCATCCTCCTCACCATAAAGGGTGAAAGCAACAACGCCGCCGGCAACCTCATCGGTCTCGGGGGTAACAGTTGCCTTACCGTAAGCAATCAGTTCACCGGGCTCCTCGGGAAGAATAACCTCGTCTTCTTCCATGTAGTCCTGGATCTCATCAAGCTTGTAAACCTTACAGGTCATCTCAACAGGAGCAGTAACAGTGAGCTCGGTGGTGTAGAGCAGAACTTGCTTGAGCATGTAGGGGTGGGTGGGCTTCTCAAAAGCCTGGGCAATACCGTTCAGGGCATAGGTGCAGGAAGCAGTGCTCAAGGAGCCGTTCTTGCCAAACCAGTAGCCGTCACCGCTGTCGGTGCCGTCCAGAGCCTGTGCACCGCTGTAGTAGGTGAACATGTACTCCGTGTCGCCATTGCGGCCATGAGAGGTCATCGTCTTGCTCGAGAGCATGAGGTCGTCATAACCGAGCATCTGAAGCATGTTGTCGCAAGCGAGAACCTGCGAAGCAACACCGTCGGCACCCATCTGGTAGCTGTTGTTCGGGGTGTTAACATAGAGGACGGGTACATCGTCATACTCCCAGCCGTAGGTAACTGAAAGTTCGGGGAGGTCCTCATCTTCGGGAGTCATGTAAAGCAGCGAGGCGCGCTCACCGGTCTCCTCGTCATAACCAAACAAGAAATAGTCCCAGAAACGGATGTCTGAAGCGTTGCCGTCATAGTAGGGCTGATAGGTGTACTCGCAGAAGGGCTTCATTACCATGAAAGGCATGCTGTAGCCGCCGATGTACTCACCCTGGTCAAACACGAAGGAGCCAGCAAAAGCACCTGCGGGACGACGATAGTAGGGCTCCATGTCGGGGGCCTTCTTGGGGGCCTTCTTGACAACGGGAGCACCAGGAGTGCGCATGTCCATAGACTGCTTCACCATCGAAGGTTTCTCAACAGAAATCTTCTGATTAACTGTTGCACGAGCAGCGCTCGAGCGAGCAACGAGTTGTGCATTGGCACCAACTGCCAGCATTGCAGCAACTGCTAAAAGTAAAATCTTTTTCATAATGAAATTTGTTTGATAAATATAACTAAAAATAATTGTATTCCATAGACAGACAGTCGAGGGGCATCGGGGCCGATGCCCCCGACTGTCAAAATCGATTTACATTACAGCGCCCAAATCATGTAGTTGGCAGCGTTGCCGCTCTCGGCAAACTTCATGACAATGGGAGCAAGCAGCGAAGTCGTGCTTGCGTCAAAGGTGCTTGAAGCGACAGCATCGATGAATGACTTCATGGACGGGCATCTCGACACGAAGGTCTTGGCTGCCGCGTCACCCTCGGCCTCGAAGTTGAACCTAACCTGAGTATCGCTCAATGCATCCATAGTGAAATAGAATGTGGGGTTGTACTTGGTTGAACTCTTCTTGATGTTGAATGCGAAGGTGTAAACGTTCTTGTTAAAGTCATAGGCAATGGTGGCGCCGCTGAGGGTGGACTTGTTGTAAGTCTTGAGCTCGGAAGCCAGGTCGGCAGCATACTGTGCGTAGGCTCCACCCAGGGTTGCAATGTCTATCTTCCATGTGAGCGACGTGTTGGCCAAGACGGTGGTCAACGGGTCGGCGGTCATCGTCGTCGCGTTGTCGTCACGGCAGAGCAGCGAGCCGTCCGGCTGACGGATGAAGTTCTGAATCGTGTAAGCCTCGGTGATGCCATCCAGCGTCACGGGGTTCATGAACGACAGGCCATCGTGGGTGATGATGACGTTGTACTCAACGTGCGTCGAGATTTCGTCCTGGTCCTCGCGATACATGGACAGGATGCTTGTTGCGCCGTTCTTGACAACATAGCGCACACCATTCGGCAGGTTGATGTAAACCTGGGGAATCTTGGCATTGAAGAACGAGTCGGCCATAGCGACAACCTCGTGCATGTAAACGTCGTCGTCAACATCGGCGGCAACGCGGGTCATGATCATGTTCAGGCCATACTTCTTGCCGGTGACATAAAGGGTGTCGTTGGAGTACTTCATCAAGTCGAACTCATAGTCGCCCTCGTGGCCGTAACCGGTCTCGTCGTCATCCTCGTCACTCATGCTGGGGATGTCCTCGGGATCAGCAAACAGGTGGAAAATGCTGTTGAAACTATTGAAACTGAGCACGGGGCCATTGTCGGTGATAACGTCCCACAGCGAGGTCTGGCTGCCATAGACGGGAGCACCTGCGGTGCTGGCGCCAATGGCGTAGCCGATCCACTTGTTCATGCCCGAGATGGTAACCGAGCCATCCTTCTTGAAGGTCATCAGATAAACGTAGCCCGGTTCATTGGCATTGGCATAATATTCCATCTGCCACTTGCCGCCATTGCTGGTGAGGATATCGATATACTCGGCCCTGGCCTTGTCGGTGCGTGCCACGGCATCCTCGTCAAAGATTTCGTCAACCTCGTTTTTGCACGAACCCAGCGAGAGGGACGTGAGCGCAACGAGCGCCAACATAGCAATATTTAAAAACTTCTTCATATTATTTTCATCAAGTTAAAGGTGAATCATTACTGGATGTCATAAACCCAACGACGCAGTTCGTTGATGTCATAGGTAGCCTGACGATACTGCACCTCGTTGCGCAACTCATCGAGGTCAACGTTCCAAGCATCCTGGAGCCACTGGCGAGCGATCTGCACCTTTTGCAGAATAGCCTCGCGGCCGTCGATGCCGTCCTTGTCCTCAACGTCGTAAATCACGATGCGGTTGCCCTCGGAATCCACCTTGTTGCGATAGTACTTGGAGATGGTGCCATCCTCATTTTCCACGGTGATAACCTCGTTCTCATAGGCGTAAACGACATCGTTGTTGGCATCGTTGTCGGGATAGTAGTAGTAACAGTAGAACTCGCTGGTCACGTCGTCCTCGTCACCCGAAGCCCAGCCGCGGCTGGCCAAGTCGAGGATGCGCTCCCACTGTGCATCGGTCTTGACGATGTAGTTGGCGATGGTCTCGGCAAAATCCTCGCGGAACTCACTGGAGGCATAGGTGGTCACGAAGCCCAGCGAAGTCACAGAGCCCTCGTTGCGGTCCTGCCAGTTGTTGCTGTCATAGTGACCGACCGAGATGGTGTTGAACTCCTGCGGATAGGTCTTGGTCTGATGCAGGATGTGGGCAAACTCGTGGTGCATGGTCTTGAAGTAGTACTCGTTCATCATGTTAAAGTCGTTGATGCGCATGGCATTGACCTTGAACAGAGAAATCTTGATACCACCCTCGGCCAGACCGACGGTCTCGGTACCCGACGAAGGATTGTAAGCCGGCGAACCGACCAGCAGAATGATGCGGGGACCATAGGTCTTGAGGAAGTCAGGACCAGCCACCTTGTCATAGACGTCGAACCACAGGTGCTTGCAAAGCACAGCGAGGTCGATTGAGTTCTCGTAGGTGGCGGGCACCAGGTTGTAGTTCATGTTGGTGCTGACATCCGGCATCTTGTACAGGAACGTCAAGTTATACTTGTTCAGATAGTTCTCATTGATGAACTTGTCAAGCTGATAAGTATAGGACGTGGGATCGAGCGTCTCATCAACATCGGGGAAGATGGTGTCACCCAGTTTATCTTCACTGCACGACGACAGGGACATAGCTCCAATTGCCACGAGCAGCAACGCTGAAATATAAAATTTGATCTTTTTCATAGTTTTGAAATGTGGCATTAATTAGCGGTAGGAACATTCATGCCGCTGCTGATGGCAACCGCATTGCCCTCGCTTGTGGTGGTCGTGCGGGGGTTGGGCGTGATGCCGGCAACGATAACCTCGTTAGGAATCTGGATTGCATAGCGCGGGTCAAGCACCTGGAGGGTGTAAACGTCGCTGATGCCCATCTTGTGCTGGATGGTGAAGCCGAAGCGCTTGATGTCAAACCAACGGTTACCCATGTGCACGTTCTGGATGCGGCGGAAGTGCTGCACGCACTGCATGTAGGGCTCAATCTCGTTGTTCATGTGGTACTTGTCGCTGGGGCAAACCTCATCAAGGTTGAACTTCATCACGATACCGTAACCGGGATCCTTGCGGTCGGGGTTATCATAGTAGCTGTAGAAGGTCAGGATCTGGTCCTTGGTCAGTTCCACCATGTTGTAGTTAGCCGACTCGTCGGCAAGGATGTGCTCCTTGTTCCAGAGGGCGAGGTCCTCAAATGCGGCGTCGATATTGCCCAAGAACAGGTTGGCCTCGGCGCGCATCAGCAGGGTCTCCTCGCTGGTGAACTCGGCGCGAATCTCGTGGCAATAGCCGATACCGGCAATCTTGTCGGTGTACTCAAACTGCTCGAAGCAGTTGCCTGCAAAGTATGCGCCATACTCCTGGCCGCCTGCGCTACCGCAAACGCCGTTGAAGGCGGGCATCATCGCAAACTTCTCGTGAGTCTTGGTGTTCTGGTAGCGGCAGTTCTGCCATGCCGGGCCAGGACCCTGGATGGTGCCGCGCTTAGCGTCACGGTTGCAAGTGAAACGATAGCCCAGGAAGCAGCGCCACCAAGTGCTGTAGCTGGTGAAGAGTTGGAAGTTGCTGGGACGCTCGACGCTGGTGAAGTAGCGGCCGATGTCACTGATGTAGTAGAAGTCGGTCTGGTTCCAGCCGTCGTTGAGCATGGTAGCGGGGTCGTTGCCCTTGAAAGCAGCGGTAGCATACTCGACAACCTTCTCATAGTCGCGCTTCATGAGGTAGAAGCGGGCAGCGAAGGAGTTGGAGCTGGCCACGTTGAAGTGGTACTTGGGCACCTCATAATACTCCTCGGTGATGTACTTCAGGCCCTCGAGAAGGTCGGCCTCAATCTTGTTGTAGGTATCCTCCAGATTGCCGCGGTCATACTTGGGGTCGAGGGTCTTCTCGGGCTCGGTGATATAGGGAATACCGGGCAGGGTAGCGCTGATGCTAGAGCCGCGGTAAGGCATGCAGAACACCTGAGCAAGGATGAAGTGGTGGTAGGCACGAATCATGTAGGCCTCACCCTTGATAGCGTCGATGCGAGCCTGGTCGGCCGAGGTGATGGGGTTGCCGTCAATCAGGCCGGTGGTTTCAAACTCGTTGATGCGCTCGAGGACAGCGTTGGAAACGGCAATTGCGCCATAGCAAGAGTTCCAGATGCCCGAGGGGCTGTCGCTATCGGAGATGTCAAGGTCAACATCCTCCCAAGCATAAATCTGCTCATCATACTGGTCGTAGGATGACAGGTGGTAACGTACGCCGTCACTGCTGGGTGAGTTGTTGTCAATCACGTTGTCGCTGGAGAGCTCGCCCACGCGTGCGTAGTTGGACTCCAGATATCCAGTGACAAGCAGCTGTTGCAGCTGGTCAAGGTTTACCAGATAGACGCGGGTATCGGGCACCTTGTCAAGGAAGTCCTTACAAGAGCTGAGGCCGATGAGCGCCACTGCAATGAATAAGATTTTATATCGAAGTTTCATAGTCGTTATTTATATATTATATAATGTGGAACAACAATTACATGCCCAGACGCAGGGTAAGGGTGAACTGCTTGGGGTTGGGCGAAGCCACACCACCGCTGTTGAAGAACTCGGGATCCTGTCCGTTGAGTTTCTTGTCGGCGTAGAGCAGGCAGATGTTGGTAGCAGCGAGCTTAACCGATGCGGTGTTGAGACGCAGGTGCGAAATCAGCGACTTGGGCAGGTCATAGGTCAGAGCAACCTCTTTCAGACGAATGAAGCCACCGTCGGCGATGCGTGCGGTACTGTAGTTGTAGGCATTGTAGGCCGTGCTCAGGTAGTTGTTGGAGTAGGCCTGGCGGCGCGATGCGATAGCGGGGATGTCGGTGTAAGCCTCATCACCGGGCAATGCCCAACGGTTCTTGAAGTCCTTGCTGAAGGCGGTCAGGTCGCTGTAGCTTGCATGGAAGGTGGGGTCAAGGCGCAGCTTGTTGCCAAACGCATAGGTCATGAACACATTGAGGTGGAATCCGTGGAAGTCGAAGTTGTTGCCGAAACCACCGGTGAAAGTGGGATCAACGGGACCCTCATACTTGAGGAAGCCCAGCTTCTCAAATTCCTGGAAGTTGCAACCAACGTTGCTGATGTTGCCATTCTCGTCATAGACCAGGGGCAGACCATGGCTGTCGAGACCTGCGAAGGGAATCGAGAACACGGCACGGTGGGGATAGCCCTCGAGGGGGAAACCGCTACCCTGAACAAGGTCGATAACGCGCGAGCGAGACTGCAGCTTGCTGATCTCGGTCACTGCGTAAGAGAAGGTCCAGTCGGTGCTCCAGCCGAAGCCACCGGCAACCTTGGGCTCGATGTTGCGCGACGAAACGGTGAACTCGACACCGTGCGACTTCATCTCGGCCACGTTACCATACTTGGTGGTAAAGCCGCCGACACCCTCGGTGCGGATAAGACCAATCAGGTCGTAGTTGTTGCGGAAGTACCAGTCAAACACGAGGTTGATGCGGTTGTAGAGGAAACCGAGGTCAACACCAAGGTCAAACTCATGCTTCTTCTCGTAGGTCAAGTCGGAGTTGCCCAGACCAGCCAGGTAGAGTGCCATCTCATAGGCATCAATCTCCTGACGCCAGGGACGGGTGGGATAATAGAGCGCCTCGGCGTTGGCATAGCCCGAGGGGCCGCTCTCGCCGGTCAGCGAGTAGCTCAGACGCAGCTTAGCATAGGTCAAGGCCTTCTTGCTGAGTTCCAGGTTCTGGAAGAACGGCTCGCTATAGACGTTCCATGCGGCCGAAATGTTCCAAGTGGGGAGCCAGCGGCTCTGGTCGGTCTGGCCCATGAGGTTGGAGCCCTCATAACGGATGGTGCCGTTCAAGACGTAGCGGCCCAGGAGCGCATAGTTGGCATTGGCAAAGTAAGCCATGTTGCGGCGGTGAGTCTTGCTCACGCTGTAGTAAGTGCCATTCTCTTCCTTCATCTGCTTGAAGAGCTTGTAATTGGTGAAGGGAAGGTTACCGTTGTCATAAACGATGCCCCAGCCCTCGAAGCTCTCATAGAAGCGGTCAACGCGGCTGGCCTCCATACCTGCATACAGGTTGAGGAGGTGCTGGCCATTGTTAAAGTCCTTCTGGTACTGGCCGGTTGCACGGAAGTCGAAGGTCTTGAGGCTGTTCTTGGAGAAGAACAACATACCACCCTTGTCAAGAACGGTCTCGGGGAGAGCGTTGGGGACATCGGGGTCGGTGTACAGGTAGCTGTTGGACGAGCGGATGGATGCATTCTCGGGAATGATACCAGCGCGGTAAGCCATGGCTTGGTTACTGTCGTCAAGCACATAGTGGTTCTGCTCGGAGTTCACCGAACGCATCGAACCCAGGAAGTTGAACTCGAGGGTCTGGTCCTGCTTGATGATGGGCTTGATGTTGATTTCGCCCTGGAACTTCAAGTCGGTCACTTCAACGTCGATGTAGTTGGACTCCAACTCATCAAAAATGTTAAAGGTGGTGTAGTTGCGCACATACCTTGCTTCGGGGTCAAGGGTACGGGCGGTATTCAAGGCGAAGCTGTAGGGGTTGATATCGAAGTCACGCTTAACCTCGCCATAAACAACGTCCACGTTCTGGCTCAGGGTACCCGGAGCCTTCTGGTCACGGAAGCTGTTGCTGTTCAAAATTTTGAGCTTGATCTTGTCGGTCAAGTTATAGATTGCGTTAGCGTTAAAGGTATAGCGCTCAACGCGGCTCTCCTTGTACCAGCCCGGGTCGGTCATTACCGATGCCGAGGTGTAGAAGGAACCCTTGTCGGTACCGCCCGAGATGCTCACTGCATGGTTCTGCATGATATTGTTGTTGAACAACAGGTCGAACCAGTCGGTGTTACGCATCTCAGCCTCACGCAGGTACTGGTTGCGTGCGTTCTGGGTGTTGGGCAGGCCATAGGTGCCGGTTGCGGGATCATAGGTGTCCATCAAGGTGTACATCTGGCCATAGATACCCGAGGTGGTGCTGTTCACCAGGTTGGCATACTCGAGCCAGCCCTTCTGCTCCATCTCGCGGAGGATACTCATCTGCTCTTGCGAGTTACAGATGTTGAAGTCGCGATAGCTGGGCTTGAGGCGGTAGGTGAACTCACCGGTATAGTTGATAGAGGTCGAACCCTTGCGACCGGTCTTGGTGGTGATAACGATCACACCGGCGTTGGCCTTCGCACCGTAGATTGAGGTAGCCGAACCGTCCTTCAGAATCTGGAAGCTCTCGATATCGTCGGCATTGAGGCCGGCAACAGCCGAGGCAATCAGCGTGGTAGCGTCACCCGACGAGAGGTCGTCGGCGCTGATGTCCACGTTGTCCTCCAGAATCACACCGTCCACAACCCACAGGGGCTTGGAGCTACCATAGATGGAGGTAGCGCCGCGCACGCGGATCTTGGGAGCGGTGCCGAAGGTACCCGACACGTTCTGCACCTGCACACCAGACACGCGGCCTTCAAGGCCACGGCTGACGTCGGCGACACCGGAGAGCTTTGTCTTCTCGGCATCAACGCTCTGGGTAGCACCGGTAAAGAGTCGTTTGTCCACCTTTTGATATCCGGTGACAACGACTTCGCTCAACACTTCACCTTTGGGCTTAAGGGTAATCGTCATGCCAGCCTTGGCAGCAACGACTGCGTCTTCATAGCCTACATAGGTGACTTTAATCTTAGTGCCAGCAGGCACATTCAAGGTAAAGTTACCGTCAAAGTCGGTAGCCACGCCGTTCTTGGGATTGCTCGCTTGAACAACCGAGGCACCGATGACAGGTTCGTTGTTCTCGTCAAGCACAGTACCGCTCACCTGTGCCGAAACACCGAGCGAGGCAAGTGCCATAACAAGGAACAAGAGTAAATGTTTAAGACTCATAAAATTTAGTTTAGTTAATAATTATAAAATTGTTTTTGGTCATATTCGAATTACTCGGTTCTATCTTCAAGATTGATGGTTTCAAAAACTTGTCGTTGCAAGAAAAACAGCAACGCGCCCACTGCCGTAAGGCGCCTACCTCTCGTCAAGCGTGTGATTTTCAAGAGGTACTCAGTTTCTTAACTATACATCTATAAAAGACAGCATGCAAAGTTAAGTCTTTTTTTTTAATTAATGTTACAAAATCGTGATTTTTTAACTCGATTTTTCGAGTTTCTGTCCGCCGCCAATCCAATCAGCTGAATTTCAGACAAATAAGAGCACTTTCAATTTAGTAGTTTGATTGTCAAATAATTAGCGGAAAAGCGTAGTATTTTGGCACATTTTATGGCCATCTGGGACAATCCATCAACATTTCGCACAATAGGAGCGTATATTTCAGGAAAGTGATGTACCTTTGCACTGTCGCAACATGGCGACGACAGATTTAGGCAGAAAATGGAAGTACTATATGACGACAACCATCTGATTATTGTCAACAAACGCGCCGGCGAACTGGTGCAGGGCGACCGCACCGGCGACCCCACGCTCATTGACGCCGTGGCTGCATGGGTCAAAGAGAAATACAACAAGCCCGGCAACGTGTTTGTCGGGGTCACCCATCGCATCGACCGCCCCACTTGCGGCCTGGTGGTGATGGCAAAGACCAGCAAGGGACTGGCCCGCATGAACGAACTGTTCCGCAATGGCGAGGTGCACAAGACCTATTGGGCCGTGACCGGCAATCGCCCGCCCAAAGACGAAGACACGCTCACCCACTACCTCAAGCCCGTTGAGCAAGGCAACAAAACACGCGTGAGCAAACTGCCGCGCGAAGGCCATCAAAAGTCGGTGCTCAACTACCGCGTCATTGCCGCAAGCGACCGCTACTGGTTGCTTGAAGTGGACTTGATAACGGGCCGCAAGCACCAGATCCGCGCCCAGTTGTCGGCCATCGGCTGCCCTGTCAAGGGCGACCTCAAGTACGGCGCACCGCGCAGCAACCCCGACGGCGGCATCTCGCTGCAGGCCCACCGCATCCGCTTCACCCACCCCGTGAGCGGGAAGGAAATAGACGTCACCGCACCCCTCCCCGACGATTTCAAGCGCGTGGGGTTTGACGACGACTTGGCGACAAATGCAAAAACTTAAAAATCCACAAATAACAATAATAAATTCAGCAAACAATTATGGCAAACAATCCAGAATTCCGCTATGCGCCCATGTTCCAGTTGGGCAACGATGACACCGAATACTACAAACTGACGGGCGACTATGTGTCGGTCGGCGAGTTTGAAGGCAAACCCATCCTCAAAGTTGAGCCCGAGGCACTGACAATGCTTGCCCAGCAAGCCTTCCGCGACGTGAACTTCCTGTTGCGCCGCGCGCACAACGAGCAAGTAGCCAAGATTCTGAACGACCCCGAGGCCAGCGACAACGACAAGTATGTGGCCTTGACATTCCTGCGCAACGCCGAGGTTTCGGTCAAGGGCCAGCTGCCCCTGTGCCAAGACACCGGCACCGCCATCATCCACGGCGAGAAGGGCCAACAGGTGTGGACCGGATTCTGCGACGAGGAAGCCCTCGCCCGCGGCGTCTATAACACGTACACCCAGGAGAACCTGCGCTACTCGCAGAATGCGCCGCTGAGCATGTATGAAGAGGTGAACACCCGCTGCAACCTGCCCGCACAGATTGACTTGGAATGTGCCGAGGGCATGGAATACCGCTTCCTGTGCGTGACCAAGGGCGGCGGCAGCGCCAACAAGACCTACTTGTACCAGATGACCAAAGCCGTGCTCAACCCCGGCACCCTGGTGCCTTTCCTGGTTGAGAAAATGCGCACCCTGGGCACGGCAGCCTGCCCGCCCTACCACATCGCATTTGTGATTGGCGGCACCAGCGCCGAGAAAAACCTGCTCACCGTCAAGCTGGCATCGACCCACTACTATGACAGCCTGCCCACCACCGGCGACGAGACCGGCCGCGCATTCCGCGACGTGGAACTGGAGAAGCAAGTGCTTGAAGAGGCCTACAAAATTGGGCTGGGCGCCCAGTTCGGCGGCAAGTACATGGCCCACGACGTGCGCATCGTGCGCCTGCCTCGCCACGGCGCATCGTGCCCCATCGGCCTGGGCGTGAGCTGCAGCGCCGACCGCAACATCAAGGCAAAAATCAACCGCGACGGCGTGTGGATTGAAAAACTCGACGACCAGCCCACCCAGCTCATTCCCGAAGAGCTGCGCCAGGCAGGCGAAGGCGACGGCATCAAGATTGACCTCGACCGCCCGATGAGCGAGACACTCGCCATCCTCGACAAATACCCCGTTTCTACACGCGTATCGCTGAGCGGCACCATCATTGTGGGACGCGACATCGCCCATGCCAAGTGGAAAGAGCGCTATGACCGCGGCGAGGGCATTCCCCAGTACATCAAGGACCACCCCGTGCTGTACGCAGGTCCCGCCAAAACTCCCGCCGGAATGCCTTGCGGCTCGATGGGCCCGACTACCGCAAACCGCATGGACCCCTACGTTGACCTGTTCCAGAGCATGGGCGGCAGCATGGTGATGATTGCCAAGGGCAACCGCAGCCAGGAAGTCACCGACGCCTGCAAAAAGCACGGCGGTTTCTATCTGGGCAGCATCGGCGGCCCCGCGGCCATTCTGTCGCAGGAAAGCATCAAGAGCATCGAATGCGTCGAGTATCCCGAACTGGGCATGGAAGCCGTGTGGAAAATCCGCGTCGTGGACTTCCCCGCATTCATACTCGTGGACAACAAGGGTAACGATTTCTTCAAGAAAATCGGTCTGTAATTTAGGACATTCCAACAAACATCACCGCCCGTTGACGGGATACCATGAAATGGTGCCGCCAACGGGTGGTTTTTGCCCATACAGCACCCTGTAATTCACTTTAATTAATGTAATATAACACATTGTATTAAATTATAATATGATTTTTAAGCACATTAAAGTAATTGTTTTTGAATGGCGCTTTGTAGTGCAGTCACAGGAATCAGGAAATCTGACGAAGTTTCACGAATAAATTGATGTCATTTTGGACATTGTATTCATCTAATCCCGCCTAAAACCGTCAGAAAGCACCAGGATTCAATTCTATAAAAATATGTTAAAAAACACTTTTTTTTGAGGCCTTCTCTTGACACGGGCGGGAAAAAGCAGTACTTTTGCACTCGCAAATCGCGGGATGGAGCAGTGGCAGCTCGTTGGGCTCATAACCCAAAGGTCGTCAGTTCGAGTCTGGCTCCCGCCACAAGATGAGGTTGAGCACCGGGTGCTTGACCTCTTTTTTGTCGTTTTTCATGACATTTCACCCTGCCGGTTTGCACATTATAGATATAATGTGTAAATTTGCTATGTTAAACCAGAACAAATCAAAACATGAGACATATAGGAGTGCTCTTTGAGGGCGACATCAACCGGCAGTTGGGTGTATTCAACGCTGTGATTAGCCGCGTGAAGCACTTGCAGCAAGCTGGAGACTATAAAATTAACGTCGTGATGTTGCAAGTGTACGACGGCTGGCTGATGAGGCAGATTCGCCGCAGCAAACGCATTGAAAGCCGCCCCAGCGAGATAGTGGCGGACGGCGTGACCGTGCGCGTTTCATGGTTTCGCCGCCGCATGAGCGATGCCATTATGCACCGCCTGTTTCACAAACCGCCACGAGCTCTCATGAAGCACCTGCAACAGTTGGGCTGGGAAATGCGCGGCAACGACCTGGTGAGCGCCCATGACCGCATCATGGGGCACGCCGCAGTATTTGCCGGCAAGCAACTTGAAATCCCTTCATTCATCACATGGCACGGAGCAAGCATCTATACCGACCCGCCTCGTGACCAGATGATTAAACAACAGACCATCAAACTATTGCACAGTGCTACCTGCAACTTCTTTGTCAGCCAGGGCCTGCTTGACAAAGCGCACGCCGAACTCACCGACGGGTTCCCGGCCGAAGTGCTGCTCAATGGCGCAGGCCCGCAATTCCAGCGCTTTGATGACAGCCGCCGGGCACAGTTGCGCCAACGCTACGGCATTGCGCTTGAAAAACAAGTTGTTGCCTTTGTGGGGCGCTTCGAGCCCGTCAAGAACGTAACGATGCTGCCAGAAATCTTCCAGGAGATGGAGCGAAAATTCGGGAAGTCCCTGACGTTCTGGGCAATCGGAGACGGCATACAACTTGACGAGACGCGCCGCCAGATGGACAAGCGAGGCATTAATTGCCACTTTACCGGCAAAGTGCCTCCCGAAGAGATACCAAACCTGCTCAACTGCGTGGACCTACTCGTGTTGCCCAGCAGCCTTGAAGGGCTGCCGCTGGTTGTCATCGAAGCACTGTCGTGCGGCGCACGCGTTGTCGCGACCAATGTCATCGGCACCGCCGAAGCCGTCGGCCGAGAAAATGCCATTGACCTGGGCGACAACTTCATTGACCGCATCACCACGCGAGGAGTGGAGCTGCTGCAAGGAGGAATAGAGCAAAAATTGCCTAACGAGGTGAGCTGGAGCGCCACCGCCGTCAAAGAAGACCGCATTTACCAGCAATATCTGGCCCAAAAATAACGCAAGACTATGCCGCAATTTGCCGAGACCTTGCTACCGCTGGCGTTGCCAGGGACTTATACCTACCGCATTCCCGAGGGCATGACATTGAAATTGGGGATGAGGGTGCTCGTGCCCTTTGGCCGCAAAAAGATATTCACCGCCATTGTCGTGCAAATGCACAACATTGAGCCAAAGGGATATGAAGTCAAGAAAATCCTGTGCCCGCTGGACGACAAGCCCATTCTCAAGCATCCACAGATTGAGTTCTGGCAATGGCTTGCCGACTACTACCTGTGCTCGATGGGCGAAGTGTATAAAGCCGCCGTGCCGTCGGGGCTAAAGGTGGAAAGCGAGACCACCATCAGCGCCAACCCTGATTTTGAGGAGAGCCAGCCAGGCCAACTGAGTGACCGCGAGCGGGTAATTCTTGATTTCACCGCCCAGCGAGGCCGCGTGCAGATTGCCGACATCGCCAAGGCGACAGGTTTCAAAACCGTGGAGCGCAGCGTGAGCCGCCTGCTCGACATCGACGCCCTTCACGTCAGTGAGCGCGTCATCGACAACTACCGCCCAAAGACCGAGGCCTGCGTCCGTCTTACAGCCGCCCGCAAGGATGAACAGCCCCTGCATGGATGGTTTGGCCAACTCAAACGCGCCCCCAAGCAGGAGGCGCTGCTGCTCGCCTATCTGGACATGTCGCGATGGCTGCAGAGCGGTGACGTGGCCGAAGTGAGCAAAGAAAATCTGCTCAAACGCGCGCAAGTGAGCGGCGCTGTGCTTAACGAAGCCGTGAAACGCGGCATCTTTGAAATTTACAAGAAAGAAATCAACCGTTTTGCCGAACTCGGCAGCGTCCTTGAGGACGTCCCGGCGCTGAGCGAAGAACAACGGCGCGCCTATGGTGAAATCCACCAATCGATGCGCCAGCACGCCATCACCCTGCTGCACGGCGTGACCAGCAGCGGCAAGACATCCATCTACATGCACCTGATATCCGATGCGCTGAAGCTGGGAAAGCAGGTACTTTACCTGGTGCCGGAGATTGCACTCACCACGCAGTTGACGAGAAGGTTGAGGCGCGTGTTCGGCGACAAGTTGCTGATTTATCACTCAAAATTCAGCGACAATGAGCGAGTGGACATCTGGAAGCGCCTGCTGGACAGCACCGAGCCGTGCGTGGTGGTCGGCGTGCGCTCCTCCATTTTCCTCCCCTACTCCAGCCTGGGGCTCATCATCGTTGACGAAGAGCATGACAGCAGCTACAAGCAACAAGACCCCGCTCCCCGATACAACGGGCGCAATGCCGCCATGGTGCTGGCACAAATGCACGGAGCAAAGACCGTGCTGGGTTCGGCGACACCGGCCATCGAGGTTTATCACCGCGCGCTGGCAGGCCAGTACGGCCTTGTGAAACTAATGACACGCTACGGTGACATCAAGATGCCGCAAGTGAGCGTCATTGACACCGCCACTGCCTACAAAAAGAAAGAGATGAACGGCATGTTCTCAAATCAGCTCATTGCCGACTGCCGTCACGCGCTGCAAGCGGGCGAACAAGTCATCCTGTTCCAGAACCGGCGCGGCTATGCCCCGATGGTGAGCTGCAAGCAATGCGGCTGGGTGCCCAAATGCGAGAACTGCGACGTCTCGCTCACCTATCACAAGCACAGCCGCAGTCTGGTGTGCCACTATTGCGGCTATTCCATCCCCCTGCCCGACCTGTGCCCCGCCTGCCAGCTGCCGGGCATCGAAATACTGGGATACGGCACCGAGCGCATCGAGGACGACATCGACGCCGTGTTCCCCGGCGAGAAGATTTCGCGCATGGACCTCGACACCACACGCAGCAAGAACAGTTATGACCGCATCATTGACGACTTCTCGCAACATCGCACCAACATCCTCGTGGGCACACAGATGGTGACCAAGGGGCTGGACTTTGACGCCGTCAGCATCGTGGGCATCCTCAATGCCGACACGATGATCAATTTTCCCGACTTTCGCAGCCATGAGCGCGCCTTTGACATGCTCGAACAGGTGTCGGGGCGTGCAGGGCGCGCGCACAAGCAGGGCCAGGTCATCATCCAGACCAGAAGCCCCGGGCACGATGTCATCAAGTTTGTGCAAGCCCATGACTATGAAGGATTCTACGAGCATGAGCTTGCTGACCGGCAGAAGTTTGGTTACCCGCCGTTTACCAAGGTCATCAACATCTACCTCAAGCACCGCGAAGACACAGTGGCGGGAGAACTCGCCGTGCGCTACAGCGGCATGCTGCGCCAAGTGTTCGGCACCCGCGTGCTGGGACCGATGGCACCCCATGTGGCCCGTGTGCAAAACCTCTACATCCGCCAAGTAATGCTCAAGATGGAAACCACGGCATCCATGCCCAAAGTCAAATCCATCCTGCGCGGCATCTATGAGCATCTGCTGGCCGCCGACGCCAGGATGAAGACGGTCAGGCTCTACTACGATGTGGACCCCGTATAACGCTCCTGAGACCAAGAATTGCAGAAAAGTTTCCACAATATAGCGGATAATTGATTTTTTTGGAGTAATTTTGTGCCTTGATTTGCGCAAAGTGCCACACAGCATTGGTCCAACTATTGCGCAGACATCTGAACATCAACAAACAACAAGAACACATAAAGCATGGAACTGATAGACGGGAAAAAGACAGCCGCTGCCATCAAGGCCGAAATCAAGGCCGAGGTGGAGCAAATGATTGCGGCGGGCATGAAACGCCCGCACCTCGCTGCGGTGCTCGTGGGCCACGACGGTGGCTCGGAGTCATACGTCAAGAACAAAGTGATTGCATGCGAGCAGTGCGGTTTCAAGTCGTCGCTCATCCGCATGGAGGATGACGCCACCGAAGAGCAACTGTTAGACTGCATCCGAGGCTTGAACAACGATGACGACGTTGACGGCTTTATCGTTCAGTTGCCCCTGCCCAAACACATCGACGAGCAGCATGTCATCAACGTGATTGACTACCGCAAAGACGTTGACGGCATCCACCCGATGAATGCCGGCCGCATGGCGCTGGGCCTGCCGTGCTTCGTCTCAGCCACCCCGCTGGGTATCATCACCCTGCTCAAGCGCTACAACATCCCCACCTCGGGCAAAAAATGCGTGGTACTGGGACGCTCCAACATTGTGGGCAAGCCTATGGCACAACTCATGCTGCAGAAGGAGCACGGCGACGCCACCGTTACCGTGTGCCACAGCCACTCGGCCACCCTCAAAGACGAATGCCGCGAAGCGGACATTATCATTGCCGCCATCGGCCGTCCCAACTTTGTTACTGCCGATATGGTCAAGGACGGCGCCGTCATCATCGACGTGGGCACAACACGCGTCAATGACCCCAGCAGCAAGAACGGCTACCGCCTGAACGGTGATGTGAAGTTTGACGAAGTGGCGCCCAAGTGCTCTTACATCACCCCGGTTCCCGGCGGCGTGGGCCCCATGACCATCTGCTCGCTGATGAAGAACACCCTGGCAGCCGCCAAAAAGGAGTTCTATCCCGATTGACTTTTACCGATAACGAGACACATACAAGATACCGCTGCTGGCCGGGGCCGGCAGCGGTAATTGTTTTGTCAAGCATTGTCCTTGACGGCAGATTAGTCAAAAGCGCCCTCGACCGCCTCGTCCTGGCCGCCGCCACCTTCACCGGCATCGGCGCCGCCGCCACCGCCGCCGCCACCGCCTGACCGGCCGCCGCCAAAGAATGCGCCGCCGAACTCATCGGCACAAGCGTTGAATCCACTGGGGATAACAAACTTGGTGCTCTGGCTATAAGGCAGGTTGCTATCATCAAAAATCCACTTCAGGAAGTAGCCCAGCACAGGAAGCGCCGCCTCGGCGCCCTGTCCGTAGGCCGTGCTGTTGAAATGAATATACCTTTCCTCGCCACCGACCCAAACGCCGGTCACCAAATCGGGCGTGAAGCCCATGAACCAGCCGTCGCTATTGTCGTTGGTAGTGCCCGTCTTGCCGCCCATCTCGGCCTGAATGCCATAGGCATAACGCAAACGGGAACCGGTACCGCCATTCACAACACTGGTGAGGAGGGTGAGCATCTTGAGATAGGTGTCCTCGCTCATGATTTCGGTCTGATTGCCGGTGAACTCGGCAAGCACATTGCCATGGTTATCGGTAATGCGTGAAACATACATCGGTTCAACGCGCATACCGCCGTTGGCAAAGGCGGAGTAAGCGGCCACCATCTCGCGCAAGGTGACTTCGCACGAGCCGAGGCTCAATGCGGGCACAGGGTCAAGATAACTTGTGATGCCGAAACTGTGCATCCAACTTGCCAACTGCTCGGGAGCCATCGTGTAATAGCCATTGCGCTCAATCCAATTCTCGCGCGTGCCGCGCATGAAGCCAGCGGAGATTGAGTTAGCGGATTTTTCCAGAGCCGTGCGAAGGTCCATGGCACCATAGACGCCCTTGGGGTTATACACCTCGCCGTGCCAATAGATGTTGGGTGCGCCGCCAGGACGAACCGAGCATGGCGTCAACCCGCCATTCTGCATCGCCTCGGAATACACGAACGGCTTGACGGTCGAACCAATCTGACGCCGTCCTGTGGCCACCATGTCATACTTGAAGAAACGGAAATCCGGGCCACCGACATAAGCCTTGACATAACCGGTGGTCGGGTCCATCGACATCATGGCGCAACGCAGGAAGGACTTGGTGTAAAGCAGCGAATCCAGCGGCGACATCTGGGCCTCGAAGGAGCCATTGTAGCTGAACAGGCGCACGGTGGTCACCGTCTTGAAATTCTCCATGATTTCGGCATCGGTCTTGCCCGCCTCCTTGAGCACACGGTAACGCTCGCTGTGGCGGATGGCCGCATTGATGAGCGCCTGCTTGCCGGCACTCGACAACTCTGAACGGTTGTTGGTATAGGGGTTCCTGGTGCCGCCGCGCTCACGCTGGAACGCGGGTTGGAGCGTCTGGCTCATGTGTTTGAGCACCGCCTTCTCGGCATAGTCCTGCATGCGCGAGTCGATGGTGGTGTAAATCTTCAAACCGTCGGTATAGATGTCGTAATGGTCTCCGTTGGGCTTGGTGTTCTTGTTGCACCAGCCGAACAAAGGATTGTTGACCCATGCGGTAGAGTCATCGACAAATGCCTGCTGGTTCCATGAGGGATAATCCTTGCGGCTGGGCTTCTTGGCCGTCAGCACGCGGCGCAGTTCCTCACGGAAATAAGGAGCCAGACCGTCGTTGTGGTCGGTGCGCTTGAATTTGGTAATCAGCGGTTTTGTCTTCAGTTGCTCGGCCTGGGCCGCATCGAGGTAGCCCGCCTTGACCATCTGGTCAAACACCACATTGCGGCGCAGTCGCGTGCGTTCATTATATCTAATGGGGTTGTAATAGGATGGATTCTTGCACATGCCCACCAGGGTGGCCGACTCCTCGATGGTCAAGTCGTTGGGGTCCTTGCTGAAATATGTTTCGGCCGCCATCTTGATACCCACCGCATTGTTCAGGAAATCGAACTGGTTGAAGTACATCTTGATGATCTCGTCCTTGGTATAATACCGCTCGAGCTTGACGGCGATAATCCATTCGACGGGTTTCTTGAGTGCACGCTGAAAGATATTTTCGGACTCGGGTGAATAAAGCTGCTTGGCCAACTGCTGGGTAATGGTGCTGCCGCCGCCGGCACTCTTCTGGCCCATGATAATGCGCTTGACAACGGCGCGCCCAATGGCGCGGAGGTCAATGCCCGAGTGTTCGAGGAAACGGGAGTCCTCGGTTGCGATGAGCGCTTGGCTCAGATAAGGGGACATCTCGTCAAAATCAACATAGATGCGGTTGCTGCGGCTGCGGTAGTATCGGCCCATCTCCACATTGTCGGCGCTGTAGATTGTCGTGGCAAACTTGTCGGTGGGATTTTTCAACTGGTCGATGGGAGGCATATACCCAATCACGCCATTGTAAATCAACACAAACAACAACACCAGCAGTCCAATGAAAATGGCGAAGCCTGTCCACAACTTCCTGGTAATGCTGCGGGCCTGTCCCTTCTTTCCTGTAGTCTGTTTACTCATATCGTAGTATTATTTCAGTCTTAACTTATTGACATTAAATTTATTGATGCCGCCAACACACGTTATCGGGCACTACTAAACTGCAAATGTAATCATTTTATCGCAGTAACGGGCAACAAAATCGCCATTTATCGCCAAAATGTGGAATTATTGATTAAAAATGGCCGAACAATTTGGTGGGATGGGAAAAAATGCCGAAATTTGAAGTTTGAAACAAAACCGCAGACCACCATTTCACGACCACAGATGATATGAGAAGACTTATCGTCATTGCCCTCTTGCTGGCATTTATCACAGCCCCTGCCACGCTCGATGCCAGAAAGAAGAAAGACAACAAATATGAGAAAACAGCCGTGGCAGCCGAAAGCGCCGAGGCCTCCGACCAGACGCCGCGTGAAGTCAAGGTCACCGACGCCTCCCGCCAGCTCTACGGCGAGTGGGACATCGTGTCGGTGCGCAAAAAAAACGTGTACTCACTTGAACGGGCGTATCTGTACCTTGATTTTGCCGGCGGCAACAAGGTGTACGGCAACAACGGCTGCAATGTCATCAACGGCTCATTCCAGCTGAATGGCAACAACCTGAAGTTCAACGAGTTTATCAGCACCGAGAAATCATGCAACAGCGTGACGGCCGAGAAAACCATCATGCGCGCGCTTGAAGATGTGCGCAAATACACGCTCACCGCACGTTACAACGCCCAATACCTCAATCTGATGAATTCCAAGGGGTCTGTAATTGCCGTGCTCAAGAGGCACAACCTCGACGAGATGAACGGAGCCTGGGTGGTCAAGGAGTTGAATAATGTAAATGTGATTGAGCACGACTTGCGCGTCGTTATCGATGCCGTAATGCAGACCATCCACGGCCAGACAGGGTGTAACATCATCAACGGCATCATCACCCTCGACCCCTCCAAGGACATGGCTATCCAGTTCGAAGACCTTCACTCGGGCAACAACGCGTGTGAAGACATTGAGAAAGAGACGTCGCTGCTGCTCGCGCTTGAAAAGACAGAGTCATGCAAACGCATCAACCAGCAAGAGATGGCGCTAATTGACAAGCTGGGCAATATCGTCGCCGTGCTTCAACGCCTGCAACTGCGGTAAATGCGGGGCGCCAAACGGTTGTGGCGAATCATGAGCAGGGCGCCAGCATTAATCTGCAAGAGAATGCAGTCCACAGGCTTTGCGGCATCATTGGCCTATCCGTCAATCCATTCGGCTTGTTCTATAGCGAAACAATAAATTAAAAAATCAAATAAATGTGTCCAATAAATTTGCACAAATGATTTTTTACATGTAATTTTGTGCACAAATTATACAAAGGTCCAGTATGGCGGCTTGTCGCTCGTTAGCAATCCAATTGTTGCGAGAGGAAAGTCCGGGCAACACAGAGCATCACATTTCTTAACGGGAAGTTGCGGGTGACCGCAAGGTTAAGGTGACAGAAAACAACCGCCGCGCCCCACGTGTTGGAGATGCGGCAAGGGTGAAAAGGCGGGGTAAGAGCCCACCGGGCACTGTGGTGACACAGAGCGCCGCACTACCTGTGAGTTGCAAGATCATGTATACCGGCATCCAAGGGCTGCTCGTCCATTGCCGGGGGGTGGATCGCTATACCGGCGCAGCAATGTGCCGGACAGATAAATGACAGGCACCGTTCCCCCGGGAACGGCACAAAACCCGGCTTATAGCCATGCTGCCTTTTTATATATTTTGTTATACTTGGCAACTACCATTAAATAATAATATTGTCACTGCGACGGTCACGTGAGTGGCCAGACAATTAGAAAAAGATATTCAACATTATGGCCCGAAAAGAAGAATTAGCGCGTCAGTGGGAACGCACTATGGATTACCTGTTCAACAAGCGCCCTGCTTTTGAACGGGACGGTGCTGCAGGCTACAAACCAGGCCTGGGTACAAGCATCGCTCTTGACAAACTGTACAAAGAGCCGCACAGCGACTATCGCATCATCCACATTGCCGGCACCAACGGCAAGGGCTCCACGGCCCACATGCTGGCGTCATGCCTGCAGGAGTGCGGTTACCGCGTGGGGCTGTTCACTTCGCCACATCTGATTGACTTCAGGGAACGCATCCGTGTCAACGGGAAGAAAGTGAGCCGCAACTACGTCATGCAGTGGGTTACCAAATACAAGCAGCTGCACTTTGAAGACATTGAGCCCACGTTCTTTGAAATCATTTCGACAATGGCCTTTGACTACTTCAAGTGGCGCAATGTCAATGTCGCAGTTGTCGAGACAGGCTTGGGCGGCAGACTCGACAGCACCAACATCATCACGCCCGACCTGAGCATCATCACCAATGTGGGCCTGGACCATCAGCAGTTTCTGGGCAACACACTTACCGAGATAGCATCAGAAAAGGCCGGCATCATCAAGCCCGGCAAGCCCGTAGTCATCGGGCGCGCCGAGGGCGAAGTGCACGAGATTTTTGAGCAGAGGGCCGCCGATATGCAGAGCCGCATCCGTTTTGCCCAAGAGAAAAACGAGGTCACCGGCGCTGTCCACACCGATGGCATGCTGCGCATCACGACCAAGAACTACGGCACCATTGACTGCGAACTCACGGGCGACTACCAGGTCGAGAACGTGAACACAGTGCTGGTCACGCTCAACGAGCTCAAGCGCAACAAATATCGCGTCAAGGAGGGTGACGTGCGCCACGCGCTGGGACATGTCACCGAAAACACCGGCCTGATGGGACGCTGGATGAAGGTTGCCGACGAGCCGCTCACCATCTGCGACTCGGCGCACAACCCCGCCGCGTTTGAGCAAGTGCTCCGCCAACTCAAGAACGAGAACAGCAAGAAGCTTCACCTTGTATTGGGGTTCATGGCAGACAAAGACGTAAAATCCATCCTTGCCATGATGCCCAAGGATGCCGCCTACTATTTCACCAAGGCCAATATCCAGCGCTCGATGACAGCCAAGAAGCTGCAACAGGCCGCTGCGAAAGCCGAATTGCAAGGCGACACATACAGTAACGTGACCGAAGCCCTCGAGGCAGCCCGCAAGGCGGCCGGCAAGGATGACCTCATCTATGTGGGCGGCAGCATGTATGTGCTTGCCGAGCTGCTCCAAGGCCTTGGATACGGGGACGACGACAAGGATTAGCCCCACCACTGCACACCAACAGCCCCGCATGGCGACAGTCACATGACAACGCCATGCGGGGCTGGCACATGCGGCACGATGCCATCGGACTGCCGCAAGCGAGGCTTGTAATGTAAAACTTAGTAAAAAGGGGCATTGTTGCTATTAATTAATTTTAAAAACCGGGTAATTATTATTGCTGGTGCCATTTTTCATTGTACTTTTGGCACAATATTTGAATCGTTAAAATTAACAATTGAAAAATTAAAACCAACCATAAATTAACATTGAACAGACACATGAGCAAAAAGAATCTGAAATTAGCAGCAATGCTTGTTGCCGCGTCGGTCCTCGGGTCGGCGACCACCATGATGGCAACGAGCGAGTTGGAAAAGAAAGGCATCATAACCGATACCTATGTGGTGAACAAGGAAGGCCAGACCGACAAAAACGGTTTTGTCAAGACCACTGCTCGCGGCGCGGACCTGAGCCGCGACTTCACCGACGTGGCCGAGAGCACCATCAACTGCGTGGTGAGCATCAAGAGCTATGCCACCCCGCGCCAAAACATGTATCAGGGCGACTTTTTCGACCCGTTTGAGTTCTTCTTTGGCCCGGGCTTTGGCGGCCAGCAACGCCCTCGCCAGCAGCAGTCGCCCAAGAAGAGCGAGCCGCAACCCATGGGCATGGGGTCGGGCGTCATCATCAGCCCCGACGGCTACATCGTCACCAACAACCACGTCATCGACGGAGCCGAGAAACTTGAGGTGACCCTGAACGACAACCGCCAGTTCAACGCTACCATTGTCGGCACCGACGACAAGACCGACATCGCGCTCATCAAGATCAACGCCAAGGACCTGCATGCCGTCTCGTTTGGCAACAGCGATGCTGTGCGTGTGGGCGAGTGGTGCGTGGCCGTGGGCAACCCCTTTGGCTTCAACTCCACCGTCACCGCCGGCATCATCAGCGCCAAGGCTCGCGGCATGAACGACGGCGGCAACAACGGCGGCATCAAGGCATTTATCCAGCATGACGCCGCGGTCAACCCCGGCAACTCGGGCGGTGCGCTGGTGAACACGGCAGGCGAGCTCATCGGCATCAACACGATGATTTACTCCCAGACCGGCAACTACAGCGGATGCTCATTTGCCGTGCCCAGCAACACCGTCAAAAAGGTGGTCACCGACATCAAGCAGTATGGCTCGGTGCAGCGCGCCGTGCTGGGCATCAGCTACTCGGAGCTCACGGCTGACAAAGCCAAGGAGGAGAATATCACCGCCACCAACGACGGCATCTATGTGGCCAAGGTGACCGACCGCGGCGCCGCCATGGAGGCCGGCTTGCAGGAGGGCGACGTGATTGTGCGCATGAACGGCAACCCTGTGAAGAACAGCGGCGAGATGCAGGAAGAGATGAACAAGCTGCGTCCGGGCGACAAGGCCGAAATTGAATATTACCGCGACAACAAGCTCAAGCGCGCCACCGTGGTGTTCAAGAACGACCAGGGCAACACCAAGATGACCAAGCAGAGCGACGTGATGTCGCTGGGATGCGCCTTCACCGAGCTCAGCAGCCAGGACAAGAAGGACCTCGCCATCTCCAAGGGCCTGAAAGTCGTAGGCGTCAAAGCCGGCAAGTTCAAGCGAGCCGGCATCCGTGACGGATTCATCATCACCGACATCAACAACATGCCTGTTGACACGCGCGACGATGTGGAGACCATCTACAACCAGATTATGCGTAGCAACGACAGCGACAAGGTGATGTTCATCACCGGTTTCTACCCCACGGGCAAGAAGGTATACTATGCCGTTGACCTGAGCGACGACGAGCAATAACACCCAACCACACGACCGCCGATGGCGGCGACGGGAACAGCCCTGTCGCCGCCATCGCTGTCACGTGGACCGACAGTCCGCGGGATTGGCACGATTATTGCATGTATCGTGCCGTTGCATCGAGCTTCGCACCACTAATCTCTCAGATCACAGCAAATAGTATGAAAGAACTGAAAATCACCCAATCCATCACCAACCGCGAGAGCATCTCGCTTGAGAAGTACCTTCAAGAAATCAATCGCTTGCCCCTCATCAGCGTTGACGAGGAAGTCGAGCTCGCCGAGCGCATACACCGCGGCGACGAGGCCGCTCTCAACGAACTCGTGTGTGCCAACCTGCGCTTCGTGGTCTCGGTAGCCAAGCAGTACCAAAACCTTGGACTTCCCCTCGCGGACCTGATTAACGAGGGCAATGTGGGCCTTATCAAGGCCGCGCACAAGTATGACGAGACCCGCGGCAACAAGTTCATATCCTATGCCGTGGCGTGGATTCGCCAGTCCATCCTGCTCGCCATCGCCGAGCAGTCGCGCACCGTGCGCCTGCCGCTTAACCAAAACGGGCTCATTCTCAAAATCAACAGCGCTATCGCCAAGTTTGAGCAAGAAAACGAGCGCCGCCCGACACCCGACGAACTCGCCGAGTTGCTCAACACCACCGAGGCAAAGATCAAGGCGACCATGAAGGCATCGAGCCGCCATGTATCGTTTGACTCGCCCATCAACGAGGACGAGGACAGCAGCCTGCTTGATGTGATTGCCGACGACAGAGCAGATAGCGCCGACAGCACCGTGCAGAGCGAGTCGCTGGCCGCCGAAATCGTGAGGGCGCTGAACCAGTTGTGCGACCGTGAGCGCGAAATCGTGAAGATGTCTTTTGGCATCGGGTGCCAGGAGATGACGCTCGATGAAATCAGCACCCGATTTGAGCTGTCGCGCGAACGCGTGCGCCAAATACGCGAGCGCGCCATACGCAGCCTGCGGCGACAGCACAACACGTCGCTCATGGCCTACCTGGGATAGCAACGGCCCAAGATGGCAGGTCTAAAAGCGACAAAATGGCACAAAAAAATGTTTTTTGCCCGTTTTGGGCAAACAGATTTGGATAATCCGAAAAATAGTTGTACCTTTGCACGCTTAAACTCTACATTAGTTAGATGAGACAATTAAAAATCACAAAATCCATTACTAATCGCGAGAGTGCCTCGCTTGACAAGTATCTTCAGGAAATCGGTCGCAAGGAACTCATCACCGTTGATGAGGAGGTGGAACTGGCACAGCGCATTCGCCAAGGCGATCAGGCTGCGCTGGACAAGCTTGTCAGTGCCAATTTGCGTTTCGTAGTTTCGGTAGCAAAACAGTACCAGAACCAAGGATTGAGTCTGCCCGACTTGATTGATGAGGGCAATCTGGGCCTTATCAAGGCAGCGCAGAAATTTGACGAGACGCGTGGCTTCAAGTTTATCTCCTATGCCGTGTGGTGGATTCGCCAGTCCATCCTGCAAGCCCTTGCCGAGCAAGCGCGCATTGTGCGTCTGCCGCTCAACCAGGTGGGCTCGATCAACAAGATCAGCAAGGCCCAAGCCCGCTTTGAGCAAGAACACGAGCGCCGTCCGTCGCCCGAGGAACTCGCCGACCGGCTGGACATCCCCGTGGACAAGATCAGTGACACGATGAAGGTGTCGGGCCGCCATGTATCGGTTGACGCCCCGTTTGTCGAAGGCGAGGACAACAGCCTGCTTGACGTGCTGCCCAACAACGATTCACCCATGGCCGACACCACCCTCAACCAGGAGTCACTGGCCAAGGAGATCAACCGTGCGCTGGAGCAGCTCAATCCCCGCGAGCGCGAGATTCTGAAGATGTTCTTTGGCATCGGTTGCCAGGAGATGACGCTTGAGGAAATCGGCGCCAAATTTGACCTGACCCGCGAGCGCGTGCGCCAAATCAAGGAGAAGGCCATCCGCCGCCTCAAGGGCCAAAAGAGCAAGCTGCTCAAGGCCTATCTAGGCTAAGTCGCGATTGCAAACATTTTGGTAAAACACAGTACAGGCTGCCTCACAAGGGCAGCTTTTTTTGTCGTTTTTGCCCGTTACTGTTGTACACATCATTTTTTTGCAGTACCTTTACACATTCATTGAGACAACAACATTTCCATATTAAACATTAAAAAACAAAAAAACTATGAAGAAGATTTTAACTTTAGTGTGCGCTCTCATGCTGGGCGTGGGCATTGGCCAGGCACAGGTACACCAGGGCGAGACCGCCGTCGGAGCCAATTTGGTTTATGGCAGTGAGATTGAGAGTCTGGGACTGGGCGCCCGTTTCCAGTATGGCGTTCTTGACCAATTGAGGGCCGAGGTGGGCTTTAACTACTTCTTTGAGAAAGACCATGTGAACTGGTGGGACGTAAACATCAACGCCCATTATCTGGTAGGCCTGTGGAACGAGCAGCTGTACATCTACCCGCTCGCTGGCCTTAACTACACAATGGTAAAATTGGGTGATGATGAAGAGAATCATGTCGGCCTCAATGTGGGTGCAGGCGTTGAATATGAGTTCAACGAGCACTTTGGCGCAAACCTTGAATTCCGCCACACCATCGTCCGCAAAGTGGATCAGGCCGTAGTAGGGCTGGGCCTCAATTACAAGTTCTAAATCACTGGCAGCGCATCGACGCTGACCCCGAATGGTCAGGGCCGCCCCCCAATAAGGGGGCGGCCCTGACCATTTTTTTCATTCAGTCACGCATTAATTGACGGGACGCAACTGTATGTCTGAGTCCAGCAGAAATCCGGCGGTGCCTTCTTCACCGTCCTCGTTGCCAAAGTTGTCATGCACCTTGATGCCACACAACGCACGCAGGAATTCCTGCGCCGCGTTGGCTTTGGGCTGGTTGGTATAGAACCGCCCCTTGCCGTTGAAGATGTCCTGTAAACCAAAGTTGAGGTACCCGCAGACGCTGTCGTTGCGTGTCTGTGCAAAGAAGCCCAACAATGCATTGTCAAAGAAGTCGCGCACGGGCTGCATCTCATAGGCATACCCCTCGGTCTGCTCATAGTCCAGCACCTTGACATAGAGGATGCCGTCTGTAATGCCGACACGTATCATCTTGTTGTCATATTGGTAGATATACTCATCGTCATAGAGTTCGGGCGCCTGCCCCATCGAGTTGGCAAATGCACTGATTTGACCGACGACTGCGTCGGGGTCGGTCGAACGGGCGGCCAGCACCATGTTCCACTCGCCCTCAAGGTGCGGGTCGCGCGCGAGGCCAACCGAGAATGGCCCGTCAACGGTTGAAAGGATGCTCGCCAAATCGATACGGCCAATATATGGCAGATTTCCAAACAGTTGCAACAACTGCTGAATCTGCTCGAGTTTCACAAAGTTATCACCCTTGACGCTCATCGAGAAAATATAGTCCATCGAGTTGGGGATGGCCTTGAGCACGTCACCCGTAGGTTTGGCGATGGTTGCAGTAAGCAGGCGGGCATATTCACTGTCCTCCTTGGCAAGGATGCGGGTCTCCATCTTCACCTCCTTGGCATCGAGGTCGATGCAACAGGTCATCGCGTCGATGTCACTCTCGGTGAAAATCTCGACCAGCGGGAAACGCTTGGCCAATTCTCGATAGACATCGCTCTTGTTGAGAATGCTTTTGAGCCCTTTGCCCTGCACCCACATGTTGATGTCATTGTCGCCGTTGCGCAGCAACTTGATGGCATCCTTGTTGTCTGTGATGCTTGTCGATGTCTTGGAGAGAATGCCTTTTGCTGCCTTGGCGGCCCGATTCACATCCATTGGCTTGCTCACCGAGCCCACAAACAACACGTCATCGTCGATGGCATACAATTTGTCCTTGACATACATGCAATCCAGCCCCTCCACCTTGGCAAAGTCGCCGCCAGCACGCAGTTCCAATGTCTTGCGTGCCTTACCGGCATCATCCAGGCCGGCCAACAGCACCCTGCCGAACGACTTAGATGAGAAGAACGCGTATGCCTTGCTGTCGGTGTCGAGGCCCAGTTGCGACAGGTCGTTGAGCAGTACGCACAATGGGGCAGTGTCATTATCGTCAACTGCCTGGCGCACAGTTTCGGGCAACACAATCTTGCCGTCGTCAACAAGTCCTGTCTCGTCGAGAATTTTGGGCACATCAAAAGCCACCACGCCAATGGCATCGGCGGGAATCATTTTTTCAAGATTGTTGCCCGAGCAGCCTGCCAACAAGGACAGCAGCATCGCAGCCAACAAACTTTTGGACCATTTCATCATGACCGTTTTGGGTTTCTTGAATCACTTTTTCCTGTAATAAAACTGTTGCCGCCAGTCCCTGCTGCCAACAACGCCACAAAGATACGACAAGTTCATCATATCACCGCGACAAAATTGACAACAAAACAAAGTTTTTTTGCTCATCGCGCAAATTATCAACCCCAACACCCACAGCGACAAAGAAAGGCGGCATATTCTTGATCCGTTCCGGAGTATCAGAAATGCCACCTCTCAGTCACTGCGATAGTGCCTTTCATGGTCTATTTTCCCAGGGTACCCTGATATGTATTTCTCCTTTGATGCCGCAAAATTAGGCCTACATAGTGCCATAATCAGGCACCTGTTTTTTAATAAAAATTAAATTATACTGAATTCAGTAGTTTATTGGCCAACAACACCTCGCATAATGTTTTTTTAACTAAACTTTTCCACTCAATACAGAAAAAAGCACTAAATTTGAAAATTGAAAAAAACGAGTCAATATCAACAATGCCAGACACCTCCGGGTCATTGTTTCTGAACATAACATTGGAAATATGAACATGAACGATTTTTCTGATACACTACGCGAGTTGCTTGACCGTTTCAGCAACACGTCTGAGTTGGACAAGGAGTTCCAGCGCAAACTTCGCGAAGAGGCCGGCTTCAACGAAGACTACGAGGCCTGGTGCGAGGAAAACGGATATGAGACAAAGACGGGCTATCGCGACTTTATTGACGAGATAATCGAAGACCAGGATTCCTATTGGGACACCTACGACGAGTTTGGCAACAATATATAAGAACATTAAAGGCCGCAAACCGGCCGCATGACCACATCCAACACATGTTTTCGAATAAACGCAACCGCAGTTTTGCCGCCGAGTGGGATTCACAAGACGGCATCCTCATCGCATGGCCTCACGCCGGCACCGATTGGGCCTACATGCTCGACGAGGTGACAGCATGTTACCAAGAGATTGCCCGCGCCATCCTTGACGGCGGAGAACGGCTCGTCATTGTCGCGCCCGGCGCCGAGGATGTGAGGGACGCCCTCGGCCCTGATGTGGACTGGCAACAAGTCACCATTGCCGAGTTGCCCACCAACGACACATGGGTGCGCGATTACGGCCCCATCACGGTTTTCAAGGACGGACGCCATGTGCTTGCCGACTTCACCTTCAACGCTTGGGGCATGAAATTTGCCGCCGACTGCGACAATCTGGTGAACGAACGTTTAGGGGTGGTTGGAATGTGGCGCATGCCGCTCATCAACTGGCGCGACATCGTCCTCGAGGGCGGCTCGATTGAGACCGACGGCAATGGTGCGGTGATGACAACCACCAGCTGCCTGACGGCACCCAACCGCAACGACGGCATGACGCGCGATAAACTGGAGCAGAGGCTTCTTGAGCGCCTGGGGTGCATCAAAATGCTGTGGCTCGACCATGGCGAACTTGAAGGCGACGACACCGACGGTCACATCGACACGCTGGCACGCTTTGCTCCCGGCGGCGTGATCCTTTACACCGGCTGCGACAATCCTGCGGACGGGCATTTTGCCCCGCTCATGGCGATGGAGCAGCAGTTGAAGCAGTTCACCGACACCGACGGCAACCATTACCACCTGCTCAAGCTGCCCCTGCCCGACCCCATCTATGACGAGATTTCACGGTTGCCCGCCACCTATGCCAACTTCCTGGTCATGAACACCCAGGTGCTGGTGCCCCTGTACGGCCAGCCCGAGAACGACGTCCGCGCGCTTGAAACCATCGCCCAGGCTTTCCCAGGCCGCCAAGTCAAGGGCATTGACTGCCGTCCGCTCATCTGCCAGCACGGCTCGCTGCACTGCGCCACCATGCAACTGCCGCGAGGCGCACTCAACATTAGGTAAAAAGGTATCGTAGTCTAACTGAAGCAAGCAAAATTTTGCGTAATTTTGTGCCCGATAATAGAAAACACCGTAATTCCAAAACATGAAAATCGGCATCATTCAACAGCACAACACCAGCGACATCGCATCCAATCGCGGCGCGCTCATCACCAAGATAAAAAACCTTGCCTCCCAAGGCGCACAGCTCATCGTCCTGCAGGAACTGCATGACTCGCTTTACTTTTGCCAAGTGGAGAATGTGGACAACTGCGGCCTGGCCGTTCCCATTCCCGGTGATGTCACCTCCCAGTATGCCGCCGTGGCACGCGAGTGCGGCATCGTGCTGGTGACGTCACTGTTTGAACGCCGCTCGGCTGGTCTGTACCACAACACGGCACTTGTGTTTGACGCCGACGGAAGCATCGCCGGCACCTACCGCAAGATGCACATACCTGACGACCCCGCCTACTATGAGAAATTCTACTTCACCCCCGGCGACCAAGGTTTCCAGCCCATCGACACCTCGTTGGGGCGTCTGGGCGTAATGGTATGCTGGGACCAGTGGTATCCCGAGGGCGCGCGCCTGATGGCCTTGCGCGGCGCGCAACTGCTCATCTACCCCACAGCCATCGGCTGGGAGAGCAGCGACACACCCGACGAACAACAGCGCCAGCGCGACGCATGGATGACCGTGCAACGCGGCCACGCCGTCGCCAATGGTTTGCCCGTGGTCACCGTCAACCGCGTTGGCCACGAAGAGGACCCGTCGGGGCAGACGCGCGGCATCGCATTCTGGGGCAGCAGCTTTGTGGCCGGGCCGCAAGGCGAATTGCTGTATCAGGCGTCAAGCGACAAAGAGGAGACCGCCATCATCGACGTGGACATGGAACGCAGCGAGCAAGTGAGGCGCTGGTGGCCATTCCTGCGCGACCGCCGCATCGACCACTACCACGGCCTTGACAAGCGATTCCTCGACTGAGCACAAGCCCAAACCATATAACAACAACCGCTCCAATCGAGCCGAATGTCCCGAAAAGAAAACTGCGCCCGGCAGATGCCAGACGCAGTTTGATGTGTTATCGCAATCGCGTGGGAGCGGGTTAAGCCTCCTTCTTGACGATGCGGCGCTCCTTGATGCGAGCCTTCTTACCGGTGAGACCACGCAGGTAATACAGCTTGGCGCGGCGCACCTTACCATGCTTGTTGATGACAATGCTGTCAATGAACGGGGACTCGAGCGGGAAAATGCGCTCTACACCGATGTTGTCACTAATCTTGCGAACGGTGAAACGCTTCTTCTCACCCTCGCCAGTGATTTTAAGAACCACACCGCGGTACTGCTGGATACGCTCCTTGTTACCCTCCTTGATGCGGTATGCTACCGTGATTGTGTCACCAGGGAAAAACTCCGGGTGCTGCTTGCCTGTAGCAAATGCCTGTTCTGCAATTTTAATCAAATCCATTTGATTCTATATTTAATGTGTTAATAATCACTTCGCAATATACACAAGCCACTCTAATATCTTGTCAGAGATTACGAAAAGCGGTGCAAAGGTAGTACATTTTGCTGAAACAGCAAGCGAAAAACGTTATTTTTTTCTATCATTGAGGAAATTGTGACCATTCAGTTGCCAAAAATCGCGTCGGTAACTGCATTCACATCACCGATATTGACCTCACCGTCGCCGTTCACATCGGCCGAGAGCGGCACATGGCGGGCACCTAAAATCACATTGATGATGACATTCACATCGGCCAGATTGACCTCGCCGTCACCATTGACGTCACCGTTAAAGCGACGGAAAACCTTGTCGTCGAGATAAGCGACGCGGCGTCGCAACCAGTCGCTCAGGTACTCCTGCTCGCTGTTGAAATTGAGCTCGCGCTTGGCAATGTCGGTGTCGCCCGACCAGCGTTCCACCTCGCGCGCCAGTGCTCCGCACCTATCGAGGCGGGCATAGGTGCCGGCATAACGCGCGATGAGGCTATCGGGCTGGAACAACGTCTCACGGAGTTCCCAATACCGGTTTTGTACAGCCTTGCGGAAACTGGGCAATGTCATCAACCGTCCAAAAAGGCGATTGAGGCGCAGATAGGAATTCTGCCACAGATTGGCCTCGGGCCCCACCTCCGGGGTGCGGTAACATTCGTCGATGTCGCTCCAGTGCTGCCCCACTGTGGCGTCCAGGTCCCACACGACAAGGGTGAGTTTCTTGTCAACGGCGCGGTCGTAGCAGGCAAAATACATATTCTTGCAAGTGTTGTCGATGCCGTTGAGCATCTGGATGAACACATAGTAATCCACCAGCACGGGCAGGTCAAAGTATTCGCCGATGTGCGCTTCAAACTCGCTGTTGGCGCTGGTCGCCACAAAGTTGACAGCATTGCTCATCAGGCTGAAGTCGGTGGGACAAACGTCGTCGATATCGGGATACATGACCTTGTATTCACCCCACATTTGCTGGGAGTTGTCATAGGTTGAGTCGGCGACAAACAGCGTCTGCCAACTGTCATCCATCAGTTTCCACATCATGCCGTGGAAAACGCCTGATGCCTCGTCGTAGGACTTAAGTTTCATCTGCTTGCGGTCCACGACCTCGGCCAGGTCATAGAAACCCATATAGGTGTCATTCAAGAACAATTCGACATGGCCGCCGCGTGAATAGTTGCGGGCATTGGGCTGACGGTCGGAATAATAAACAGGCGTACCCATGTCGGCCCACAGGGCGTGAGCCGTCTTGTTGCGTATGCGGCCCAGGTCAATCATGCCTGCATCCAGGCGCCAATGGTTGTCGCTGCGCAGTCCCATGAAGGAGCGGTCCAACTTGTCACTGCTGGCGTCAACAAACTTGATGTGGTAGTTGTGCTTGTGAAACCAGCGGCGGTTTGTCGATGAGCCGGCCCACTTGAGGCGCGCAGGCATCAAGTCGGTTGAAGCGCCATTGGGGTCGGTGTACCACACCTCGCCCTGGGAATACTCATCGGTGAACGTGCCCACAAGTTCCATCACGGGCAAGAACGTGAAACGCAACTGCGCTCCACAGGCCACACCGTCACGAAAATAGTCCACCGAGTAGGCAGTGTCGCCCTTGACGATGGGAATGTCTATCGTGTTGCCAAAAACAATGTCGCCATCAAAGACAAACCAGCGGACATCGCTGTCAACGGCAATCGGCAACGTGCGCGCTGTGCCGTACCACTGCTCCGGCACGGTGAGCAGGTAAGATTGCGTGCGTTTGTCATAGGCAGGCCGCTTGCCGCACAGCGTGAACTGGGCGCTTAACGGCAAAGCCGTGCATAGTAACAATGCCATACAAATCAGCGGAATAATCCTGCGGCAAGCCATTGGGCAGCAACTATCAATGATTCAACATCAGGTCAATAATCGCGGACACATCAGACGCGTCAATCTCATTGTCCCCGTTAATGTCGGCATTTATCTTATTCAACGACACGGAACCATTCAGGAGATAATCTATCAACGCCGAAATGTCCATGGGATCTATCATGCCATTGCCGTCGGCATCGCCGCGCAGACAGGCAAACGTGTGGGTGTCAAGATAGGCGATGCGCCGCCTAATCCAGTCGCACAAGTAATTGTACTCATCGTCAAAGTCCAACGGGCGCTTGGCAAAATCCTCGCAGCCAGACCAGCGCTCGGTCTCGCGAATCAGCGCGCCGGCATGGTCCAGGCGGTTATACACCGCAGAGTATCGGGCCACCAGACTATCGGGATTGAGCACCGTCTGGCGCAACTGCCAGTAGCGGTTGGTGACATGCCACTTGAAGTCGGGCAATTCCCTCATCCTCTTGAGCAAGCGGTTGATGGGCAAGCGGGACCAATCGGTGCGAATCGAGTCCATGTCATTCTCGGGCTGAATCTCAGCGGCCCTGTAAAAGCCGTCATGGTTGCGCCAATGTGCGCCGCAGGTCGCGTTCAAGTCCCAGACGGCAAGCGTGAGTTTCTTGTCCACCTCACTGTCATAGCAGCCATACACCATGTTGATGCTGGTATTGTCCATCGCAAAGAGCGTCTGGATAAAGACGAAATAGTCCTCAAAGATGGGCACATCGAAATACTCGTCCACCTGAGCGCGGAATTCGGAATTGAAACTCTTGGCAACAAAGTCGATGGCATTTCTCAGCACTGAATAGTCGGTGGGGCACACTTCGTCGATATCAGGATAGGCAAGGCTGAATCCCGCCCAATAGTCCTTGGTGTCGTCGCAGCGGGCATTGGTGATGAACATCACTTGCTGCGTGTCGTTTTTGCTCTTCCACAGCATGCCGTGAAACTTCTCAGCTTCGGTGTCATACTTCTTGAGTTTCATCTGCTTGCGGTCGAGCACTTCGGTCAAGTCAAAGAAACCCATGTAGTCCCCATTGATAAAAACCTCGACAAGCCCGCCGCGGGTGTAGGTGCGGGCCTTGGGCTGCTTATCGGCATAGTAAGGCTTGTTGTCAAAGTCCTGCCACAGGCTGTGGGCCACCTTGTTGCGTATGCGCATCATGTCCATTGTGCCCGCATCAAGCCGCCAATGATTGTCGTCGCGCAGGCCAAAGAACGAGACATCCATCTTCTCGTCATTCTCGTCGATAAACTTGAGATGAAAACTGTGTTTTTCAATCCACTTGAGCGCTGTCGAAGCACCCGCCCATTTCACGCGGGCGCGATACTCTTGAGTACTGTCGCCGTCGGGCAAAGTAACCTGCACGGGCATGACACGATAGATGGTGTCGGTGTTGCCCGTGATGCACACGATGGGCAAGAAGGTGAAACGAAGCTGCACGGTCATGATGTGCCCATGGGTGGAATACATCACACTGAAAACGGTGTCACCGCTGATTTTGGGCAGCTGGATGTCGCTCGGGGTGCGAATCTGCTTACCGGCAATCTTTACCCATGCCACAGTATCATCCATAGCGACACGGGCGGTACAGGGGCCGTCAAAGGCTGCCTCGGGCATGGTCATCAGCAACTTCCCCGTGCGATTGTCCATGACGGGATGCTTGCCGTCAATCGAGAATTGAGCCGCCGCCGACAGCGCGGTGAGCAACAAGACAAACAGTAACAGAATTTTAGTCTTTATTTTCATCATTTATTACGATAAGTATTCCTTGATATAAAGTTCGCAGTTGGCCACCAGGGTGTTGTACCACTGCTCACCATAGCGCTCGATGAGCGGTTCGCGCAGGAACTGGTAGAGGCGGATGCCCTCGCGACGGCCCAGCACCTCGGCGCATTTACAGATTTTCCAGCGGTCATAGTTTACCGCCTCATAGCCCGGGAATTTCTTGATGCGGGCAGGATACAGGTAGCACGAGGCAGGCTTGCGCCATGTGATGCGTCCCTCGCGGTAGGCCTTCTCAATAGCGCACAGGCACATGCCGCCGCGCTCATAGGTCGTGAACACGCAGTTGGCGCCCCCAACGAGTTGCGTCACCAGTTCGCCCTCGCAGTCGAGATAGGCCACGCCATGCTCCCTGATTTGCTGCTGTGACTGCGGCAACAGGTCATCCCAAACCTCGGGCAAAACCTCCTTGAGTTTCTTGTATTCCTCCTCGGTGAGGGGCGCTCCCGAGTCGCCCTCGATGCAACAAGCGCCCAGGCACGTCTCCAAGTCGCAACAAAAGAAACGCTCCACCAGGTCAAGGCTCACCAGTGTTCCGTCGATATCAAACATCAATCCTTAGAGGTATTATTGTTGTCATCATTGACCAGCGCAGACAAAGCGTGCTCAAGGTCGGTGCTGGAGAGGTTCAAGTGCAGTTCGCCCTTGTGGGCATATGAGATGCGGCCCGTCTCCTCGCTCACGACAATGGCAATGGCGTCGGTAGCCTGCGAGATGCCCTTGGCGCTGCGGTGGCGAAGTCCCAGATAACGCGGGATATTGGTGTCGTGCGACACGGGCAGGATGCAGCCGGCGCTCATGATTTTGTTTCCCGCAATAATGAGAGCGCCGTCATGCAACGGACTGTTCTTGAAGAAGATATTCTCTATCAAACGCGAATTGATGTCCGCCTTGATCATGTCTCCCGTGCGCTCATAATCAGCCAGCGACAAATTCTGCTGCACGACAATCAGTGCTCCTGTCTTGCTCTTGGACATGCTCATGCAGGCATATACAACCGGCAAAATCCATTTGCGCTCTTCATCGGTCTCCACCTTGCTCTTGAACAACTTACTGAACTTCTTGAGGCCTCGGTGAGAGCCCACCTCGGTCAGGAACCGCCTGATTTCGTCTTGGAACAGAATGACCAGGATGAACAAACCGATGTCGATGATTTTGTCCATAATGGTGCCGATAAGGCGCATGTCCATAATCTTGTACAGCACCACCCAAGTGACAACAAAGGCCATCACACCCACAAAGATGTTGAGCGAGCCCGAGTCTTTCATCGTGCGGTACAAGTAGAACAGCAGCGTGGCAACCAGCAGAATGTCCGCCAGGTCCTTGATGCTGAAGTATGCAAAGATTGAACTTGCCATGTAGTGTATCTTAATTTATGTCATTATTCATCATGCGGCCCGCTATTGCGCGGCACTCAACAGCCGCCTTGACATCGTGGACACGCAGGATGTGGGCGCCCTGAAGCAGAGCGGTAGTGTTGCAGGCGGTAGTGCCGTTCAGGGCCTCGTCGGCGGTGCAATCCAGAGCCTCATAAATCATGCGCTTGCGCGACACGCCCACGAGCAAGGGGGCATTCAAAGCGTGAAAAGCCTCCAGTTGCGAGAGCAACTCATAATTCTGCTCCAACGTCTTGGCGAAACCGAAGCCCGGGTCGGCTATCACATCGGCGACGCCCATCTGGCGCAACTCATCGATGCGGCGCGCCATCCACTCGAGCACATCGGCAGCCACGTCGTCATAGTCGGTCATCTGCGACATTGTGGCGGGCGTGCCGCGCATGTGTGTCAGCACATAGGGCACCCGCAACCGGGCCACAGTAGCAAACATGTCCCCGTCAAGCGTTCCGCCCGAAATGTCGTTGATGATGTCGGCACCCCACTCTTCGACACAACGGCGGGCAACACCGGCTCGATAGGTATCCACCGAGGTCATCACCCCGGGCGCAACCCCATGCACAACATTGAGCGCCATCGCCAGGCGGTCGGCCTCGTCACCCGCCGGCACCGGCTCGCTGCCGGGCCGCGTGGAGCAAGCCCCAAGGTCAATGACGTCGGCACCCTCGGCCACCAACTGCTGCACACGGGCGGCAAGCGACTGCTCGTCAATCGTGCGACTGCCGCTGTAAAACGAGTCGGTAGTGACATTGACGATACCCATGACCCACGGACGGTCGATGACGACCAGCCGGCCATGCAAGTTCAGGCTATAGGGTTTGAACGGTTGTAAATTCATGAATCAACGCTTTTAACCTGCAAAGTTACAAATTTCCGTCCATGCGCACAACAGTTGCCTCGAAAATGTCCGCTATTGGCCGATGAAGTCCACAAAGGACTTGGGGAGGCACACATTGGGCAGAGAGAGCGCATTGCGGAACAACGGGGCGATTTGCTCGTCGCTGAAACCTGCGATGCCGCAGCCAATGCGCGTGACATAAAAGTACAAATCCCCGTGCCGGCGGGCAAAATCAATAAACTCATCGACATAGGGGGCGATGGTTTCTACTCCGCCCTGCATCGTCGGTATGGCATAACTATGTCCCTGCAATCCTACGCCCCGCCCCATCACAGCGCCAAAGAAACGCCATGCGGCAGCGGCAGCCCCGCCAGCATGCATGCCCTGCAGATTGCTGCCGAACACAAAGACTTCGTCATCCTTCAACGCTTTGATTTTGTCGGGCGTGAACCGCGGCCTGTCTTCAAAATTTTTCATAGTTCTGTTGTTTAATCTTGCTTGACGGCAAAGATACTCCTTTTTTGCCAGTCAAATAATATGCCATACGATGAATTTTATTTGCACGGCTTTATCAAACAACATAGACAACTTTGAACAACAAGAACAACTTTCTTTTATGATTAATACTTGCTCGCCAGCCCGATTTGCACTCCGTTGCCGCTTTGCGGCCAAGGTAGGCGGCATCTCGGCAAAAAAAACAAGCCCGCTTGTTTTGTTTTGCGTTCGATTTGCACTACCTTTGCACAAGAGAAAACGACAAGCCTATGTCACAAGAGAAGGAAAACAGCGCGGAGCGCGCGCCGATAGGGGTGTTTGACTCGGGGTTCGGAGGACTGACAATCCTGCGGGACATCAGGCGTGTGTTGCCCGATTATGACTACCTGTTTGTGGGCGACAACGCGCGTGCGCCGTACGGAACGCGCTCGCGGGAGCTGGTGTATGAGTTCACGCTCCGGGCAGTGAAGCACCTGTTCGGCAGGGGATGCCACCTGGTCATTCTGGCCTGCAACACAGCCTCGGCCGAGGCGCTGCGCACCATCCAACAGCAGGACCTGCCCCGCATCGCGCCCGACAGGCGCGTGCTGGGGGTGGTGAGGCCGACGGTGGAGTGCGTGGGGCAAATGACCAAGACCGGCCACGTGGGCGTATTCGGCACGCCGGGCACCATCGCCAGCCGCAGTTACAACATTGAAATTGAAGGGATGTATCCCGACTGCACCGTTCACGGTCATGCCTGCCCGATGTGGGTGCCGCTGGTGGAGAACCGCGAGAGCGACGGCGACGGCGCAGACTACTTTGTGCAAAAGGACATCGGGCAGCTGCTCAACGAGTGCCCCGACATCGACACGGTGATATTGGGTTGCACGCATTATCCGCTGCTAATCAACAAAATCGGCCGCTACATGCCCGAGGGCATCAACATCGTTGAGCAGGGGCCTATCGTGGCCGCCAGCCTGGCCGACTACCTGCAGCGGCATCCCGAGATTGAGCGTCATTGCAGCCGCGGCGGCACCTGCCGCTACTACACGACCGAAGACCCGGAGCATTTCTCCCCCCTGGCCAGCGCATTTGTCAACGAGCCAGTCGCGGCCGAGCGGGTTATCCTGTGATTCAGGCATCATGCAAGCCGCCGGCTCATGCTGTAACATAAAAATCAACCCAGGCATCTTTGATAGAAATGCCTGGGTTGAATATATAAAGTGATGCTAATATTAATCATCTGCGGCGGGTGCGGAGCTGGAACGACGTCATCGTGTATTGCCTGTTGCCGTCGGAGAGGCCTATCAAAAATTCGACATTGCCGTCCTTCAGTTTCTTGGAAGCGACAACCTCTGACGTATAGCGCACAGCCTTGCCCGGTCCCAATTCACTCACAATGGCTGTGGGCGAGAGATAGATTTGCTTGGTTCCCGTGACGGTAATCACCGGAGCGATGTCACGTACATAGTGGCTGCCAGTGTTGCGAATCACAAACACCAACTTGGCGTGCTCGCTTGCATCGAGGGCGTTGTTGTTGTTCTCGTCAACAAAGCGCAAGTCAACAATCTGGATGTCGGCATAGGGGCTGTAAGAATTGTTCTCGCGATAGTCCTCATATCCATAATCGCCATACATGTCAGATGTGCGGTAATTGCCGTCCTGGGTTTTGGGAGCCGTGGCGGCGGCGCCAATAATGCCGCCAATGGCCATGCCCAACAGACGGCCCGTGTCGTAACCGCGGGGTCCGTCGGTAACGGCGCCAATCGCACTGCCAAACATTCCGCCAACCGATGCGCCAGTCACAACGCCGGCAAACTGGTTATAGGACTGACAACCCGACAACAACAATGCCGATGCGCATAGTGCTGCAATAACTGATTTCTTCATTATTCTTGTATTATTGGTTTATATTTAACGATTTGGCAAAAGTTGTGCCAAAGTCCGTTACTCCTCGCGGGCCTCGGCATCAAGGGCATCCACGATGTCGGCAATCATGCCGTCAACAATCTTGCTGTTATAGCCCAGGGCGATGGCATAGACCTTGCAAATGGCGAGTTCCTGCTCATCGAGGTCACCGTCAATCATCATCAATGCCACCATGTCGCGCAGGTAATTGAGCTTGGTGTCCTCGTCCTCGGGGAGGACGATATTGACGCTGTCGGGGTCGTCAATCACCTTATTGAAATCTTCGGGAGAGATGTGCTCACGCGATGCCACAGCAAGCAGCACTGCCAACTCGCTGTCGGTAAAACGGCCGTCGGCAGCGGCGAGCATCACGAGATTCTTGAGTTGGCCCAAACGCTGATGGTTCTTGAGGTTGTCGTTATTATTATCCATGTCAAAAGAAATTATTTTGGGCAAAGGTAGTTATTTTTCATGAAGTTGGAGTAACTTTGTCGCAATAAAGCAGAAAATAAGATGAAAACCATACAAGAGATACGCGAAATGCTGTCACGCAGCGAGGGCGCAAAAGCGCTCGATGCCACCAGTGAGATTATCGACAGCAAGGCCGTGACGAAGGAAACGCTGGCTGCCGCCTATTACCTGCGCGGCAACGCCTACCGCCAGAGCGGCAATGTGCGCATGGCACTCAACAGTTACCTCGAGGCCATGGAACTTGACCCCGACGGTCCCGCCGCCGAGGCATACAGCCACTGCATCCAGATTTTAGATTACTACAACAAGGATTACTACAACCCGTAATCACTCGGTCAGGTCCTCGTAGGTCTGATAGAGGAAATCGTTGTAGGGGAAGCGGGCCTGGTGGACCGCTTTAGCTTTTTCATAGAGCAGTTTCTTCAACGCTTCGATGTTCTGCTGCTTTTTGGCGCTGATGAACACACAGTTATCCCCCATGCGCGACATCCATGACTCCTGCAGTTCGTCGAGTGGAATGTTCTCGCGCAAGCGCGGTGTGAGGTCGTCGTCGTCCTTGGGCGTGTAGGTAAACTGGTCAATCTTGTTGAACACCATAACCATATCCTTGCCGCCGGCGCCGCACACCTCTTGCAGCGTGCGGTTGACCACCTCGATCTGCTCCTCGAACTGGGGGTGGGAAATGTCCACCACATGCACCAGGATGTCGCTGTCGCGCACCTCGTCGAGGGTGCTCTTGAACGACTCGACCAAGTGGGTGGGCAACTTGCGGATAAAGCCCACGGTGTCGGTCAGCAGGAACGGCAGATTGGCTATGACCACCTTGCGCACCGTGGTGTCGAGAGTGGCAAAAAGTTTGTTCTCGGCAAACACCTCGCTCTTGCTCAGCACATTCATCAGCGTGGACTTGCCCACATTGGTATAGCCCACGAGGGCTATGCGGGTGAGCTTGCCGCGGTTTTTGCGCTGGGTGGCCTTCTGCTTGTCGAGTTGCGCCAGTTTCTGCTTCAGCAGCGAAATCTTGGCCTTGACAATGCGGCGGTCGGTCTCAATCTGGGCCTCACCGGGGCCACGCATGCCGATGCCGCCTCGCTGCCGCTCCAGGTGGGTCCACATGCCCGTCAAGCGGGGCAACAGATACTGGTACTGGGCCAGTTCCACCTGCATCTTGGCGCTCGCCGTTTGGGCGCGCTTGGCAAAGATGTCCAAAATCAGGCTGGTGCGGTCGAGCGTCTTGACCTTGAGGGCCTTCTCGATGAAAGCCACCTGCTTGGGCGACAAGTCATCATCAAAAACTGCTAGGTTGATATCATTCTCCTCAACATAGGCGGCAATCTCCTCCAGTTTACCCTTGCCCACATAGGATGTGCTGTTGGGCGAGTCGCAGCGCTGCAGGAAAGTGCGCACTGTGGTTGCACCCGCCGTCTCGGCAAGGAATTCAAGTTCGTCAAGGTATTCTCGCGCCTTGGCCTCGCCCTGCTCGGGCGTGATGAGTCCCACGAGTATCGCGCGTTCCTCCTCAATATCGTTGATGCGTTTGCTATCGTCAATCAGTCCCATTGTTCAATGCAATATTTTTTTATACAGTCGGAATAGAAATTCCGTCCAGCTGGCGGTAAAGGTTGAGGGCATAGATGTCGGTCATGGCGCTGATGTGGTCGAGTACCGCCTGCACCTGCTCGAAAAGCGCTGGGGCATGCACATCGTACTGCTGGGGGAACTTGTTGAGCAGCAACTGCGAATAGTTGCGCTCGGGAAAGCGAACCGCCTCAATCAGTTTCTCAAGCAACAGGTTAATGATGCGGTTACCCGCCAAGTCCACATCGACGACATAGCCAGCACGGTACAGCCTCTCAACCGCCAGGGCGCTGCAAGCGCGATAGGCCTTGCCCGGCAACTCGTCAATGCAGTCGATGAGGGTGCCCGCAAATGTTCCCGTCATGATTTCGTCCTCATGGGCGACAAAGGCAGCGGCACACTGCTGCACCAACAGACCCACGATGCATGAGCGCAGGTAGGCAATCTTCTCGTTGGGGTCGGCGACGCGGTCCATGTGGGTGTGGATTTGGGCCTGGCGCTCGGGGGTGAAGAATCCCAGCAGCAGGTCGATGGTCTCGTCGGTGGCGATAATCTTGAGTTTGTGGCCGTCCTCAATGTCCATGATTTGATAGCAAATGTCGTCGGCCGCCTCAACCATATAGACCAGCGGATGGCGGCAATAGCGCTCATCGCCCAGTTTGATGAGGCCAAGTTCATCGGCAATGCGTTCAAAAATCTCCTTCTCGGTGGTAAAGAAACCAAACTTGCCCTTACTGCCCGCATACATCGACGAGAACGGATACTTGACAATGGAAGCGAGCGTGCTGTAGGTCATGGCAAAGCCGCCCGGGCGGCGCCCGTTGAACTGGTGGACCAGCGTGCGGAACGAATTGGCGTTGCCCTCAAAGTGGATGAGGTCGTTCCACTGCGCCTCGGTCATCTTGTCCTTGAGCGCCATGCCGCTTCCCTCGCTGAAGAAAGCGCCAATAGTTTTCTCGCCCGAATGACCGAACGGCGGATTGCCCAAGTCGTGGGCCAAGCATGCCGCGGCGACAATCTCGCCGATGTCACCCATCTTGTCAAGCCAGGGGGCATCGGTGTATTTATCCAGCATCAGCTGAGCCACCTCGTTGCTCAACGACTTGCCCACGCATGCCACTTCAAGACTGTGCGTCAGTCGGTTGTGGACAAAGATGCTGCCCGGCAGGGGAAACACCTGCGTCTTGTTTTGCAGGCGCCGGAACGGTGACGAGAACACCAGCCGGTCGTAGTCGCGCTCAAAGTCGCTGCGCACCCCACCCTTCTTGTCTTCAAACTTCTCCAGTCCCAGCCGCTTGTCGCTGATGAGCCTGTTCCAATCCATTCGTTCTATTGCCATTGCGCGTTATTTTTTTGTGCAAAAATACACCAAATTTATCATTCATGAGAGATTATTGGGGGATAATCACTTCAAGTAGGCAGATGTTACCGATTGCGGGCAGCCGAGCATGCCTTGCGGAGCGCCGGCGTAGAGGACATTGCCGCCCTGCTCGCCAGCGCCGGGCCCAAGTTCGATGACATAGTCGGTGGCCTTGATGACATCGGTGTTGTGCTCGACGACATAGACCGTGTTGCCGTGCTCCACCATCTGCTCAAACAGGTCGATGAGGTGGCGCACATCCTTGGCATGCAAGCCGTCGGTGGGCTCGTCGATGATAAAGAACTTGCTGCGCTCGCCCAGGAATGAGGCGATTTTCAAACGCTGCAGTTCCCCGCCCGAGAGAGTGCTCAATGCCTGGTTGAGGTGCAGATAGCCCAAGCCGACGTCCATCACGGGACGGAGTTTCTCCTCAATCACCGTGCCCTTGAAGAAATCACTGGCCACACGCACGCTCATGTCCATGACCTGGGCGATGTTTTTGCCCTCGACCAGATATTCCAGCGCCTGGGGCGAATAGCGCAAGCCGCCGCAAGCCTCGCAAACGGTCTCGATGTTGTCCATAAACGCCATCTCGCTCACGATGACACCCTTGCCGCCGCACACGGGGCATGCGCCCTTGCCGTTAAAGGTGAAATACTGCTCTTTCATCTTGTGGGCGCGGGCAAAGCGCTTGCGAATGTCACCAGCGACATCCATATAGGTCGCCGGAGTAGAGCGCAGGCTCACGCCGATGTTCTTTTGGCTGATATATACCGGCGTCTGCGGGTCGGTGCCGGCATTCAATTGCCTGCGCAGGCATTCCATGAGCGAACTCTTGCCCGAGCCAGCCACGCCCGCCACGACGGCAAACACGCCCAGCGGCAGGTCGACGCTCAAGTCCTGCAGGTTGTGCAACGCCGCGTGCCGCACAGGCACAAACTCCCGGGGCACGCGGGGCGATGGTTTGAAGTCGCCGCGGCGGCCCATCATCTGGCCCGTGCTGGTGGCGCTGCTGAGCAGGTCTTCATAACTGCCCTCAAACACAATGTTGCCGCCGTCGATGCCCGGGCCCGGCCCCATGTCAACGATGTGGTCGGCAATGCGAATCATCTGCTTGTGATGCTCGACGAGCAACACAGTGTTGCCGGCATCGCGCAAGCGGCGCACCGAGTGCTTCATCAGGCGTATGTCGTGGTCGTGAAGACCCGTGCTGGGCTCGTCAAGGATGTACAGCACATCGCTGAGCGACGAATTGATGTATTTGGCAATCTTGCAGCGCTGGGCCTCGCCGCCCGACAGCGTGCCCACCGCGCGGTCCATGCTCAGATAGCCCAAGCCTATCTCCTCAAGCGCCGTCAGGCGGGCGGTGATGGCCGCCTTGAGGTCAACGGCAAGCGGCGATGTAAGGGAGCGAATCCAAGCGTTGAGTTTTGTAATGGAATACTGGCAAACCTCTGCAATGTTCACGCCCTCAATCCTGCAGGAACGCACACGCTCGCTCAGCCTGGTGCCGCCACAGTCGGGGCACACGCCCATGTTGAGCATGGGGTTGAGCACCGCGGCATGCAGCAGTCCCTCCTCGGAGTTGATGATGCTGCGGTACATGCGCGGAATAATGCCCTCATATTTTGCCGACTTGGGCCAATTGGATGGCGGGTTCTTGAGGCGAATCTGCGGGCTGTTGAGAAACAGGTCAAGTTCCTCGGGGGAATAGTCCTTAATCTTTTTGTCCAAGTCAAAAAGCCCGCTGTGGGCATAGCGAATCCAGCGCCAGCCGCCCTTGCCAAAGGCGATGTAGTGGATGGTATCCTCGTCGTTGAGGCTCTTATCAAAGTCCACCAGCTTGTGGATGTCCAGTTCACGGATTTCGCCCAGGCCGGAGCAACGCGGGCAGCTACCCTCGGGATGGTTAAAACTGAACGATTCGGCATAGCCCACAAAGGGTTGCCCCACCCTTGAGAACAGCAGCCGCAGCAAGGCAAAGATGTCGGTGTAGGTGCCCACCGTCGAACGGGAATTCTTGGCGGGTTTCTTTTGGTCGATAACGATGGCAATGGGCAGGTTCTCGATGGCATCGACATGAGGGCGACCGTATTTGGGCAGATATTGCTGCACAAAGGTCGGGAACGTGTCGTTCAACTCCCGCCGCGACTTGGCGGCGATGGTATCGAGCACGAGCGAACTCTTGCCCGAACCCGACACGCCCGTGAAAACCGTGATTTGATGCTTGGGAATGCGCAGCGAGACATCGTTGAGGTTGTTCTCCCGCGCTCCCTTGATGATGATATAGTCGTTGTCCATGCTGTCATTGCAAAATGTGAGTGCAAAGTTACAACAATCACACAAGTGACACAAAAAAGCAGTCGCCAATTTCAGCAAAGAAACTTGGCGACCGCCATCTCATTTTAAATTATGACTGCTATACGTCTTGGTTTTGTTCATCAACAAACTTGTGAATCTGGTCAATCATCTCATCGTTGGCGCGCTGCATCTTGTGATAGATGCACATGCCGATGGCACCGCCTATCACGGCGCCAATGAACATTGAGCCAATCATGAACCAAGCAAACTTGGGGCCTAAATCAGCGCTGTTCATACTGTATAACTCATATCCCAGCCAGATGAGCCATATCAAGCAGACGGTCAGTCCCACCCTTTGCGCTATGCTGCGGCGCCGCTTCATCACCGTCAGGCGGTTGGCCGTCTCGAGCATGTCGTCGCCCATGTGATGCACATCCATGCGGTTGATGATAATGTCACCGACTACCGACCCTACCATGATGACGAGGGCCATGATGACCACGGGCCAAGAAAGATGCAGGTCAAATCTTATCCAAATCCATAGCGGGACAGCCAGCACCGACACAAGGGCTACCTTGAAGAGCGTGCGGTGGATGGAGCGCATCTTGCCCTGAATGGACGTGCGAATCAGGTCCTCATTCAAGCGGCCCTGGCTGTCCACCTTGCTCTTGAGCGCCTCGAGCTGTTGGCGCATCTCATCGAGTTCGTTGAAGTTGTCTTGCGTTTCCATATAGTTTTTGTGTAGATTTATCAGTAATTAGAGATTAGTTCATCTGCTTGAGTTGCTCCTTGATGCGGTACAACCTGACGGACACATTCTTGACATTGATGCCAACGATTTGGGCAATCTCGTCGTAACTCATATTCTCAAGCCACAGCAGCACAATGGCCCTGTCGAATGGCTGGAGACGCTGGATGCGTTCATGCAGCATGTCGGTCTGGCGGTTGTCGGCATCGTTTTTGTCAAACAAGTCGATTCCCTCCAGGAGCGGTTGAGTCTTGCGGCTCTTTTTCTTGCGGTCGATGGAGATGCAGGAGTTGAGGGTGACCCTGTAAATCCAAGTCTTCAAGTCGCTCTTCCCCTTAAAGGAGTCAAAGCCTTGCCAAAGCTTGATAAGCGCTTCCTGAAAGAGGTCATCAACCTCCTCCTTGTCCTTGGAGAACATATAGCACACGGTGTAGATGGTGCCCTTGTTCTCGCGGACGATGCGCGCAAAGTTGCTTTGTTGATTGTCCATTGTTGTTGTGATTTCTGAGTTTTCACCCTTTAGACGCAAGGGCAAGTGAGAAAACTACAATAAAACGATATTTTTTTGGTATTGCGGTCAATGGGCCTTGCCATTGCCCGCCTGACGCTCTTCACGGAATTTCAGAATCTCGGCAATGACCTCGTCGGCAGTGTCGCTGAGCGACAGCAGCAGGTTCTTGTAACGCCCGCTCGCCATCAGGTCCTGCAACAGCGGGTAAACCGGCATTTGCCCGGTCCAGAAATCCTTGCCCATGAAAGCCATGGGGCTGGAAACGCCGAACGACAGATAATGGTTTTGCACAGCGTCCTGGAAAATTTCCTGCATCGTGCCCGCGCTGCCCGGCGTGTAGATGATGCCGCCATAGGCCAGTGTGAGAATGTCATCCTCACGAATGCAGTTTTGGAAAAACTTGGCAATGTGGGTGGCAAACGGGGTTGAGGGCTCGTGGCCATAGAGCCAGGTGGGAATGCCCAAACTGCAGTATTCAGTCTGCGGAAAACGCCTCATCACCTCAAATGCCGTGTACAGCCATCCCTTGTCCTTGTAGCACGGCGCCATCTGAAGAATCTTCAACGCCGTGTCCAGTTCCTCGCTGGTGCGCCCAGCCATCCAAGCGCCCAGATGCGTCGCCTCCATGGCGCCCGGACCGCCGCCGCTGAGCATGAGAAAGCCTTCCTCGGTGAGGCGCTTGCTGATGACGGCCGTGTGGCGGTACATGCCGTCGGTGCGCGACAGCGAGTGGCCACCCATGATGCCCACCGACAGCATGGGGTCACGCTCCTTCAGGAACTCGTCGAGCGCCCGGCTGATGTTGTGGTCGTGCAAGGAGCGCGACAAGGTTTCGCGCGGATCCTTGGCGTGGGCGCCCTTTTCCATATAGTACTTGTACACCACGCTGTCGTAGCAGCAATCGAAGGATTTCTCATCGTTAGGGTAATAACCGGCATAGAGGTCCGTCGCATTGTAGAGACGGCGGCGGGTGACATCAAATGGCACATTCCTGAGGTACTCGGTGATGGCCTCCAACTCGGTGAAATCGGTTACAGTAATCATAATTATAAGTGTTGTTTGGTGTTATCAATGATTGAGATGAAGAACAAAAATACAAATAAAATCCAAAATGTGCGCCAATATCGTCAATGATTTTCTTTTTTGTCGTAATTTTGCAGATGCAACGGTGTCACACACCAATCATCAGACAAACCCACAATCATGGACAAAATAAAGGTAAGAATCGTGAACCGCGGGCCGCATGCGCTGCCTGAATACGGCACGGCACAGAGCGCGGGCATGGACCTGCGGGCGTGGCTTGAAGAGCCGCTGATGCTGCAACCGCTACAACGCGCACTGATACACACAGGCATCCAAATTGCCCTGCCCGAAGGCTATGAGTGCCAAATCAGACCCCGCAGCGGACTGGCGCTAAAACGCGGGCTCACGGTGCTGAACACCCCCGGCACCATCGACGCGGACTACCGCGGCGAAATAGGCATCATCGTCGTGAACCTGAGCGACACGCCGCAGGTCATCGAGGACGGCGAACGCATCTGCCAGCTGGTGGTGGCGCGCCACAGCACCGTGGAATGGGCGCCGGTCGAAGCACTCGACGAGACCGGCCGAGGCGGCGGCGGATTCGGGCACACGGGGACAAGGTGAGGTTTGCACGGCATTCACTTCAATAAGGACAGAAAAAAATCCAATGAAACAACAATATTTTGTTCTTTTGGCCATTGCATTGATGGCACTGAGCGCCTTTGCCGACAAAAACGGGGCGGCAAAGACGGTTTATGTCAGCCATGCCGACCAGCGCAAGGCCGAATATATCTACACCGAAGCACTGGTTCACAGGGATAAGGAAAACTATGATGCATACCATGACCTGTTGCAGTATGCACACGACATTGACCCGGGCAACACCGCCGTGTCGTATTATCTGGGCTTGCGCAAGGTAAAGATGGGTTTGAGCACATCTGACTCGGCTATGGTCAAACTGGGACTGGCTCTCATGAAGAAACACTTTGACGCCAAGCCCAGCGACATCTATGAGGCCATATTCTACAGCGATGCCAACATGCTGCTTGGGAACGCCCAGGAAGCCTTGCACACCCTGCAGCAACTCAATGAAAGCAACCCCAACAAAGTGGAACTGATGATGCGCCTTGCCCAAGCCTATTCCGAGACCGGCGACTACAACCAAAGCAATGCCGCCTATGACAGTATCGCGACAATGTTTGGCAATGCTATCCAAGTCTCGTCGGCCAAAATCGACAACTACATCGCCATGGGCGACAGCCTGGGCGCGCTCCAAGAAATGCGCAGCCTGCTGGCCACGGCGCCCGAAAACGACTACATCAACATCGCCATGAGCGGGCTGTTCAGCCACTACAACATGAGCGACAGCGCGCTTTATTACCTGGACCGTGCACAGCAATATGCCCCCGGCAACGGCTATGTCTATCTCGCCCGCGCCGAGTATTACAGCAGTGTGGGAGACAGCGCCGCCTACGAGCAGCAAATCTACAACGCCCTCACCGCCGAGCAACTTGATGTGGACGCCAAACTCACCGTGCTGGTGAGTTACATACGCGACGTACTCGCCGACAATGACACCACCCAGCGCGTGGACCACTTGTTTGAAGTGCTCATCCAGCAACACCCCCACGAGCCCAAAATCCACGAACTCTACAGCGAGTACTTTGCCGCCAAAGACGACTACAAGCGATCCATCGAGCAGCTTGGCTACAGCCTTGATGTCAACCCAACCGATGCTGACGGATGGCGCAACATGATGCTGCTCAACATGATGGACGACAACTATCCCGCCGCCATCCAAGCAGCGGACAAGGCGCTCGAATACAATCCGGAGGATTTGACGCTCTACGGATATGTGGGCGGTTGCTATCAACAGATGAAAGAATATGAAAAAGCTATCGGCATCTACAACCAGCAGCTTGCACTACTCGACTCGACAGACCTCGAAATGAGGGCCGAAGTCATCACCAGCATGGCTGATGCCTATAGTGAGATGGACAGCACAAGCCGGGCCGTCGAGTGCTATGAGACAGCCCTTGAACTTGACCCCACCAACTCGGGAACGCTCAACAACTATGCCTACTACCTGGCTCAGCGAGGAGAAAATCTGGACCGGGCCGAACGCATGGCGGCCATTGCAGTACAGGACAATCCCGAAAACGGCAACTTTATTGACACTTACGCCTGGGTCTTTTTTGCCAAGAAGGACTACAAGATGGCATTGCTATACATGAAAAGCGCCATCGAAAAAGACGACAGCGGCAACCTGCTGGAGCACTACGGCGATGTGCTGTTCTTCAACGGCGAGACAGACCAAGCCGTGGAGCAATGGACCAAAGCCCTGGAGAACGACCCCGACAACGAACTGCTCCAGCGCAAGGTGAAAGACAAAGTTTACTACGAAAATTAAGTTGACAATGAAACATTTTTTGGTATATATTGCACTGGTAGCCGGCATTGCCACGCTGGCGTCATGCGGCGCGCTCAACAAATCCGGCACGAGGCAGATGACATCACAAACCGCCACCCAGCACACGGCGCATGCCAGCGCATGGGACGGCATTATTGGCGGCATCGGGAACTGGAACTCGTTGCAAACAAGCGGCAACATCAAACTGTCGGCGGGCGGCAAATCATTGTCGTCGAGTGTACAGGTGCGCATGCTGCGTGACCAGGCTGTGTTTATCTCTATCCGTCCCCTGTTGGGAATTGAGGTGGGCAAAATCGTCATCACGGCAGACAGCGTCTATGCTCTTGACAAGGTGCACAAGCGCTACATCGCCGAGAAAGTGTCGCTGCTCACATCGGGCATTCCCGTTACCGTCAGCACGGTGCAGGACATTTTCCTGGGCCGTCCGTTCATCATTGGCCAAGGCACGCTCGGCAACGATGACAAGCAAAGCGTGACCGAGAGCAGCAAAGACGGCAAAACCGTCATCACCCCCAACGAGCGCTACAAGGGCCACGGCTACAGTTTCACCTTTGACAAAACCAACCATCTGGTTTCGCTCAACATTGTCCGCGACGGCAGCGCCAGTGCCGCCTACCAGGTGAGCTACAGCGACATCAAGACGACCACTGCCGGCAAAATTGCCCACGGCATCAATGCCGCCGGCACCTTTGAGAAAAAGAAATTCTCGCTTGCGCTTGACTACAAGGGCATTGACTGGAACGGCAACGTGAAAATCGACCGCTCCATCCCCGACAATTACAAGCGCATGAACGCCGCTGACCTGTTCTCGATGTTTGGCGACTGACACAACGCATTTGACATAACAAACCAACGGGTCCTCCCGTGGGGGACGAGCGTAACATTTCGCCTGCCGTAAATACTTTAACGGCGGTTTCCACGTTATTTATAATAAACAACATAGACATTAATGAAGCAACAACTCCGCATATTATCGCTGTTGGCATGCTTGCTGTGCGCCAATGCAGTATTCACACAGGTAAAAATCACGGGAAAAGTCGTGGACAACGCCGGGCAGCCCATCGAGTTTGCCACGGTGCGCATCCTGGGCACGGCCATAGGCACCAACACCGACACCAAGGGCGTGTATGAGATGACGGTACCAGCCGCCGACACGGTGATGGTGGAATTTACTTGCCTGGGCTATGCCACCGTCACGCGCCAGTTCATCAAGCCCGAGGGCACTGTGACAATCAATCCCAAGCTGTATGAAAAAACGCTCGAACTGGGCGAGGTTCAGATTACCGAATATAAAAAGCAGACCACCGGCATGCAGGGCATCGATGTGGACGCCCTCAGGCGCACGCCCGACGCCTCGGGCGGCAGTGTGGAAGCCGTGCTGACGACCATGGCCGGCGTCAGTTCCAAAAACGAGATGAGTTCGCAGTACATGGTGCGCGGCGGCTCCTACGACGAGAACAGCGTCTATATCAACGGCATCGAGGTATACCGCCCACAGCTCATCAGTTCGGGCCAGCAAGAGGGCCTGAGCATCATCAATCCCGACATGGTGCGCAAGGTGGAGTTCTCGACAGGCGGCTTCAGTGCCGCCTACGGCGACCGCATGTCGTCGGTGCTCGACATCAGCTACAGGGAGCCCGAGGCCTTTGAGGGCGCCTTCTCGGCAAGCATTCAGGGCGGCAGCCTGATGCTGGGCCACAGCACCAGCGGCTACTCGCAGATGCACGGCGTGCGCTACAAACGCAACTCCTCGCTGATGGGCTCGCTGGAGAGCAAGGGTGAGTATGACCCGCAGTACTTTGACTACCAGACAAGCCTGGTGTTCAAGCCCACCGACAAACTGCGCATCGCGTTGCTGGGCAACGTGAGCATCAACGACTACCGCTTCACACCCATGAACCGCGAGACAAGCTTTGGCACCAGCGAGGACGTAAAATCGTTCACCGTCTATTTTGACGGATACGAGAAAGACAAGTTCCAGACCTACTTTGCCGCCGGTGCCGCGACCTACAAGTTCAACGACAAGGGCACCGATATCACACTGCAGGCGTCGGGTTACCGCACCGACGAACTGGTGTCATACGACATCCACGGCGAATACTGGCTCGACCAGGCAGGCCAGGAGCTGGGAGTGGGCAAATATCACGAGCATGAGCGCACCCGATTGAAGATGAACGTGATGGACCTGTCGCTGCGCGGCAACATCGGCATCAACAACAACAGCATCTCCTACGGCGTGTCGATGCGCAACGAGGACATATATGACCGCTCCCGCCAATGGCAATGGCGAGACAGCGCAGGCTACTCCCTGCCCCACATCGCCGACCAAGTCAACGTCATCTTTACCGAGACTTCGAGCAACGACCTCAACACAACGCGCATTGCGGGCTACCTGATGGACACCTGGCGACTCAGCACCGGCAACGGCATGGTTTCATTGAATGCAGGTGTCCGCATCTCGCACTGGAACTTCAACGGCGAGACCCTGTTCTCACCGCGTTTCAGCCTTGGCTACATCCCGGAGCGCAATTCCAATCTGTCGCTGCGGCTTTCGGGTGGCGTGTATTACCAAGCACCGTTCTATAAAGAGTACCGGCAACAAGTCACCGACTCGCTGGGCAACCGCAACATCCTGCTGAACAAAGACATCAAGTCACAACGCAGCATCCAGGTGATTTTAGGAAGCGACTACAACTTCAGAGCAATGGACCGTCCGTTCAAATTCACCGCCGAAGCCTACTACAAGAACTTGAGTGACCTCATCCCCTATGAGATTGACAATCTCAAGTTGGTGTACAGCGGCGTCAACTCGTCAAAGGGCTTCATCGCCGGCGTGGACATGAAACTGTTCGGCCAGTTTGTTGAGGGCACCGACTCATGGCTGAGTTTCTCGCTGATGAAGACCCAGGAAGACCTAAACGGCGTGAAGGTGCCCCGCCCCACCGACCAGCGCTACAGCGTGGCATTGTTCTTCACAGACTACTTCCCCAACAACCCGAGGCTCAAGTTCAGCCTCAAGGGCGTGATTAGCGACGGCTTGCCCACCACGGCTCCCCACTTGACCCGAGCTGACTCCTACGTTCGCCAGCCAGCCTACAAGCGTGTTGACGTGGGCCTGAGCTATGAACTCGTCGGCAAGGAGCACCGTCCCGCATCGGGTCTATTCAGTCACTTCAAGGAAATCTGGCTTGGCGCAGACGTGTTCAACCTGATGGACATCTCCAACGTGAGCAGTTATTATTGGGTTACCGACGTGAACGACATCCAGTATGCCGTGCCCAACTATCTGACGCGCCGCCAGTTTAACGTGCGCCTGTCGGCCACGTTCTAAAACGAAGCAAAAAAGTCACAATGTCTTGCCATGATGGCGAGAAAACGTTACCTTTGCCAACCGGAAAACAAATATAATTTATCAACCAATAAAAACGACCCAATCATGGCAAAACCTTATGTAATTGGTATCGACATGGGCGGCACCAACACCGTCTTCGGTATCGTTGACGCACGCGGCAATGTGGTTGCCAGCGGCTCAATCAAGACTGCTAAACACAGTGAGTTCAAGGACTATATCGACGAGCTTCACACCGAGCTCACCCGCCTTATCAGGGACAATGAATGCGAGGGCAAGATTAACGGCATCGGCATCGGCGCTCCCAACGGCAATTATTACACGGGCATGATTGACCAGGCCCCCAACCTGCCCTGGCCCAGTCCCATACCCCTGGCCGAGATGGTGACCGAAAAATTCGGCATCCCGTGCATTATCACCAACGATGCCAATGCTGCCGCTATTGGCGAGATGACCTATGGCGTTGCACGCGGCATGAAGGACTTCATCATGATTACGCTGGGCACAGGCGTGGGCAGCGGCATCGTTGTCAACGGCCAGATGGTTTACGGCCACGATGGCTTTGCCGGCGAGCTCGGGCATGTTGTCATCAAGCGGGCCAACGGCCGCATGTGCGGTTGCGGCCGCACAGGCTGCCTTGAGGCATACTGCTCGGCAACCGGCGTTGCACGCACTGCACGCGAATTTCTGGAAATCCGCAACGAGCCGTCAAAACTGCGCGACTATGACATCGAGGCCATCACCAGCAAAGATGTGTATGACTGCGCTATCGCAGGCGACAGCTTGGCTAAGGAAATCTTCAACTACACGGGCACCATCCTGGGCGAGGCGCTGGCCGACTTCACCGCATTCTCGAGCCCCGAGGCATTTGTACTGTTCGGCGGTCTGACCAAGAGCGGCGACCTGATCATGGATCCCGTTAAGGAGGCCTTTGAGCGCAATGTGCTTGGCATATACAAGGGCAAGACCAAGATTCTCATCAGCGAGCTCAAGGAGAGCGACGCGGCCGTCCTGGGCGCAAGCGCCCTGGGCTGGGAAGCCAAGTAATACGCCAGTTCGGGATAAGAAATTATCGAAAATAGTGGTCTAAAAAATTGTAAA
>CALEJB010000054.1 GCA_937898675.1 uncultured Prevotellaceae bacterium
ATTATGCCGTCTTGAGGGCACGGTCTCCCCGACAGGTGATAACGCCTGGTGATGGCGGTGCTGGACGACTCTTCGCCGCCCAGTCCATACCATCGGGTTATATGTTGTCTTTGCCCCTCATGCCGCCAGCCTGTTCATTGTAGCCAGCAGTCCTCTCGGGGGCATGTGTTTCTCTTACATATAAGGGTTTGACGCAATCTGAAGCGGCAGTTTTAGGCCAATGTTTTGATAAGCTCATAGGCTTGCTTGAGCTGGTCCGCGTCGAATTTTTCAAGCATCTCGATGATGTTATATTTCGCATCTACACCATTCCACTTGTCGAGTTCTATACGCCGTGTGTCGCTGGCGATTTCAATGTAGGGCTTCATGCTCTCGTAGTCCTTGTGGCCGGTGCAAGACATAACAACGGGGGCTGGGATACCAAAGGCCAGAGAGCAACAAACGAACGTTCTGCGAGCATCATGGCAGCTGATAATATCATAGAACTTATTGACATCATCATGCCGCTGAGTGCCGATGAAATATGTGTTGACGACTTCTCTGTCCAGGCCGGCATCTTTGGCTGCGAGTTTGATATAGTCATTCAGCTTTTGCGCCGAAGGGACAGGGAACAAACTGCTATCCTCGGACTCGTAGTCAGCATATTTGTCGATAATCTCTTGCGCGTAGTCAATAATGGGTATCGTGATGTGGTCAGATGTCTTCTTGGTGTACAGATCAATACCCTTACTGGTGACGTGGGCTTTCTTGAGCTGAGCCAAATCCGAGTAACGCAACGAAGTGAAACACATGAAACAGAACATATCACGGGCGCGTTCGAGGTACTTATGGTTGGGTGCGAATTGATGTTTGTAGAACTGCTTGAGTTCCTTAAACGTAAGGTAGGTGACATTCTTCTTCGTGACGGTCAAGTGCAGTTTGTAGTCAACAGCACTGTCCTGGACAGGATAGCCGTTGGCTTTCATCCATCTTAAGAATGACCTCAAGACCTTGAATTGCTTGGTGATGGTGCGGTTGCGGTAGTTGTTCCTGACGTACCACTCCTTCAACTCAATCATTTTTGCCTTGTCGAGGGTGTCAAGAGAGACATTGGAATCACAGCCCATCAACTGTTTCCAGATTTGCTCATACTTGTAGTGAACGACACTGGTCCAGTCACGCTCTTTCGCACCCTCGGTGAGAAACTCGTCAAAGATTTCCTTCAATGATTTATCAATGACGCTCTCCTGGGTGTCTTGGAACGGAGACACTGATCCTATCTTCTCGTTCACAAGATCGCGCATGTCCTCTGATGTCGGCATTACTCCGGCAAGTGCATATTCAGAGAAGGCCTCCTCAATGGCACCCAAGATTGCATCTATTCTTTCGTTGATAAGACGAGAAGGGTTCCTCTCACGTCCGATGATGTGAGTCGATCCGCGCACCGGTCTCTGTGTCTCAGCGTTCCATTTCAACGGGTCAGCATGAAGCCCGGTCGGAAAAGCCACCTCGCAGTCTTCTTGTTCCATCGCACTCTCACAATCACCTGATTGCGATGATTCACAAACGTTCTACAGTTATAGTTGATTTTCTTCATATTCTAGCACAAAATCGTTTATACATGGGCAAAATTACAATTATCATACCACCCCCGCAACGACATCCAGAGTTATGGGGCGACATGATGTGTTATGATACGACAAGATATCATTTGGAGGTGTTGCTCGCAGGGTGTTGGAGCCGCTGGCTCCACTTGATTATCAGCAGTTTTGCGGGGATACACCGTACCCCCCTTTTATAATATGACAGGGCACTTCAACAGTCATTACGAGACGGTGACCGTTCTCAAATCACTAAACCACAAGTTTTTAACGTGTCTCAACGACTCTTGAAATACTATTCGCTAATCCCTCCAGCTCCACGGTGAGAAACCGCAAGTCGCTATTCAGGCGGCCTGCGGTTTTTGTTTTTGTTGTGGATTGGGCTCACTTGAGGGCGGCTACGGCTTGGGCCAGCTGCTTCATGCCCTGCTCCAAGAGCGTGCGGGGAATGGCGACGTTGAGGCGCATGAAGCCGTTGCCGGCCTTGCCAAACATGGCGCCGTCGTTGAGGCCGATGCGGGCCTTGTTGACAAACAGGTCTATCAGCGCGTCGTGGCTGAGTCCCAGACCCGTGCAGTCAAGCCACACGAGGAACGACGCCTGCGGCTTGACGGGGGTCACGCCGGGGATGTTGTCCCGGCAGTAGCCGGCCAGCCAGTCGATGTTGCCCTCGATGTACTCCAGGCACTCGGCAAGCCACGGGCCGCCATGGCGATAGGCGGCGCGAGTGGCGGTCATTGAGAGGAAGTTGGGCGAACTCTGCTCGTTAGTCTCGAGGACGGTGAAAAACGGCCTGCGCAGGTCAGGATTCTTGATGACGCACCATGAACTCACGATGCCCGCGATGTTGAACGTCTTGCTGGGGGCGCCCATGACGATGCCCACGGCGCGGGCGTCGTCGCTCACGGTGAGGAACGAAGTGTGCCTGCGGCCGCCGAGCACCAGGTCGCCGTGAATCTCGTCGCTGAAGACGACCACATTGTATTGCCGCGCCAATGCCGCCACGCGGCGCTGCACATCGGCAGGCCAGGCGATGCCTACGGGGTTGTGCGGGTTGCACAGCACCATCAGGCGCGGCTCTTCATGCTTGAAAATATGCTCCAGCCCCTCCAGGTCCATCTCGTAGAACCCGTCACCGGTGCGGCGCAGGGCGTTGTTGACCACCATGCGGTTGTTGCCCGTAATCAAGCGCCTGAAGGGATGGTAAACGGGCTCTTGGATGACGACCTTTTCGCCCGGGCGCGTGAAGTGGCGCAACACCAGCCCAAAGCCGTTGACAATGCCGCCAATAAAGCAGGCCTCGTCGGTGGTGAACTCCAGCCCGTTGCGCTCGCGCTGCCAGTCGATGATAGACTGCCAGTAGCCGTCGAGCGGCACGCTGTAGCCATAGATGGGATGCCCCGTGACGCGGTCGGCCAGCGCCTGGGTGATTTCGGGGCATGCGGCAAAGCCCATGTCGGCCACCCACATGGGCAGCACGTCGTCGCGCCCGAACTCCTGCTGGCACAGGTCATACATCACGCTGCCGGTTCCCCGGCGGTCAATCACTCGGTCAAAGTCATATTTCTTGCTCATCGTCTCGTATGGATTAGTTTTGTTTTCACAAAATTACAAATTACCCGCCAAACGCCCAAACAAAACAGTCGCTGAATGGCCAAATCGCCTTGCCAATGGCAGCAATAAGAGAAAAAAGCACTTTTTTTCAAAAAAAAACGTCAAAACACTTGCCAGTATAAAAATTAGCAGTACCTTTGCACCGCAATTGATAAGACGATGACTCCCTAGCTCAGTTGGTAGAGCAATTGACTCTTAATCAATGGGTCGAGGGTTCGAGCCCCTCGGGGGTCACCACAACAAAGCGCAACTGCTTGATTTACGAGCGGTTGCGCTTTTGCTTTACATCTCTGTTTCAGCCCAGCCAGCCACAATTTTGGCGTTTGCCTTCGCATAAGTTTATGGTGATTTCGCAGAGATTCATATTTATTTTGTATTTTTGCGGAAACTTCATTAGGCATAAAAAGATGAAACACTTAAATTTCCGAAACATTTGTCTCACGTTGGCTTGCTGCCTGTTTTGTGGTTATGCCGCAACAGCTAACGGCACGCCAGCGCCATCTGCCCAAAAGACGGCTCACGCTAAAAAGGCATCCTCTACCGCCAATCGCTTTGCAAAAATTGACAAGCTGGCCGATTTCATGACCGAGAATCTGTGCGGCGTGTTCACGCCCGGCGAGATAGTCGAACGCTACGAGCAAGCATCGGCGGCCGTCAAGGCATATAGTTCCAGCAAATACAGGAACCGGGGCAGCGAGCAACGCGCGCTCAAGGACCTGAAAGCTTACGCCGAGCGGCTGAGCGAAGGCAGCACGATTGATATGGTCCAGTCCAGCGTAATCGATGCGGCCTGCTCACGCTACCTGATGGCCAAAGAGTACAAAAAGCTCAGCCAGGACAACCCGCTTTACACCGAGGAGATGAATGACTGGTTTGCGCTGGAGAAAGAGTTGGACAATTATGGCGGCAGCCTGGCCTACATCATGAACTGGGGCGGCAGCCTGGCCCGCGTGATTAACGGCGGATTTGCCATGACCACTGCCGATGAACGGCAAAAGAGTTACAGCCAACTGCATCGCGGCGGAGCGTTTGCCGCGAGCCAGATCACGCTGGACGAGGCCTGCGCATCATTCCGCCTGGCGGTCGGCTCTCCGATTGAGCCCGACGAGTACCTCATGGATGACCCTGGCTACACCGGCATGATAACAGAAATGCAGCAAAGCGGCGAACGGCTGCAGGAACTCTTTGACAAATGGCTGGCATCGCATTGTGCGCTCTGTGAGTCGGAGGGCGTGCCCGAGTCGCACACCGCGGCATTTGTCCAGAGCCTTACCGACAACATCCTGAGGCTGACGGTGCAATAACCGTGTTGCAAGAGCGACGCGCCCACATCACATAATAACACAATTCAAAGCGTCAAACGCACAGAGGTGTGCGTTAACGCTTTGTTGCGGTAGCCCATAGCAGAATCGAACTGCTCTTTCAAGAATGAAAATCTTGCGTCCTAGCCGATAGACGAATGGGCCGAAATCGGTCACTTTTCGCAAAAGCGACTGCAAAATTAGAAAGTTTTTTTGAATTGGCAAAATTAAAGTCGCCGAAAAGGTGAAATTTCGCAGAAAAATTGCAAAAACGTCCCTGCGATTGGCGAATAATGAGTAAATTAGCGGCATGTATGAGAAACTGAGAGGCATTGTGCTCAACACCATACGCTACAGCGACAAAAACAACATCGTGCGCGTCTATACCGACAAATGCGGGCTGATGGCTTTTGCCGTGCCCCAAGGCAAGACCGCTGCGGCACGCATGCGCAACGCCATGCTCATGCCGCTGTCGCTGGTCGGCATGGAGGCCGCCACACGCCCCGGCAGGGACCTGGCCACCATGCGCGACCTGCACCGCAACTACCCCCTTGCCAGCATCTACAGCGACCCCGTCAAGAATGCCATTGCGCTGTTTATCAGCGAACTGCTCACCCATGTCATACAAGAACCCGAGCGCAACGAGGCAATGTTCAACTACATTGAGCAGTCGGTGCGGCTGCTTGAGGAATTGCCCGTGCCATGCGCCGCCAACTTCCACATCTGCTTCCTGTACCACCTGGGCAGCCATCTGGGCATCCAGCCCGACGTCGGGAACTGGCGCGAGGGCTACTGGTTTGACATGAGCGGCGGCACCTTTGTGAGCGACCCCGCGGCCGGTCACCACTATCTCAAGCCCGCCGAGGCGCGCGTCATCCACCTGCTGTCGCGCATGACCTATGACAACATGGCGGCGTTCCGTTTCAGCCGCGTGGAGCGCAACTCTATGCTTGACATCATCATCACCTACTACCGCATGCACAACGCCGCCCTGGGCACGCTCAAGTCGCCCGACATCCTCAAGCAACTGTTCGTATAAAAAACACGCGAGTGCCCCGACGAAGGACGCTCGCGTTATATAATAATGTGTAAATGGCCTACTTGGCTGGTTCGTTGAACTTAGTCACCGCCAAGTCGCGCACGGCGCGCACTGCAGCCCAAACGCCACCCGCGTAGTCGTTCTCCTTGAAACAGGGTATCATCTGCTCGTTGACAATCTGGGTGCAGGCGTCATTGGATATCACGCTTTCCAGCCCTGTGCCAACTGCGATAAACGCCTCGCCTTTGCCTGCGGCGGTCTTGGGCTTGATGAGGATGATGACGCCGTTATTCCTCTTGGCATCGCCCACGCCCCACTTCTTGCCGATTCCGGTGGCCATCTGGCCAGGTTCAAAACCGCCCAAGTCGTTCATGGTAACGACACAGATTTGGTTACTGGTCGCCACGGCAATTGCCACCAGCGAGTCTTCGAGTTGCTGTACATCACCCAGGATGCCTGCAAAGTCGTTGACCAGCCTCTCGGGCTCAGGACAGTTGGGGACAACGCTATTCTGCTTTTCGGCCGTTTGCTCGGCTTTGACAGGTTGCTGCCGCGGCGCTGCGGCCTTCTTGCAGGAACCGCACAAGGCAATGAAAATCAACCCGATTGAAAAAATGACAAAAAATCTTTTTTTCATAATTTTTCCAATTATTTGAGATGACTTACCAACTGCCGCCGCCACCGCCGCCGCCAAAGGAGCCGCCGCCAAAGCCGCCCCAGCTGCCGCCGCTCGATCCGCCGCTCCAACTGCTACCGCCGCTGCTGCCGCCCGTGAAGACGGAGCCGCCCCATGTGCCGGTGCCTGAACTGCTGCCCGACGACGGGCCTCCGGGACTTAATGCAGCCCAAAGAATAATGCCGAACAGCAAGATGAGGCATATCCAGCCAATGATGCCAACGTCATCGTCATCACCGCCAGTGCCATAATCCTCCTGGTTGTATTCGCCTGTCGCAAGTTCGTTCACAACCTTTACAGCAGCCCACACGCCGCCGGCATAGTCGTTCTCCTTGAAATGAGGAATCATCTCCTGGTTGACAATGCGCGTGGCTGTGGCATCGGTGATGGCGCCTTCAAGACCATATCCTGGAGCGATGAACGCCTCGCCCCTGGCCTCGGGGGTCTTGGGCTTGATGAGGATGATGACACCGTTGTTGTTCTTCTTGCCGCCAACGCCCCATGACTGGCCAAGCTCGGCCGCAAACTGCGCCTTGTCGTAGTCGCCAAAGTCATCGACGGTGACCACACAAATCTGATTGCTGGTGTGCATGGCGATGCGCCGCAGCGAGTCCTCCAACTCTTGCGTGTTGCCCAGGATGCCGGCAAAGTCGTTGACCAAACGGTCGGTACGGGGCTTCTTGAGCACAGCGTTGCCAGAGAGGCGGTCCAAGTCCTGAGACTGGCCATCCGACTCAACCGCCAGATGATTTGCAGGCGCCGCCTGAGTGGACTCAACAACCGGCTTGGAGTGCTTGCTTGATGACTCGGGTTCGTTGAGTTTCCCGATCACAATCAGCACGCCAATGACAATCAACCATAAAAATTTATTCGTCATCCCTGCCATCTTCTTCATCGTCGTCTTCAAAGGTAACCTCGTTGCTCAACTCGTTCTCATCGTCGCGCTCGCCAGGGAAATAATGCGAAAGTTTCTCGCCCATGTGGGCAATGATTTCGCACAGTCCGTCCACGGGTCGTCCAGCCTTGAGGTACTGGCCCAGCGTTGAGGCCTCCTCGTCCCAGAAACCATTTGGCACCGCCTCGTTGATGCCGCTATCGCCCAGGATGGCAAACTTGCGGTCCTTGTAGGCGACAAAAATCATCACGGCATTGCGGCGCTTGGTGGCGAACAGTTTCAACCTGTTGAAGGCCTTGATGGCGCGCTTCATCACCTTGCCGCGGCAGCGCGGCGTGACATGCACGCATATCTCGCCTGTGGTGTGACGCTCGGCCTCGGTGATGGCGTCGGCGATGCGGCGCTGGCCTTCACTTGGGATAAAATCAGCAAGTGCCATTAATTATCCTGCTTTCTATTAGTTCGTGCCAAAGTCCACCTTGGGAGCCTTGTCGGCACCTTCCTCGGCCTTGAAGTAAGGCTTGTCACCAAAGCCGAAGAAACCGGCGATGAGGTTGGTGGGGAATTTCTTGCGCTTGGTGTTGTATTCCTTGGTAATCTCGTTGAACTTATTGCGCTCTACTGCAATGCGGTTCTCGGTGCCCTCCAGCTGGTTTTGGAGTTCCAGGAAGTTCTCATTGGCCTTCAGGTCGGGATAACTCTCGCTCACAGCAATCAGGCGGCCCAGTGCAGCGCCAATCTCACCCTGTGCGGCCTGATACTTCTGCAGATCCTCGGGGGTCATGTTGGTCGGGTCCACGGTAATTTGGGTAGCCTTAGCGCGGGCATTTACCACGCCCTCCAGCGTCTCTTGCTCGTGCTTGGCATAGCCCTTGACGGTATTCACCAGGTTGGGAATCAGGTCAGCGCGGCGCTGATACACGTTTTCAACTTGCGACCAAGCGGTCTCTACTTTCTGTTCAGACTCTACCAGCCCGTTGTACACGCCGACGCCCCATACTACGGCCACGACTGCTACAATAATGAGGATAGTAAGTCCACTGCAACCTTTTTTCATTTTTCTTTAAGTTTTTTGAGTTTATAATGTGAATAATTAATTGCTATAGTCTGCAAAGTTAAACATTTCTGCCCAATTTACGGCAATATTTATGCCAAAAAATGAAAGGGAAGATTCAAGTTCAAAATTCCATAATTTTGCCATTGCCAATTTTTTCCACTACTTTTGCATCGAAAAACAAGCCCTCAACGACAATGGAAACCCTCACTACTGGGCTCACCCACACGAGCCAACTCACTGTAACCGAAACGCTCACCGCACTGACCATAGGCTCGGGCGACATGCCTGTGCTCGCCACTCCGGCGATGATTGCGCTCATGGAAAACGCCGCCATGACAGCCGTTGCCCCCGCCCTGCCCGATGGCGACACCACGGTGGGCACCATGATGGACTGCTCACACGACCGCGCCTCGGCCGTCGGCGCCGTCATCGCCGCAACCGCCACACTCACAGCGGTCGAGGGGCGCAAACTCACATTCTCGGTCGAGGCAAAAGACGAGGCGGGCAACGCTATCGGCAAGGGCACTCACACCCGCTTCATCGTCACCCGCCAGCGCTTTCTCGCCAAGCTCAAGTAACCGGCGCGCTAAACGCCCCAGTCAATCACTTTTTCAAGTTTCTTCTCGTAGTACCGCTTGAGGTCGCTCCAGCGGCAGTAAGGCCCGTTGACCGTCGGCACGGGCAAGGTCGCCTCATGCTCGTTGTACAGCACCTTGACCAGAATGTCCCTGGCATCGTTGCCCGTTGAGCCCGTGGGACGGTAAAACACCATCTGCACATTGCAGGCCTTGGGGATGATGTTATAGTCCTGCCAATGCTCATGGAGCGTCTCCAAGTCCTCGCAACTATAGTTCACGCTGTCCAGTTCCATCAGGCAGGCCAGCGGCAGCGTGCAGGTCTCGTGCCCGAAGCGCAGCGAGGCGCCACGCTCACCCGTGGCGATGGCGTCGTCGGCTTTGTCAATCATGTCGCGCAGCAGCGCGCGCTCGATGTAGGGCATGCGGTGGCCCGTCTGGGGCGAATTGGCCCAGTGGACATACCAGTAGATATTCTTCAGCCGCCACAATTCAAAGATTTCATCATTGGTCAGGTAGTTAAACAGATTGATGCCGTCAAACTCATGATGGCCCTGCAGCGAGCCGGCAATGTCAAACACATCGCGCATCAGCCTCATGGCGTTCAAGTTCTCTAATGCCCAGGCGCTATCGTTAACCAGTTGTGCCACAAAGCGCTCGGGGCGGATGCATTGCTTGTACATGTCTTCGACCACGCGGTCCACGCTCTTGCGCACAGGGTTTGACAAAGTGTCCTCGCCATATCCCCACCCCATGTAGGGCATGTCGTGGTAGCTGGCATCGGTGGTAATGCGCAGCGACGGGTTGAGCGACCGCAGCGTCATCGTCTCGTTCTGCATCGACAGGATGCATCGCAGGATGACCGTCGAGCGCGCGTCGATGCGCGCATCGCCGGCAAACACATCGGGGAAATTGCGGTACATGCGCCCGGCAATCTGCCTGTGCTGCTCGGCGCCCACATCGCTCAGGTCACCCGCACGCTGCCGCGAAGCCTCATTGACGCGCGTGAGCATTGCCAGCAGGCGCTCGCCCTGCAGGTTGAGCACACCAGCATCATGCGCCTTGCGCAGTTGTTTCACGGGGCCATAATAGGTGGCGGCATGCGTCAGCCAGCGGCTGCCGTGGCGGCCATAGTGGTCGATATAGAACGGTTCATAGCCCGCGGGTGCGGCTGTCAAAGCGGGGACAGGCACATCGATGCCGATGGGATAGGCATAGTGGTTGCTGCCCGAGCGGTCAAAGTTGCCCAACACCTGCTCACGCGGCGTGGCGGCGCTCAAGGCCATCCAAGCGGAGGCCAGCAACAATATATATAATGTAATTCGTTTCATGACGGTTGATTAGTTCTTGTTGACGATGGGTTGGGCCGATAATTTGTTCAAATAGTACTCGCGCACGGCACTCCAGTGGTAGAACGGCGCCATGTCGGTGGGTACAGGCAGCGCGGCGGCATGCTCGTTGAGCAGCGGCAGCACCAAGATGTCGTCGCTGCCGGGCTTGCGGAAATAAACAAACTGCACATTGGCAGCCATCGGGAAAATCTTATAGGTCTGCCAGTGCTGGTCCAGCGTCTCGAGGTCGGCGGTGCGGTAGTCGGCGCCGTTGAGGCCCATCAGGCAGCACAGCGGCAGCACCACGCTCTCGTGCCCGAAGCGCAGCGACGCCCCGGCGGGGCCCTGGCATGACACGGCGCGGTCGGCGTCCTCGATGAAGTTGCGCAGCAGGTTGGCCTCCATGTAGTCCACGCGGTTATAGGTCAGCGGGGTCTCACCGCAGTAGTAGTACCACCTGACATTAAAATAGCGCCACACACTGTACTGGTCATCCTTGCTGAACAGGTCCATCAGGCTGGTGCCCTCAAACTCGTGATGGCTCTGCATATTGCTGGCCACATCAAACAGGTCGAGCATGATGGCTCGGGCATCGTCCACATTGGCGCGCGCCCACTTCATGTCCTTGAACAGGCGCTTGAGCATGTGGTCGGGATTCACCCATTTCTCCTTATAGGCATTGATGGCGGCGCGGTTGTCGGCTCGCAGTTTCGTCACCACGGTGTCGGTGTAATTCATGTAGTACATCGTCGCCTCGCTGGCGTCGGTGGTGATGTTGAGGCGCGGATTGAGCGACGCGAGCACATCCACCTCGTTCTGCATCGACAGGATGCAGCGGATGACCACGGTCGAGCGCGCTGTCACGGGAGCCCCGTCGACAAACACCTGCGGGAAGTTACGGTACATCCTGCGGGCGATGCCCTGATGCTGCTCGTGGCCGACATCGCTCAGTTCGCCCAAGCGGCCCTGGCTGGCGGCATATACCTGGCGCAGGATGCCGAGCACCTCTTGCCCGCGCTTGGTGAGTTGGCCGGCCTGAGCGCCCTTCTCCAGCATCGCGATGGGGCGCGAATACTCGCCTCCGTCAATGAGCCAGCGGCTGCCGTGACGGCCGTAATGGTTGATGAAAAACGGTTCATAGCCCGCAGGGGCATGGGCCAGGGCCGGCAGATTCTTGTCGGGATAAGCCAGGTAGTTGTTGGTACACAACAACGGATTGGCCTTGAAATCGTCGCGCACTGCGGCGCTCATGGCAAGCAAGGCCAGTGCGGCAACGGCTATTGAGATAATTCGTTTCATGATGTTATTATCCTCCTTGTTCTTGGTCGCAAATTTAGTCATTATTTAGTTATTGGGCAAAAGTTTCCCCGTCACAGCAGTTGCATTTTACAAAATTCTGCGTACTTTTGCACATCTATGAAAGCCGTTATCATCAACCGCAGCGACGCGCTGGGCGGGGCAGCCATTGCCTCGGCCCGCCTGTGCCGCGCCTTGCAGGGCGCGGGAGCCGATGCGCGCATGCTGGTGATGGACCGCCGCATGGCCGACGAGCGGGTGCAGGCTGCGGGAGGCGCATTGGGCAACAAATACCGCTTCCTGGCCGAGCGCCTGGGCATCTTTGCCCGCAACGGATTCAAGCGCAGCACATTGTTCCAAATCGACACAGCGACACACGGCATCGACCTGTCGCGCCACCCGTGGGTGGCTGACGCCGATGTGATTGTGCTGGGCTGGGTCAACCAGGCGATGCTCTCGCTCGACGGGGTGAGGCGCCTGACGGCATTGGGCAAACCCGTGGTGTGGGTGATGCACGACATGTGGAACTGCACCGGCGTGTGCCACCACCGCGAGGACTGCGTGCAACTGTATAACCAGTGCGAAACGTGCCCGCTGCTGCCCCGCGGCAGCCACATGGCACAGCAATCGTGGCAACGCAAGCATGACCTGTACACGGCCAGCCGCATCCATTTCGTCGCCGTGAGCAACTGGCTCAAGGATGAGTGCCAGGCCAGCAGCCTGATGCGTGATTGCGGCATCACCGTCATCCCCAACGCGGTGGATGCCGCACAATTTGACCCGTCCCGCCTCGATGATAACCCTTGGGGCATCGAAGCCGGCCGCCAGGTCATGGTCATGGGCGCCGCGCGCCTCGACGACCCCGTCAAGGGCTTTGGCCGCCTCACGGCTGCCCTGCAATGGCTTGCCGATAACCGCCCCGATGCAGCAAAACGCATCCACTTGGCACTCTACGGAGCCATGCGTGACGAGTCATTGCTCAACGCCCTTCCCGTGCCTTCCACCCATCTGGGCTATGTAACCGACCTCCAGCAAGTCTTACGCCATGCCGATATCGTGGTCTCGGCCTCGACCCGCGAGACATTTGGCTACACCCTGGCCGAGGGCATGGCATGCGGGTGCACAGCAGTGACAACGGGCCTGGGCGGTCAGCGCGACATCGTGGACCACCTGCACAACGGCTATGTGACCGAAACGCTTGACCCGCAGGAGTTGGCGCAGGGCATCATCTGGGCGCTCGACAATCCTCAACCCCGGCAGCAGCAGCACGACAGCATCGCCACCCGCTTCGCCCCCGACATCGTCGCCCGCCAGCACCTGGACCTCTACGACCGCCTGATTGCCAAAAACTAAACCTATAAAAAAATAACAATACCGCCGACCTCTCAAGGCCGGCGGCATCTGTTTAAATATAAGTGTCTGTCAGAGTTTTACAATTGGGGGCCGGCGGCTACCAGGGCCTTGCCGGCCTCGTTGCTCTGATACTTCACAAAGTTCTTGATGAAGCGACCTGCCAGGTCCTTGGCCTTCTCCTCCCACTGTGCGGCATCGCTGTAGGTGTCGCGCGGGTCAAGGATGCCACTGTCAACACCCTCGAGCTGGGTGGGCACGACGAGGTTGAAGAACGGAATGACCTTGGTGGGCGCAGCGTCGATGCTGTGGTTGAGGATGGCGTCGATGATGCCACGGGTGTCGCGGATGGATATGCGCTTGCCGGTGCCATTCCAGCCGGTGTTCACCAGATAGGCCTTGGCGCCGCTCATCTGCATGCGCTTCACGAGTTCCTCGGCATACTTCGTCGGGTGCAGTTCCAGGAATGCCTGGCCAAAGCAAGCCGAGAAGGTGGGGGTGGGCTCGGTGATGCCGCGCTCGGTGCCTGCCAACTTGGCGGTAAAGCCGCTCAAGAAGTAGTACTTGGTCTGCTCAGCGTCAAGAATCGACACGGGAGGCAGCACGCCAAAGGCGTCGGCACTCAGGAAGATGACCTGCTTGGCGGCGGGGGCGTGGCTGATGGGGCGCACGATGTTCTTGATGTGGTAGATGGGATAGCTCACGCGGGTGTTCTCGGTCACGCTCTTGTCGGCGAAGTCAATCTTGCCCTCGGCGTCAACGGTGACATTCTCGAGCAGCGCGTCGCGGTGGATGGCGTTGTAGATGTCGGGCTCGGCCTCGGCGTCCAGGTTGATGACCTTGGCATAGCAGCCGCCCTCGAAGTTGAAGATGCCGTTGTCGTCCCAGCCGTGCTCGTCGTCGCCGATGAGTTTGCGCTTGGGGTCGGTGCTTAGGGTGGTCTTACCCGTGCCCGACAGTCCAAAGAAGATGGCGGTGTTCTCGCCGTTCATGTCGCAGTTGGCCGAGCAGTGCATGGCGGCAATGCCTTTGAGGGGCAAGAAGTAGTTCATCATCGAGAACATGCCTTTCTTCATCTCGCCGCCGTACCAGGTGTTGAGGATGACCTGCTCGTTGCTGGTCACATTGAACACCACTGCGGTGTCGCTGTTCAGGCCCAGTTCCTTGTAGTTGTCAACCTTGGCCTTGCTGGCGCAGAACACGGTGAAATCGGGTTCCTGGTCAAATTCAGCCTCGTTCTGCGGACGGATAAACATGTTGGTCACAAAGTGGGCCTGCCATGCCACCTCCATGATGAAGCGCACCTTCATGCGGGTGTCCTGGTTAGCGCCGCAAAAACCATCGACAACAAACAGTCGCTTGCCGCTCAGCTGTTTAACAGCCAATTCCTTGACGGCAGCCCAAGTTTGCTCGCTAACGGGCTTGTTGTCGTTGGGATATTCGGGAGTGGTCCACCACACGGTGTCGTGGCTGTTGGCATCGTCAACGATGAACTTGTCCTTGGGAGAACGGCCGGTGTAAATACCGGTCATCACATTGATAGCACCCAATTCGGTCTCCTGACCCTTGTCATAACCTTCCAGACCGGGGGCCATCTCTTCATTGAACATCACCTCATAACTGGGGTTATACAGTACCTCGCTCACGCCTGTGATGCCGTACTTCTCTGCTAAAATAGCCTTATCAAATTTAGCCATAATGATTTGAATAATAATGTTGTTATAAATATCCAGATTCTAATTAACCATTTAGTCTCACACCGCAAAAATACACATTAATTTGCAACGCAGGCAATGGATTAAAGAAAAAATTCCTTAATATTTGCCCTTTTATGCTTTTTTAATAGTGCGAGACCAAAACGGCAGCGCCATTCAGCAGCCTCCGCAGCCGCAATCGCAACCGTCGCCGTGGTCATGGTCGTGGCCGCAGCAACCGTCCTCGCAACCGCCCTCACAGCCGCAACCGCAGCCGCAGCCGTGCTGGGGCTTCATCTCCTCCTCGGTGGCGTCGCGCACGAGCTGCACGGTGCCCACATAGTTCACGGTCTCGCCCGCCAACTGGTGGTTGAAGTCCATCACCACATGCTCGGGAGTGACATTGACAACGACGCCCTCGATGCGCATGCCCTCCTGGGTCATCATCGGGATGATGACGCCGGGCTTGACATGGTCGGCGTCAAACTTGCCGTCAACGACAAAGATTTCCTTCTCCAGGTTGTAGATCAGGTCGGGATTCTTGGCGCCAAAGGCCTCCTCGGGGCTCAAGGTGAAGTCAAACGACGCGCCCTGCTCCAGGTCAAAGATATTGCGTTGGAAACCCTCTATCAGCGACATGTCCAGGCCATAAACAAAAGCGTCGGGATGCTCCGGACTAAACTTGAACACCGAGGTCTTTTCGGTTCCGTTGACCACAAAAATCTCATAAACGAGTTCTACATATTTGCCTGCTTGAATTTTCTCCATTGAAATAAGATTGGATTAAATGTGTGAATATATTTCGTTTGTGCCTACAAAGGTAGTGCAAATTAACATCATAACCATCAAGCAAACCCGTTTTTTTCCATTGTGGGCATCAAGAAAATCCGCCCCGCGAAATTGTGACCAGTCCGAAAAAAAGCAGTACCTTTGCGGCGAGAATAAAAATTGAACATGATGACAGACAGATTTGACATGGTGGCCAAGACCTTCCTCGGGCTCGAGGGAGTGCTTGCCGACGAGTTGCGCGCGCTGGGCGCCGAGGAAGTAACCGAGGGAAACCGCGTCGTTTCCTTCAAGGGTGACAAGGAAATGCTCTACAGGGCCAACTTTGCGTGCCGCACCGCCGTGCGCGTGCTCAAACCTTTCCTGACGCTGCATTCCAACAGTGCCGATGACCTTTATGAGCGGCTCAAAGGATTTGACTGGGAGCAGGTGATGACAGTCGATACCACATTTGCCATCGATGTCACGGTCTATAGCGAGAACTTTGCCAACTCGCGGTTTGTCACCTACCGTGTTAAAGATGCCATCGCCGACTACTTCAACGACAAGTACGGCAAACGCCCCAGCATCCGCATCTCCAATCCCAAAATCCGTTTTGATGTCCACATCTCGGGCAACGATGTAACCTTGTCGCTCGACAGCAGCGGTGAACCACTGTTCAAGCGCGGCTGGCGCGTGGCACAGACCGACGCCCCCATCAACGAGGTGCTGGCGGCAGGCATCATCCTGCTCAGCGGCTGGAAAGGCGACACCCCGCTCGTTGACCCCATGTGCGGCTCGGGCACTTTTCTCATCGAGGCCGCCCTCATTGGTGCCAACATTGCCCCCGGCGTATATCGCAAGGAGTTTGCTTTCCAGCAATGGCCCGACTATGACGAGGAACTGTTCGGCCAGATCTATAACGATGACAGCAATGAGCGCGAGTTCACAGGCAAAATCTTCGGCAGCGACATCGAGGGCAAGGCCATCGCCATTGCACGCGCCAATGTCAAGAACGCCGGTTTGTCGAAATACATCGAACTCGAGCGCCGCGACTTCAACGACATCGAAGAAGCGCCCGCCGGCGGCACCCTCATCACCAACCCGCCCTACGGCGAGCGCCTGGACATCGACGATGTAGAGGAATTCTACCGCAACTTCGGCAACAAACTCAAGCGCGTTTTCCTGGGCTACAACGCCTGGCTCATCACCTACGGCAGCAAAGAGCATCAGCCCAGAATCGGGCTCAAACCCTCGGTCCGTTATCCGCTCAACAATGGCGGGTTGGACTGCGAACTGCTGCAGTTTGTCATCTTTGACGGCAAGTATGACGACCTGCGCGCCAGCGGTGAGCACATCCGCAACGAGGGTTTCCGCGCCAGCGAACGCAGCAAGGGCAACTACCACCCCAAGCATGTCAAGGACGAGGGCGGCAACCGTCCCCGCCGCCGCTTTGACGAGGAACGACGCGGTCCCCGCCGTCAGGAAGGCGAAAAGCCTATCAATGACGAGGAACGCCAGCGCCGCGCCACCCTGGACCGCGACCGTCGCATGATGGATGGTCCCAACCGCAAAGAAGGGCGCTACGACAATGACTATGACCAGGAATTCCGCCACACCGAGATGTTTGCCAAGCGCATCTTGAGAGGACGGCAGCCAACCCTCGGCGCCGACAAGGAGGTGCCCGTCATCCACGGCCGCCGCAAGTCGTGGAAGCGCAAGAACCGCGACGACGGCAGCGGCGCCAAACCCGACACCCCCAAGAGCGAAGATTAACCAACTTCAATCAACACGCAATGACCTCGCGTGACCGCATCAACGAATTCTTCAACGGGCGACAGTTCATGACACTGTGCGCCGTGACACTTGTGGCGGTTGCTGCAGCAGCAATCGTGTCGGGCTTGCAACAGGCCGAGTCACACGGTTCGGGCATTTTCTACATCCTGGGCGACTCACTGATTGCAAACGGCACACTGTCGGCCATTTTCAATGTGCTGTGCGTGCTGGCGACTGGCTCGATGATTATTGCCGTGAACAAAGTCTTTGGTTTCGTCCGCTCGGTAACATTTGTGCATGTGTCGGCATTTTACCTGCTCATGGCGGCCAACCCTGCCGGGCTCATCACGTTCAACGCCGGCACGCTGTTGTGCCTGGCCACAGTGCTGCTGCTCGTGCCGCTGTTCGGTTCGTTCCAGGACAAGCATGCACAACGCTTCATCTTCTTCACCTTCATGCTCATCGCCACCGGAGCGATGTTCCATTACGCGTTTGTGGCGCTCATTCCCGTTATGGTAATGGGATTCACCTATATGCACGCGCTCAACACACGCGGCATTCTTGCCATGCTCATTGGCATCGTCACACCCTTTTGGATTGTGCTGGGTCTTGGAATAGCCAGTCCCGGCGATGCCCACTCACCCGCCATGCTATGGGCCTCGGCCTCGGCAACGCTCATCGCGCAGGCGGCAACAATCGCTTTGGTCGCGGTCATCTTGGCAGTGTTCAACCTATTCACCATCATCAACTACAGGATGCAGCCGCGTATATATAATGTGTGCTTTTTTATCATGCTCGTGGCGGTAATCATCGCCATGGCCATCGCCTGGCGCGACTTGCAGGCATTCATGCCGCTGTTGAGCCTGATTACTGCAGTGCAGGTCGCCCAGTTCCACACGGTGCGCGTCAAGTTTGAACATCGTTACATCCTGATGATGCTGTTTGTCGCGGCATGCGTCGGGAACGCAATCTATACTCTGGCATCATGAAAGTCATCGTCGAAAGCCACATACCGCACATCTGCGGCCTCATCGAGCCGTTCGCACAGGTCGAATACCTCGGTCCGGCCGAGTTCACCCCTGCCGCAGTCCATGATGCCGATGCCCTTGTCGTGCGCACCCGCACGCGCTGCGATGCCGCCCTGCTCGACGGCAGCCGCGTGCGTTTCATTGGGTCGGCGACCATCGGCACCGACCACATCGACCTTGGATGGTGCGCCGCCCATGGCATTGCGGTGTGCAACGCCCCCGGATGCAACGCCCCTGCAGTCGCCCAATGGGTAATGTGCGCCATCAACGCCTGGATGCGCCGTCGCGGCATCGCCTCGGCCGAGGGCCTCTCGCTGGGCATTATCGGCGTGGGGCACATCGGCAGCATCGTGGCCCGATGGGGCCGCCAACTGGGATTTGACGTGCTGCTTAACGACCCGCCCCGCGAGCAGCGCGAGGGCGGCGAATTCCTGCCGCTCCACGAACTGCAGCAACGCTGCGACATCATCACAGTGCACACCCCGATCACCCAATCTGGCCCATGGCCCACATGGCACCTCATCGACAGAGAATTCCTCAACAGCCTCGATCATTGCGGATTGATAATAAACGCTGCCCGCGGTGCCATCGCCGACAACTCGGCTTTGCTGGACTGGCACGGCGACATCGCCATCGACTGCTGGGAGAACGAGCCCCGCATATCGCATCGCTTGCTCGAAAAAGCCCTTGTGGCAACGCCCCACATCGCAGGCTACAGCGCCCAGGGCAAACAACGCGGCACGGCCATGATGCTCGCGGCACTGAACAACCATTTTGGCTGGACAATCCCCGTGCCTGACATTACAGCCCCTGCAACCGGAGCGGCCACCGTGACACTCAACGGCATCGCCGACAGTTACAACATACTGGGCGACACCGCCGCACTCAAAGCCGCCCCCGATGACTTTGAACCGCTGCGCAACGGCTACGCACTGCGCAACGAGTTCCACGAATAATAAAACGTTTGTCAAACACTTGAATTTGAAATAACATTGCATCCATGAACGAAAAAGAAACCCGTGGCAACATCTGTGTGTTCGGCGCTTCCAGCGCGGCGATTGACAAAGAATATCTGGCCGCTGCGCGCCACTTGGGCAGATTGCTGGCCGACAGAGGCTGGCGTTGCGTCAACGGCGGCGGCGCGGTGGGCCTGATGGGAGCCGTGACCGACGGTTGCCTTGATGCTGACGGTGCCGTGAGGGGCGTCATCCCCAAGTTCATGGTGGACAACGGGTGGTGCTATGACCGCCTCGAGGATGTCATCGTCACAGCCGACATGCACCAGCGCAAGCAGATGATGAGCGACATGTCAGACGGCATCGTCGCACTGCCGGGCGGCGTGGGCACGCTCGAAGAGGTGCTTGAGGCCATCACCTGGCGGCAACTGGGACTGGCCAAGATGCCCATCATCCTGCTCAACACGCGCGGCTACTATAACCCGCTGCTGCAGATGCTCGGCCACGCCATCGACGAGGGATTCATGAAATCGGGCCACAGCCGCCTGTGGGCTGTCGCCAACACACCCGAGGAAGCCATTGCCCTGCTGGAGAATGCCGACCAGGAAGTGACCTTTGAGCCAAAATACTGATTTCATCATGCCCAACGACAGCATCCCGACACAACACGCCAACACGGTCATCGAGGTACCCGCGCCGCGCCCGGCCATGCCCTTGACGCCGTCACCGCTGCACGACACGCCGTCAATGCTCATGCTGCTTGCCGGAATACTCGCGGTGGCGCTCAACTACCGCTCTGGCTACAAATACATCCAAAACCTGAGCCACTACATGTTCTCGGCACGGCGCCGCGACAACCTGTTTGAGGACCACACCTTCAACGAGACCAAGATGCTGGCGGCGCTCATCTTCAACACCTGCGTTGTCGAGGGGCTCATCATCTATCATGCTGTGGCGCATTTTGTGCCGGCATTGATTCCCTCGCTTCAGGCTTCGGTTTTCACCCATATCCTCATCTTCAGCGCATTGGCACTCATGTACTACTGCGCCCAGTGGCTGGCTTTCAAGGTAGTAGGATACACTTTTAGCGACAAGGTGGGCGCCAAACTGTGGATGGACGGTTTTAAATCCACCCAGTCGCTCACGGGGCTGCTTTTACTGCCTGTGATGATACTGCTCATGCTCTACCCGGCACATGCGTCCACGCTCCTCATCGTCGCCGCCGCCCTATTCTTTTCGGTACGAATCATCTTCATTTACAAAGGTTTTAGGATTTTTTACAGTAATTTTCCATCGATTTTCTATTTTTTGTTGTACCTTTGCACGCTCGAAATCGTGCCGATTGTCATCATGACAACCTTAACGATTTGGATATGTGAAAGATTATACTGAATTAAGACCAAATGAGTATTAAGAGAATCTTGGTTTCCCAACCGCGTCCGACGACTGAGAAATCGCCTTATTTCGATCTTGAGAAAAAGTATGGCGTAGAAATTTCCTTCCGCCCGTTCTTCAAAGTTGAAGGGCTTACATCCAAGGAGTTCCGCCAGTCTAAAATCAACATTCCTGACTATTCCGCCATTATCATGACGGCGCGCACAGCGGTGGACCATTTCTTCCGCCTGAGCAAGGAATTGCGCTACAATGTCCCCAGCACGCTCAAGTACTTCTGCGTCAGTGAGACTATAGCCCATTACCTGCAAAAGTATGTCGAGTACCGCAAGCGCAAGATTTTCTATAGCGAGAACGGACTCATGGACGGACTGGTCCCCATCATCAAGAAGCATCACAAGGAGACTTACCTCATGCCCGTCAGCGAGTCGTCCAACGACAAGCTCATATTCCCCGAAAACAGTAAGGTTAAATATACCAAGGCCGTCATGTACCGCACGGTCAGCACCGACATCAAGCCCGAAGAGCTCAGCGACTTTGACATGCTGGTATTCTTTACACCCGTGGGCATCAAGGCCTATGCCACCATCTGCCCCGACTACAAGGAGCGCAAGGTTGCCGTCGGAGCCATGGGCAAAGGCACACTCGACGCCGCCACCGAACTGGGCATCAATGTAGATGCCACCACCAGTCCCAACGCGCCCTCGATGGCAAGTGCAATTGAGCAATACATCAAGAAGGCGCTGGCCGAAGAGGAAAAAGCCGCCAAGGCTGCTGCCAGGAAAGCCGCCGCAAAGAAAAAGGCTGAGGCCGAGACCAAGCCTGCCGCCAAGAAGGCGACGGCAACCAAGAAGGCCGAGGCCAAGCCCGCCGCAAAGAAGGCTACAGCAACCAAGAAGGCCGAGACCAAGCCTGCCGCTAAGAAGGCTACGGCGACTAAGAAGGCCCAAATCAACCTCCAGAAGGCCGAGGCCAAGCCCGCCGCCAAGAAGGCAACAGCGACCAAGAAGACTGCCGTGAAGAAGAAATAACCGGCAAGAAATATTTTTAATGGGGTGGCGGATACCGCATACCCCATTTTTTTGTAATTTCGCATCCAGATTATGGACCACAAGTTAAACAAACAGGAGAAACTCAGGAGCCGCACAGCCGTCAACCGCCTCTTTGCCGACGGCAAGTCGCTCATGGCCTTCCCGCTGCGTGCCGCCTACCGCATCCGTCCCGCTGCAGACAATGCCGCTCACCTGCAGTTTCTCATCACCATCCCCAAGAAGCGCATCCGCCACGCCGTGGACCGTGTGCTCCTGCGCCGCCGCGTCCGCGAGGCCTACCGCCTCAACAGGCGCGAACTGCTCGTGCCTGCCCTTGAACAGGCGGGCCTTGGGGTGGATATCGCATTTGTTTACCTTGACAAGTCCCTTGCGCCCTATGATGTCATCCTCGAAAAGATGACCACCCTGCTCGAGCGCATCGCCCAAGCGGCAATCGACTATCACCCCCAGCAACCGGCACCGCAGCAATGAAAGGATTCTTGAACACCATCGCCCACTGGGGCCGCCTGGCGCTGCACGGCCTGGGATGGCTGCTCATCCAGCCCATCCGCTTTTACCAGCGCTTCATCTCTCCGTTGAAACCGCCCATGTGCCGTTTTACCCCCACCTGCAGCCAGTATGCCATCGAGGCCATACGCAAGCACGGCCCGTTCAAGGGCCTTGCCCTTGCCATCTGGCGCATCTTGCGTTGCAACCCGTGGGGAGGCAGCGGCTATGACCCCGTGCCATGACCCCCGTCATCACCGACATCCACACCCACCGCGATGATGCCGTACAAGCGCTCATCGCTGTGTCGCCGCACAATTTCAATCCCCGCCCGGGACTGTTCTACGCAGTGGGATACCACCCGTGGGATGATGTCGACAAACTGACCGACGCCCACTTTGACCTGCTCGAGCAATGCGCCCGGCACCCACAGGTGCTCGCCATCGGCGAGACGGGCATGGACAGCCTGCGCGGCGCGGCACTCGATGTCCAGCGACGCGTCTATGTGCGGCATCTGCAACTGGCTGACAAACTGGGGCTCCCCATCATCGCCCACTGTGTGCGCACCGCCGCCGACATCATCAACGCCCGGCGCTCGGCGGGGCTGGGCCATGTCTCCGTCGTCATTCATGGCATGCGCGGCAACGAGCATGTGGCACGCATGCTGCTCGATGCCGGCTGCTATCTATCCTACGGCATCCGCTTCAACCCCCGCGCCCTCGCCGTCACCCCCCTCGACCGCCTGCTCATCGAGACCGACGACGATGACAGCGCTATTTACCAAGTTGCCGCAACTGTCGCCAGCGCCATCCATCTGTCCGCCAGCGAGCTGATGTCGCTCACCGCCGCCACTGCAACGGCCCTACTGCAGTGCCAATAACCCCGACGTAATAAAAAAAACCGGGCTTCGAGAAAAGCCCGGCTCTATACCGTGTTCAGCCTCGTTTAACGATAGGCCGTGTAGCGCCTGAAGTAGCGGTCGGGTGACAGCAGCAGATAACCGTGGTCAAAGTCATAGTACAGGTTCTCGTAGGTGCCGTCATAGTAGTTGATCTGCAGATAACCGCGGTCGGCACGCCAGTCAAAGTCCACATAGTCCAGTCCATACACCGAGTAGTAGGTATAGCGGCCAGTGTGGTTGCTGTAGAAGTCATAACGGACGACATCATAACCAAAAATGTCGTAGTCCCCGTATTCATCGACACCGTAAATCGACTCCCAGGTACCGATAAGGTCCGAATCATACCACCGGTAATCTTCTTCACACGATGACACCGTCATCGCAATGACTGCCAAAAGCAGGATGTTGTAAATCTTTTTCATAGTCGTGGTGTTTTATAGTTGTTATTGTTTGTGCTTAATGAAAGTGCAAATTTAGTGCCATTTAGGGACATGTGCAACATTACCATGCCGAGTTTTTATAGAAAAAGCACGTGCCGCTGGTGTGAATGGTCGCGGCACGCGCCACCCAGAAATTACGTTATACACTAAAAGTTCACACCTATGTTTATCGTGAAGCACCCATTGTGGGTGTCGTCAAAGTCGTCCTGGCCGATGTTGCTCAGCCCGATATCGTAACTCGCGTCGAGGTACAGCATGTTGAAGCCTACGCCGCATCCCACCTTGAGCCCGCCGTCAAAGCGGTTGAAATGGTCGCCGTACTGGTCCCCAAACGAGCCGTAAGCCTCGCGGTTGCGGTAATCCTTGATGTCGCCGTCGGTGCCCAGGGCCAGATATCCGCCCGCATAGGGCTGAATGGTCGTCTGGTTGCCGACAAAGTGCTTGTACTTGAGCAGGATGGGCACCTCGAGGTAGTTCAAGTTGTAGGTAAACTTATCGGAACCCGAGCCGCTCTTGCCGCCCTTTTGCGTATAATAGATTCCGCTCTCCAGGAACAATGGAGCCTTCCATGTCAACTGGGTGCCAGCGGCAAAGCCCAGGTTGAGCCCTGCTTTGAGTCCACTGCCGTCAAGCGCGGGATTGTCGCTCGACACATGCGAGACATTCATGCCCACACGCAGGCCAAAGTAGTAACGGTGCCAGGCGATGAGTTCATTGCCGTGACGTCCCACGGTCTGGACACGGGGCTGGCTGCGGTAGTCACGGTAACCGTATCTGGTCTGCGCCGACAACGGCATGGCCATGAACATGCACAACAGCGTGAAAAGTATGGTCTTTTTCATAATCGGTCGGTGTATTAGTGGTTAGTTCTCTGTTCACTGGTGATTAGACACACACGCGCGGGCAAAGTTTAACCCTGCCGCGGCACTAACCGATGACAGCGTCAACACTATAGACAAACGGGGAAATTTTGACGACGAAACAAGCGTCAAGCCACGACGCCGCTCTTGATGGCAAGGCACAACAGGATGACAACCGCCAGCACCGCCACATAGCAAACCGCATACCACTTGAAGGCTCCCCGCCACTGCCCCTCACGCAGGCGGCAGAGGACGTACATCGCCACGGGCACAAACAACGGCTCGATAAACAGCACATAGCGCGGCACCGAGCCGGCCATCAAGTAAGCCAGTGCCAAGAACGACAACGCCGCCCACCACGCCCAGGCACCCATGCCCGCACGGCGGTGCCACGCCATCCAAACAAAGTAGAACAAAGCAATGCCGCCCACCACATACCAGCCAAAGGTCACCTTGGACAGGTTGGTAAGCATCGATACACTCGGACTGAAGAACGGCAGCGGAATCAAAAACTGGACTGCAGCCGTGAGCGGCAGCAAGAGCAAACGGCGCCACGGGGTATAAAGGAAATAATAACCGATAACCTTGTGGAAAAATTCCTGGGTGGTTGAGGTCACAAAGTAGCGCTGCATGTTCCAGCCGCCCCCCACGATTTCGGCATGGCGGTCAAAGGAGTAAGACGACAAGCGGTCGCCCAATGCAAGGGCAACCCACAGCACGGCAAGCATCGCCAATGCCATCTTCCAGTCGCGGCGCCAGTGCGGCAGCGTCATCACAACGACACCAAGGGCGATAAAATAGAGGAACGTGGTGCGCACCAGCGCAAGCAAAGCGCACGCCAGCACAAACAGCAGCACATCGCGCCACTGCCACCCTCGCCGCGCATCGGCTGCCATCGACGATAGGGCATAGCCCGCCATGGCCATGGAAATGAAAGTAGAGCCTTCCTTGAGCATGCTTATACCCAACTGCAGGTAATAGACGAGCATGACCGTCAACAGCATGCCCCCTGCGAGCAGCGCGGTAGGCGCCACCGTCACCCGGCCAACGAGCAACCGTCTCGTGGTCATACCCGTGAGCACCACCGACGTGAGCGTGAACATCAGGTTCATCGCCTGCGGCCATATTGCGCTGAGCCCAAACACCTTCCACAAGCCCGCCATGAGCAGCGGGAACCCGGGAAACGCCACAGACACACCCCCGGGATTGCCGTAATAAATCGCCAGGGCGCATTTATAATAGTTGCGCGCATCTCCTGCGATATTAGGCATTTGAAGCGTGTAACCCGGTGCGCTTGTCCAGTGCACGAGGCGCAAGCAGTCCACCGAGCCGGCAAACAATGCCGCGACAAGCAGCACCGCACGGGCTGCCAGCGAGGTGTCACGGGAACGGGTGAGTATCACGCGGGGAACGAGATAGGCGACAAAATAGGCGACCGTGATGCGGCATCCGTCGGCAAAGCCAAAATGGCCCGATGCGGTCGTTGCCAACACGGCAAATGCCAGCACCTCGGCGAGGAGCAGCAACAATTTGGGCCGTGTCGTTTCCTGTCTCATTTTATTGTGCAACTGTTTTCATTTTGCCCGCAATTTGGCGATATCAAGCACGCAAAAGTAGGTTTTTTAGTCGGTTTGGGCAAATTATTTTTACTTTGCCTTTTCGTTTTCGACCAAAATGCCTAATTTTGTATGTTTTAACGGTAATTTCGCCACTCATGAACAGCAAACCGATGCAAATAGATGTTGACAACGTGCTTAGGGAAAGGCTCCCCAAGCACTACAAGCGCATCCCGCGGTTTGCCATCAGATGGCTGGAACGCATCATCTGCCAGGACCGCCTGAACGTCATATTGCAGAAGATGGCAGGCAAGGACGGCGTGTCGGCGGCCACTGCCGCACTTGATGAAATGGACATCACAATGGAGGTCAGCGGGCTTGACAACCTGCCCGACGGCCGTTTCATATACGTATCCAATCACCCGCTGGGCGGACTTGACGGCCTGGGCCTCATTTCGCTGTTGGGCAACCGCTATGACCACAGCATCCGCTTCATGGTCAACGACCTGCTGATGGCAGTGGAGCCCTTGCGCGACGTTTTCCTGCCCGTTAACCTGTACGGCCGCCAGTCGCGCGGCACCGCCGCCGAGGTCAATGAGGCGCTGGCTGGCGGTTGCCAGTTAATCTCCTTTCCTGCGGGTCTCTGCTCCCGCAGGCAACCCGACGGAACAATCGCCGACCTGCCGTGGCACAAGACGGTCGTGTCACAAGCCATCAACTACAAGCGCGACATAGTGCCCATCTATGTTGACGAGTGCAACTCGCCGTTTTTCTACCGCATAGCGCATTGGAGAAAGAAACTGGGATTTAAATTCAATATCGAACTCATCCTGCTCCCTAAGGAGATGCTCAAAAAGAGCGGCTCGGCGCTGCACGTGCGCGTTGGCGAGCCCATTGCCTGGAACTCGCTTGACGCCACGGCGCCCAAGCAGGAAGCCGCCCGCCTGCGCGAAATCGTCTATTCATTGGCAACAAAGCCAATCTCCTAAGTGTATTCATGCTCATGGAACCCATCATCGCCCCCATTCCCACCGAACTGATTGAACAGGAACTCACCAAAGAGCGCCTGCTGCGACATACCAACAAGGCCGGCAATGACATCTATGTCGTCACTGCTCAAAACGCGCCCAACACCATGCGCGAAATCGGGCGGTTGCGTGAGTTATCCTTCCGCTCGGCAGGCGGCGGCACGGGCAAGGCATGCGACATCGACGAGTTCGACACAATGGACCCGCCGTGCCAGCAGCTGCTGGTATGGAACCCCGAGAAGCGCGAAATCATCGGTGCCTACCGCTTCATCTGCGGATGGGATGTGAAGGTGAGCAACAGCGTGCCACGCATCGCCACGGGCCACATGTTCAAGTTCAGCAACAAGTTCATCGACGAGGTGTTGCCGACAACCATTGAACTGGGACGCTCGTTTGTGCGCCCCGAGTACCAGTCCACCCGTGCTGGCGTGCGCGCCATATTTGCCCTCGACAACCTGTGGGACGGACTCGGTGCCTTGACTATCGTCTATCCCAAGGTGCAATATATGTTCGGCAAGATGACCATGTATCCGTCTTATGACCGCGACTGCCGCGACCTGCTGCTGTGCTTCCTCGACATGTACTTTAAAGATGATGAAGACCTGGTTGTTCCCATCGAGCCGCTTCCCAACACCAACCACACCGACCCCGAGCTGCAAGGCTACTTCACGGGCGACAACTTCCGTGAGGATCACAAACGCCTCAGCAACTTCATCCGCCAGCACGGCATCACCATTCCGCCGCTGGTCAACGCCTACATGAGCCTGTCGCCCAAGATGAAAATGCTGGGCACGGCTATCAACAAGAACTTCGGCAACGTGGAGGAGAGCGGCATTCTCATCAAGCTCGATGAAATTGCCGAAGAAAAGAAAATGCGCCACGTGGACACCTACCGTGACTATCTGGAACAAGTTGCCCGGGAACTGGAAAACGAGGACTCGCTGTAACCTTTATCTCATGAACAGACATTTTACCCTCTTGCGCTTGGCATTGATGGTGCTGCTTGCCTGTAGCACGGCAACGGCCGACGGGCAGGTTGACGTGGACTGCGAGGCAGGCATCGAGACCAACGCCGGCACGGGCGACCTGGCGCCCTACTACATTGCCTCGGGCCGCGGCGGCACACTCACCCAGCAATATTCGGCGCTGCTGCATGCGGCGGCGGCACACGGCATGGACACCACGCGCCGCCTGTCATGGGGCTTTGGCGCTGAGGTGTGGGGCGGCTACGCCTCCGATGCCGACTACCTGCGCTATGACAATGGCACATTTGCGCCCCGTGACTGCCATCCCTCACGCCTGTGGTTGCAGCAAGCCTATCTGGAAGGCAAATACCGCGGCGTGTTCATCACCGCAGGCCAAAAACGCCTCGCTTCGCCCCTCTTAAACGACACCCTGAGCAGCGGCGACCTGGTCATGAGCGGCAATGCCCGCCCTCCCGTCGGCCTGCGCGCGGGATTCATCAACTTCCAGAACATCCCGTTCACCAACGGCTGGCTGCAAATCAAGGGCGAGGCGGGTTACTACCGTCTGGGCGATGACGCATGGCTCGAGGACCACTACAATTACTATAACCACTTCATCACCACCGACTACTGGTTCCACTACAAGAACATTTACCTGCGCACCAGCCCCGACCAGCCCCTGGTATTCACCATCGGCGGACAGGCAGCCAGCCAGTTTGGCGGCACAGCCACCTACTACGAGAACGGTACCGTCACGCGCACCGTGACAATGGATGCCGACGTCAAGGCGTTTTGGCGCACGATGATTGCGGGCAGCGGCGGCAACAGTGCCGGCGACAGTTATGTCGAGGGCAACCATGTGGGATCATGGGACATCTTGCTGGAGTACAAGCTGCCGCGGCAGGGACTGCTGCGTGCCATTCACCAGCGCATCTGGGAGGACGGCTCGGGCATCGGCATGCTCAACGGCTTTGACGGGCTGTGGGGACTGGAGTACCGCAGTGGCAGGCCGTCGTGGCTGAGCGGCGCGGTCATTGAGTACATCGACCTGACCAACCACAGTGGCCCCGTCCACTGGTCGCCCAACGACCATGAGGGCACCCCCATCCCCGGGCAGGCCACGGGCAGCGACGACTATTACAACAACTACATCTACAACGGCTACCACAACCGCGGCATGAGCATCGGTTCGCCCTTCGTGGCCTCGCCCCTGTACAACCACGACGGCTACATGCGCTACCGCGACAATGTGATGCGGGGCTTTCACGCCGCTGTCACGGGCAACGCCAGCGACCGCGTGCAGTACCGCCTCATGGGCTCCTACCGCAAGGCCTGGGGCACGACAGCTATTCCGCGTGACGCCAGCGTGGACGACTTTTCGATGATGCTGGAAGCGACCTATCGCCACAACGCGCTGGAGATCAAGGCACAGGCAGCATTTGACACCGGTTCACTCTACGGCGACAACATGGGCGCGCTCGTGGCGGTAACCTGGCACGGCAACTTCACACTCGGCAAAAAATGAAAACAGCAACCCAAACAATAGTGACGCTCTGCATTGCGCTCATCATGGGCGCCTGCACCTGCAACAACGGCGACATCGGCAACTGGTTCGGCACCTGGCATGTGGCGTCCATCACCATCGACGGCGAGAAAACCGACAGCAACGGCAGCGACTACTTCTTCCAGTTCCAGAGCACGGTCTTCAGGGCAGTGCAGGTCAAGGAGCATGAAGAGGCCATCGAGAGTTACGGCACATGGGAGGAAAGCGGCCAGGCAATGACCGTGACCTTCCCCGACCCTGCGGTGTTCTATATCCAGATGCCGGGCCTGGAGGCCGCCAACGCGTTCACGGTCACTGGAGGCGGGAGCGGCAAAGCGACCTTTTCCAAGACCTGCAGCGACGGCAAGCATGTTGTCTATCAGTTAGAGAAGCAACCCTGACAAGTAGAGATTTTCAAAAAATATTTGTACCTTTGCACCTTCAAAGAAGAAAAGAACAAACAACATATAACCACAAGAACGAAACAATGAATTTTGTAGAAGAATTGAAATGGCGCGGGATGATCAACGACATCATGCCCGGCACCGAGGAGCAACTGAACAAGGAAATGACCAGCGCCTATGTGGGCATTGACCCCACGGCCGACTCGCTGCACATTGGCCACCTGGTAGGCATCATGATGCTCAAGCACCTGCAGCGCGCAGGACACCGTCCCATCGCCCTCATTGGCGGCGCCACAGGCATGATCGGGGACCCCTCGATGAAGTCGCAGGAGCGCAAACTCATCGACGAGGAGACGCTGCGCCACAACCAGGAGTGCATCCGCCAGCAGCTGGCCAAGTTCCTGGACTTTGACAGCGACGCCCCCAACCACGCCATCGTGGTCAACAACTATGACTGGATGAAGGAATTCTCGTTCCTGAACTTCATCCGCGACGTGGGCAAGCACATCACCGTCAACTACATGATGGCCAAGGACTCCGTCAAGAAGCGCCTGGCCGCCAACGCCGACCACGGCATGTCGTTCACCGAGTTCTCCTACCAGCTGCTGCAGGGCTATGACTTCCTGCACCTCTACGAGACCGAGGGCTGCAAACTGCAGATGGGCGGCAGCGACCAGTGGGGCAACATCACCACGGGCACCGAGCTCATCCGCCGCATGAACGGCGGCGAGGCCTTTGCCATCACTTGCCCTCTCATCACCAAGGCCGACGGCGGCAAGTTCGGCAAGACCGAGAGCGGCAACGTGTGGCTCGACCCCAAGCGCACCTCGCCCTACAAGTTCTACCAGTTCTGGATTAACGTGAGCGACGCCGACGCCGCCAAGTACATCAAGATTTTCACCGATCTGCCCGAGGAGGAAATCAACGCCCTCATCGAGGAACAAGAGAAAGACCCCGGCCTGCGCCCGCTGCAAAAGCGCCTCGCCAAGGAAATCACGACCATGGTGCACTCCGCCCAGGACTATGAGATGGCCGTCGAGGCGTCGCAGATTCTGTTCTCCAACAAGGCCAAGGACATCCTGCACAAGATTGACGAGGAGACGCTGCTGAGCGTGTTTGAGGGCGTACCCACCTTTGAGGTTCCCCGCAGCGCCATTGACGAGGGCACTCCCCTGATCTCGCTGCTCACCGACGTAGCCCCCGTGTTCCCCAGCAAGGGCGAAATGCGCAAGATGACGCAGGGCGGCGGCGTGAGCATCAACAAGGAGAAGATTGCCGACCCCAACACGCCCGCCACTGCCGACCTGCTGCTCAACGGCAAGTACATTCTGGCCCAGCGAGGCAAAAAGAACTACTTCCTGCTCAATGTGAAGTAACCCCCGCAACACGATTTTTGCAAAAAATCCCGCAAATGTAGTTGCAAATCAAAAAAAAGCAGTAATTTTGCACCGCATTTGCAAAATGCAGCCCCAAGTGGCATAGGATTGCCTTGTAGTGTAATGGTAACACAACGGTTTTTGGTGCCGCATTTCCTGGTTCGAGTCCGGGCAAGGCAACCAAAAAAGAGAGAGACTCCGCGAGTCTCTCTCTTTTTATCTCTTCATGTACTTTGCTTCACCACCCGAAGATGTTCCTGAGCAGCCACCACAGCAGCACGACAGCAAGCGAAATCCAGATGGCCACCGGCGAAAACAGCCGGGCATACAGGCGCGGATAGCGGGTGCGCCGCAACTCGGCATACAGCCAGACAATAATCCACGGAATGGCCACGAACAACAGCGCGTTATACCTCAGCGCAGCCGCCACATCGCCATGCAGCAAGGCATGGACAAAGCGCTGGCTGCCACAGCCGGGGCATTTATAGCCCGTGAGCAACAAGAAATTGCAACGGGGGAAAAACGATGAACGTGACGGGTCAGCCACATAATAGACGACCCCCAGCGCCAGCATCGCCAGGGCAATGGCAATGATGATGATTTTTCGATACATGACGGCGCCCGGCGTCACATGCCGGCCATCGAGCCGCCCACACCGAACAGCATCATCAGCGGCGGAACGATAATGCCCAGAATAATCGAGGCGATGCACCACCATGCGCCCGTCTCGCTGGCACGCTCTGCCCCCTTGATGTCACCCTGACGGTAGCAACTGGAGACCTTGAGGGCATAAACGATTGCGACAATGCCGGCGGGCATGCAGCACAGCACGGTGGCGATGATGCCCCACACCAGGTTGGTGGGCGGGCACGGCGGCACCTCTTCTTGGTGTGGCTGATACTGAGGTTGATACTGCGGCTGTTGATAAGGTTGCCCCGTCACAACAGTTTCCTCTTGAGGAATGGGCGGAATGTCGTCGGCGGCAGGCGCGCATCGAGGAGCAGGCTCCTCATCAACGGGTTCCCCCGTGGCGACAGACCCGGCGGCAGGCGCGCCAGCCATCACATAGCAACCCTGCAGTTCAGGCAACTGGGTAATCTTTTTCCAGTCGGCGAGCCCCTCATGCCACACATAGGCTTGAGAGGTCAACGCCATATCCTTCAAGGCCTCGAGCTCGACAGGCCCAAATTGCACTCCGTTGTGATTGATCCAGTATTGCATAATCCCGATTGATTAAATTTATCCTTGCAGGGCAAAGGTAATAAAAATTTTGAGTTCATTGACACAGTAACGCAAAAGTTTTTCACCGCCACGGCTCAACAACAAGGCAGGGCCCCACGTGTGAAACGAGGCCCTGCCATTGTCATAGTGCTTTGCTGATGCGTATAATTGGGGTGGATAACCGTTCCACTCGATGCAAGGCGAGGGGCTTGACATCAGCTAATCTCGGCGATAGTCACCAGATTTGCCCCCGGTGCCGTCAATAATAGATGATGTGGCGGTCGTAGCTCACCGCCCCCAAGATGCCAAAGCCGTTGTCCACATTGCTGTGCAACCCTATTGGGGTGGTATATACATCGTCGGTCGATATGCGGTAAATCATGTAGGATTTCAGGAAAAAATACAGGTCCTGGCTTATCGACTGCAGCTCGATGAACACATACGGGTCCTTTCCCTTGCGTTTGCGGGTCTGCACCGTGACATCATAGTCCTCGCCGTTAAAGATGTGGTCGTCAAACACATTGCTGAACTTGGCGGGCCACATGCCGTAGGGTTTTGTGAGCTGGTAATCGGTGAATATGATGTCGTTAGACTCAAACACATCATACAGAACCAAGTATCTGTAATACTCGCCAGACCCGCCAGGACCATCAGCCACACCTCTGACAATGAGCCGGTAAAAGTCACGGCTTGAGCCATCGTCATGGATGCGCAGCCTGATTTCCATGACCGAGTCCTCGGCAATAAAGTCTTTGCTGATGGGCAAGTCTTTAGGAAATTCCTGCTCGCTGTACTTGACCTGGGTGCTCACCACCTCGATGCTGGCGGGCTTGGGAATGTCCTGTGTCATTGTGACATCGGGGAACCCTGCCGACCGCGCATGTACCTCGAGGTGGTCGCCCACCTGCGGCACATAATCGCAGATGTACTCAAAGGGCCACACGCCGGCATTGTATTTCATGTCGTAGTGCTCGGTGCCGTTGACCGTCAGCGCCACCTCGGCATCGGGCAGCACGATTGACGACAGGTATATCGAGTCCATCTCCTCGTAGTACTGGTAATCGGTCGAGAACACATACGACGGATTGGTGTTCACGGTAAACGACTGCGACACCCTGAGCTTGAACGGCTGGTCAACAACGGCAAGACCGAATACCGATATGCCCGAATACCCCTCATTGTCAAAATCGAGTTCCTTTTCACAGCCGCACAACAGCGCGGCAAGCAACAGGGAAACAATACTGTATAATGCATTTTTTTTCATTGTTCAAAACTTTTGGGTAATCGTTATCGACGGCATGACCGGGAACGGGCAAATGCCCTTGAGCACCGACCTGTTGCCGTTATATCCCACATACACATTGCTGATGTTGTAGCGGTTATATACATTATAACAGCCTATGTCAACCATGCTCTCGCCCAGCTTGCTCTTGAGCGTGAAGTTCACGTTCACGTCCAGGTGGTGGACATCGGGGAGCTTGAAATCGTTCACATACTTGAACGTGGGGAACGGTTCGGCTATCAAACCGGCAAAGTCGATGTCGAGGGCGTGCTCCATATCCAGATTAATTATGTCCTCGACATAAAACAGCATCCTGCCATAGGCAATGACCGGCATGCCCACGTTGTACTCGTGCATCCCCTGTCCATAAACAATCGTATAGGGGACGGTGCCGCGGCGTCCGCTCTGATAAGTCCACGAGGCGCTCACGTTCATTTCGAGCGCTTTCGAGAGCCTGATGCTGTGCGTCACGTTGGCCGAGAGATTGTGGCGGCGGTCGGTTGCGGCATAAAACTCCTTGCCGCCGTTGATTTCATTGCCCGCGCGGTCAAAGGTGCGCAGGGCTTTAGACCACGTGTAGCTCAACCAGCCCGTAGTCCTGCCCGCCTTTTTTTCCACAAGCAGCTCCACGCCATAGTTGCGCCCGGTGCCTTCGGCAACGATTTCCTGCCAGTGTTGGTCATTGATGAAGTAGGACGCCCCGTTGCGGTACTCGATCACGTGGTCCAAGGTCTTGTAATAGGCCTCGGCCGACACGTTAAAGCCCTTGAAGTCATAGTCCAGCCCAATGCCTGCCATGTGGCTCTTCATCAACGGGATGTCCTGAGTCACCGGCACCCAGATGTCGCTAGGCATCACCAGATTGTTGGACACCAGGCGATGCAGTCCCTGGCTCATCAACGAGTAGGATGCCTTGGCCGACAAATCATTGGCTAACATGTACCGCAACGACACGCGGGGTTCGGCCGAAAAGTAGGACTTGTCCTTCACAAAGTAGGCATTGAGCCTGATGCCATAGTTGACTTCAAGCCTTGGCGACATCGCAAAAACATCTTCACCATACAGCGACACGTTGTCGATGTTGCCGCTGTCGTCGTTCACATAGTTAACGCGGTCGGTAAACTCATAATATTTGGGGTTCAACTCGCTGTCGTCGCCGGTAAAGTTAAGGCCCTTGCGATACATCGTCGTGTAGGAGTGTTTGCGCACCGTGGTCTTGGGCTCAAAGCGCTGGTGGGCATACTTCATGCCATACCTTATCTGATGCGACGGCAGGGACGACAGCACCGCGTCAAAGGCGAAGGCCGCATCCTTCACCCCCGAGGACGACGTGAGCTCATAGTCCTCTTGCTGCAACGAGTATAACCTGACGGCATCCACTATTTTGTCGTAGTAGTCCGATGCCACGCTCATGCGGTATTTATAGCCGCTGTAGCTCAAGTTAAAGTTCATGCGGTGGTTGCGGTTGATGTAGGTCGTGTAATACAGGCTCATCAACAGATTGTCCCAGCTGCGCGTCGATAGGCTGTGCTTGTGCATCTCCTCCTCGAAACGCTGTATGCCCATCGACTCGTCCTCGTCAAGCGTGCTGTCGTAGTAATCGCTCTGGGTGGGCTGCTCGTCGTCGATGTCCTTGCCGTAGTACACCACCGCCGTCAGGCGGCTTACGTCGTTAAACCGATGCACCAGCTTGGCGGTAATGTCATAGTAATTCATGTTTGAATAGGGCTGGAACGCCTCGGGACGGTCATAATACTCCTTGAGCACCGGCTTGGCTATCAAATTGAGATAGGACATGCGCGCCGCCACGTTAAACGAGGTGTGGCCCTTCCAGATGGGCCCCTCGACTTGGGCGCGGCCCGCAAGGCACCCCAGGCTCAGCAAGCCGTGGTAGCGGTTAAAGTCGCCCGCCTTGATGCCCACATCCACCACGCTCGACAGCCGCGAGCCGTAACGCGCGGGGAACGCGCCGCGATAAAAATTGATACTGCCCACCACGTCGGGATTGATGGCGCTCACATAACCTCGCATGTGCTCGGCATTATATATCGCCGAGCCGTCGAGCGTGATGTAGTTCTCGTCATAGTCGCCGCCGCGCACATAGATGCCCGCGGTGCCCTCACTGCCCGGCTGCACGCCGGGAAACTTTTGCAGCGTCTTCAGCACGTCGCGCTCGCCCAAGAACACCGGGGTGGTGGTGATGTGCTTCTCCCCCACCGACACCGCACTCATCTGTGACGACGACACACCAAAGTTGTTGCGGCTGCCATACACCACCACACTATCGAGGTGCACTCCGCGCGACAGGGAACTGCTGTCATCGCGTGCGACACCCAACGTGTCACGGGGCATCGAAAACGCCACTATTGCGTTGGCGGTTAACGCCAACGCAAATATGAATAACTGTCTCATCATACCGCCTGCCTGTTAATCGTTATACTCCCAAACCATGCGAAAATAATACACGCGGTCAGGGTCATAAGGCGGGTCGCCTAACCTCCAGACCCCATCAAGAGCATCACAATGTCCCTTACCCACATTTTCCGTAATAATTCTGCCCCAATCCTTATGGGCATCAACCGAGACAACAGGATAGTGCTCGTCATATAATATGGTACTTGAGTACCATGGCTGATCAATAGCTTTTATAATAAGTGTTTTACGGTCAGCAACATACGGACGGAAATTCATATAATCAGGAAAACACTCATCATACTCTGCAATACCATCTTTATGGAGATATAGAGGCCCCATCAATCCTTCATCTCTGCAGTTTCCCGTAATCTTATGGTCATCATAGTAAAACATTGATGTGTTTTTCCATTCATGCTCACGCAATGCTTTTATTAGCTGTGAAGTCGTGAACTCAGTATTCGCTTCAACCATAACACCATTCTCGATAAAGGTCTTACCGTTGCCCGTGGTAAACTCCGGCTCGTCATCGCCACACGCTACCGATATCAAGGCGACAGCAATAAGCGTCATAAAAATTGTAAATCTATTCATAATACTTCTATTTGAGGGTTTTATTAATTTAAGGCACTACAATCGGTTCAAAGGTGTAATCACAAATCACCTGGTTGGACTTGTTGTAAAAGTAAATATACATTTCATAAATACCTGGAGTATTGAATGTTACATTATACCCACCATTAACTATACCATTAATAACAGCGCATCCCAACTCAAGGGCATCATCTCCCTTGGCCGTCTCAATGCAACACTCCATCGTAATTGAATTTGAGGTATGAAATGGTGTAAAATAATTAGCCGCAACACCGACCCCAATCGTTCCGGTACCATTTGAACACGTTATCGTACCATAAGTGACAATGGGATTATGGGCTGGATTATAGGAATCATAATAATAGCAACGTTGATGCATATTCAAATAAGGACCATATCCTGGAGCATGCATCATTACTGGCCCAGCGCCCCACTTAGAAATATACTTATCAACGACGGACGGTGCATCTACTGCCGAATGGTCTGAATTGTAATAAAAAATTTTCTCGGCATTGGGCTCGGTGGTTTCGCCGTAACAATCATCAGTCCAGAATTTTGATAGATTAGCTAGATGGGTCGCAGTATCTTGATTGGTCACAATATATTGATTCAGCCAGTAGTTGCCCGAGACTAATGAATCCGTTTTGCACCATGCGTAAAAATGGCAGTTATAGGTAAGTGTAGGGGGAGCAACATAAGTTGCATTGGGATAATCGTCAATGGCATCGTCAAGCAATTGATTTAGTATCCTTTGGGTATATTCTGGGTTAATTTGCACTTGTACCGATTGGCCTCCCCTGGTATGAATGGTTCTGGTCAGTTGGAGTTGCGCATAACCAACTACAGCAACACAGCAGAAAGCGAATATAAATATTATCTTTTTCATAATCATGCTCATTTGGAAGTGATTTTTGAAATATTGGTATATTCATCGAGGTTTCCTAACCTGCCTCCGCATTTTATAAAGCTGGCCAAGGTCTCCCTATCCATTTTTGAGAGATTCTTCTTCTCAAGCTTAATACATGCATTTATCAGCAACGAGTGGCTGATGTCAAAAGTGCATACATCTGGCATTGCCAGTTTCTTTTCAAACACCCTGTTTGAAACATCCTCTAATTTTGCCCCATTCTCGCCTTTATATAATTGAGGCATCTCATTGGACGCTAAAAACAGCTCGATAAACCCCAAATAGGTAACACCCGAGAAGTCCTTGCCATATTTTAGCGATGCTCCGTCATCAAAATTGATGTCTTCATAAAAAGCGATGACCTTCTCAGGTCCGTCAGGGCGTTTAATCAATTCTTGAAAACCGTTAAAGTTCTCAACAATCACTTTTACCCCTTCAATCTCATTATTATAAAAAATGTAATTCGATTTCAAGGGATGGCTCATGCACACTGTAATCAACTCTTCGGTGGTCATTGATTGCAGTATGTTTTCAGGAATCTGGCACGCTGCCAGCATCTCCTCCAATGATTGATATTTGCACCAATTCGACGGTTCTTTTATCGAGTCAAACGAAAACGTCGCATTGGAGGTTCCTAACATGAATTGCTTGTTTTCCTCGTTCAAAACATCATCTGAACAGGAGCAGACAATAACAAGCATTACAATAATTAACAAAAACTTGTTCATTGGTAATCTGATTTAGGGTATATAATATAATGACGTGGCAAATATAATTATTGTTATTGATATTCACCTACTAATTAGTTTTTTTTAACTTTTCTTGTTTTCATCGCAGCACAGGGGGGGGGTAACAATCGCACAGCGGGGGATTTTGGGTATCCTCCGCGCGCGCATGGGCGGGGCTGAATTTCACCGCCATGGCTTGCCCTCATGAATTTTCACGCCACGGCGCTAAAACGCGAAGTTTTCACCGCCACGGCGCAACAACAAGGCAGGGCCCCACGTGTGAAACGAGGCCCTGCCATTGTCATAGTGCTTTGCAGATGCTTATTTGCTCCAGTTGCCTTCGAGCAGATATTCTATCAGCGCCGAGATGTCGGCGGGCGTGATGCCGCCGGCATTGTCGCAGTCGGCATTCATCTTGTTGATGTTGTGACCCGTCAAGAGGTGGTCAATCAACGCCGAGATGTCGGCGGCGTCAACATTGCCGTCGCCGTTGGCATCACCGCGCAGCGCAGGTGCTGCGGGGAAGGCGAACTCATAGTTGCCCACAAAGTTAATTTCATTGTTGGTAAACGGGAAATAGCTCAAAGTGAACACCCACTCTCCATCCATACCCACGAGGTCGTAGAGGACGCACCGCGGCCAGGCGAGCTGGGTAGCCGTGCACGAGCCCACGATGTCACCATCGATGGGATTGCCCGTCTCATCAACATTGAGGAGCACATAGTTTTGCGCAATGCTCCAGTCATACTGGGTGTATGCCTCGGCATATTCCGAGACATCGCTCTGGCATGCCACCTGGAAGCAAGGCATGACCATGCTGCCGTCGGCATAAATCTTGGCCTCGACACCGCGATAGCCCAGTCCGAACATGTTCCACACAACGGCGGTAGCGTCGTCATACTGGTACATGTACACATCCAGGTCGAAATGTCCGCCGTTGCAGTCATAGGAGTGAACCGCATTGGGCGTCAGGATGTAGGTGTCACGGAAGATGTTGGTCACATAGGTCTCGTCCTCGCTGCTGCGGGGAGTCGTGGCCGTCATCGAGAGATACTGGTTAACGGTCTCGTTGATCATAAAGGCCCAGCCGTCCTTGATATAGACGGTGCCGTCGGCCCACACCTCGCCCACGATATCCTCGTAGGCTTTGCAACGCAGCCAATCCTCGTTGATTACCGACACCACTTGGGTAGTATCGTAGTAATAGGAACCGCTCTGGACTCTGGAAGAGGTGCGGCGCATGATCTCTTTTCCAGCGTAGATAGTCGCCGTCTCGTTGGCATAGTCGATGGCCAATTCCAGAGGCAGGTCATAGCAGAAACTCTCTACGGTGACCATGCCCGGCGTTGCGCTCTCGACGATGTCTGTGGTCCAGCCGCCAATGCACAGCACGCTGGCGGGATTGATAAAGAGGTCACCCACCCAGGGGTCAAATTCCCAGTCATAGTTCAGCGCCATGACAATCTTGTTGCCAAGCAAATCCTCGGCGCTGGAACGGCGAGGCGCACGGCGCATTATCATGTTGTCGGCGGGGTTGTGCGACTTAAAGAACTCGTGGATAGAAGGCGCCTGTGCGGGCACCTTTACCATCTGCATTGCGGGGGACGTCAACTGGTCGGCCAGCGCGTTGCCACGGGTCGTCATGTTGGCATGACGCACCTGCCCTGTCGCTGCCATAGCCGCCAAACTTGCACATACACAAACAAATACTAATATTTTTTTCATAAATACTTTTGTTTTTCTTATTTGACAGTGTTAAAGCGCAAGCCTGAAGCCCAGGCTGTTGTCCCTGGTCATGGGCGAATAGTTGTTGCGGTTAGAAACGCGGCATTGACGGGCAGCCTTGTCCCAGCTGCCGCCACGCGCCACGCGTCCAACGCCCGAGTAGGGGCCGGCGGGGCTGCTCTGCGCTTCATCGGTATAGCTGCCCTTCCAATCCTGGCACCATTCCCACACGTTTCCGCTCATGTCGTAGATGCCCAACTCGTTGGGAACCTTGGTGGCAACGGCGTGGGTGCCATAGTCCTCGCTGGCGCTGCCCACTTCGCAGGCATTGCCGCTGTACCATGCCACATTGTCAACGATGTAACCGCCGGCATACAGATAGAACCAGGAGGCAATGCCGCCGCGTGCAGCATATTCCCATTCAGCCTCGGTGGGCAAGCGGAAAGTCTTGCCAGTCAACTGGTTCAAGCGTGCGATAAACGTCTGGCAGTCATTCCACGATACATTCTCGACGGGCCGTTGGGCGTCTCCGGCAAATCCGCTCGGGTTGCTGCCCATCACGGCTTCCCACAACGCCTGGGTGACCTCGGTCGTGCCGATGGCAAACGGCTGCAAATCTACATCGTGAGCCGGCAGCTCGTCGTCATAGGCATCGGTGGTCTGCTCGTTGGTAGCGCCCATGGTGAATGGGCCGCCATCGACGGGAACCATCGAGAATGACACGCCGTTGACGGTGAACACCTGGCACTTGGCGGGCACAAAGATGCTCTCAACATTGCTTTGCACCGCAGGCTTGCCAGATTTTTGCGAGGAGGCATAAGCCTCAATCACATAGTCCCCGTCGTTGCGGTCGATGGTGTAGGGATTGGACACGGCCTGCCCGTTGACATAGAGCGTCACATCACCCATGCCTGTGGCGGTGATCGTCATGGCGTCGTCACTCATCGTGGTGGCGATGAGCGGCTTGTTGTCAAGTGCGAGGCGCAAGCCCAAGAAGTGGATTTTGATATCGGGCTTGTAGAGGTAGCGGTAGCACACACGCAGGCAACGGTCATAGTGGTAGAAGTCGCCGCCGCGGCACACGCGCCAGTTGCTTGACTCAGGACCGGTGGGGTTGGTCTGGGCATCGGCGGTGTAAGCGCCATACCAGTCGGAACACCACTCAAACACATTGCCACTCATGTCGCGGAGGCCCAGTTCGTTGGCCGCCTTGGTGCCGACGGGTTGGGTGCCATAACCATTGGACCGAATCTGCTGGCTGGGGATATTGTCCCAGTACCATCCCACGGCGCCAGGTGAGTTGGAACCTGCATACTTGTAGTGCTTGCTCTGGTTGCCGCCGCGGGCCGCAAATTCCCATTCGGCCTCGGTGGGCAGACGGAAGTGCCTGCCGGTCAAGCGAGTCAGCTCGGCAACAAAGGCGGCGCACTCACCCCACGACACCTGCTCAACAGGACGCTTGTAGTTGTTGAGATAGCCGTTGTAACTGGTGTAATAACTTGGGTTGTAGCCCATCACGGCCATCCACAGTTCCTGCGTCACCTCGAGCTGCCCAATCGAGAAATCCGACACCGTCACCTGGTGAACAGGATACTCGGCAGTAAAGGGGTCGGCCGTTCCCTGCTCGCTGGTGGCGCCCATGGAGAAAGTGCCGCCCTCGACGGGAATCATCGTGAATGATACTCCGTTCACCGTAAAGGTCTCAGGACCCGGCTCAGGCTCGGGTTCGGGATCTTCCGGCCACACGCTATTAAGCAGATAGTCAATGAGCGCGCTGAGGTCGGAAGGATCGACGATGCCGTCATGGTTGTTGTCCCCCCTCTTGTACCGCGTAGCGGCCATCGAGGTCATTGAGGCACAAAATGCCAGCATCAACGTGATGATGATTGCTTTGTTTCTCATCTATCAACAGCATTAGAGGGCCAGACGCATGCCAATAAAACCATTCTTGTTGGTCGGCTTGCTGACGTAGCGATAGGAAACACGGCACATGCTTGCCGCCTGGTTGTAGCTGCCGCCGCGGCACACGAGGAACGAGCCAGTCTCAGCGCCGGTGGGGTTGGTCTGAGCGTCGGCAGTGTAAGCGCCATACCAGTCGGAGCACCACTCAAACACGTTACCGCTCATGTCGTACAGACCCAGCTCATTGGCAGCCATGGTGCCAACGGCGTGAATTGAGTTGCCGCTGTTATCATAGTACCATGCCACGGCGCCAGGTAAGTTGGAACCTGCATACTTGCAGCCATTGCTCTTATTGCCGCCGCGGGCCGCAAACTCCCACTCGGCCTCGGTGGGCAAACGGAAGCTCTTGCCAGTGAGCTGGTTCAGCGTCTGGAGAAATGCCTGTACATCGTCCCACGAGATCGTTTCGACGGGGTATTGGGCATTGCTGGGGTTGGTGCTGGGGTTGCTACCCATCACGGCTACCCACAGTTCTTGGGTAACCAAAGTCTCGCCCATGGCAAATGATGATAAGGTTACCTCATGAGCGGGTTTCTCAGATGCGCCGGCATCGGTGCCTTGCTCGGTGGTTGCACCCATGGTAAACGTGCCGCCCTCGACAGGCATCATCGTGAATGATACACCATTGACTGTGAAAGTCTGGGGCTCGGTTACAGGCACGTCGGGACCAGGCTCGTCGCCCCACACGCCATTGAGCAGGTAGTCGATAAGGCTGCTGATGTCGGCAGGACTAACTTGACCATCATAATTCACGTCACCGCGCAGGATTTCATAGTCCTCAGACCAGGCGGGAATTGTGCAACACAGCGCCAGCATCAGCGCAAAGATAGTTTTTCTCATAAAGCATTTTGTTTTGTGCCCTGCAAGCAGGACTGGTTAATAATAAAGTAAAATATTTGATGGGTTGTTTTGTCAATATCTGGAGGTTTTCTTTACACGAACTGCAACATTCATAAAAAATGTTTGTGCAAATTTACGCACATCATAAAAATGCACCAAATTTACACACCCCCAATTTTGACTATCTTGCAAAAAGGCACATTTCTCAAAGTACTATCTTGTAATATAGAACTTATAAAAATGGTCAAACATTTGAATCACAATCGATTGAATTAACAGCGACAACATACCCGAAACAATAGCCATTCCTCAGTAATTGAAGAACGGGATGCCATCCATGACAATGGAATGGTTAGTTGCCATATTCGTTGTCCGGGTGCAGGCGGGAGAGTTTCAGATAGGCCGATGGGGTCATACCGGTAAACTTCTTGAAGGTATTAACGAAGTTGGAATAAGAGTTAAAGCCGACGCTTTGGGCGATTGCCTTGAGGGTCTGGTTGTCATAGTTCTCAGCATCGTTCATGCGCCTGCAAGCCTCCTTGATGCGACGGTCGTTGATGAGTGCATGGAAGTTGCAGCCAAAATGCTCATTGATGACCTGCGACACATAGTTGCTGTGCTTGGCATCGACCAACACGCTCAAACGGTCAAGCGAAAAAGTGTCGCTAAAGACCTCGGACGACGACTCCAGCACTTGGTTGATGCGCTCGATGAGTTCAACACGGGTGCTCTCGTCAAGCGGGGTGCGCTGATATTTGGGCCTCACGTCGTTCTCGGCACATTGGGCATGCAGTTGCCTCATGGCGTCCTCGGCGGCCAACGATTCCTGCACCCTGTGATAGAGCACGCGGTTCTGTTCATTCACCTGGCGATACTTGCGGTAAAGCATCCACAAGAGTCCCAAGATGAGGAGCATCGTGGCCACCGTCGCCCACAGGATGGCCTGTTGCATCTTGCGCTTGTGCTCGATGTTCCGCATCTGCTCATCTTTCTTGCCCATCTGCATCATGAAATCGGCATCCTTCATGTCATTGAAGTGAGATTGCCTGATGACCTGGTCCCGCTGGCGATGCCACAGAAGTTCATATTTGTCGGCCAACGCGACATTGCCCTGGCTGCGGTAAAACAGGTAATAATAGCGGTAAACATCTGTTAGGCAATCAAGTTTGTTCTCCCGAACAGCCAAGTTTTCCATCGTCTGGATTTCGGCCAAAGCCGCCGCATGATCATTATGCCTCAGATACACATAATATAAAATTTCATGCATGATATATGTTTGTTGCAGTTGAACAGACCTTGAAAGTTCCAAAGAAACGGGCAACGATTTCATGGCTGCTATTGCCTGTGCCTGTTGACCTTGCCGCCACAAAAGCATGCCGTGGTGCAATGCCTTGCAGTAATCACGGTCATGAACAGTATCCGGCATCTCTAAATGGCCATAGATGTCCATTTCCTCAGCAATCAACGGAAGCATGTCTTCGCTAAGAGCAACTATCATGGCATCGATAATAATGGTCTGCAGGATTGCCCAGTTCCTCACTTTGAGAGCCTCATGAAACGCCCGCTTGTATTGCGCAATGACTGCTTTATAATCTGTGCTCTCAGGGTTCAAAACCGAATTGGTCAGATACAGATTACATAATGCAGCGGAAAATAGCGGAATATCAATTGAATCGTTGCACTTGACGGCCAAATCCTGCCCCATCAGCAAATAAGTGTTGGCTTTCAGATAATCATAATAAACTTTGATGTGAAGAACTCCCATTTCGTGCATGGCAAATACGGCATATTTGAGTTCCTCCTCTTTTAACTTGTTCTTGTGGTAACGGTCAATGACGATGCTATAGCAATGGTATGCGCTGTCGGGGGCGTTCCTTTTATGAAAGTAATAACGGCTCAACTTCATGAGGGAATCTGTCGGCAACTGCAGCCACTGGGTGTTGACGAGTTGTTGAGGAGCATCCTCAACGGCGCCGCACCGCATCACCCCACAGCACAGCAACAGCAAGACAAGAGCCTGCCGCCAGAATATGGCTGCATGATTAACGAATTGGCTTGAGTTCTTTACCATGGTTCAAGATAACTGATTTTTGAATTGCAAATATCGCCAATATTCCCATAACTGCAAAGAGATGCCATAGAAAAATGACACGGGCACTCAAAATCTCATAGTCCTGAGACCAGGCGGGAATAGCGCAACACCGCGGCAGCTATCAACTTTGACTACGAAGTTGCACCCAGCGATGGGCGGCTGCCAATATTCGCATAGCGACAGCCACATCACAAAAATATGCGGCGCAGACTGGCAGTGTTTGCGCCAGATGACATGCAGTCAAAGCAATGAATGAATGCGTCCGGCCGTAACATCAAACATTACCCCGAACTGGCGATATTTGGGTTTATTCTCCGCGCTACTCCATGCACGGCGAGGGGGCTTGGCCGTCGATTTGGGTGTCGCGGGGGGTGACTTCGCGCCAGACATAGAGTTTGTCGCTGGGCCTGATTTTCTCGTCCACCTTGATGGAGAAATGCTCGCCCTTGACGGTCTTGTCCACGGGCTTGAGGTCAACGCGAATCTCGTCGATGGTCAGTGGTATTGCGCCCGTCGTGGGCCCGATAATCCATGCCTCGTCGCCCACATGCAGCTCGCCCGCCTCCATGAGGAACTCGGCGACATGCAGCTTGCCGTAGTAGCGTATGCCCTTGGCGGCATAGTGCTTGACGCGCGTGGCGCTGGAGCCGTACTTCGATGACCACTCGCCCAGGCGCTGGCCCATGTAGTAGCCGTCCCAAAATCCGCGGTTGAACACCTTGGCCAGCCGCTCGTCCCACTCGGTGATGCGCTGCTCGTTATAGCCGCCGTCGCAGATGGCGCGCAACGCCTCGTCGTAGCAGCCCACGACGGTGCGCACATACTCGGCACCGCGGGCGCGGCCCTCTATCTTGAACACACGCACCCCGGCGTCCACCATCTTGTTGAGGAAGTGGATGGTCTTCAAGTCCTTGGGCGACATGATGTATTTGTTCTCGATGGCGAGTTCGTCGCCGTTCTGGCGGTCGGTGACGATGTAGCCGCGTCGGCATATCTGGCGGCACTCGCCGCGATTGGCACTGGTGTTCTCCTGATGCAGACTCATGTAGCACTTACCCGACACCGCCATGCACAGCGCACCGTGGCAGAACATCTCGAGGCGAATGGGGTCGCCGTGAGGGCCGCACAGGCCGTTTTGCTCGATGAAACCGCTGATTTTCTTCACCTGGTCCATGTTCAGCTCGCGCGCCAGCACCATCACATCGGCCCACTGGCTGTAGTAGCGCACCGCCTCGCTGTTGCTCACGTTGACCTGGGTGGAGATGTGCACCTCCACGCCGATGCTGCGGGCAAACATGATGGTGGCCATGTCGCTGGCAATGATGGCGCTCACCTGGGCGTCGCGTGCGGCGGTGACAATCTGGCGCATGTAGTCCATGTCCTCGTCATAGACGATGGTGTTGACCGTGAGGTAACTCTTCATGCCGTGTCCGTGGCACCACTGTGCGATGGTGCGCAGGTCGTCGAGCGTGAAGTTGACACTCGAGCGCGAACGCATATTCAGTCCCTCGATGCCAAAGTAGATGGCGTCGGCCCCGCCCTGGTGGGCGGCATACAGCGACTCCCATGAGCCCACGGGTGCCATAATTTCAAAGTCAGTGCGGTTCATCATAATAAACAATACCCGAGTCCGGGACAAAAAGCCTCAACCTAATGGTTGAAAATCAATGGATTAACAAAATATCACCTTTCGTAATCTCAGAGGACAAAGTTATAGAAATTTTCTCTATTATCGATGATGTTTTATAAACAAATTAAGTAATAGCCATCAATTCAGCCACTTTTGTCAGGCAATGGCGCGCCGCGTTTGCCCAAAGGGCATCCTTTTTCAAGGGAAACCATCGCTGAACTTGACAAGATTTAAGAAATAAATGTTACTTTTGCGGTATCAACCCAAAAAGAAGATTTAACTAAAAAAGATCATTAGTGTCCCGTTAAAATTGGGACGAGTTAAATATTAATCAAAAAGCCCCGG
>CALEJB010000055.1 GCA_937898675.1 uncultured Prevotellaceae bacterium
GCGCATTGGCTTTAGGCACGATAAAGCCATCGAGTTTCAACTCGCGCGCCAGAATGGCCATGGGCAAGGCGCCCTTGACGGGCCTTAGGCTGCCGTCAAGCGACAGTTCGCCCATGAGCATGTAACGCCCCAGTTTGTCGGCCGAAATGCGCTCATCGGCGGCGAGAATGCCCACGGCGAGGGGCAGGTCATAGGCCGAGCCCTCCTTGCGGACGTCGGCAGGCGAGAGATTGACGACAACCGCCTTGCCCGGAAAACGATAGCCGGCCTGCCCGACGGCGCAGCGCACGCGCTCGGCGCTCTCCTTGACGGCGGCATCGGGCAGGCCGACGATGGCATAGGCCGAGCCGAAGTCCACCGATACCTCGACATCGACCCGGATGGCGTCGATGCCGCTCACCGCGGCTGCTATGGTCCTGACAATCATCGATTACAAAGCGTTAAACCTGCCAGCCCAAGGCCGACGTAAAAAAATCTTGTCCTGCTTGGGATTTTCCTGTAAAATCACAAGTACCACTTTGGGTTTTTCAGGTTTTTCCGGATGCAAATTTAGTGATTGTTTCTCATTTTCACCCAATTTGATGGGGACAAAACGCCCCGTGGCGCAAAAAACGAAGGGCGGGCGGCTCCGTTGGTTTGGGAGCGCCCGCCCTTGCGGTGAAAGTTATTGCACTGCCCTGTTGCAGGCAGTGGGGCAAATCATGGATGATTACCTGTTCCAGGTGAAGACGAACTCGCCGCCAGTGTAGAGGTCACTGCCGTTGAGCAGCAAGAAGTTGACGTCGTAGGTGTTGCCGTCCTGTGCAATGAAGCAGTAACTGGGATAGTCGCTGGGCACGTAGTAGCCGACATAGCCCCACCAGTTGAGGAATCCACCCTCGGCAAAGTCAATGCTGCCATCGGCATTGAGGGTGAAGTTGAAGTTGCTCTTGTCGGGGTTGTCCTCATAACCATTGTAGAGATAGAACAGGGGCGAAACGATGCGATACATGTTGGTGCCCTCGGCGTTCTCGACGGGAATGTTGGCAGTCATGGGAGGATCATACCAAGTGTAGTCGGTGAACTCGGCGGTACCTGCCGGAATCCAGTTGTAGTCACACAGAATTTCGATTGAGGTGGAGGTGAGTTGCTCGCCGAAGTCAGGATTCTTGGTATCGGCTACCCCCGTGAGGTTGAGCGTGCAGGTGTAGGTAGCGCCCTTGTCCATATTGGAAACCACAACATAAACATAGGCCATGCCCTCGCCGTTGGCGAAGGTAACCTGCTGGTTCTTGAGGCTCATGCCCGGGGTGGCATCGGCCATCTCAACGGTGGCGGTGTACTCGCCATTGGTCATGGCACGCGAGACAGCAACAGGCACGGTAATTGAGCTTTCGCCGGTCATCGTGTACTGACTGGGGGTCATGAACGTGACGTTCATATACTGGGGCTCATAGATGGCGCCTTCGTTCTCCTGGTCGCAGCTGGTGAGCGCAAAGCTGCCAGCAACGAGAGCCAATCCTAAAATATATTTTGCTAATTTCATAATTCAAATCATTTTTATGATGAAAGATTATTTGTAGTCACCAATGGGATTCTGGTCCTTAGAGGCATCCATGTTCACATTGCCGTCAAACTCGGCCTGGGGGATGGTGAGTACCCAAGCATAGCACTCGGGGTCATTGGTAGCGTGATTGGTCACAAGAGCCGACGAGGGCCATCCCATAGCCTCGGTGCGAACGAAGCCCTGGTGCAAGCGACGGATGGTGTAGATGCGGCCATCCTCGCCCCACAGCTCGATGCGGCGCTGAACGAGGATTTCCTCAAGCAGCGAGCCGGTGAGGTCGGTGGTGAGTTTGCCCAGCGCATTGCCGGTCTTGTTGCAGGTGTAGTTAGCGTCACGCTGGCTCATGAGTGCCATGAGGTATTCCTTGGCAACGGCATCCTGGCCCAGGTGGCAAGCAGCCTCGGCGGCGGTGAGGTACATTTCCTCGACGCGCATCCACACATAGTCGGCCTCCCAAGTAGGAATGTTGGAGAAAGCGAACTTGCGCTGGATGTAACCGCCGGTGGAATAGGTAGCATCCTCGGGATCCCACCAAGCACGGCGTGCGTCGGCATTGCCCATCTTGCTGTAGAGCTCGGTGGAAATCTGCTTGGGAGCATTCTGTCCGTAAGCAACATCGGTGGTCATGTGAGCCATGAGCGAGGCATACATGCCCGACTGGTCGCTCACGATTTTGGCACCCCACATCACGTTGCCTGCATCAACACTGTTGACACCGGCAAACGACGAAACGGGGATAATCCTCTTGCCGCTGGCGGCGATGGCAGCCTTGGCAGTGTTGAGCGCGGTGTTCCAGTCTTCCTCGACAAGAGCGACGCGAGACTGAAGGGCCAGAGCCACAGCATAGCTGATGTGGCTGGGCTCGCGCTGTGCGGGCGACTTGGCCAGATACTCAACAGCCTTGGCCAGGTCGGCGTCAATCTGCTTGTAAACATCGGCAACCGAAGCACGGGGCTGACCGGTGGTGCTGGTGAAAGTGGGCTCGGTGTAGAGGGGTACACAGGGGTCACTCTCGTGGCCCTTGTAGGTGCGGGCAAAAATCTGAGACAGCATGAAGTAGGAGTAAGCGCGGATGGCGTAAGCCTGACCAAGCACATAACCTACATCCTCGGGGCTGCCCTGCATAGTCTCCTCGCCGGCAATAATGTAGTTGGCGTTGGAAACCCAGGTGTAGTAAGCATTCCAGAGGTCATAGCTGCGCCAACCGATGCTGGTGTAGCGGGTCTTTACATTGTACACAGCATCGAACCAGAACCAACCCGAGCCCTGATCGCCCATGATGAAGTCATCGCCCATGACCTCGGCCATCAGATTGTAGGCGCTGATGCCAAAGCACTGGTGCGAGTTGTTGCCGTCGGTGGACCAACCGGCAGTGTACATCGAACGGTAGATACCATTGAGGGGCACAAGCGCCTTGGTAGCGTCGCTCATGAAGGTCGAGCCCGACATCGAGTCGGTGGGCTCGGTCTCAAGCATGTCACTGGAGCATGACGAAAGCGTGAGCAGGCCAAATGCGCCGATAAACAAATATTTAAATATCTTTTTCATATTGATATCTTATTATAAATGTGTTGAAAGTTGTTTAAACGCGTAGTCCCGAAATTACTTCACAACGATTTCGCAAATCGAAACACGGTTCCAGCTCAATTCGTCAAACATGTTGCTGATACCCTGGCCCTGTGCGTTGATGCGGTTGGCTTTGATACCGTACTTGTTGATGAGCATGTCCTTCACGCTTGCAGCACGCTGGTTGGCGAGACGGATGTTCAGGTCCTTGTCACCCTCGGGCGAAGCATAGCCATTGATGGTGCAGGTGGCCTCAGGGTGGCTCTTGAGGTAGTTGGCCACGCGCTCAACGTTGGCGCGCTGGTCGGCAGCGATAGCGCTCTTGCCCACGGGGAAGTGAACGAGCACGTTCATGTACTTGGCGCTGTTGTCCACCACCTTGGGAGCGGCGTTCTTGGCAGCGTTGAGGTCGTTGCGGCAGTTCTGGAGGGCGCGGTTAGCGACATCCAGGTCGCCCTGGAGCTGTGCCAGACGGCCATTAGCATCGGCAGCAGCCTGCTCGGCGGCTGCGAGCTGCGAGCGCAGGTCGTTGATCTGGTTGTTGAGCAGGTCAACATTGACTGCGGGAGCAGCGGTTGCATAAGTCTTGCCGAAGTTCAACTCAAGACCAACGGTGTAGGTCTTGTTGGGGCTGTAGTCATAGTCGGTACCGCCCGAGAAGTTGTACTGGGGATCCATACCGTCGAGGTGCGACCACAGAGCAAGGTTGTCAACCGAACCAAAGATGCGTGCACCGGTCATGCCAAGCTTGTTCACCCAATTGGTGGGCAGAGCGTAAGACAGCGTGATGTTCTTAATGGCAAAGTAGCTTGCATCGATGAGGTAGCGGTCGGTGGTCAGAATCGAGGAAGCAATGCCCACGCGGGGAACGTCGGTGACATCACCGGGCTGTTGCCAGCGGCGCAGCATGTTGGTGTTCCAGGTCGAGCTCAGGTACCACAGGTCCATCTGGCTGGCATACAGGCTGTCGTAGATTTTGCCACCAATCGAGTAGGTGCCGAGGACGCTGAGCGTCAGGCCCTTCCACGAGAAGTCGGTGCCTACCGAACCGTAAATGTCGGGCTGACGGCTACCCTGATAGTACTTGCAGTTGGCAGCAGTGCTGTAGTCATCGGTGATGTACTCGCTGCCGGCAATCATCTCGCCATTGTCGTCGGTCTTGTAAGCCCAGTACAGGGGAGCACCCGTCGAGGGGTCAACACCTGCGCTCTTGCACATATAATATGTGTAGATGGGCATGTCCTTCTTGATGACGCGAACGCCAGAGATCAGTTCGGGAGCCTCGTCGGTGAGACGGAGCACCTTGTTCCTGTTGAGGGTTGCCATGGCGGTGATGTTCCACTCAAAGTCGGCGGTGCGGACGGGCGTCACGCGAATCGAGCCCTCAACACCCTGGTTGAGCATGTCACCCACATTGGCGGTGTAGCCACTGAAGCCGGTCGAGAGCGCCATGGGGCGGTTGAGCAGCATGTCGGTGGTCTTGCGGTGGTAGTACTCAAAATTGAGCTGCATGCGCTGGTTGAACAGGATAGCGTCAAAGCCAGCGTTGAAGTTCTTGCTCTTCTCCCAAGATACATCTTGGTTCTCGAGCGAGCTGATGAGCGCGCCGATGTTGGTGGCGTTGCTCCACTCAAGGCTATAGAGGCTCTGCCAAGCATAGTAGGTGGAGAGCATGTCGTTGCCCTGCTCACCATAGCTGGCCTTAACCGACAGGTTGTTGATCCAGTGGATGTTCTTCATGAACTCCTCGCCACTGACACGCCAGTTGGCGCCGACACTCCAGAAGGTGCCCTTGTTGTGGTCGGGGTGGAAGCGCGACGACTTGTCCTGACGCAGCGAGCCCGACAGGAAGTAACGGCCAGCGTAGTTGTAGTTGGCACGTCCCAGCCAGGAGTCGATGCGGTAGTTGTCACTGTAAGAGTCAGCCTCGAGCAGGGTGGTGCCGGGGCGCAGCTCGTAAATGCCCGATACCAGGTTGGTCTTGCCGGCCAACAGGTACTGGAAGTTGTAGGCATACCACTCGTGACCTGCCAATAGGCCGATGGTGTGGTCGCCGAAGGAGCGATCCCAGGTCAGCAACTGGTTGAAGGTGTAGCTCTGGGTGCGCGAGTTGGTCTTCTCCATGAGACCGCCAGCGTTGGCCTGGTTGCCATGCTGGGCGTTCATGTAGTTCATGTAGTTGGCATTGTTGTAGTCCATGCTGAAGTTGACAGCAAACTTGATACCCTGGCGCCAGCCATACTTGGCCAGGTCACTGCCCAGGACGATGCCGGTGCGCAGACCAGCCACATCACGCTTGGTGTAAGCCTTGTCGAGCATGAGCATGCCGAGCGACGAGAAGTCGCTGAGCGAGCCGGGACGGGTGCCGTAAGCGGTGGGCTCACCCCAGTCATACTGGATGTTGCCCTCGCTGTCGAGCAGGTCGGTGCCGTCGATGTTCTTGAGGTTGACGGGGAACAGCGGGTTGATGAACTGAGCGGTGTACCACACGTTGGAGGTGCTGGTGCCGTCGTAGTCACTGAAGTTGGAAACCGAGTGAGCCAACGAAGTGTTGATGCTGGCAGCCAACCAATCGGTAATCTGCGAGTTGATGTTGGCACGGCCAGTGTAACGCTCGTAGTTGGTGGTCTTGAGGATACCGTCCTCATTCAAATAACCGAGCGACATCAGGTACTGGGTGTTCTCGTTACCGCCGGTCACCTGCAGGATGTGCTCGTGACGGAAGGCATTGTTGCGGATAACGCTGTCATACCAGTCCTCGTCCCAAGCGCTGTTGGCGTCGGCACGAACTTGACCGGTAGCGGGGTCGATGAGCTGGTCCCATGTGTAGTTCTTGAAGGGGTTGTACTGCTCACCGCCCAGGTTGCCGGCCAGCGACTGGCGGGCGAGAGCCTCGGCCTCGCTCCAACTCATGCCGTTGTCATAGACATAGCCGTTGCGCAGTGCTTCATAAACGAGCTGTACATACTCCTTCTGGTCCACGGTCTGGTAGCGCTTGGTGGCGCGCGACGACCAACCGAGGGTCGAACGCCACATCACGTTTGCGCGGCCCTCAACACCCTTCTTGGTGGTAATCATTACGACACCGTTAGCACCGCGGGCGCCATACAGCGCCGATGCCGAAGCGTCCTTGAGGACGGTCATGGACTCGATATCCGCAGGGTTAATCGAGCTCAGGGCACCATCGTAGGGAGCGCCATCGACAACATACAGCGGGGTGCTGGCAGCGTTGATAGAGCCGTAGCCACGCACGTGGATGACAGGCGACGAACCAGGCTGACCAGAAGCGGAAGTTACCTGCAGACCTGCTACGTTGCCCTCGAGGGCCTTGGTAGCATCGGTGACAGGACGCAACTCCAGCTTCTTGTTAGTCACAGCCTCGGCCGAACCGGTGTAAGAGGTCTTCTTGGCAGTACCATAGGCAACTACCATCACCTCGTCAAGGTTCGTACCAGAATCATCAAGAGTGATTGCCATGTTGGGCTGAACAGGCAGTTCGACGGTGGTGTAACCCACATACGACACCTTTACAGACTTCACATTGTACGGAAGATTCAGCGTGAACTCACCGTTGATATCGGTAGCCGTGCCGTTTCCTCCGCCGATGGGCTGTACTGTAGCGCCAATGAGCGGATCGCCCGTGGCGTCAGTAACTTGGCCTTTCACTACTTGTTGGGCACTCATGCCCAAAGAGATAGCACAAATTGCTATCAGCAGCAGAAATAGCTTCTTCATAAATGAGTGGTTTATTAATTAATACAGTTAAAAAATGTGTTATTTTCGCACGGTGAACAGATTTTAGTGACTCAAATTATATAGGTCATTAACCAGTTCATTTTCTTGGTTTACAAGTACGCAAAAATAAGTAAAGTTCTGCAAACAAGCAAAACAAAAGCAAAAATTTAACTAAAAACGCATTTTTCTATCTTTTTGGTAATTTTGGAAATATTTTGCAAAAATATTACGAAAATTATACATAATATTCTCTAATCATTTAATAATCAATAATAATGATGATGAATTGAGCCAATAATACAAAAATTAACTATACTAAATGCAAATGTTAAACAGGAGTTGTTTTAACATTTGCATTTTAACTAAATTTTGCCGTGTAAAATAATGATAATCGAGAATTTTCAGGCTTTGTTGCGTGAACGGGAAAAGGCATGCCACATCACAATTGCGGCGCAACAGGATATATTGAGTGAGTGTTTGGTGCCAAACTGGGGTATCTCGACACACAGGTCACTGGCATCAACGACATCCTGACTCACGCCTTTGACCTCGTTGCCCATGATGATGGCTACGCGTTGGCCGGGCAGGATGTCGAAATGCTCAAGGTCCACACTGTCGTGCACTTGCTCGACAGAAGCAATGGTATAACCTTGGGCCTTGAGATGCTTCACGGCATCGAGTGTGGAGTCAAAGTGCTTCCATGGCACCGAGTCCTCGGCACCGAGCGCCGTCTTGTGAATTTCGGACTTGGGCGGCGCAGGCGTGATGCCGCACAGTATCACCTGCTCGATGAGAAACGCATCGGCGGTGCGCAACACCGAGCCCACGTTCATCTCGCTGCGCACGTTATCAAGCACTACCGTCACGGGCAGTTTTTCCACCTTTTTATATTCCTCCACACCCACGCGGTGCAGTTCGAGCATTGATTTCTTTTGTGACATGGTGCAAAGGTACGACAAAAGTCATTAGTTTTTAACCATTGGCTATTAGTTTTTTTGAAATACCTTATACGTTGTATAAGGGTAAACAGGATGAGAACAAAGCCTGTTGATAACCCTGTCAATAAGTGTTGATAACTGAACAATAATTTTTGATAAAATTGACTTGACAAAACGAAATCAATGTTGCTTAATTGAATCGTTGAAAAGTCCAAATTTATTAGTAACATTTTTTTATTGCTGTATAAACACGGTTTTCGTCATGATTTGACAACCTATGAGGCAAATATTTATTAACTTTGCGGATTGTTTACAGTTTGTTAATAATGTAGTGAAATCCTTATAAAACAGCAATTAGGCATGTCAATAACAGGTCAATAACTGCAAAAAGGCGTTGATAACCGCTGAGACGCAAATATAGCAAAACAAGTTATCAACACAATTGACAGGCTATAATCATCATCATAAATAAAAGTTTTAATAAAAATAAAAACCAATATAAATATAATATGAATGTTGAAAAAGGATATGTCGATGCGCCCATCGAGGAAGGCATTGACCTAAAAGAAGAAATTCTTCGCCTCAAGAAGGAGCGCAATGCGGTGATCATGGCGCACTATTATCAGCGTCCCGAGATTCAGGAGATTGCCGATTACATTGGCGACAGCCTTGCCTTGGCTCAGTTGGCGGCACAGACCGATGCGCCTGTCATTGTGCTGTGCGGTGTCCACTTCATGGGCGAAACGGCCAAGATATTGTGCCCCGACAAGACGGTGCTTGTGCCTGACCTGAGCGCGGGCTGCTCGCTGGCCGACAGTTGCCCTGCCGACGAGTTTGAACAGTTTGTCAAGGAACATCCGGGCTATACCGTTGTTAGTTATGTCAACACCAGCGCTGCTGTCAAGGCGGTGACCGATGTGGTGGTGACTTCGTCCAATGCCAAGGAGATTGTGGGTAGTCTGCCTGCTGACGAGAAAATCATCTTTGGCCCGGACCGTAATTTGGGCAAATATATCAATTCAATTACGGGCCGCGAGATGCTGTTGTGGAATGGCGCATGCCATGTGCATGAAAAATTTAGCGTCAACAAACTGCTTGAACTCAAGAAAGCGCATCAAGGCGCCAAGATTCTGGTTCATCCCGAGTGTCCCGAGGCAATTCGCCTGGTGGCCGATAAGGTTGGTTCCACTCAAGCATTGCTTAACTTTGCCGTTAATGATGAGTGCAGGGAATTTATCGTGTGCACCGAGAGCGGCATTCTCTTTGAGATGCAGCGCAAGTGTCCCGAGAAAACTTTTATCCCTGCCTTGCCCGATGACGACAAGCAATCGTGCAACGAGTGTGAATATATGAAATTGATCACGCTGGAAAAGTTGTATAATTCCCTTAAGTTTATGGCACCCGAAATCAATGTGGAAAAAGACATCGCCGAGCGCGCCGTCAGACCCATCCAGCGCATGCTCGACATTTCACGCAACCTGGGCATCATCAAGTAAAAACCAAAACAATACATTATAGAAATGGAATATAACTTTAACGAGATAGAGAAGAAGTGGCAACAGTATTGGCGCGAGAACAAGACCTATAAATGTGAGGTTGACAAGAGTCGCCCCAAGTTTTATGTGCTTGACATGTTCCCCTACCCCTCGGGCGCAGGCCTGCATGTGGGGCATCCCCTGGGATACATCGCCAGCGACATTTTTGCCCGCTACAAGCGCTTGCGCGGCTTCAATGTGCTGCATCCCATGGGCTATGACGCCTATGGCCTGCCCGCCGAACAGTACGCCATACAGACCGGTCAGCATCCCGAGGTGACGACCGAGCAGAATATCAAGCGCTACCGCGAACAGTTGGACAAAATAGGTTTCTGCTATGACTGGAACCGTGAGGTGCGCACCTGTGACCCCAAGTACTACAAGTGGACACAGTGGGCATTCCTGCAGATGTTCAAGAGTTATTACAACACGGCGCTTGACAAGGCCCGCCCCATCGAGGAACTCGTAGCCCACTTCGAGAAACACGGCACCGAGGGCTGCAACGCCCACACCGGCAGCAGCGACATTTTCACCGCCGAGCAGTGGAATGCCATGACACCCGCCCAGCAGAGCGAAACGCTGATGAACTACCGCATCGCCTACCGGGGCAATACGATGGTGAACTGGTGCGCCAAGTTGGGCACGGTACTCGCCAACGATGAGGTGAGCGAGGGCGTGTCAATCCGCGGCGGCTATCCCGTTGAGCAAAAAATGATGAGCCAGTGGTGCCTGCGCGTGTCGGCTTATGCCGGACGCCTGCTGCGTGACTTGGAAACGGTAGAATGGACCGATTCTATCAAGGAAACCCAGCGCAACTGGATTGGCTACAGCGAGGGTGCCGAAATGACGTTCAAGCTGGCTGACAGCGACAAGAGCCTGCTGATTTTTACCACGCGTGCCGACACCATTTTTGGCGTGACTTTTATGGTTTTGGCCCCTGAGAGCCTTTATGTAGAGGATGTTGTAACAGATGACCAGCGTTCCGCTGTCGATGCTTATCTCGACGAGGTGAAGCACAAGACCGAGCGTGAGCGCATGATTGAGAAGAAGGTGAGCGGCGTGTTCACCGGCAGTTATGCCGTCAATCCCATCACTGGAAAGAATATTCCCATCTACATCAGCGACTATGTGCTGGCTGGCTATGGTACGGGCGCCATCATGGCTGTTCCTGCTCACGACAGCCGCGACTATGCGTTTGCCAAGCACTTTGACTTGCCCATCATTCCGCTGATCGAAGGCGCCGACGTGAGCGAGGAGAGTTTTGACGCCAAGGAGGGTATTATGGCCAACTCGTCGAACGAGCGCCTGCAACTCAATGGTCTGCAGGTCAAGGAAGCTATTGCCAAGACCAAGGAATATATTGAGCGCGAGGGTATTGGCCGTGTGAAGGTGAATTATCGCCTGCGTGATGCCATTTTCAGCCGTCAGCGCTATTGGGGCGAGCCGTTCCCCATCTATTATGACGGCGACAACCAGCCTCAGGCGCTCGATGAGAAAGAACTGCCGCTGCAGTTGCCCGAGGTAGACAAGTTCCTGCCCACCGAAACCGGTGAACCACCCCTTGGTCGCGCCAAGAATTGGGTGACTGCCGACGGTTATCCTCTGGAATTGTGCACCATGCCCGGTTTTGCAGGTTCGTCAGCCTACTATCTGCGCTATATGGACCCGCACAACGACGAGGCCCTCGTTTCGCAAGAGGCTGATGAATACTGGCGCCAGGTTGACTTGTATGTGGGCGGCACCGAGCATGCTACCGGCCACCTGATTTACAGCCGTTTCTGGAACAAGTTCTTGTATGACTACGGTTACGTTTGCGAGCCTGAGCCGTTCCGCAAACTCGTCAATCAGGGCATGATTCAGGGCCGCAGCAACTTTGTGTACCGCATCAAGGATACCAACAAGTTTGTGTCGTTCAATCTCAAGAAAGACTATGACGTGACACCCATCCATGTGGATGTGAACATCGTTCATGCCGATGCACTGGATATTGAGAAATTCCGCGCTTGGCGGCCCGAGTTCAGGGATGCCGAGTTCATCCTTGAAAACGGCAAGTACATCTGCGGCTGGGCCATCGAGAAGATGTCCAAGTCGATGTTCAATGTTGTGAATCCTGATGATATTGTTGACAAGTATGGTGCTGATACGCTGCGCCTTTATGAGATGTTCCTGGGTCCCGTTGAAGCCAGCAAGCCGTGGGACACCAACGGCATTGACGGCGTGAACCGCTTCCTGAAGCGCCTGTGGGCACTGTTCTATAAGGGTGACAATATGCAGTTGACCGACGAGAAGGCGGCACCCGAGGCGCTGAAGTCGGTGCACAAACTCATCAAGAAGGTGACAGGCGATATTGAGACATTCAGTTACAACACATCGGTGGCTGCGTTCATGATTTGCGTCAACGAGTTGACCACCATGAAGTGCCATGCCCGTGAGGTGTTTGAGCCGCTCGTAGTGCTCCTTGCCCCGTTTGCCCCGCACATCAGCGAGGAACTGTGGCATGTGCTCGGCCACGACACCACCGTGTGTGACGCCGAGTGGCCCCAGTGGAACGAGGAATACCTCAAGGAATCGACGGTGAAATATACCGTGCTGTTCAACGGCAAGCCCCGCTACAACATTGAGGTGGCAGCAGGCACCGCCCAGGACGAGGTTCAGCGCATTGCCTTGACTGATGAAGGTGCGGCGCGTTGGCTCGACGGCAAGGAACCCAAAAAGGTGATTGTCGTGCCCAACAAAATTGTCAATGTGGTAGTATAACCATATCAACCAACCACGGCAATAGACAACTTGTTTTGAGTTGCCTATTGCCGTTTTTAGGTAATAAAAAATACCCGTTATATTCGATGGAATCGAGAAAAAAGATTGTTTTTGCGACCAATAACGCGCACAAATTGTCCGAGTTGCGCCAGATGATTGGCGAGCATTACGAGGTGCTGGGCTTGGTCGACATAGGGTGCCACGAGGACATCCCCGAGACGGCGGACAACCTTGAGGGCAATGCCAAAATCAAGGCCCATTATGTCAAGGAACACTATGGCTATGACTGCTTCAGCGACGACACGGGGCTTGAAATCGACGCGCTCAATGGCGCTCCTGGCGTGCATTCGGCCCGTTTTGCCGGGCCAGGCCATGACAGCGAGGCCAACATCGACAAGGTGCTTGGCCTGCTTGACGGGTTGCCGATGGACCAGCGCACGGCCCGTTTCCGCACTGCCGTGGTGCTGCTGCAAGGCGCGGACGAGCAAATGTTTGAGGGAAAGGTCGAGGGCCGCATACTCACCGAGCGCCACGGTGAAGGCGGATTCGGCTACGACAGCATTTTCCAGCCTGTTGAGGCCGACGGCCGCACCTTTGCTCAGATGTCAGGCGAGGAAAAGAACAGCATCAGTCACCGCGGCCGTGCAGTTGCCCAATTGGTCAAGTTCCTGACCAGCCAGGAGGGGTAAATTCAAGATTTATATGCAGAACACCGCATACAACGGTACTGCCTTGATGCCGTTGGCGAGACCGAAGTTTCCAGTTGAAATTCTCATTGCAAGATTGCAATTATATTTTTTGCGGAACATATCCATACTTCTTGCCCTGGTGTGCCTTCCGCTCTTTACTTCAAGGGGAATTACCTGTTCGCCCATCTGGAGGACAAAGTCAAGTTCACCCCTGTTGTCGTTGCGCCAATAGTACAGGCTGTGCCCGTTGGCTGTAAGCGCTTGTGCCACATAACTTTCGACCAGTCCACCCATAAATGTGTTGTCATCGGCAATCGGTGACAATAGCATGCTGCTTGGCATTTCAGACTTGAGTGTCAGCAGGCCAATGTCACTCATATAGAGTTTAAAATCAGGAAGATCGGCATAGACCGACAGCGGCAGATGGCCGTGGTCAACTTTTTGGCATTTGAGTGCTATGCCTGAATACAGCAGCCAATCGATTGATTCACCATAAATGCTCGCCGACCCGCCGCGTTGCACTACTTTGTATTGGAATTTCTTGTTTTCCTTGGCCATTTGCGCGGGCAGGGAATTATAGCACGCCCTCACTTTGACCGTAGTGGTTGGCATGGCATATTTTGCCATATCGGCGACATATTGGTTGAGGATATATTGCTGCTGCTCGGTCGCATCAAGGATGCTGTTGCTTTCAACATAAGCATTGACGGCGGCCGGCATTCCGCCGATGACGAGATATTTCCTGTACCACTCCAGTGCGGCATTGTGCAGCATTTTGGGCATCACCTCGTTGCTGTCATAGTGCTGGCGAATAGTATCGGCCAGCGACTTTTCCCCTTGTGCCCACAGGAATTCCTCAAAATCAAGCGGAAAGAGCGTCATCTCGTCCACATTGCCTACAGGAAATGAGTATTTCTCGTGGTGCAGCGCCACGCCAAGCAGGCTACCGGCGGCTACGATGTGATGTTCCGGGGCCTCTTCCCTAAAGGCTTTAAGTGAAGCCAGTGCACGTTCACAGGCCTGTATTTCGTCAAGGATAATCAGTGTTTTGCCGTTGATGGCCTTAATGCCCGATAGTGCCTCAATATATTCAACCATGCGGTGTGGCCCAGCGTCCTCTTCAAAGATGGCCCTTGCCTGCCGGTTGCTCTCCAGATTGATGTGGATATATTGGTCATAACAGGTGCGGCCGAATTCCTTCAACAGATAGGTTTTGCCTACTTGTCGCGCCCCGTTCACCAGCAGCGGCATCCGGTTCTTCTTCTCTTTCCAGGCTTTAAGCCTCTCGGTCAATTTTCGCTCCATATCCCTTGATTTTGATTTTTAGTGCGGAAAAATCAAAATTTTCATACTTTTCCGCACTTAATTGTCGTTTTTTCACAGGCAAAGGTATGGAAAAAACGGCACCTGACACAAGAATTCGGGATAAAAATGATTTTTTAGTGCTGAAAAATCAGAATTTTTAGATTTTTCAGCACTAAATTGTCAAATTTGGGGCATTTGAAGAGGAGTAGAATTACTTGTAGAAAGTAATCCAGTTGGTGCAGTATTTTGACTTGCTGGCGGGAGGATGAATCTCATGCACCGTGCCATCGGTGTCGCGCCACCACGAGTGGTTCCAGCCGGCACCCATGTCCATGTAGAGCGCATAACGCGGTGCAAAGTCCTCTAACATAGCCACAAACTCATCGTAGGACACAGCCTGGCGCGAGTCGGCGATGCACAGGCGGCCATCCTTCTCGCACAGGGCGCGGTACTCATTCACGCCGCTGCGCCACAACGGATGCACGCTCTCGCCGCCATAGATGATAATGGCCTGGCCAAATCCCATTCCCCCACCCTGCGCGGCGCGGTCCAGCATCGCGCTGTAGTCGCCGCGGACAAATTCCCACTGGCCGTTGTAGAACGCAAACGCGCCGCTGTTGTCCTTGCACTGGGCTCCCGCATAGCGCTTGCCGCCGCTCACATGGTCGCCGTCGATGTTGGTGTGGGCGAATGCGTCAAGCAGTTCGTGGGTGAATGCCGCCTCGGCGCAAAAGATGATGCTTTTGTCCTGCTTGGACGGCATGGTGCCGCACACGAGGCCGATGCGCGTGAATTGCGGATAATAGACATTGAGTCCGGCGACAGCGGTGTCGATGGACACGGCAGATGAACTATGGGCAGTCATGTGGCGGTTGGTTGAGCAGGCACACAGCATCAGCAGTGCGCCCGTTATGGGTAAAATTATGCGATGAAATCGGCTCATTTCTTCTTTTTGTCGGCATCGGCAAAGCGGTCAGGGTACTCCAGCGGCACGCGCGGGCGGCGCATGGCGCGGATGATGAGCCAGATGCCCAGCACGATGAACGGCAGGCTCAGCAGTTGGCCCATGTCAAGGCCGATGGCGTCGCGCATGGCGATTTCCCATGGCTCCTGCACATTTTTGATAAACTCAATGAGGAAGCGCGGAATGAAGATACCCAGCATGAACACGCCAAAGATGAGTCCCTCGCGTTCCTGGGCGCGGTAGCGCCAGTACATCACCAGGCACACGGCAAAGATGAACAGGTAGCACAGGGCCTCATAAATCTGCGTGGGGTGGCTCGGGGCCGAGAATATCGGTTCGCCGCCCTGCATCCACTGGTGCAGGTTGGTTACAAACTTGAATCCCCACGGCATTGTGGTCTCGCTGCCGTAGATCTCGTGGTTGAACAGGTTGCCGATGCGGATGAGTGCGGCGACAAATCCCACAGGCACCACCAGGCGGTCGAGCGTCCACAGCATGGGCTTGCGCGTCACCCAGCGGCTGTACAGCCAAATGGCGATGAGGATGCCGATGACACCGCCGTGGCTCGCCAGGCCGCCCTCCCATATCTTGGGGATGTCGGACAGATGCTGCGAGTAGTAGCCCCAGTCGTAGAAAAAGACATGCCCCAGCCGGGCGCCCACGACCGTTGCCACCACCACATAGACAAACAGTTGTCCCACCCAACTCTCGCGGGCGCCCTCGTGGCGGAAGATGCGGTTGACGATTTCATAGCCCACGATAAACCCGATGGCAAACATGAGCCCGTACCAGCGCACGGTGACAAAGCCTTCAAACATGTTGGGGCTCGCGGTCCAAGTGACAGAATTCAGTATCATAGCATTATCGTTGTTTTTGTGTCGCTTAATGATGGCAAAGGTAGTGATTTTTCCCAAAAACTTGCTACCTTTGCAGCCAAAATAAAAAATCACCACGACATTATGGCTGAAAGCAATTTTATCGACTATGTGAAAATCCTGTGCCGCAGTGGCAAGGGCGGCGCCGGATCGGCTCACCTTCACCGCGCCAAGTATGTGCCCAAGGGCGGTCCCGACGGCGGCGACGGCGGCCGCGGCGGCCACATATATCTGAAAGGCAACCGCAACTTGTGGACGCTCATCCACCTCAAGTACCAGCGCCACGTGTTCGCCACCGACGGACAGGCCGGCAGCGAGAACCAGTGTACCGGCAAGGACGGCGAGGACCGCACCATCGAGGTGCCTTGCGGCACGGCGGTGTATGACGCCGAGACGGGCGAATTCCTGTGCGACGTGACGCAGGACGGGCAGGTGGTGCGCCTGCTGCGCGGCGGCCGCGGCGGCCTGGGCAACCAGCACTTCAAGACGGCGACGCGCCAGACTCCGCGTTTTGCCCAGCCGGGCGAGCGCGGCATCGAAAAGGCCGTTATCCTCGAACTCAAGCTGCTGGCCGACGTGGGCCTCGTGGGATTTCCCAACGCGGGCAAATCAACGCTGCTGAGCGTGATTTCGGCCGCCAAGCCCAAGATTGCCAATTACCCCTTCACCACCCTCGAACCCAATCTGGGCATCGTGTCCTACCGCAGCATGCAGTCGTTTGTCATGGCCGACATCCCCGGCATCATCGAGGGTGCCAGCGAGGGCAAGGGACTGGGACTGCGCTTCTTGCGCCACATCGAGCGCAACGCGGTGCTGCTGTTCATGGTGCCTGCCGACAGCGACGACATCCGCAAGGAGTACGACATCCTGTGCCACGAGTTGGAGACCTTTAACCCCGACCTGGTCGAGAAACCCCGCGTGCTCGCCATCACCAAGTGCGACATGCTTGACAACGAACTCATCGAGCAGATGCGCCCCGAGGTGCCCGACGAGGTGCCCAGCGTGTTCATCTCGAGCGTGGCGCAGATGGGCCTCACCGAACTCAAAGACCTGCTGTGGCGCACCATCAACGACGAGCGCAACCGCATTCCCGAGACGCTCACTCAGCACGACCTTGACGACCGCCACCGCGAGCGTGCCGAGGACGAGTTCATCTTTGGCGCCGAGGACGACGAGCCCGACGAGGCCCCCGACGCCGGCGGCAAGATGGTGGATTCGGGCAGTAAGCAGTGGAGCGACGAATACTGGGCCGAGGAATATGAGGACAAGGACAAGGACTTCCAGGTCGTGAGCGACCCCGACGAGGAGTGATTGCATGGGTGCCTTTTATGGTATATTGATAGCCGTTGTAATAATTGCAATAATTGTTCTTCTTGCCATAAATGGGCCAAACATCAAGGGATATTTTGGCGAGAAGAAATCAAGCGCCATGTTGCTGTTGCTCAACAAAAACGACTATCACATCTTCAATAATATAATACTTAAGACATGTTGGGGAACAACGCAGATCGACCATATTGTTGTTTCACAATATGGCATTTTTGTGATTGAAACAAAAAACTATAAAGGCATTATCACCGGTGGTGCCAATAGTGGAAACTGGACACTGGACACAGAATATATGGGGGAATAAATAGAGTTTATCCAATCCTATTCGGCAAAACAATGGCCACATCATAGCATTGAAGGAACTACTCCCCAATTATGCGAGCAATCATTTTGTTTCAATCATCGCATTTTCATCGTCTGCCACACTGCGCATAAAAGGAGACGGCAAAACTCATGTTGGATATATTCCAGGACTATGCAAAACGATAAAGCGATATGACGCGGTTGTGTTTGACAGCGAGCAAGTTGAGGAATTGTGTAGTTCAATAATCGACGCAAACATTGATGACAAGTCAGAACGAAAATCTCACAAACAAAACGTTAGACAGCATGTCGATGCTGTGCAGAGCAAGATAAAAGCAGGGATTTGTCCTCGATGTAGCGGAACATTGGTTCTTCGTTTGGGAAAGTATGGAAAGTTTTATGGCTGCTCCAACTATCCTAAATGCAAGTTCACTCAAAAAGTAGATTGAGCTAACATTAGTGAAATAGAGCAGTGAGATTACTGCTCTGTCCCCTCTTCGTTGAATGGGGGTGGAGTTTGAGGCTGCGCTTGGTGTTGTTGTCGGTATTGTTCCTCAAGCTGCATGCGGTACTCCGTTTCCTATTTGATGCGTTTCATTCTTTGTTTCTCGGTCTCTCCGCCAAAGATAGCGGCAACGATGAATCCAAACAACGGATTAATAAAGATGCTTAACAGGAAAAATCCCCAAAAACTGCGTCCATGTCTTTTGGCATACCTGCCTACCAGCCAGCACAGAAAGAGATAGAATGCAAAAAAGGCAATAGCCAGACACATGCCTAACGTGCCATCTATCGCTGAGTCGTTGCCATAGTGTGCAGTAATACCATAATAATTGCTTGAATTATTTCTTCTTAACTTCTCTTTGCGCCTTATTTCCCGTCGTTGCTGAGGAGGAATTTGCGCTTGGGGGCGATGGCAACGAAGTCGTCGTGGCTGAGTGCCGCGATGCGGTCGAGCAGCGCCGCCAGGCGTTTGGCAATCTTGTATTCGTTGGGTTCGCTCTCGGGCACCTCGTGCAGCAGTTGGGTGACGCGCGGCTTGATAGCCGAGAATTCAAACACCATGGATGTGTTGAACCAGGCATCGGCGTGGCTGGCGAAGGGCAGAATCCACATGTGCTCGCCGCGCAGCACGCCAGGCCACCACTGGAGCGTCTGCAAGGCGCTGGCGCCTCGGCTGTTGTAGTCGCGGTAGATGCGTCGCAGCAGGCGGTTGTCGTGTTCCTGCAGGCCCATTTGGTCGCCGCAGTAGATGGTTGCCTGGGCGGTGACAAAGAGTTTGAACTTGATTTCGTCGTCGATGTTGGGCACGAGTTGGGGGTTGAGCGCGTGCAGTCCCTCGAGGAAGAGGAGGCTGTTGCTGTCGAGTTTGAGCGTGTTGCCGCGGTAGGTGCGCTCGCCCTTGACATAGTCGTAGGTGGGCATTGACACCTGGTCGCCGGCGAGCAGGCTGGCCACGTCGTGCCCCAGCTGCTTGACGTCGAGGCCGTAGAACGACTCATAGTCGATGTTGCCGTTGGCGTCGAGGGGCCGCTGGTCCAGGTTGAGGAAGTAGTTGTCAAGCGAGACGACGCAGGGCTGGATGCCGTTGTCGAGCAGCATGTGGGTGAGGAATCGCGACGTGGTGGTCTTGCCCGAGCATGACGGCCCGGCGACGAGGACAACGCGCATGCCCTCCTGATGGAAACGGCGGGTGATCTCGGTGGTGATGCGCTCCAGACGGCGGCTGTGCTGGTACTCGTCTTCGGCGATGAGGTCGGGAGCAAAGCCCTGCGAGATGACATCGTTGAACAACGAGATGCCATCCTGGCCCTGCGACTCCATGCGCCTGATAGTGCCGCAGAACTCCTCGAGCGACACGTGCTGTCCGCTGGGTTGTTCGTTCTGGGCACTTAAAGTGATTTGGCTCATTGAGAGGCTGAATTTTGAGTGGTTATGAAAATTTTATTGGGTTCGGGTTAATAGTGGAAACTGCTGCCGCCCAGGAACTCCCTCAGCAGGCTCGTGCTGGGGATATCCTTCTCGTCAAGTGGCTCGAAGTAGCTGAGGAACTTCATGAGGCGTGTGGCCTCGGAGTACTCGGGCGTGTTGCTGGGCACCTGCTGTAGCAGTGGCAGGGCGTAGTTCTTCATCACCGACAGCTCGAACAGCAGCGACGAGTTGAACATGGCGTCGGCATTCTCGTGGAAAGGCATGATCCACTTTTCCTCGCCCGCGCGGACGCTGGCCCAGCGCTTGATGGTGTCATAGGCGCCGCAGCCGCGGTACTTGTGGTCGCGAATGATGCGGCGCAGCAGTCGGTTGTCGTAGGTGCCTATCCAGTTGTGGTCGTCGATGTTGAGGGTGGTGAGCGCCGACACAAAGAGGCGGAACTTCTGGTCATCGGGGATGAGGCTGGTGAGTTCGGGATTCAGGCCGTGGATGCCCTCCATGAGCAGGATGTCGTTCTTCTCGAGGTGCATCTTCTTGCCGTTGTACTCGCGCTCGCCGGTCTTGAAGTTGAAGGTGGGCATATCCACCTCCTTGCCCGCGAGCAGGTCGGTGACGTCCTTGTTGAACTGCTCCAGGTCGAGGGCATAGAGCGACTCGTAGTCGTAGTCGCCGTTGGGCTGGCGCGGCGTGCGTGTGCGGTCCACAAAGTAGTTGTCCAGCTCGATGACCTTGGGAATAATGTGATTGGCCATCAGTTGGATAGCCAGTCGCTTGGACGAGGTGGTCTTGCCGCTTGACGACGGGCCAGCGATGAGCACCACGCGTGCGCCGCCTTGACGGTAGCGGCGTGCGATTTCGTCGGCTATTTGGTCAAAATGCTTGTTGTGCAGGGCCTCGATGACATTGATGAGGATGGCAGCGTGGCCTCCCCTGATGGCGTTGTTGAGTTCGCCCACGTCACCCACGCGGATAATCTTGTTGAGGTCGATGTAGTCGGTAAACGCATGAAACAGCTTGGGCTGCGGTTCGCATTTGGCGGGCTTGGCGATGTCCTTGCGGTCGGGACCCAGCAGCAGCATACCCTGCTCGTAGGGCACCAGGTCAAACACCTTGAGCATGCCGGTGGAGGGCACCAGCGGGCCATAGAAGCTGTCAACAATGTCGTCAAGTTTGTAGAATACGGTATAGAGTTGGTTGGCGGACTCGAGCAGGCGCACCTTGTCGCGCAAGCCCTGCTTGCGAAACATCTCGATGACGTCGGCGGTGAGGCGCTCGCGGCGGATGAAGGGGATGTCTTGGTCAATGATTTCGGCCATGCGTTGCTTGAGCTTCTCGACCACCTCGGCGGTGAGGAAATCCTCCTCGTGCTTGATTTGGCAATAGTGGCCGTTGCTGATGCTGTGCTGGATGCACAGGCGCTTGCCGGGGTACAGGTCGTTGAGCGCCTTGTACAGCACCATGCACAGCGAGCGCGTCATCACGCGGTAGCCAGCATTGTCGGTAATGTCGAGAAAATCAATGTGCTTGGGCGCATACACGGGATAGCGCATGTCCTCCACCTTGTTATTGACCATCACACACGCTGCTTCGCCCGCCAGGTTCAGGCGTTGCTTGATGGTGTCATACAACGCTAACAGGCACTCGCCGCCATCAATGTCCAGATACTCGTTGGTGTTCTTGCAAAACACCTTGAGTTCATCATGCTTCTTCATCTGTAGTCTCGTTGTTTGGTCGTTCTACAATCGTGTGACAAAGATACAACATTTCCCGAAAACTATAATGCCGATGAGCGATTTTATCGCGCCAATCTGCAAAATGTGGCTTGAATTGGAAAAAAAAGCGTATCTTTAGCGTCATAAAAGCGACTCACAAACCCAAATTTATGATAATGAAACTTAAATTTTTAGCGATTATGGCAATGACGATTGTTGGCGCGCTGTGCAGCTGTACAGCGCAGGGGAATGGCGGCGCCGAGACGGGCGATGTGTTCAAGACGGCCGGCGGCACGACGGTGAAGATTTATTGCATCAAGCACGGCAGCGTGAGGATGCAGGTGGGCGACAAATGGGTGTATGTAGATCCTGTAGCCACCGCTGTAAAGCCCGAGACGGACTACTCGGCGCTGCCCAAGGCAGACCTTATTCTGGTCACCCATGAGCATTTTGACCACCTCGACCCTGCGGCGATTGGCCTGCTGTCCAAGCCGGGCACGCAAATCGTTGCCAACGCCGCCTGCCAGGCCCGGTTGGGCAAGTGTGACGCGATGGCCAACGGCGACACGCTCACGACTGCCGACGGATGGCTCGTTGAGGCCGTTCCCGCCTATAACACCGCTCCTGACAAGCAGCAGTTCCACCCCAGGGGGCGCGACAACGGCTTTGTCCTCACCATTGACGGCATGCGCATCTACATCGCCGGCGACACCGAGGATATTCCCGAACTGGAGGCCGTGAAGGACATTGACGTGGCCTTCCTGCCGTGCAACCTGCCGTTCACGATGACGCCCGAGCAGTGCGCCCGAGCAGCCCTGGCGGTAAAGCCCAAGGTACTGTTCCCCTACCACTACGGCGAGACCGACATCCAGCAAGTCGCCGACCTGCTCAAGGACAGCGGCATCGAGGTGAGAATTAGAGATTATCAGTAATAAGCGTGCAAATTAGCGTCTTGTAATCAATTGCAAATTAACGCTTTAACTCAAAGCCAACCATCACGTCATCGTAATACTCGGTGAGAAAGGCGAGGGCTTTGAGCGTGGAGCTGTCGCTGATGCGGCTCGCGAGCGAGAACAGTTTGAGCAGTTTGTCGGAGTCAAAGGTGAGGTGGAGTTTCTTGTTGCCGTCGCGCCTGAGCCGGGCATTCAACGGCACCCCGTGCCACTTGAGGGAGATTTTCTCGGTATCGGGGTTGTAGTTAAAAGTGCCGTTGATGTTGACGCCCAGCAGCCTGATGGCGCAAGTGCCGTCCTCGTTGAAGGTGAACTGCGGGCGCGCCTTGTTCAGGCCAATCTTCTTGAAGGCCTTTTTCAGTTTCTTCTTCACCTTGCCCTTGGCAATGGGCTTGCCCAGTCCGGCGAGCACGTTCTTGCCGCTCACGTCCACGCTGGGGCCGCTATAGGTCCATTGCCCCTTGATGGTGTTGTTCACTTGGCGCGTTTCGCGCGCGATGTCATCCTCGGTGAGGGTGAACACCTCATCGGGGTGGAGATACCCCGTGTCGTTGCTTGCGGCATGCCGGACCGAGCCGCACGACGAGAGCATCGCCAGCGCGCACAGGGTGGTTGCCATTTGTTTCAGAATTGTCATAACTGCCGCAAAGATAACGCAATTTAAGAAAAATCAAGGCAAAAAAACTTTGATGATGAAAAAAAGTAGTAACTTTGCGTGCCTTTTCCCGCTCAAGGCATTAAATTTACAAGTTATTATTTACGAACAACATAGAATAAATTATTATGGTAGTAGGTTACGGAGGCCGCCAGGTCATTATGGAAAACAATGATACGTCTTACTATGGCCGTATTCTTGTTCAGGCTCTTGCCGCTCATTATCCGGACAACTATTATATCTTGTACACGCCCCAATCCAACCAAAACAAGCGACTGACGACGCTGTTCAACGATGATGCGGTCCGCGTCAAGTTTCCGCGCAACCACATCCACAACCGCACCAAGTGGTACAAGAAAAACGGCATAGTGCGTTCGGCCAAGGCGCACGGTGTCAATACCTTCCACGGCATTGACGATGGTCTGCCCTCGGGCTTTGACGGCGGTGGCATCCCCACAGTGTTTACCATGACCGACCCGCTGTACAAATGCGCCTCTAACTGGGTGCAGCGCATGCACATGCAGCGCCGCGCCCGCAAAGCGTGCAAGTTTGCCAAGCGCGTGATTGCCCTCAACGAGGAGGACCGCGACATCATCATTGACCACTACCATGTCAATCCTGACAATGTGGATGTGGTACATCCCTGCTTCTATGAGGGCTGCGACGAGTCGGTTCCCGAGAGCATGTTCGAAATCCTGCGTGAAAAGTATCATCTGCCCGAGCGTTTCGTGCTCTACAAGGGCCGTTTCAACAAGGAGGACAACCTCATCGAAGCCATGCAATTGCTTCATGAGCTGGCCAACCGCAAGATTTCGCTTGTCATGTTGGGCTACCGCACCACCTATTTCGACAAAGTAATCAAGGACGCGGCACATGATTTGCACATCTTCCACCGCTTCAAGCAGATAGACAAGGTGCATCATGCCGACCTCACCGCAGTGGCACGGATGGCTCAGGCGGTTATTATCCCCAACACAGGCCGCATGCGTGACAATTACAAGATTCTCAATGCGCAACGCAGCGGCGCACTGGTCATCTGCAAGGATTCGGCCAAGGCGCGCGAGTTTGGCGGTGACGGCGCAATCTATTACGACACGTTCTCCGATGGTGCCGAAAAACTCAGCGATGTGCTCGAAAACGAGGCTATGAGGCAGGATTTTCATGCCCGTTCCATGGCAAACACCGAAAAATTTACCGGCAAAATTCTTGCCGACGAGATGATTCATATTTATCACTCGGTCCTCGTTCACCGCAGGCTTTACCTCAAGTAAACCGGGACAATCATCACAATATACGGGCTCCCGCAATGTTGCGGACGCCCGTTTTTTTCTTGTTTATTCTCGCAAGCCGTTCTCCCCTACCCCATCTGGTCGGTTCCCCAAAGGAGTTTCTTGTGCAGTGTTGCGGCGAAGTTGTTGCCGGGATGCTGGATCACGCGTGCGCAGTAGGGTGCGCGGCGCACGGTAATCGTGGAACCCGTGGGGCACACGGTCACCTCACCGTCGATACTTACCTCATATTGCGCGGCGCGCGAGTGGGTGCGCATCACGATGTCGCTGTCGTCACGCACCACCAGCGGGCGCATCGTGAGCGAGTGAGGCGAGATGGGCGACAGCACCAGACACGATGTGGTGGGCTCAAGGATAGGCCCGCCGACGCTCATGTTATAGGCCGTTGACCCTGTCGGGGTGCTCACGATGAGGCCGTCGCCGCGGTACGTCGTCAGGGCCTGGCCGCACAGCGATGTCTCAATGTCGAGCATCGACGACGTGTCGTGGCGCAGGATGGCGACCTCGTTCAGCGCCCAGGGATGGGCGATGGCAGCGCTGTTGCACTCCACTTGCAGCATGGTGCGTTCCTCGATGCGGTAATGGCCTGCCAGCACATCGTCGATGACGCTGCTGTGCTCGTCGAGGCTGCCGGCGGTGAGATATCCCAAATGGCCTGTGTTCACGCCCAGGATGGGCATCCCCAGGCGCGAGACCCACATCACCGTCGTGAGAAACGTGCCGTCGCCGCCCAGCGACAGCGCCATGTCGGCGTCGGGGACCTGGTCGGCGGCAAAGCTGGTGACTCCTACCGCCGCATCATGGCCCAAAAATTGCAGGAAATCACGTTCAACGGCAATTTTGAGCCCACGGCCGCGCAGGTGATCTATCAGGCGCAGCACGTCGCCGGCATCGCATTGTTGGAATATGTTTCCAAATATCACAATTCGTTTCATGACGGCAAATTAACAACAATTTCGTGGATTGTGACGCAAAATAGGCGAAAAATCGCTTATTAAAGCTTTTGAGGTGCGTCAGCGGGCTTTTCTGCCTCTTGGAGGGCCTTGGCCAGGACTTGGGCTTTGGCGGGACCTACAACGGCGGCCAGATCCTCAAGCGATGCTTCGCGCACGCGCTTGAGCGACTTGAAGTGCTTGAGCAGTGCGGTGCGCGTCTTGGGACCGATGCGGGGGATGTCGTCGAGGGCGCTGTGCACCTGCCCCTTGCTGCGCTGTTTGCGGTGGAAGGTGATGGCAAAGCGGTGTGCCTCGTCGCGCAGGCGCTGGATGACGTGCAGCGTCTCGCTGTTTTTGTCTATGAACAGAGGAACGCTGTCGCCGGGGAAATACACCTCGTTCAGGCGTTTGGCGATGCCCACCACAGTGATGGCGCCATGCAGGCCGATGCTGTCGAGCGCCTCGAGCGCTGCCGTCACCTGGCCCTTGCCGCCGTCGACGATGAGTAGCTGGGGTAGTTCCTCATTTTCCTCTGCCAAGCGGCTATAGCGGCGGGTAATGACTTCGCGCATCGAGGCAAAGTCATCGGCGCCCTCGACTGTCTTGATGTTGAAGTGGCGGTACTCTTTCTTGGCGGGCTTGGCGTTGCGGAACACAACGCACGACGCCACGGGGCTCGAACCGCCGATGTTGCTGTTGTCAAAGCACTCGATGTGGCGCGGCATCTCGGTCATGCGCAGGTCGCGCTGGATGGTGGTCAACGTGCGCGTGGTGCGTTGCTCGGGGTTGAGTTTTTCCATCATTTTCAGGCGGTCGGTGCGGCGCTGGGCGGCATTCTTGACAGCGATGTCCAGCAGACGCTTTTTGTCGCCGCGCTGCGGGATGGCACAGGTGATGCCGCTAAATTCCACATCGGGCACGACATTGACGACCGCCTCGGTGACATGGTCGCGCTTGTAGGTCTCTGCAAAGCGCTGGTGCACCTCGGCAACGGCCATCGACATCAGTTCATCGTCGGTTTCCTCATGGGTCGAGAGGCGATATTCAAGCGTGAAGGAGTGCACCACCGCCCCACCCCTGACGTGCATATAATTGACAAAGGCGGCATCCTCGTCGCGCAGCATGCCGAACACGTCGATGTTGTGGACCGACGGACTGACGATTACCGAGCGCCGGCGCACGTGTTCCAGCAGTTTGTAGCGGCGCTTGACGACCTCGGCTTCTTCAAACCTCAGTTCACTGGCCAGTTGCTGCATCTGCAGCATGAGCAGTTCCATGAGTTGATGGGTGTCGCCATTGAGGATTTGGCGGATTTCGGCGATATATTGGCTGTATTGCTCGACCGAAACCAGTCCCTTGCAGCAGCCCTCACAACGGTGGATGTGGTACTGCAGGCATAGGCGGTGCTTGCCCGCTTCGATTGTTTCACGTGAAACATTGAGGCGGCATGTGCGCAGCGGATAGATTTGGCGAATGGTGTCAATCAGCACTTTGGCGACCTCGGCTTTGGGATAGGGACCGTAGAATTTGTCGCCCTTGGCGCGTGCCTCGCGGGTGATGTACACGCGTGGATACAGGCCGCCCGAGATACATATCCAGGGATAACTCTTGTCGTCCTTGAGCATCACATTGTAGTGCGGCTTGTACTCCTTGATGAGGGCGTTCTCGAGGTCGAGGGCCTCCTCCTCGGTGTTGACGACGGTGTATTCCAGGTCGGCGATGTTGCGCACGAGCATGGTGGTGCGCAGCGCGGCGTGTTCGCGGTTGAAGTAGGAATGGACGCGGCGACGCAGGTTCTTGGCCTTGCCCACATATATGATGGTGCCCTCGCGGTTAAGGTAATGGTAAACGCCAGGGTCATCGGGGAGCAGGGAGAGTTTGAGCTTGAGGTCGTCGGTCATTGGGTGGAGAGATAAATATAGTGAGATGCTAGATCAATTGTAGTATGTGTTCACTATTGATTGGTCTGGATGAGCCTTTTTGATGTATTCGTCAAGTGTTTCCCAATAGCTGTATGGATTCCATTTTGATACATAGGCAAAGACTACATTATGCAAATCGTGTTTTGGATTGTTGTCGCTAACCATATTGATCAGGTCAGTGCAAGCCATCATTTCTGCCGTCCACAATTGAGCAAAAATCTTGTCTGTGGATGGGCACTCTTTTTCACCTTTGTAGTAGTGGCAGAATTGGATTAATTCCTGGGTTGTCATAGCCTTGCTCTTAAAAATCAACCAATCTAATCGGGTAATATAAAGGTAGATAGGGTGATAATGAACAATAAGATTGCACCCTACTCTACCCTATCGTTGACTGTCGGTTAAAAGGTGAACAGCGAGGTGATTTCAACCTCGGGCGGGAACATGCTGCGGCCGTTCAGGTCGGCGAGGTCGCACAGGAAGTTGATGTAAATCTCCTTGGGGTTCATCGACTTGACGAGTTCATAAGCTGCCAGCATGGTGCCGCCGGTGGCGAGCAGGTCGTCGTGGATGACAACCACGTCGTCGGGCGTGATGGCGTCTTTGTGAATCTCGATAGTGTCGGTGCCGTACTCCTTGGTGTAGGACTTTTGGATGACTTCGGCAGGCAGTTTGCCGGGCTTGCGCAGGGGCACAAAGCCGGCGCCCAGCTGGGTGGCGAGGATGGCGCCGCCGATGAAGCCGCGCGCCTCGATGCCCACCACCTTGGTCACGCCGCGGTCGCGGTACAGGTCAGCCATAGCGCGTGTCATGATTTGCAACGCCTCGGGGTCCTTGAATGCTGTGGTCAAATCCTTGAACTGGATGCCTGGAACAGGGAAGTCGGGGATGTTGCGAACAACTTGCTTTACTTTCTCTAATTCTTTGCTATTCATTTATAAATCAATAGATTATGTGATAATTGTTTCACGTGGAACAAAGTTATTTTCCCAGCAGAACAAGCAGGATGTTGATGTCGCTGGGCGAGACGCCGGGGATGCGTGATGCCTGCCCCACGTTCTCGGGGTCGATGCGCTGGAGCTTTTGCCGCGCCTCGGTCGAGAGTTGGCGTATCTGGGTGTAGTCAAACTTGCCTTTCAAGGTCACGTTTTCGAGGCGGGCGACGCGCTGGGCGATGAGTGTTTCGCGCTCGATGTAGCCGCTGTATTTGATGGCGATTTCGGCGGCCTCGATAATCTCGTCGCGGCGGGCTTGCTCAACAGCGTCGAGGTGTGCCTGGACCTCGGGCAGCGCATTGGCGAGCATGGACATGCTGAGTTGGGGTCGCAGCAACAGGTCATGCAGGCGCTGGCCCTGTGTCAATGGCTGCATGCCGCCAGCCTCAAGCGTCGGGTTGATTTCGGCGGCCTTAACGGTGTGGCTGCGGCAGAATTCGGTGATGGCGGCAATCTGGTCTCGCTTGGCGCACATCAGGGCGTGTCGTTCGCGGGTGGCGAGGCCCAGACGGTAGCCTTTTTCGGTAAGCCGCATGTCGGCATCGTCCTGGCGCAGCAGGATGCGGTGCTCGGCGCGCGAGGTGAACATGCGGTATGGCTCGTCGACGCCGCAGGTCACCAGGTCGTCAATCAGCACGCCGATGTAGGCTTCGTCGCGGCCCAGAGTGAAAGGTTCGCCGCCGCCGGCATTCTGGTGTGCGTTGATTCCGGCGACAAGCCCCTGCCCTGCCGCTTCCTCATATCCTGTCGTGCCGTTGACTTGACCGGCAAAAAAGAGGTTTTTCACCAGTTTGGTTTCGAGCGTGCGGTGCAGTTGAGTTGGGTCGAAATAGTCATATTCGATGGCATATCCCGGGCGGTAGCAATGCACGTTGCTCAAGGCGGGAATGTGCCGTAGGGCTTCGATTTGAATGTCCCATGGCAGCGACGACGAGAATCCGTTGAGGTACATCTCGTGGGTCGAGGCGCCCTCGGGCTCGATGAAGAGCTGATGCGAAGTCTTGTCGGCAAAGGTCACAATCTTGGTCTCGATACTGGGACAGTAGCGCGGGCCGATGCTGGTAATTTGGCCATTATAGAGCGGCGACTGCGGCAATCCGCGGCGCAGCACTTCGTGCACCTGCTCGTTGGTGTGGACAATCCAGCAAGGACGCTGCGGCAGGGATGAGCGCTCGCCGGGAAGGAACGAGAAATGGTGAAATCCCGCTTCGCCGTCCTGACGGATGGCCTGTGAAAAGTCGATTGTGCGCTCGTCAAGGCGCGGCGGTGTGCCGGTTTTCATCCTTCCGGTGGTGAAACCGAGGGCTTTCAGTTGCTCGGTAATTCCGGTTGCTGGAGGCTCCGAAACGCGTCCGCCGGGTGTCTGCACGGGGCCCACATGCATCAGGCCGTTGAGGAACGTGCCTGCAGTGAGCACCACGGCCCGGGCTGCAAATTGGAGTCCGAGGGCGGTTTTTACCCCCTGCACTACCCCGTTTTCAACGATGAATTCGGTCACAGAGTCTTGCCACAGGTACAGGTTTGGCTCATTTTCCAGCACTTTCCGCCAGGCGAGTATGAACTGCTGCCGGTCGCTCTGGCAACGCGGGCTCCACATGGCGGGACCCTTGCTGCGGTTGAGCATGCGGAATTGTATGCTGCTGCGGTCGGCTATGATGCCCATCTGGCCGCCCAGTGCGTCAATTTCGCGCACGATTTGCCCCTTGGCGATGCCGCCGATGGCGGGATTGCACGACATCTGAGCCACCTTGTTCATGTCGATGGTGATGAGCAGTGTGCGTGACCCCAGGCGCGCGGCGGCCACAGCCGCCTCGCATCCGGCATGGCCGGCGCCAATTACTATGACATCATAGTCATTCCTCATTGTTGTTATTGTTGCTGGAAGATGTTTTCGGGCAGCAGGGCCAGCGCGGCATTCTCGTGCCTTTCCATGATTTCGCGCTCACCGGGACCCTTGTCGTTGATGCCGCACAGGTGCAGCACGCCGTGAATGATGACCCGCAGCAGTTCGCTCTCGTAGGAGACACCCAGTGCCTCGGCATTGGTGCGCACGGTGTCGAGTGAAATCACCATGTCGCCCGAGATGCGGTGCGCATTGCTGTAGTCAAAGGTGATGATATCGGTGTAATAGTCATGCTGCAGGAACTGCCGGTTGGTCTGCAGGATGTATTCGTCGTCACAGAAGACATAGGCCAACCGGCCCACCTTGCGTCCGTGGGCTTGGGCAATGGCCACGATCCAGCTGGTTGCCTCAGCCTGGTTGAGCCTGGGCAACGCCACTTCTTGTGCCATGAAATTAACCTCTGTGATCATCTCTAAACGTGTCTATCGGAAAACGGGCAACAAAGATAACACATTTTTTTATAAACAAGAAATTATCAGGGAGTTTTGAGGAGGGAACCTCAGTTAATAGTTCCAGATATGCGCCCAAGGCCCGTTATGGGCTCGAATGGCTCCTGCCCTCCCCTGCCCGATTTTTCTCGCAAATTACCGAAAATGTCTAAAATCGCTGAATTACAATAAAAAAAGCTCTTTTAACCCGCTGAGAATCGAAAATCCTGGCATTTTTGATAGACCATCGGGAAATTTTGGATGAATTTTGGCACTAAATTTGCAGTAATGACAATATCGCAGTATCTTTGGGGAGACAATATGCGATTACGCTGTTTGTTCCATACCCGGTTTGGATGACTACAAAAAATAATACATATATAACATCAAGATATTATGATTGACTTTTTTTCCACCAATGTTTGGCTCATTTGGGTCATCGTTTCAATTCTCCTGTTGATTCTTGAATTGTCATCGGGCGACTTCTTCTTGCTGTGTTGTGCCATTGGCACCGCCGCTGGTGCTGTAGCTGCCGGTTGTGGCGTCTCGCTCACCTTGCAAATCATCATTGCTGTAGTCGTTGCTGTGATGAGCTTGCTGCTCATTCGTCCCAGGCTGCTCAGGAAATTGCATAAGCCGGAGCGAGAACGCGCCAGCAATGTGGATGCCATCATAGGCCGCGAAGGCGTCGTCAAGGAGGAAATTCCTGCCGGTGGTTTCGGCTATGTTGGAATTGACGGCGACGAATGGAAGGCCCGTGTTGACGGCGACATGCCTGTTCCCGTAGGCACTCGCGTGCGTGTTTTGTCTATCGACAGCATTATTATTACCGTTGAAACCGTATAATTTCATCACAAGTTTTTTCACATAAATTATTTACAGTATGAATGTACTCACTATTTTTCTCATTGTCATTGTTATATTGGCGCTGATTCTGATCAAGAACAGCCTCGTCATTATTCCGCAAAGCGAAACCAAGATTATTGAGCGCCTGGGTAAATATTACGCCACGCTCAAGCCAGGCATCAATGTGATTATCCCGTTTATTGACCGTGCAAAGCCCATCGTTGCCTACGAGGGCGGCAGATACCGTCAGACCAACAGCATCGACCTGAGGGAGCAGGTCTATGACTTCGACAAGCAGAACGTGATTACCAAGGACAACGTCATGACGCAAATCAATGCGCTGCTTTATTTCCAGATCATGGACCCCTTCAAGGCTGTGTATGAAATCAACAACCTGCCCAACGCTATCGAGAAACTGACGCAGACCACGTTGCGTAACATCATCGGTGAACTTGAACTGGACGAGACGCTCACCTCGCGCGACACGATTAACTCCAAGTTGCGCACCGTCCTTGACGACGCCACCAACAAGTGGGGCATTAAAGTAAACCGCGTTGAGCTTCAGGACATTCAGCCGCCCACGTCGGTGCTCCAGGCCATGGAGAAACAGATGCAGGCCGAGCGCAACAAGCGCGCCACCATCCTTACCAGCGAGGGCCAGAAGCAGTCGGCAATCCTTCAGTCCGAGGGTCAGAAGACTGCCCGCATCAATCAGGCCGAGGCCGACAAGCAGACCGAAATCCTGCGCGCCGAGGGTGAGGCTCAAGCCCGCATCCGCAGGGCCGAGGCCGAAGCCATCGCCATCGACAAGATTACGCAGGCAGTGGGGCAGAGCACCAACCCCGCCAACTATTTGCTGGCACAAAAGTACATTCAGATGCTCGACACCGTTGCCGGCGGCGAGGGCACCAAGACCGTTTACCTGCCTTATGAGGCCACCAATGTGCTGGGCAGCCTGGGCGGCATCAAGGAACTCTTCAAGGATGATACCAATCCTGCCAAGCAGTAACATAGCGGGGTGGGGACCCAGACAGGGGGCACTACCGTAAACCATAGTCAAGCGACGAGAAAATCCCCCGTCGCTTGACTTTATTTTGTGCGGCTTCAAAACCACACCGCCAGTATGCCCTGATTTTCAAAAATGCCTGATTTCATCGGTCCAAACAGCAATCGGCAGGGTGGGGGAGGCCAGTTGCCTCATGCCTTAAAAATGAGGTTTTTGAGGCATTTGCAACCGTGAAATAAAAAAAAGTTGTATCTTCGTGGCATCGTTGGGTTTTATTTGCGCCCGGCGAAAGGTCAAACGAAAACTGTCATCTGATGATAAATGTCTTTCACATCGTTTCCAATAAGCGCTGGACCGGCGCCGAGCAGTATACCTATGACTTGGTGGACCGGTTGCGCCACGATCCTGGCTTTTATGTAGAAGTCGTGTGCCGCAAGAGCCCTGTCGTGCTCAAGCAGTACCGTCGTCTCGAGATTCCCGTTTCCATCTTGCCGCTCAAGGGCGTGACCGACATCGACAGTCCCGTGCGCTTTGCGCGCCTGCTGCGCCGCGGCCACAACATCATCCATGTGCACAGTTTCAGGGACGCCTTTATGGCCGTGATGGCGCGCCGCATCTCCGAGAACCGTAACACCCGCGTTGTGGTGAGCGTTCACGGCGTGTACAAGCCCAAGAGCAACTATATGTACACCAAGCTATATAAGTCAATCGACTGCTTCATCTTTTCGTCCGAGATGGCGCGCGAGGCATTTGTGGGCAAGGCTAAGAAGCAGTATGCCAACCGCACGCTGGTAATTCGCGACAGCGTGTGCGACAGCCACTTAGGCACCGATGTGCCCGACTTGAGGCGTGAATTGGGGCTTGACGAGCGCCAGTCGCTCATTATGTATCACGGCAAGCTCGTTGCTGACAAGGGCCTCGACGTGTTGTTGCAGGCGCTCACCCTTGTGGACAAGAGCCGCTATCACCTCGCCATCATAGGCGACGGACAGCCCAAGTACAAGGCCCAGATCAAGGGGTTTGTTGTGGCTAATGGACTGTTGCACAACGTGTCGCTGTTGGGATTCAGGGACAACATCCTGGAATATCTGCGCCAGGCCGACTTCGGCGTGTTGCCGTCGCTGCAGCGCGAGGCGCTGGGCATCGCCAACTTGGAGTACATGATGGCGGGCAAGGCCCACATCTGCACCGACAACGGCGCTCAGCCCGAGTATGTGCGCCACGGCGAGAACGGCCTGCTGGTGCCTCCCGGCGATGCGCAGGCGCTGGCCGGTGCCATCGTCCGCTTGCTTGACGATCCCGCCAGCCGCAGCCGCATGGGTGTCCAGGCCCAGTGCGACTTTGTTGAGCAACTTGATTATCCCATGTTCTACAGCAAGATGACTGCGGCCTACAACGACCTGCTCGCCGACGCGTCGCCAGCAGCGGCCCGCAAAAAGCCGCCCAAGAAGGATAAATCCAAGGCAAAAAAGGCTGCCAAATAGCGGTTATGGCACTCCGTGTCCATTTCCTATCCATCTTGCGCGCTTCTTGGTTGGGAGGCGCGGTTGCTGCGTTGCGCACGTGATCTCACGAGGATATTTAGAGTTTCTTAACAAAAAAAGGCATGATCGTGCGTTTTTTTTGCTTTTTTTTTGGTCAGTTCAAAAAGAATGTTGAAATTTGCACATTATTTAGAAAGAGACCATCTTTTTTAGTGAAAACGGGTTGATGGTGTCTCTTTATTTGCATGGTATAAATTCAATTTTTATTAATAACTATTAACAAACATGCTTATGAAAAAGACGTTAGCTCTTTTTGGGGCATTGATGCTGTTGTGCGGCAGTGGTTATCAAGCCATGGCTGCTCCGGCGCCCCAGGTAACGGAAACATCCGCTACCCGCATTGTGACCGGCCATGTTGTCGATGAACAGGGTTTGCCTGTAATCGGCGCAAGCATCATGGAAGTCGGTTCCACTCGTGGCACATCCACCGATGTGGATGGCAATTTCTCGTTGAAGGCTGGCAAGAATGCCAAACTTCAAATTTCGTTTATTGGCTACAAGACCGTGACCGCCAATGCCACCAACGGCATGCGCGTTGTCATGGCCGAGGACAACGCCAAGCTTGACGAAGTCGTTGTCGTGGGTTACGGCACGCAGCGCAAGGCCAACCTCACCGGCGCCGTGAGCACCGTTGACGTTGCCAAGGCACTTGAGTCCAAGTCGCAGACCGATGTTGCCAAGTCGCTGCAAGGTACCGTTCCCGGTCTTACCATCTTGAACACCAACGGTGGCATTGATGAGGAAGCATCGGTTGTCATCCGCGGTATCGGTACGCTGTCTAACAGCGGTATCTCCACTCCCCTCTACATTGTGGATGGTGTTCCCGCCGAGGACCTGAGCTACCTGAACACTGCCGACATCGAGACCATCTCGGTTCTCAAGGACGCAGCTTCGACCTCGATTTACGGTACGCGTGCAGCCTTTGGTGTTGTATTGATCACCACCAAGACCGCTCACATCAAGGACAACGTGAAGGTGACCTACAGCAACAACTTTGCTTGGAGCCAGGCTACCACGCTGCCCAACTATCCCGACGTGCCCACCCAGGTTGCTGCCCTGTGTGACGTGAACAACCGTCAGGGCATGGAGTGCGAGCTGTTTGGCATGCTTCTCGACAGCCCGGAATTCCAGCGCGGCATGAACAACTGGGTAGCCAAGCACGGCCACACCAAGAGTGATTACCGCGAGATGGTGTGGGGCGACGACTATGACGAGTATGGCTACTATGCCGACTGGGACGTGCAGAAGATTATCTTCAACAACGCTGCTCCCTCTCAGAGCCACACCCTGGCCATCCAGGGCAACTCGGGCCGCGCCAACTACTACACCTCGATTGGTTACAACCAGAAGGAGTCGCTGATGAACTTCAACCCCGACAAGGTGCGCAAGTACACCGCCACCGCTAACCTCTCGGTCAAGGCTACCGACTGGTTGGAAATCGGCACCCGCATCAGCTACACCGACCGCACGTTTGACTATCCCTACCTGCGCAGCGGTACGTACCAGTACCTGTGGCGCTGGGGTTCGTTCTTCGGCCCCTATGGCTACTATAAGGATCCCGAGACGGGCACTCAGTACGACGCGCGCACGATGATTGGTTACCGCAACACCGGCGGTGACTCTTACACCAAGCGCAACAACCTGCGTCTGGGCGGTTTTGCCAAGATTGACTTTGGTCATGGCTTGACCTTCAATGCCGACTACACCTTCATCAAGGGTACCACCCGTTACAAAGGCGTCGGCCTGCCCGCAACCATCCTGAGCACTTGGGCAGTTAACCCCAAGGTTGAGACCCTCTCGACGACCACCTTCATCGAGACCTCGCGCAGCTTCTACCAGAACCAGGTTGCCAACGGCTACTTCAACTACAATTTCAGCGTTAACGACGCTCACAACTTCAACTTCATGGTGGGTGCCAACGTTGACAAGAGCGACTATGAGTACCTGTACTACGAGCGTCACGACCTTCAGGACCTCAACATGGCAGAGCTCGCGCTCACCAATAGCGACTATGACTATGAGCACAAGCACAGCCACACTGGCTCGGCAGGCTTCTTTGGCCGCATCAACTATGACTACAAGGGCAAGTACCTGCTCGAGTTGAACGGCCGCTACGACGGTTCCAGCAAGTTCCCCAAGGATGACCAGTGGGCATTCTTCCCCTCGGCATCAATTGGCTATCGCATCAGCGAGGAGGCTTTCTGGGCTCCCATCAAGAACACCATTAGCAATGCCAAGATCCGCGCTTCTTATGGTTCCATCGGTAACCAGGAGATTGGTCCCAACATGTTCCTCGAGACCATGGCCAAGCAGGGTGCTGCAGTCAACTGGATGGGCGACGGCACATCGCGCTTCGACTACTTCTCTACCCCCAAGCTGGTTTCGTCCAGCCTCACCTGGGAGAAGATTTACACCACCAACATCGGTCTTGACCTGAGTTTCCTCAACAACCACCTGAATGTTACTGCCGACTGGTATCAGCGCGACACCAAGGACATGCTTGCCCCCGGCAAGGCCATGCCCGCCGTGCTCGGTGCTTCGCCCGCTTGGGAGAATGCCGGTTCGCTGCGCACCCGTGGTTGGGAACTCACCGTTGACTACCGCAACCGCTTTGGCGAGGTGGACTTTTATGCCACTGCTGCCGTCAGCGACTACAAGACCACTGTAACGGAATGGGACAGCAACAACATGATCAACACCAACTACTCTGGCAAGGAGTATGGTGAGATCTGGGGCTTCGAGACTGAGCGTTACTTTGACTTCAACGACTTCAATGCCGACGGCACCTACAAGGCAGGCGTTGCCGACCAGACCAAACTGCAAAAGGGCGGCTTCGTTTATGGCCCTGGCGACATCAAGTTCAAGGATCTGGACGATAGTGGCGTTATCGATTGGGGTGACGGCACTCCCGAGAACCATGGTGACTTGAAGAAGATTGGTAACACCACTCCTCGCTATCAGTACTCGCTGCGCCTTGGCGCTGCATGGCGCGGTTTCGACCTCGACATCTACATGCAGGGTGTGGGCAAGCGCGACATGTGGACCCAGTCGGCATTCGTTATGCCGTTCATGCGTGGCGCTGACGCTATCTACAGCAACCAGACCAGCTACATCACCGAGGCCATGTATGCCGCCGGTACCATCGACCAGAGCGCTGACTTCCCCCGCATGTGGGGTGGCGGTGCCGGCCAGGGTTCCGCTTCGAGCGACATTTTGGACCTGGGTACTTTCAACTTCTATCCCCAGACCAAGTACCTCGTTGACATGAGCTACCTGCGCATGAAGAACATCACCCTCGGTTACACCATTCCGCAGAACATTACCCGCAAGTTCTTGGTTGACCGTCTGCGCGTTTATGTTGCTACCGACAACCTGTTTGACATCATCAACCACAACAAGGGCACCGGCATCGATCCCGAGATCAACACTGGTGTTGGTTCCTATGGTAATGGTGTATGGGGCCGTACCGAGCCCATCATGCGCACCTACTCGTGCGGTCTGCAGCTGACCTTCGGTTCCAGCAGCACCACCGCCGTTGCTGCCAACAATGTTGATGTTACCAACCTCAACAACGAGATCAACGACCTGCGCTCGCAGCTCGCCGATGCCGAGAATTCCTACAATGCCCGCATCAATGACCTGCAGAACCAGCTCAACGCTGCCAACAACCGCAACTCGCAGTTGCAGCGCGACCTCACCGCTTGCCAGAACAGCAAGGCCAACATGATTGACAAGAACGAGTCCTACATGAACGTCCTCGTTCACTTCCCCGTTGGCAAGACCAACGTGACTACCGACCAGCAGCCCAACGTGCAGCGCATCGCCAACTACATGAAGAGCCATCCCGAGGCAACTTGCACCATCAATGGTTATGCCTCGCCCGAGGGCTCGGAGGACATTAACATCCGCCTCGCCGACGGCCGCGCCCAGAGCGTTAAGGACATGCTCGTGAAGAAGTATGGTATCGCAGCCAACCGCATCAACGCTAAGGGTCAGGGCATCAGCAACATGTTTGATGAACTGAGCTGGAACCGTGTTTCGATTTGCGAAATCATCGTGAAGTAACAAGATTTATGAACTCAATTAAAACAGATATAATTATGAAACTTTTCAAATCAATTATTCTGTGTGGACTTGGCGTTGCCCTCATGTCGCTTGCCTCGTGCGACGACTTGCTGGACACCGAACCCTATGACCAGTTTACCAAGACGAACTATTTTACCAGCGAGACCAATGTCCAGCTCTTTGCCAACTACTTCTACAACACGTTTGACGGCTTTGGCAGTGGCAATGGTGACTACTATTTCAATAAGCTGAACGACGACCAGGGTACTACCGGTACTGCCCTCTGGACCTACACCTCGGTGCCTGGTTCGGCTGGTGCCTGGAGCACCCCCTATGAGGAGATTCGCCGTGCCAACATTCTCATCACCGCTGTTCCCGACGTGGCTTCGATGAGCGATGCCTCCAAGGCCAACTGGCTGGGCGTGGGCCGTCTCTATCGCGCATGGCAGCACTACAAGGTTGTCCGCAACTATGGTGACTGCTACTGGGTTGACAAGGAGCTTGACAACACCGATGAGGCTATCCTGTACGGTCCCCGCCAGCCCCGCAACAACGTGATGGACAAGGTGCTTGAGGACCTCAACTATGCTTGTGAGAACATCACGATGAACGATGGTTCGCGCACCGCGTTCAACAAGTATGTTGCTCTGGCCATGAAGGCCGAGATTTGCCTGTATGAGGGCACCTACAGCAAGTATGTGAAGAACGACAACGCTCGCGCCAATACCTATCTGACCCAGGCCAAGCAGGCTTGTGAGCTGATTATGGGCTCGAACAAGTTCAGCCTCAACCCCGACTTCCAGGCCAACTTCAACAGCCTGGACCTGAAGGGCAACCCCGAGATGCTGATGTACAAGCACTATGTTAAGGGCTCGCTCACCCATGGCACCATCGACTACACTTGCGGTTCGACCCAGGTGCAGGGTATGACCAAGGACGCCTTCGACAGCTACCTGTTCCGTGACGGCAAGCCCCTGGCTACCACCTCTCTGGACAAGAGCGACCGTGGCGTTGTTGTCACCATCGACGACAACTCGGGCTTTGGCGAGGCTAAGCACATCGACATCAGCGCTGCGCTGGCCAACCGTGACCCCCGTCTGTCGGCTCATGTTGACAAGATTATCCAATTCCCCGGCAGTGGCTATGCCCGCTTTGGCGGTGCCCAGTCCACCAGTGCCACCGGTTATGGCGTATGGCTGTTTGACAGCCAGGAGGTTGCTAACCTGAGCAACACCGAGCGTCAGAGCACCAACGGCAACTATACCGATGCTCCCATCTTCTGGTATGCTGAAATTCTGCTTACCTACGCTGAGGCTTGCGCCGAGTTGGGCAACATTACCAATGCCGACCTCGACAAGTCCATCAACCTGCTGCGTGACCGCGTGGGCATGCCCCACCTGACCACCGCTGTTGAGGCTGACCCCGCCAACGACATGGGCGTTAGCAGCATCATTTGGGAAATCCGCCGCGAGCGCCGTGTCGAGATGATGTACTCGATGAACGACCGCTTCAACTCGCTGCGTCGTTGGAACAAGCTTGAACTGCTCGACACCGAGACCAACCCCGACATCTGCCGTGGTGCCAATGTGGCTGGTTATGAGGGTATCGACCTGTCAAAGGTTGACGTTGATGCCGATGGTTACATCAACTGCAAGAATGGTGTTCCCCGCAAGTGGGATCCCAAGTACAACCTGTATCCTATCCCCAACAACCAGAAGAACCTGAACCCCGAGATTGGCCAGAATCCTGGTTGGTAATTCTCGAGACCACTCAAGTTTAACCTATCAATAACTGCAACCGCCGCACCGAGCGTGACAACGCTCGGGTGGCGGTTGTTGCTGTAAGGTACCGCTATGAATAGAGCAGGGGAGGCCGCATTGCACGGCCTCCCCTGCTCATTGATTGGGTTGCTGTTCAGTTGTTTAGTGCCTGCGGTTCTGCTCCATGCGCTGCTTGCCCTCGTTGACGGCCTGCTTCTTGCTCAAGCCGGGCTGGCTCTTGCTTGAACCGGGTTGGCTCTTATTGGTATTTGAACCCGGCTGGCTCTTGTTGGTGTTTGAGCCGGGCATCATGCCTCCCGAGCCGGGCTTGGGCTGTGACTTGCTGTCCTGCCCATAGGAACGCCCGTTGTAGGGACTGTGTTCAAAGTAGCGGTTTGAGCCCTTGTAGGTCTGGTATCCCGGAGGCGCGGCATAGTAGTAGCGGTCCTTGGGATAGTGGTTGTAAACAATGTACACCATCTTGTTGTTGGTCCACGACACAGGGCGGTAGAAATACTCGACTGCAGCATATCGCTGATACTGTGCGGTGCTGAGCACATACCGCAGTTCGACATTGCGGCGGTCCCAATAGGTGCCGTACAGGTCGTTGAAGTTCTCGATGCACATGATGTAGTCCATGTTGATTTCGAACACGGCATTGTACTGGTCGTTGCTGAGTCCCAGTTCATAGGCCATCTTGTCGGTCAGATAGAATGCCTGGTCGCGCGCCGTCTTGTAACTCGTTGCGTTGGCGGCGGCCCCGAGGACCAGCACTGCCGCCATGGTTAAGATAAAGCGTTTCATAGTGCGTAAAATTTTATGGTTAATAATGCTTTTATTGACAAATTCTTCAATTGTCGTGCCAAAAATAAGCGGAAAATGGTGTCTAACCAAATATAATTGACCAAAAGGCGACATAAACCGACCAATCACCCGAAAAGCCGGAAAAAATAATCTGTGCCTGACGGCCAGTAAGCCGGGGCAGGCGCAGATATATTGATTATGTCAGAGTGTGTGAGAATGTTATTTTCCGTTCTGCTGGCGGGCGGCGGCGATGGCCTTGTCCAGGCTGCTGCCGTTGTACACAACAAGCCCGCTGGCATCGGTCACGGCATACCACGGCAAGATGCTAATGCCCAGCAGTTGCAGCCCTTGCTCCATGGGGCCGCTGGGGGCCCAGTAGTGCCGCCATGTTGTCGGGTCTCCGGCGATGGTCTTGCTCCAGCGTATGCTGTCGCTCTCGGTGAGCACGTCGATAATCTTCACGTCGCCGCCGGTGGCGCCTGCGAGCGCCTCCAGCGAGGTGATGGTGTTCTCGCGGTCGGTCTGCGGATTGGCCCACAGGTTGAGCAGGGTTACCTGCCCCGTGAGCGTGATTTCGTCCCATTCGCCGCCATGTCGGCACAGGGTGAGCGTCATCAAGCGCGGCACGCTGTGGTTCTTGCTGCCCATAGGATTGCCCAGAAAGGCCTCGGTGAGCGTTTCGGGGCGCACCTTGGGGTCTATGCCGTCGAGTAGTTTTTTCACCTTGTCACGGTCTGCATAGGTGCTGTAATCAGCCATCAGCAGTACCGTTGACAGCATGTCGGCGGGATTTTCTTTCACATATTTCTCGATGGCGGCATCCAGTCGGCTGGGGTTGGGGTCGGCATAAAAGGCGGCATGTTCATCTCTAAATAGTTGCCAATCCTCATTCAAGCGGTTGCCTTTTGCCTTGACGCCCATTGCTATGCTGGCATCGCCAAAAATCTTGAGGCAATCACCGTTGACGGCCACGAGGGTAATGAGTGGCTCGTTGTTTTGATTGAGGACGCTCACCAGGGTGGGCTGTGCCGATTCGCCCTGGAACTCAAAGTTGCCCTTTTTGTCCACGTCGGCCCACTCATTGACGACACCCGAGTCGCCGTGGAACACCACGCGCACCGCGATGCCGCCGGCGTTTTCCAGTTCGCCCTCAATTTTGAACTTGTTGCCGTTGCACGAGGCCAGCGGGCCCACAGCCAGCAGCGTCAGCATGGCCAGTAAAATGTTATTCCTCATAGTTTTGTATCGCGTTGTTGGTGTTCTCTGATGGTTCACGCCAGTCCCCGTTTTGCTTGATGAGGTCCACTAGGCGGTCGATGGCCTGGTCCTCGGGGATGTTTTTCTCGATGCACTGCTTGCCCTTGTACAGGCTGATGTGCCCGACTGCCGCTCCCACATATCCGTAGTCGGCGTCGGCCATTTCTCCGGGGCCGTTGACGACACATCCCATCACGCCTATCTTGAGGTGGGTGAGGTGGGCGGTCGCCTGCTGAACCCGTTTAACGGTCGCTTGCAGGTCAAACATCGTCCTGCCACATCCTGGGCATGAGATGAATTCGGTCTTGGTTGTGCGTTGCCGGGCCGCCTGCAGGATGGAAAAGGCATAGCGCACCACCTCGCAACCGTTGATGCAGTTGGGTGCCTCGAGCCACACGCCGTCGGCGCGGCGGTTCATCAGCACCGCTCCCAAGTCGGCACCCGCCTTGACCTGCAGCCATTCGTTGGAACTGTCGCTATAGGTGTTGCGGATGATTATAGGACAGTTGATGCCCGCTGTTGTCAGCGCGTGCGTCAGCGCTTGTTGGCTGCCGGGAATGTTGACGCCCACCGGTGTAATCACCAGCACCGTGTCGCTGCGTCCGCGCAGGAATTCAAGCCTGTTTATGGGTGTGCTGGCCGGCAGTTGCAGGAAGCGCAGCCGCGCGGTCGTGCAGCGGTCCCACTCGCCCAGCGTGAGCAGGGGGAACACATTGCGCTCGCCGCGCCAGCGGTCCAGCGGCACCAAAAACTGGTGCACGCCGTCAATCAGGCCGTCGCCGCTGTAGTAAAAGTCAGGCTGCACCTCGCCGCCCTCGAGTTCGTCGGGGCGGTAACTGGCGATGACCACGGGCTGTTGACTGCCTCCGATGCGTCCGTTCACAACAACGGTCTCGCGTCGGGCGGGGCACAGGGGGTCATAGCCCTCGTTGTATTCGCCCTCGATGGGCTCGTGGTCCTCGCGTTGGGCAAAGTACTCCACCAGCCGTTGTGCCACAGGTACTTCCAGCTCGGGGTCTTCGCTCAGCGAGACGCGTATGGTGTCGCCCATGCCTTCGGCCATGAGGGTGCCGATTCCCACAGCGCTCTTGATGCGCCCGTCTTCGCCGAATCCTGCCTCGGTAACACCCAGGTGCAGAGGGAAATGCATGTCCTCATTATCCATGGCCTCCACCAGTCGCCGCACTGCCTCGACCATCACTACGGCATTGCTCGCTTTCATCGAGATGACCACGTCAATGAATTGCTCGGCGACAAAGACCCTCAGGAATTCCATTACGCTCTCGACCATGCCCGCCGCTGTGTTGCCATAGCGGCTCATGATGCGGTCGCTCAGCGAGCCGTGGTTCACGCCCAGGCGCACTGCCGTGCCGTGCTCGCGGCACAGGGCGATAAACGGCAGCAGCGCTTCGCGGATGCGGTCCAGCTCTTTGCGGTATTCTTCGTCGCTGTAATCCAGTTGCTTGAATGAACGCGCCGGGTCCACAAAGTTGCCCGGATTGATGCGCACGCCCTGGCACACCTCGGCCGCTGTGAGGGCTGCTTGCGGATTGAAGTGGATGTCGGCGATGAGCGGTATGTTGCAGCCCAGGCTGCGCAGCGCTTCACCGATGATGCCAATGCTTTGGGCCTGTTTCACGCCTTGTGCCGTGAGCCGTACATAGTCGGCCCCGGCAAACGCGATGCGGCGGCATTGTTCAACGCTGGCCGCGATATCGTTGGTAGGGGTGTTGGTCATAGACTGCACCCTCACGGGCCACTCGCTGCCCATGTTTATTCCTCCCACATTGACGCTCACTGTTGTGCGGCGCTTGTAGTTGAAGGTGTTGTTCATATTACAGTTAATTATTTAGTATAAATTATCCCAAGTATTTCATGATCAAGTTCACACAGGTGAATCCCACGACCGCGCCGGCAAGCACCTCAAGCAGCGTGTGGCGCTTGAGGATGAGCCGTGCCGACCCCAATGCCCCGCCCAAGAGGATGGTGATGCACAGCAGCCAGAATAGGTTGAATGCGCTTAGTCCTTGAGCGTGAAGTTGATAGATGAGTGCCACCACGCCGCCGATGCCCGCCATGTGGGCGCTGATTTTCCACTTGACGTTGATAATCGCGATGACGAGAACGGTGAGTGCCGCTCCGGCCATGAACATGACAAACCACCGCGGGTTGTGGAAATAGGTCAGATACCATGCTGCCATCAGGTCGCACACTGTGGCGAAGATATAGGGCAGGTGCCGTTTTTCGCGTTCCACGACATGCAGGTGGCTCACCAGCTTGAAATGCCGCAGCACACTCATAAAGATGAGCGGCAGTATGCAGGTGATGCCCATGCACACCAGCAGCACGGCAATGCGCTTGCCGTAGGGGGCGACGCACAGTACCGACACCCACAGCACCAGAAATGCGCCATAGGTAGGCATTAGTATTGGGCTGAATGCTGTGGACAGGAAGCGTGCTATTCCTGTGATGCTCTTGTTGAATGTATAGTGGTTGATTGACATAATGATGATGATTAGGCCATTCTCCTGCGCTCGGTGCTGCTGGGGATTCCGAGCGTGTCCCTGCGGTACTTGGTCACCGTGCGGCGTTCCAACGTAAATCCTATCTCCCTGAGGCGCCTGCACAGGGCCTCGTCGCTCAATGGGTGGGTCTTGTCCTCATTGTCAATGAGTTCCCTGATGGCGGCAAACACCCTGTGGCGTGACTCACCGTTGATATCCTCCGAGAAGAAGGACTTCAGGCTCTTGATGCCCCACGGAGTCTGCACATACTTGTTGTTTATCGCCCTTGACACGGCCGTGATGTCTTTGCCAATCATGTCGGCAATCTTTTGCTGGCCAAGGGGGTTGAGGTCACGCTCGTCGCCGCTCAGGAAGTACTCATGCTGGCACTCGACAATGGCGCTCATGGTTCTGAACAGCGTCTCCTGGCGCTGCTTGAGCACCTTGATGAACATGCTGGCGCTTTGATAGGCATCGACGATTCGCTTTTTTTCCCTTTGCTCGTTGACGCTTAGCGGTAATTTGCTCTTGTAGCGCTCGTTTTGGAACTCAAAGGACTCGCTGATTTGAAGTGCGGGAATTTTGTTGCGCAGGGTGACGGTGATGCGTTGGGTCTCATCGTCAATTTCCACATCAAAGTCGGGTGTCACTTGCTGGCTGTTGCCGTTGCGTGACTCAAAGGCATAGCCCGGGCAGGGGTTCAGGCCGCGCCTGATTTCGCGGTCGAAGACCTTTTCCAGCCGTTCCTTGTCAACGCCCATGCGACGGCTCAGCAAGTCAAAGCGCCTTTGGGGCAGTTCCTGCAGATGTTGTTCAACCATTGTGATGGCCAAAGCGATATCCTCGGTTTGAGGTTTGCAGCGCAGTTGCAGCAGCAGGCACTCCTGCGGGTCGCGTGCGGCGATGCCCGGCGGGTCGAGTGTTTGTATTGCCTCGAGCACTTGCTGCACTTGAGGTTCATCGACCATCACATTTTCCTTAAATGTCACATCGTCGGCAATCTCGGCGGCGGTGCGCGTCAGGTAACCTTTTTCATCGATGCTGTACACGATGTAGTCGGCGATGAGCAATTGTGTATTGTCGAGGTTCAGTTCACCGATTTGGTCGGTAAGAAATTCGTGGAGGGTTTTCTCGCTTACCGCAGTGGGCTCTATCCATTCGTCGTCGGGCCCGTTGTTTTTAGCAAAGAAGCGGTACCATGCCGCGGCTTCGTCATCTCCGCTATCGGCGGCGGCCTCTTGCCCGTTGCTGCTGTCGTTGCTATTGTTTTGCTGTGCGTCGTCGTTGTTGTCGTCCTGCTTTATTTCCAGTGCCTCGTTTTCATTGACCTTGTTTTCGATATATTCGGTCATCTCGGCATCATTTTTTTCGAGCATGGTACCGAGCAGGCGTTGCTGTTCAAGCGCGAGATGCTGCGCTTGCGTCTGTTCCGTTGTGAGTACTTGTTTTGACATCGTTGGGTGAGGTTTGCGGTTTAACTTACAAAATTACTAAAATAAATGTTTATTGCTGCCATGGTGCGGCACTATTTTTTCCTAATGGGCAAAAAAGAGGACCCGATGCATGCCGGGTCTCAATGTCGATGCTGCCGTTGCAGAGGCCGAGCAGTTGACCGAGGTAGAGCCCACCGATGGCCAGAAGGAAGCCGGTAACTACAAGAAAGGCCATGTCAAGATCGACGGCTTTGATGTCACCATAGAGCAGCCGAAGGGCAGTGTTCGCAGTGGCGTTGATGCCAGTGGTAAGCCGTGGAGCCAGGAGATGCACAACACCTATGGATATATCCGTGGCACCGAAGGCGTTGACGGCGACCACATCGACGTGTTCCTTAGCGACCACATGGACGACTGGAACGGTAACGTGTATGTCGTTGACCAGGTGAACAAGGACCGCACATTTGACGAGCACAAGGTGATGTACGGCTTCGACAGCGAGCAGGAGGCCCGCGAGGCCTACCTGTCGAACTATGAGGAAGGCTGGACCGGCCTGGGCAATATTACCGGCGTTACCCGCGACGAGTTCAAGAAGTGGGTGGACAGTAGTCACCGCAAGACCAAGCCGTTTGCCGAGTACAGCAGCGTGAAGCCGTTGCAGAGCACCGGCACGGATAACCACCAGCGATTCTCGTTGAGTGAAGAAGATCGAGAGAAGCAGACCCATTCGGATGCCTTCAAGGCCTGGTTTGGTGATTGGGAAAAAATCACTAACTTTGCAAAAAAAATAAATCAAGAAAACAATGAGAGCGGAAATCAAAGAAATGCAGCAGCTGATAGCCAGCGACGACAGGCAACTGATGCTGGACTACTTGGCGACGCACAGGCCCGAATCAAGAGACGAGATGGAGATGTACTGCAAACTCCGCAACAAGGAGTACAGTCTGAGGAAGACATCGACCGTCGAAACCGAGAAGACGAGGAAACTCTTGAACAGTTCTCGAAGGAACAAGGGAAATGGATAGATGAAGTAGATCAGCATCTTGAAGAAAACTACGGAGTAAAATTTGATAGTGGCAGTGAGGCATATGCTTATAGAAAAGATAATGACACTGTCATTAAGTCTCGCAGTCTTACCGGTTACGAAACTGTTCAAGATGCTTTAGATTCCATTGAAATCCATAATCGTCTCTTCCCAGAGACGGCAATGAAGGTTGTTGCTTTTGGCAGGAGCGACGGCGAGTTAACCGTTGTTCTTGAGCAACCTTTTATTGACGGTCATTTTGCTACTAATGAAGAGATATCAGCTTTTGTCAGCGACTTGTTTAATGCCGAGAAAGATGATTCAGTCATCGGTGGCACTTCCTATAAGACGGCATCTTTTCTTCTCCAGGACCTTAAGCCCAAGAATGTCATCGTCAAAACAGTTGACGGCAAGAAGCAACTGTATGTGATTGACGGCGACTTCTATTACACGCCTGAATACAAGGAATATCTTAACACATCCAAGGTGGTTGACAGCGAGGGCCGCCCGCTGGTGGTGTATCATGTTGACAGGAAAGGCTCCGGTTTCACGATCTTTGATACCAGCATGGAAAGGAACCGTGAAAACATGGGGTCTCATTTCGGCACCGAGGCTGCATCTGATGTGTTTGCAGAAGACAGGCCGAATGCCAAAAAGTATGCTGTATACCTTGATCTGAAGAATCCGCTTGAAGTAGACGATTACTTTGCCGACGACAATTCTTATTGGGCAAACCTGCTTGTGAAGCTGGTCAAGGAAAACAACATCGACGACCCGAAGGTCAACGAGGTTATTGCAGATATCCATGAGAAATGGCCATGGATTGACGGAACCATAGAGACGTACGTTAGCGGAGAGCATGACGCTGAGCGCGACAGTAGTCCTTACCAGCTCAGCCCGATGCCAGAACTGTACAATACCTTGAGGGATGTTGTGGAACGCCTGGGTTATGACGGGTTCAAGTACATGAACCTGATGGAAGACGCAGGCAACTACAGGATGGATAAATGTGGGGTAGGGATCAGTCCATCGGGATGGCCTTGATGGAGCCCAGTTTTTTGACGCTGACTTTGTCGGGATGGCCTTTGTAATAGACTTTTCCGGTGCCGCTGCCGTTCACCTTGAGGTTGCCTCCGTTGACATTACAGCCCATGTTGCCAGTGCCGATGATGCGGCACGACACATCGGTAGCCACCACGTCGTCGGCCTGAATCTCGCCGGCTCCCACGAGGCGCAGGGCCAGTTCGTCGCATTTGCCGTCGGCGATGATAGTGCCCTTGCCGCTCAAAATCTGGAGTTCAAGTTTATTGGCTTTTACCTTACGCAAAATGATTTTGCCATTGTCAATCAGGCGCACCTTGAAGTGGTCTGTTGCTGGCAGGTTGTTGATCCTCAGCGTACTGTCACCGGCATTTTCGGCTTCGATGAGCGAAGACGAATAAATGGTTATGGTGGGCAGGTTGTGCAGTTGCTGGAGGTCAGATTTTACTTGAATGCTCAAGCGGCCATTGCTGTTGGTGTTGAAAATCAATCGGTTGGCAATGTCTTGACTGCAAGTAAACACGGCAAGTCCAGCCGAGTCGGGATTGCAACGGTAGTTGACATTGATGTCGTCGATGAGCGCCAGGCGCCTGAAGTCGCCCACGTCAACGACGCGGTGCTTCATCCCTTGGGCGCATGCCGTCACCGCCAATGCGGTGAGCATCACAATGCTAATCAGTACTCTTTTCATCACAGTTAAATTGTTTTGTTTTCGTTGGATTGTGCTTGTTGGTTCAATTCTTCGATATTGGGTAAAATGTCTTTTTCGATGTGGTCGAGCACGGCATCGAGTTCGGCGCGGGTGTCGGCCCGCAGCATCTCGATGCGCGTGGGGCGGAAGTTGCGGATTCCCTTGAACAGCGGGGTCGCTGCCAGGTGGCGCCTGATGTGAAGGATGCCGCGGTATTCGTCGATGCGGTCGATGCTCTCGTCAATCTGTCGGCGCACGAGGGCCATTTTTTCCTCGTTGCTGATGTCGGGGGCCTCTCCGGTGAGCAGATATTGCTTCATCTCGCGGAAAATCCATGGCGCGCCGATGCTGGCGCGGCCCACCATCACCCCGTCAACGCCATAGCGGTCGAAACATTCCTTGACGCGCTGAGGCGTGGTCACGTCGCCGTTGCCGATGATGGGGATGGCTATGCGCGGGTTATTTTTTACAGCGCCGATGTAGGACCAGTCGGCCTCGCCGGTATAAATCTGCGACCGCGTGCGGCCGTGTATCGTCAGCGCCGCGATGCCGCAGTCCTGCAGTTGCTCGGCCAGGTCAACGATGATTTTGCTGTCGTGGTCCCAGCCTAGGCGCGTCTTCACGGTCACAGGCACCTTTACTGCCTGCACCACGGCACGCGTGATTTGCAGCATGAGCGGGATATTGCGCAGCATGCCGGCGCCGGCGCCCTTGTGGGCGATTTTCTTGACCGGGCAGCCCCAGTTGATGTCAATGATGTCGGGTTGAGCAGTCTCGGCGATGCGCGCGGCCTCGACCATCGAGTCCACATCGCGGCCATAGATTTGGATGGCGGCGGGACGCTCGCCGGGCGCGATGGCCATCTTTTGCAGCGAGCGGTCGATGCTACGCACCAGCGCATCGGCTGACACAAACTCGGTATAGACCATATCAGCCCCCTGCTCACGGCAGATGAGCCTGAACGACTGGTCGGTGATATCCTCCATCGGAGCCAGCATCACTGGGCGGTCGCCTAAATCTATATTCCCGATTCTCATTGTGCGATAAATGTGCTGTGTGGTTTGATGCTGCGAAATTACGACTTTTCGGCAATACCAGCAAATTCATCACGACTTTTAGGACACAATTTGTGCAATAATGCGGTCAATTCAATAGTTTTAGGCATTGGGTGGCACTGTGTCCCGATAGGTGTGCATGCCGGGGGCTTGTTCATGTGGCCGGTTGTCTATGTGCAATTTTTATTCACATAATTGTTATGTTTGGTATCTAAAAATTATATTATATTTGCAGTTGTTTTTTGGCGCACGCTGTGGGAAGCTAATTTTGCCATAACATCAATAACGATAAAGATTTAATTGTATTAACCGCCCCCTCAAGGGCATAAACTTAGTATCAAATGATGAAAAAGAATTTTTTTCTACTATTATTAGCTCTTTGCCTGTGTGTTCCCGCATGGGGCCAGAGCACGCTCAAGGGCGACCTTGACGAGGATGGCCGCGTAACGCCAGCCGATATTTCATGTTTGGTTGATTATCTGCTCAATGGTTTTTGGCCTGACCGCCCGGTGATTTATGTCAGAGGCATGGGCTTTGAGATGGCGCTGGTGAAGGGCGGCCCGTTCATGATGGGGGCGACGCCGGAGCAGGGCAATGACTCGTGGTATGACGAGAAGCCTGTTCATGAAGTGACGCTGGACGATTTCTACATTGGCGTGACCGAGGTGACGCAGAGTTTGTGGGATGCGGTGATGGGCATCAACCCGAGTGACTTCAAGAATCCTGTCAAACCGGTAGAGCGTGTGTCGTGGAATGATTGCCAAGTGTTTATCGATAGCTTGAACAAGTTGACAGGAAAGCATTTCAGGTTGCCCACCGAGGCTGAATGGGAGTATGCGGCCCGCGGCGGCAGATTTAGCCAGGGTTACAAGTTTGCCGGCAGCAACACGCTGGATCAAGTGGGTTGGTATATTGATAACGTTCCCGGTGAGTCGTATGAAGACGAGGGCTATTCCACACAGTTCGTTGCCGTGAAGCAGCCCAATGAGCTGGGTCTGTATGACATGAGCGGCAATGTGTGGGAGTTTTGCCAGGACTGGTACGAGAACTATTATTACGAGAAGTCGCCGTCGGTAAATCCCACGGGTCCGGAAACGGGCTCTTACCGCGTGATACGCGGCGGTTCATGGTATCATAGTGAAGGCAACTCGCGAGTGTCGATGCGAGGCCACACCGATCCAAACAATATGTATAACAGTTACGGTTTGCGCCTGGTCATGGATTTGTAGTTTGCCGGATTTACTTGGGATTAGACAATAGACAGAGGGTGGGCCAACGGCTCACCCTCTGTCTTGTTAAATAATCTCTTTTCAGATATTATTTCTTTTTAGCGGTAGCGGCCTTGCAGTCGTCGCACTGCTGGTCAGCAGGCTTGTTGCAGGGCTGTCCGGGCTTGTGGTCCTTGCACTCATGCTTGAGTTCGACCACCTTCTTGCATTTGTGGCTCTCGCCCTTTTCGCACTTGTGGCCCTCGCCTTTCTCGCACTTGTGGCCCTCGCCTTTCTCGCACTTGTGGCCCTCGCCTTTCTCGCACTTGTGGCCCTCGCCTTTCTCGCATTTGTGGCCCTCGCCTTTCTCGCATTTGTGGCCCTCGCCCTTTTCGCACTTGTGGCCTTCACCCTTTTCGCACCGCTGAGCGGCGGCAGCCTGAGCCTTGCAAGCGTCACACTGCTGGTCGGCGGGCTTGGTACAGGGTTGTCCGGGCTTGTGGTCCTTGCAGTCGTTGCACTCGTGCTTCACCTGCTGCATGCCGGTGGCCATGTCAATGCCCGAGGGGTCCTTTGATAGTTCCCTCATTTGGGCGCGGTCGGGTTGTTCAAACTTGGCAGAGTTCACAGGCTCTTGAGCCAACATGGTGCTGGCGGCAATAGCCACGGCAGCAAGCGTCAATAAAAATTTCTTCATGATTTGTCGTCTATTATTTATTGGTATTATGAGTAATTTGCGCCAAAATTAGCAATAAAATTCCATATACCGCTCTTTTTAGGTTTTTTTAGTGCATTCAGTGCATGTTTTTTTGATAGATGGGCGAAAAGGTGTACTTTTGTACGCTTTTATTCAACCAGAACAAAATCAAACGAAATGTCAACCTATACAGTATCAGACCCTCGCAAGGTCACCACCAAACGCATCGCCGACATGCGCATCGCTGGCGAGAACATCGCCATGATTACCGCTTATGACTACACCATGGCCACGCTCGTCGACCAGGCGGGCATCGATATCATCCTTGTGGGCGACAGCGCCAGCAATGTGATGCAGGGCAACGCCACCACAATACCCATCACCATCGACGACATGATTGTGTATGGCCGCACCGTGGCGCGTGCCGCCAAGCGCGCTATGGTCATCATCGACATGCCCTTTGGCTCCTATCAGGGCGACCCCATCGAGGCTCAGCGCAATGCCGTGCGCATCATGCGCGAGACCGGCGCCGATGGCGTGAAACTTGAGGGCGGACGCGAGATGCGCGGTGCCATTGAGATGATACTGCGCGCCGGCATCCCCGTGATGGGGCATCTGGGCCTTACTCCGCAGAGCATCAACAAGTTCGGCACCTACTCCACCCGTGCCACCGACGAGGCCGAGGCCACGCGCCTACTGGCCGATGCCAAGGTGCTGGCCGAGATTGGCTGCTTTGGCATTGTGCTTGAGAAGATTCCGGCAACGCTGGCTGCCAAGGTCACCCAGTCCATCACCGTGCCCACCATCGGCATTGGAGGCGGCGCCTCGTGCAGCGGACAGGTGCTCGTGCTGCACGACATGCTGGGTCTCAACCGTGAGTTTAAGCCCAAGTTCTTGAGGGTTTACAACAACCTGGGCGAGCAAATCATCGACAGCGTGGGCAACTACATCGCCGACGTCAAGAGCGGCGACTTCCCCAACGAGGGCGAGCAGTATTGAGGCACAACGCAACACATTGTGATATTTAGGGAAGGCAAGCAGCGCGCTGCTTGCCTTCCCTGATGCTTGTTATTAGTCCTTGATGTCGCTGGATTTCAGGATTTTGCGGAAGAATCCCGTGATGAGTGGGACGGCGAGCAGGCACGAGAGCACATCACTCACGGCTTGGCAGATTTCCACGCCATAGAGGCCCAGCCAATGCGGCAGGATGATGATGAGGGGCATGAAAAAGATGCCGTTGCGCGCTGCGGCCAGGACATTGGCGGGCACGGCATGGCCAGTGGTCTGCAGCGTCATGTTGGCGGCTGTGATGATTGACGCCAGTGCCATGGTCGCCAACTGCCAGCGCAGTGCAACGGCGCCAATGGGGATGACCTTGGGGTCGTCGCGCAGGAACTGCACCAGTTCCTCGGCAAAGTACATCGCAGGACCGCACAGCACTGCTACCACAGCCAGGTTGAGCAACACGGTAAAGTAGAAGCCGCGCAGCAGGCGCCTGTACAGGCCAGCGCCATAGTTGAAGCCGCAGAAGGGCTGGTAGCCCTGCCCGATGCCGATGATGATGGCAAACAGCAGCCATGCCAGGCGGGTGACGATGGACATGCCCGCAATAGCTTCGTCGCCATAGGCGCCCGCCGCCACATTGAGCATGAGCGTGGCTATGCTGCCCAGCGCCTGGCGCGTGAGCGACGGCGTGCCGCCGCGAATGATTTCGCGGTAGTAATGGCGGTCGGTGGAGGTGTGGCGCAGGTGGATGCGGATGCTTGCGCCGCGCCGTGACATCCATATCAGCACGATGAGTCCAAACAACTGACTGAGCACGGTGCCGATGGCGGTGCCCAGAATGCCCATGTCAAAGGTAAACATGAACAGCGGCACGAGCACCACATTGAGCACGGCACCCGATATCATGCCGTACATCGCTTCGCTGGCGTTGCCCTGGAAACGCATCTGGTTGTTGATGACCATCGACGCCGTCATGATGGGCGCCCCCAGCAGAATCACGCCGATGTACTGCATGGCATAGGGCAGGATGGTGGGCGTGGAGCCCATGAGCAATGCCAGCGGCCTGAGGAATATCAAGCCCAGTACGGTGATGACTATGCCGCACACGATGCTTGCCACCAGCGAGGTGGCGGCCATCTGTGTCGCGGCGTCGCGGTTGCGGGCGCCCAGTTGGCGCGACATGTAGGTGCCGGCGCCCTGGCCAAAGAAGAAACCGATGGCCTGCAGTACCGACATCAGCGGGAACGCTACGCCCACGGCGGCGGTCGCCTGGGTGTTGATGAGGCCCACAAAGTAGGTGTCCACCAGGTTGTAGATGCTGGTCACCATCATGCTGATGATGGTGGGCACCGCCATGGTGGGGATTACCCGCCTGATGGGAGCGGTGGTCAGGAATGTATAGTTGTCGGTCTTGCTCATGACAGTTCCCCTGTGGTTTCCAGCAGCCACTTGATGCCCTTGGCCACGCGCAGGGGCGGATTCTTGAAGTGGTTGCCGGGGTTGAGTTCAAATTTCACGTTAATGCCGCGCTGGGCATACATCATTGCCAGTCCCTCGGTGCGCTCGCCCACAGTGTGCAGCACGGCGTTGCGCGAGGTGCTCTCCTTGTCGCCGACCGACATGTACAGGCCTTGTACCGTGGAGGCGAAGGCGCGCTCCTGTGCCCACTCGGTGAGGCGGGGATACCACATCGACCCCGAGGCCGACAGGATGCGGGTGAACAGCGGCGTCTTGTGGGCGGCATATAGCGCAAACAGGCCTGCCAGCGAATAGCCTGTCAGGCAGCGCCACGCTGGCGGAGCGTCAAGCATGCGCTCGGCCGAAGGCACGATGTCGCCCGTGAGCAGGTCCAAGAATTCATCGGCTCCGCCCGTGAAACCGTCGTGGCTCGACACCACAGTGCCGGCTGGCCACGGCGAGAGTTCGCCGTTCCATTGCAGGCCGCTGATGGTCACCAGGTTAAACGGCGCGCACCCGATGCTGCTGCACGCATTAAGAATCAGTTCGCCATTTTCGTGATAATCAATAGAATAGACCAACGGAATGCTGCCCTCGTGCATCCTGTAGAGGCACACACGGCGGTCGCCAAACCTGATTTCTTGGACATATTGCGCTTTCACGGCGACAAAGGTACTAAAAACTCGAATCTTTTTGTACCTTTGTGGCCTATGATTAAAGAAATTCTCATTGTCGGAGCGGGCAGTTTTGTGGGCGGCGGCCTGCGCTATGTGGTCTCGAGGCTGTTGCCCGTGGCCGCCGGGCTGCCTTTGGGCACCATGACCGCGAATGTTGTGGGATGCTTCCTCATTGGGCTGCTTTACGGCCTCAAGTGGGACGGCGGCCTGATGACGCCCGCCACGCGGCTGCTGCTCACCACTGGATTTTGCGGCGGCTTCACCACATTCTCTACCTTTATCAACGAGACCGGCGTCCTCGTCAAGGACGGCAACATGCTCATGCCTGCGCTTTACATCATTCTGTCGCTCGTGGTGGGCTTTATCGCCCTGCTGTTGGGCAACTGGCTCGCGCAGGTAATTACTAAATGAAGATGGAAACACAGGAAAAACCAAAACTCAAGTTGTGGAAGTGGCTGCTGCTGTTTGTGGGAGCTTTTCTGTTGGCGACCCTTGGCTACGCGCTGCTGGGTGTTGCCAATAACTTTTCGATATTCGTTGGCATTCAGTTGATTAACATTGTCGCAGTGGCTGTGGTGCTGTTGCTCTACAAGTGGCTGGTCAAGGTGCTGGAGAAGCACAAGTGCACCGACGTGCCGTTGGGCAAACTGCTGCCGCACGGCGGATTGGGCCTTGTGATAGGCTTCATGGCCATGGCCATTGCGGTGAGCGCCATTGCCGCGCTGGGCTGTGCCGGCATTGCGTGGCACGGTTCATCGTTCTCGCAGCAGTGTGAAGCGCTGATGCTGTTCATGGCGGTGGCCGTGGGCGAGGAGATGATGTTTCGCGGCGTGATGTTTCGCATGATAGACGAGCGGTGGGGCATGTGGCCGGCGCTCATCGTGTCGTCGCTGTTGTTTGGGCTGGTGCACATCACCAACGCCAATGCCACCTGGTGGGCTGCGCTGGCCATCGCCATCGAGGCAGGGCTGATGCTGGGCATCGCCTACAAGTGGTCAGGGACGCTGTGGCTGCCCATCGGCATCCACTGGGCGTGGAACTATACCCAGGGCAATGTCTTTGGCCTTGCTGTGTCGGGGCTGGACTCGGGCCACCACATCCTCACCACCACCGTGAGCGGTCCCGACATGATTACCGGCGGCGCCTTTGGCCCCGAGGCATCGCTCGTTTGCACCTTCCTGGGCCTGTTTATCGCCCTCGTCATGCTGTGCAACAGGGCGAAGTCCTGATACTATAATCTTGACAATCATATTCAAAACAACGGCGGCCAAGATGACTCACAGTCCCTTGGCCGCCGCGCTGTAATGCAGGCTATATTTGGCGGTTTATTCCTTCTCGGGATTGAGTTCGCCGTGGGCAAATGGGCTGTCGGGTGTTGCTGTCAGCCTCATCATGTCCTCGGTGCTGTCGATGACATTGACGATGAAGTCTCCCAGTTTCTCGGCCTCGCACACGATGTCCATATAGAAGATGCCCGCCTTGTAGGAGTACTTCTTTTGGTTGATGTTTTCGATGTTCTCGGTGCGGCACTGGTTGCGGAAGTTGTTGATTTCGCGCTCCTTGTTGTAGTTGCGAATCAAGTCGGCTGGGGTGACATTGTCCAGGTCGGCGAGCACAGCAAGCATGTTGGTCATTGCCTCGCTCACGAGTTTGAGCATCTCGTCGATGTTGGCGTAGTTGTACTCGTTGAAGTGGGCGTCGGCCTCTTCCTTGCGCACGAGCGCCTTGGCCACGTTGTTGCAGCTGTCGGCGATGCTCTCAAGTTCGCTGATGATGCTCAACAGGTTGGCCACGCGGCCCTTGGCCTTACTGCTCAGTCGGCCGTCAAGCACCTTGTTCAGGTAGCTGCCAATCTCAAACTCCATGCGGTCGCTGATGTCCTCATATTTCTCGATGCGGGAGTATAGTTTGTTGAACTCTACGGTGCCAGTCTTGGTGTGCACCAGTGTCTTGACCATGCCCAGCATGCGCTCGATGCGCTCGGCCATCAATACGATTTCGTGCTCGGCCTGGGCGATATTCAACTCGCTGGCGCTTAACAGACCGCCCGAGATGTACTTGAGCTGGAACTCCTCGTCGGTCTTTTTCTTGGACTTGAGCATGCGGTCAAGAATCTTGGTATAGAGTTTGGTAAACCATATCATGATGAGCAGGTTGCACACCTTGTAAATCGTGTGGAACATCGACATGCCAATGGACATTGCCACCTGCTCGCTGGCAAATTCGCCCGCGTTGAGCTGAATGCCGCTCTTCACGTTTGCATATAGTGCGGTGGGGTCGCCGGTGCCCATGAGATCCTTGACCACCCAAACCACCATTGATGTAAACGGGATAAACACGACCAGCATCCACACGGTGCCAAAGACTGTGAACAGCGTGTGGCCCACGGCGGCTTTCTTGGCCTCGATATTGCCGCCCAGCGATGCCAGCAGGGGTGTGATGGTGGTGCCGATGCTGGCGCCCAGCACCATGGCGCATGCGATGTCAAACGACACCCAGCCCTTGGTCGCCATCACCAGCACAATGGCAAATGTGGCTGCGCTGGACTGGATAATCATGGTCACGGCGCATCCGATGATGGTGAAAATCAGGATGGACCAGAAGCCCATCGATGTGTATTGCTGCAGCGACGCAAAGATTTCGGGCGACTTGGACAGGTCGGGCACAAAGGTGCTGATGGCGTCCAGGCCCATGAACAGGAACACAAAACCGATGATGAGTTCGCCGATGTTCCTGTACTTGTTGCTCTTCACAAACAGCATAGGCACCGAGATGGCCAGCAGGGGGAACAACAGCACCGTCATGTCGACCTTGAAGCCAAAGATGGCGACAATCCAGTCGGTGAAAGTGGTGCCCAATGCGGCGCCAAAACTCACGGCCAGCGACTGCTCAAGGGGCATCAGGCCAGCGTTGACAAAGCTCACTACCATCGACACCGAGGCCGATGAACTCTGAATCAGAGCGGTGATAACGATACCGGTGATAACACCCAGGAAACGATTCTTGGTCATCCAGGCAAGAATCGAACGAAGTCGGTTTCCGGCAGCTTTTTGCAAGCCTTCGCTCATCACCTTCATTCCATAGAGGAACAAGCACACGGCGCCAAGCAGGGCCAAAAAATCTACAAAGGAATAATCCATTGATGAAGTGGAATTTATTGATACGCGTTGAAAATCGCTCACAAAATTAGAACAATTATCGCAGATATCACACAGTTTGCCTCTGTTTTTTCATAGCGCAGACCAAAAACAAAAAAGAGGCCGCTCTCGCAGTCTCTCTTTTGCGCTTCTTCTTGGACTTGAACCAAGGACCCCCTGATTAACAGTCAGATGCTCTAACCAACTGAGCTAAAGAAGCGTTTTCAGCACCATGCGGCAGACCCCTGCCGAAAAATGCGGTGCAAAGATAGTACCAATATTTGAACTGTGCAATGATTTTCCTAAAAAACTTGATTTTTTTGCTTTTCATGGTGATTTTTTTGTCCTTAACAAAGGGATTATTTCGGGGAATAGTCGTAATTTCGCAGTGCCAAATCAACCGAACATGAAAAAGTCGTTCAAATACCTCATCTGGTGCTGTGTGGCATGCTGCCTTGCGGCACCCGCGGCACTTGCCGACGATGACGCAGTAGTCAATGATGATGCCGCTGTGGCACGCAGTATCGAAATCTTCAACAGCCTGTACAGGGAGCTGAACACCTATTATGTGGACAGCATCAACCCGCAACAGACCATCGAAAATGCCATTAACGCGATGCTTGACAGCATCGACCCTTATACTGAGTATATCCCCAATAGCGATACCGAGGAGTTCATAACGATGAACACCGGCGAGTATGGCGGCATCGGCAGCTACATCATGGAGCGCATGGTGGACAGCGTGCGCTATGTCTTTATCAGCGGCCCATACGAGGGCAGCCCAGCGGCTAAGGCAGGCTTGCGCACCGGCGACCGCATCGTCATGATTGACAACGACAGCACCGTGGGCTGGACCAATGAGCAGGTGAGCAACCGGCTCAGGGGACAGGCCAACACTTACCTGACCGTGAAGGTCGTCCGCCCCCTTGATGAGGACAGCGTCAAGACTTTCAGAATCAAGCGCGAGACCATCAATGTCAATCCCGTGGCCTATTATGGTGTGACCCGCGGCAATATCGGTTACATCTACCTGAACACATTCAACGAGAAGTCGGCCCAACAAGTGCGTGACGCCGTGGTGGAGCTGAAAAAGAATGCCGCTGTAAAAAATATCGTGCTTGACCTGCGTGGCAATGGCGGAGGCATCGTCGAGAGCGCCGTCCAGATTGTGGGCTGCTTCGTCCCCAAGGGCACCGAGGTGCTCGTGATGCGTGGCCGCGAGAAGTCCAGCGAGCGTACCTACAAAACCACCGTCGAACCCATTGACACCAAGATACCCTTGGCTGTGCTCATCGACGGCGGCTCGGCATCGGCCAGCGAAATCACCGCTGGCGCCTTGCAGGACCTGGACCGTGCGGTTATCATCGGCCAGCGTTCCTTTGGCAAGGGTCTGGTGCAGACCACTCGGGAACTGCCCTATGACGGCATGCTCAAGGTCACCATCGCCAAATATTACATCCCCAGCGGCCGTCTCATTCAGGAGGTGGACTATGCCCGCCGCAATGCCGACGGCAGTTATCAGAAGACGACTACCGACAGCACTGCGCGCGTGTTTGACACCGCCCACGGCCGCAAGGTGCTTGAGGGTGGTGGCATCATGCCCGACATCAAGGTCGAAGTACCCGAATCCAAACTCATCTGCTATAACATCATTCGCGATCATTGGGACTTTGACTTTGCCACCAAGTATGTCGCCGAGCATCCCACCATTGCCAGCCCTGCGGAGTTTGAAATTACCGATAGCATTTTCAATGATTTCAAGGCATTTATTGACCCTGCCAAGTTTGACTATGACCAGGTGTTTGTGCAATATCTCGACGCTTTGCGCAAGGTTACCGAGATTGAGGGCTATATGAACGACTCGACCAAGGCCGAGTTTGACCGCTTGGGCGCAATGCTCAAGCATGATTTGGACCACGACCTGGACCTGAACCGTGCAGACATTTCGCGTTTGCTCTCATCCGAAATCGTGGACCGCTACTATTACACCCGCGGCCAGATTGAGAATAATATCAAGGTTGACGAATGCCTTGATGCTGCCCGTGACATGTTTGACAAGTCTGGCGAGTACAGCCGCATTCTCAACCTCAAGGCCAAGAAGAACAAAATCAGCGCCCGCAGTAGGACCAAGCGTTCCACTGCCAAGAAATGACCCGGTCACATGGAGCTCAAGCAACTGTGTGAACTGTTTGGCGGCAAGGCCCGCCAGTCGGCGCTCGAGCAACTGCTGTCGTCGGGCAGCGACGCAGTGATTGACGGGCTGGCAGGCTCCAGTGCGTCGATGCTGTTCTCGTTGCTCCCTCGCTGCGGCTGCCCTTACCTCATTGTCGCTGGCGACCTTGACGAGGCGGGCTATATCTACAATGACCTGTGCCAACTGGCCAGCGACAAGCAAGTGCTCATTTTCCCGTCGGGTTACAAGCGCGACATCAAGTATGGCCAGACCGATGCTCCCAACGAAATCCTGCGTACCGAGGTGCTGAACCGATGGTACGATGACGGCAGGGTGCAGTGGGTGGTCACCTATCCCGAGGCGCTCGCCGAGCGTGTGCGCCGCCGCGAGGAGGTTCAGGCCAACACCGTGACACTGCGTGCTGGCGGCACTGCCGACCTGAGTGAGGTGGCCGAGCGTCTGCGGCAGTTGGGCTTCACGGGCACCGACTATGTCTATGAGCCGGGCCAGTACAGCGTGCGCGGTTCCATCCTCGATGTTTTTTCCTACAGCAATGAGCTGCCCTATCGAATCGACTTTTGGGGCGACGACATCGACAGCATCCGCTCGTTCAATGTCGAGACCCAGTTGAGCGCAGAGCAGCTGGAGCAGGTGAGCATCCTCAATGCCGCTCCTTCGGGCGGCGGCCGTGGCGACAATGTGTCGCTGCTCGACTATGTGGGCGACGATACCGTGGTGCTGTGTCGCAATTTCGAGTGGCTGCAGCGACGCGTGGACGAGGTGACTGCCGAGGCGATGTCCAGCAGTGCGCTCATCGCCGACGAGGGTGACACCGATGCCACCAGCAAGCTCGTTGATGCCGAACGGTTTGCTCGCCGCTTATTAACCCTGCGCCGCATCACTGTGGCCAACGGAGAGGCTGCCGTGCCAGGCACCAAGCGCTTGACGCTGCACTGCAAGCCACAGGGCATCTACCACAAGAACTTTGACCTTATCGGGGAGTCGTTCACCGACTTCATTGCCCGCGGTTACCGCCTAATTATATTGAGTGACAGCGGCAAGCAGATTGAGCGCTTGCGCTCCATCTTTGCCGACCGCGGCGACGACATCTCCTTCGAGCCCGTGCTGCGCACGTTGCATGAGGGCTTTGTGGACGAGGACCTCAAGTTGTGCGTCTTCACCGACCACCAGATATTTGACCGCTACCATAAGTACAACCTCAAGAGCGAACGTGCCCGCTCGGGCAAGTTGGCGCTTTCGCTCAAGGAACTCAACCAGATTGAGAAGGGCGACTACATCGTCCATGAGGACCTGGGCGTGGGCCGCTTTGGCGGGCTGCTGCGCATGAACATGAACGGCGCCGTGCAGGAGATGATAAAACTTATCTACCTCAACGGCGACGAGGCCTATGTGTCCATCCACTCGCTGCACAAGCTTTCCAAGTATCGCAGCAAGGAGGGCGACGCGCCGCGGCTGACGCGGCTGGGCAGCAACACGTGGGCGCGCATCAAGGAGCGCACCAAGTCGCGCCTCAAGGACATTGCCCGCGAACTGATTGCCCTGTATGCCGCGCGGTGTGAGCAGAAAGGGTTTGCCTACAGCCCCGACGGCTACATGCAGCAGGAGCTGGAGGCGTCATTCATCTTCGAGGATACGCCCGACCAGTATAAGGCATCACAGGCCGTCAAGGCCGATATGGAAAGCGACAAGCCCATGGATCGCCTGGTGTGCGGCGATGTGGGATTCGGCAAGACCGAGGTGGCGGTGCGCGCCGCTTTCAAAGCCGCGGTTGATGGCAAGCAGACCGCCGTGCTCGTGCCCACCACGCTCCTGGCGTTCCAGCACTACCGCACCTTCAGCGAGCGCTTGAAGGATTTCCCCGTGCGTGTGGATTACCTGAGTCGCGCCCGCAAGCCCAAGGAGGTGAAGCAAGTGCTTGCCGACCTCAAGGAGGGCAAAATTGACATCATCATCGGCACCCACAAACTCATCGGCAAGACAGTGCAGTTCAAGGACTTGGGCCTGCTCGTCGTTGATGAGGAGCAAAAGTTCGGTGTCGCCGTCAAGGACAAGCTCAAGCAACTGAAACTCAATGTCGATACGCTGACGATGAGCGCCACGCCCATCCCCCGCACCCTGCAGTTCTCCCTCATGGGTGCCCGTGACCTGAGCACCATCGCCACGCCGCCTGCCAACCGCTATCCTGTCCTCACCACCGTGGGCACTCTCAACGACGAGATTGTGGCCGAGGCCATCAACTTTGAGCTCTCGCGCAACGGCCAGGTTTTCTTTGTTAACAACCGCATCGAGCAACTGGAGCAGTTGGAAAACATGATACGCCGCGTGGTGCCCGATGCCCGCGTGGCAGTGGGCCACGGCCAGATGCCGCCCGAGAAACTGGAGCAGACTATCATCGACTTCGGGAACCACGACTACGATGTGTTGTTGTCCACGACCATCATCGAGAACGGCATCGACATGCCCAATGTCAACACCATCATTATCAACAACGCCGACCGCTATGGCTTGAGTGATCTGCACCAGTTGCGCGGCCGTGTGGGGCGCAGCAGCCGCAAGGCTTTTTGCTATCTGCTGGTGCCGCAAGGCAAACCACTGAACACCGATGCGCGCCGCCGCCTGCATGCCATCGAGAGCTTCAGCGACCTGGGCTCGGGCATACACATCGCCATGCAAGACCTCGACATCCGCGGTGCCGGCAACCTGTTGGGCGCCGAGCAGAGCGGTTTCATTGCCGATTTGGGCTATGAAACCTATCAGCGCGTACTCAAGGAGGCGGTCACCGAATTGCGCACCGAGGAGTTTGCCGACACCTTCACGCCCGACAGCGACGGTAGCGGCATCGGCGATGCCGAGCAGTTTGTCACCGACTGCGTTGTCGATACCGACCTCGAACTGATGTTTCCCGCCAGTTATGTGCCGCAGGAAAACGAGCGCATCACCCTCTACCGCGAACTGGACAACATGGAAACCGACGACCAGGTCGAGGCCTTTGAGCAGCGCCTCAAGGACCGCTTCGGCAAGATTCCCGAGATGTCGAGCGAACTCATCCGCATCGTGCCCCTGCGCCGCACCGCGCGCTCGCTGGGTGTCGAGAAACTTGTTATCCGCCAGGGACGTATGCACCTCTACTTTGTAGGCAGCGAGAATGTGGCATACTATAATTCGCCCGCCTTTGGGCGCATTCTGCATTATGTCCAGCAGAATCCCACCCGCTGTACCCTCAATCAAAAGAATGGTCGCCGCAGCATAGCCATCAGCGGCATTAACAGTGTTTCCACAGCCCTTGCCACCCTGCGCACCATCACCCACCTGCCCAGCATATAAATGCAGAATACCTCGCGCTGTCGGGTATTTTTATTAGTCTTTTAGCAATCGGCGCCCGCGGCGGGTGTAAACGATTGCTTATCACTATGCTCAGATCTGTTTAACAATCGTATTAAATTATCAAAATCTTATTAGAATCTTGCAAACTTCAATAATTCTTACGAAACTTACCAACGCGCAGTGCGCATACCATTATTTGAACTTAAAATTCTAATACAACCATATTATTGAAAATCAGTAATATGCGCAACCTCTTATACCTTGTTTCAATAATTGTATAGTCCCGTTATGGGTTGTTATTAATCATATTTATTTTATGTTATGAGAAAACGGCGATTGTCCGCGGCGATGTTGACGCCAACGGCACGATTGACCCCTCCGACGTCTCGGCGTTGATTGACTATCTGCTCAACGGCATCTGGCCTTGAAGTTGGCAGTGCCTTGTCGTTTGAGCCATTGAAATGAACTTGAAAACCGTCTGGATGCAATTCAGGCGGTTTTTTGGGCTACTGTTGTGACTTGGAATTTGCCCGAGAGTAATAAAATGACTACCTTTGCGGCACGATGACGAGATTTCGCTGGACATATTGGTTGACGGTGTCGGTTGCGGCCCTGGTGCTTGCAGCCTGTGCCAGCATCGGTTCGCCCGAGGGCGGCCCGCGTGACTACACGCCGCCGCAAGTGGTCAAGTCCTCGCCCGAGCCCGGAACGCTCAACTTCAAGGGCAACAAGGTGGAAATCGTGTTTGACGAGATTGTCAACCTCAAGGACCAGCAAAAGAAAGTCATCATCTCACCCGCACCCAAGAACCAGCCGTTGATTCGCACGGTGGGCAGGAAGGTGACTGTTGAGTTCCGCGACCCGCTGGAGGACAACACGACCTATGTCATCGACTTTTCCAACGCTATCGAGGACAACAACGAGAGCAACCAGCTCGACGGCTACACCTTTGCTTTCTCGACAGGCGAGACCATCGACACCCTTGCCGTGTCGGGCATCGTGCTGCGCGCCAATGACTTGGAGCCGATGCAGCACGTGATTGTGGGTCTGCACAGCAACCTCGACGACACCGCATTTACCCGTGTACCGCTCGAGCGCGTGAGCCGCACCAACGACCGCGGTATGTTCACCCTGCGCAACCTCAAGCCGGGCGAATACCATCTTTTTGCCCTCAACGATGTGGATGGCGACTACCGCATGGCCCGCACCGAGGACATTGCCTTCCTGGACGACATCATCGTGCCCAGCACCAGCGGATATACCAGCCAGGACACCGTGTTCACCTTTGACCGCAAGGTCGATACCGTGTTCACGGCCCAGCACACGATGTTCCTGCCCAACGACCTGCTGCTGTGCATGTTCAACGAGGGCTACAAGTCCCATTACCTGAGAAAGACAGCGCGCCCCGATTCCAACAAGCTGCATGTGCTGTTCGGCGCGCCCAACATCGAACTGCCCGTGATGCAGGTGCTGCGTCCTGCCGACCATGCGGCCGACTGGTGCCGCGTGGAGCGCACGATGGCCAACGACTCGCTGTTCTACTGGCTCACCGACTCGGCGATGATCCAGACCGACACCATTATCGTAGCGATGACCTATCTGCGCAGCGACAGCCTGGACAGCCTGGTAGAGGTGACCGACACCGTGCGCTTTGGCTACCGCAAGCCCAGCGCCCAGGTCAAGGAGGAACAGCAGCGTGCCAAGGAGCGCGAGGATCGCGCCAAGCGCCTTGCCGAATTGCTGGCCAAGCAGGAAAAGGCCGTTGCGCAGGGCAAGGACCTGAACGAGGGCGAGTTCGAGGAACTCAAGGAACTGCAGCGTCCCGACCCCGACCAGACAGCAACGCTCAAGACTGAACTGCAGCGCAGCGGCGTGATAGACGTGACCGACTCCATCATACTCAAGTTTGACGTCCCCATTGCCAGCATAGACCCTGCAGGGGTGCATCTTGAGATGAAAGCCGACACCCTGTGGAATCCCGTTCCGTTGACGTCACAGTTCCGCTTGGTTGACGATTGCAATCCCATGCGTTACTGGCTGCCGTTCACCACTGTGCCCGATTCGACCTACCGCCTGACCATCGACAGTGCCGCCGTGGTGTCGGTCTATGGCTTCCACAATGCGTCATTGGTCAAGGAACTCAAGGTGAAAGGCCTGGAGGAATATGCCAATGTATTCTTTAAGGTCAATGTGCGCGACGGCGCGTTTGTCGAACTCCTCGCTTCGGGTGAAAAGGTGGTGATGACGGTTCCGGTCCAGAATGGTGCCTTTGAACTGCTCAATGTGCCGCCGGGCACCTATTACCTGCGCCTCACGCTCGACACCAACGGCAACGGCAAGTGGGACACCGGCAACTATGCCCGGCACCTGCAGCCCGAGGAGGTGTATTATTACCCCAAGAAACTGCGCCTGCGCCGCAACTGGGACCTTGACGAGACCTGGGATATTTACCTGAACGCCATCGACATGCAAAAGCCCGAAGATATCAAGCACAACAAGCCCGAGGAGGCCAAGAACAAGGTCGAGAAGAAGCAAAGCACCGGCGACGAGGATGAGGAAGAAGACGAATTCGGCACTGGCATTAGTCCCGATACTTACACGGGCAACAAATACAACGACAACAAGAAGAAACTCCGCACTCGCGCGAGGTGATGGATAAGGTGATAATACGAAAAAAAAGAAACCACTTGAATGAAGTGACCCCCAAAAATTGGACGTTAAATTAAACGTTACATATTTAAATCTCTATAGTATTGAGCCCGGTATTGTATCGGGCTCATTCCTTTTAACCTGAGTTTTACCCTTTTATTGTTGTACCATAGTATACCCCAGTTCGGGATAAGATTACTCCCAAATAGAAAGTTGCTTTGAGTGTTCG
>CALEJB010000056.1 GCA_937898675.1 uncultured Prevotellaceae bacterium
CGCTGGTGGTGCCGTCGGTGTAGGTGGTAACAGCGATGCAGATGCCGTTGGCCTCACGCATCTCCTGGCCAGCCATGTTGAAGTAGCGGGTGTTGGCAACGGTCTTGCCGGCAGCAACCTCGTCAACACCGGTTACGGGCTCAAATACCTCGAGGTAGATGATGTCCGAAGCCTTCATGGTGCCGTCAGACTGCAGGTAGTAAACCTGGATACCAATCTGGTGGTTGAAGAAGGGCTCGTAACCCTCAGCGTTGGTGCGATAGAAGTAGCTATTGTTGTTGTGGATGTCGATGCCACTCATGGTGTAGGGCACGAGCTCAATCTGCTCATCCTCGTCGAGGTCATACCAGTAGTCCTCGCCATCAAATACGAAGAGCTGATCGTCATCGGTGAAGATGCTGAAGTAGATGCGGTTGGGATCCATGGGCTCGCCGTCAACAGTGTTGGTGTTGATGGTGTAGTAGAACCTGCTGTAGCCACTCTCGTCGCCGCAGTCATACCACTCGTCGGCGGTGGGGTTAGCGGGAACACCGTCGCCATAGGTGGGCAGGGTGTAATAAACAATGTTCGAAGCGTTCTTCACGCCGTTAACAGTGTAATAAACCTGGATACCGATGCGCTTGGTGAAGAAGGTCTCGTAACCGGGAGCGTTGGTGCGGTAGAAGTAGGTGGTGGTGGGGGTCAGGTCATAGCCATACAGACCGGTCAAAGGAATCTCGGTCATGTCCTCCTCGAGGTCGTAGCTGTAGTCAGCTGCGGGGAAGGTGAAGATCTGGTCGTCGTCGGTGAAGATGCTGTAGGTCACGCGGTCCTCATCGATGGGATTGCCGTCAACATCCTCGAGAACGATCTTGTGGTACAGCTTGCTGTAGCCGCTCTCGTCGCCGCAGTCATACCAAGCCTCAGCATAGCCAGTTGCATCAACGTCCAGACGGGGATCAGCGGGAACAGCAGGCTTGATGACAAGCTTGTTGTAAACGGTGTTCCAGTCCATGTAGCCGCTGAAGGACAGGTCGTCGTTCCAGATGCCGCACAGGCCGCGCAGGTCAACGGGCCAGGCTGCGTTCATGTCGCCGTAGGTGTCGTTGATGGAGATCCTGTCACCGTCGATGGTGTAGGTCACCTCGGTGGCGCGGTCGTCGATGGCGTAGGTAATCGTGCCTTCCTCGCTGATGTTCACGTCGACCATCTTGAGAATCAGGCCATATTCCTCCTCGTCGTTCCAAACGACGCACTGGCCCATGGGCACGGTGATGGTATTGCCATCCTCGCTCAGGGTACCCTCAACCCAAGCACCGGTTGCAGCGCCGTAGATGGGATCCTGCAGGTAAACCTTGCCGTCGGTGCCATAAACTACATAGGCCTTGCCCTCTTGCTCAGCAAACATCATGCCGAAGAAGCTCTGCATGATGCACTCACCCGAACGGATGAACTCAACGAGTTCGCCCTCGGGCTGCTCGGTGATGACGGGAAGAGCCTCGGTGGTCTCGCGCTCGGTATATACGGTACCGTAGTCAACGCAGCCCTGCCAGCTCAGGTCATCGCTCCAGCAAGCGCTCAGACCGGTCATAACCGCGCACTCGGGGAATTCGGCGTTGATGTCGCCCTCGGTGCCCTGCAGGCTGATGACGTCGCCATCAATGGTGTAAACGGCCTCGGTTACGCGCTCGTCAACGGTGGTGACGATGTTAACGGTCTCGCCGTCGCCATCCTCGGGATACTCATAGTTGGTGCTCATCCAGCACAGGTCCAGGGTGTAACCCTCACCGCTGTCATACAGGGTCTGGCCCAGGGGCACGGTGATCTCGGTGCCGGCCTCGTTAACGGTACCCTCAACCCAAGAACCTTGAGCAAGACCGAAAACGGGATCCTTGAAATAAACCTTGTTGCCCTCGCCCCAAACGATGTAAGCCTTGCCGCTCTGCTCGCTCAGCGACAAGCCATAGTAGCTGTCGTAAACGAAAGCGCCGCCGGCGCGGTTGTAGGTCTTCAGCTCGCCCTCGGGCTGGTTGTCGATGACGTCAGCCAGGATGGGGGCGATTGCCTTAGCCTCCTTAGCGGCGGTAGCATGGTTAGCAACCACGCGCTCGGGGTGCATGGCAGAAACTTTCTTCATCGACCTAAAGTTGGTGTTGGTCGTGAAGTTGCCGGCAGAAGCGGTCATCGCAACTGCAGCAGCCAAAAGTAAAACTAATTTCTTCATAAAAACACAAATTTAAGTTAATAAAAAAGTTTGAAATTCAAACGGTTATATGTCTATATTGCTGTTTCTGATGTGCTTTTGCTATGTTTAAAGCATTTAGACTCTGTCACACATTATCGCCATGCAGCATTTCTTTTAATGCGGCAAATGTACATTATAAATTTGATTCAACAAAATATTTATCAACATTTTTTAATGAGTTTCGCGATATTCTGCCTTTTTTCATAGGTTCTGCAAATATATGCATTGCCGTGGCAAAAAAAATACATGGAGGCCGCCCGGCTTGGACGGCCTCCATGTGATTTGGAGCACTGAGGGTTACTCGAGGATGATGTCGATAACCGAGTTGACGTCGCCAATGTTGACCTCGTTGTCGTCGTTGACGTCACCCTTCATCACGGGCGCGATGCCAAACAGGCTCACCTTGATGGTCTGGCCCAGGGCGGCCATCTCGATGTCGATGTCGGCGCTCATGGCGGTGCCGGTGAAGCGCCCCGTCAATGCCGAGGGGACGGGACCCAGCAGGGGACCCAGCCAGTCGCTGGGAGCGAACTCGGGGGCGTCGCCCGGGGCAATGTTGATGTCGCCGTCGAAGCGCACGGTGGTGTAGCCATACTCGTCGATGCCCTCAAGGCCGGTGACATTGATGTTGCCCACAGGCATCTTGATGCCCTCGCTGGCAAGGATGAAGTTCTTGAGGTTGAGGTCGTAGTGGCCTGCGGCGTCTCGCGTGATGTCCACCTTGAGTTCCTCCTGCTCGTTGGTCTCGCCGTTGACGGTGACCTTGAGGTGGCAGGTGTAGGTGGCGGCGCTCAGCGCCATCGTGCAGCAGCATGCTGCAAACAGTAACAAAAGTTTTTTCATTTCTTTATGCTGTTTTTTAGTTTGTTGTGATATTTGTCTTAAAGTGAATATTTAACCATTGAGCAGGAAGTCGATGAGCGCGCTGATGTCGCTGGGGTCAACCGTGCCGTTCTGGTCGATGTCGGCGTTGGCCTCGTTGACGGGGGCGCCGTTGAGTAGGTGGTCAATCAGGGCCGAGATGTCGCTGGGGTCAACCATGCCGTTGCCGTCCACGTCGCCCGGGACGACGGTGACGGGGCTCTCGACGGTGATGTTGAGGATGTAGTAGGGCGCTGTCTGCAGGTCGCCCGACACGGCGCTAACGGTGACGCGCCAGGTGTCGTCGCCGGTTTGCTCTATGGTCTTGGTCAGCACGGCGCTGGCACCGGTCACGTCGGCAGTGAAGTCGGCTGCCGTGGGCACCTCGGCGAGCGTCAGGTTATATTTGCGGGTGGCGGCGTTCCAGCCCTCGACGGTGGCACCGCGGTAGCGCAGATCGGTAATCTGGGCGAGGTACACCAGCGCGATGTCATCAACATAGACGGCGTCGCCCGAACTGCCGCTGCCGGGATGGCTGTTGGTGGAGAAAGTGACGAAGATGGAGTTGGCCTCGGCGTTGTTGGCCTGATAGGTGGCGTAGTCAAAGGGGAACGACATCTGGGTCCATCCGCAGGGGGCGATGCTGGCGCCGCCGGTGATGCGGCCGGCCACGCAGGCATAGTCGTTGTCGTAGGGTTCCTGGTAGTAGCTGCCGTTGAACGCGGCGCTGCTCACGCTGGCGCGGTCAGTGCTGTTCTTGGGCTCATATTTCAGCCACAGCGACAGCGCGTCGGGCTTGGCGTGCAGGGGCATGTAGAAGGGGTTGCCGTCGGGGTCGGTCTCGGTGGACGAGGCGCTCATCTCGGCATGGTTGGCGGTGTTGGTGGCGCTCATCGAGCCGGCGTTGAGGCGGCCGTTGGTCATGGTGCCGTTGCCCACGATGCTCCAGAAGCTGCCTGCCGTCATCACGGCGCAGTACTGTCCCTGGGCGCCGTCGCGCACGTCGGTGCTCTGCTCCAGCTTGGCAATGCCTGCCGAAATGCTGGCAAAGCCGCCCTTGGCGGTATTGAAGCCGTGCCAGCGGTCGGGCTCGCCGGTGCTGCTGTTGCTCCATGCCTCCATGTCGCTGTTGGGCATCTGGAAGTAGTCGCCCACGGTGTTGAACCACATGGTCACGGCGTGGTCGGGAATCTTGACGTCGGCGGCCATGATTTCATTGCCCTCGCTGCCCGTCATGCGGGCCATGAGCACGGTGCGCATGGTGCCCAGCACGGTGGACACGTTGCGCTCGCAGGTGAAGACGGTGATGCCGCCCGCGGTGACGGCGGGCACGTCGCTCATGACCATGGTGCCGAACAGCGGCACGGTGAGCTTGAGCGTGTACAGGCCGTTGTCGTTTTGCGCCACATCGACGGTGGCGGTGGTAGTGTTGGTGCTGCCGTTGCGCGTCACGGTGATGGGGCCGGTGACGGTGGCGGCATGGAGTGTCGCTGCGCTTAGCAGGGCAGCGCACAGAGTTGCGAGTGCTGTTTTCTTCATTTTATTGATAATTATTGCGTTATGTTGTGCTTTTTAAAGAGATTGTTTTAATTTATTTAATACGGTACAGAATTCCCAGGGTGGCATACATGGGCTTGAGCGTCTGAACGGTGTGGAAGCCGCCGCTGAACATGTTGTTGAGGCTGTAGGTCACCTCGGCAAACGCGCCCCAGCGCTGGTGGAACTGCCAGTCGGCGCCCAGGTCGAGGCCCCACTGCAGGTCGCGCATCTTGTCGTTGAAGTCAAAGTCGCCTCGCTCGCCGGGCTCGGTGCCCAGGTCAATCTTGGGCCCCACGGGCGACCCCTCGCGCAGGTAGCCGTCGTAGGCCCATCCCCAGAACTTGTGATGGGTGACGACGGCGCCGAACAGCCCGCCGCGCAGCCGCGCCTTGCCGTTGAGCTCATAGGCGGCCTGCAGGGGCAGGGCGAGCCTGTCCTGTTCGGTCATGATGCGCACGCGCCCCAGGAAGATGCCCTTGAGCGACTCGCCGCCGCGCACCACCTCGGTGTCGTAGTTCTTGACGCTGGCGTCGGTCATCATGCCCTGGCGTTCATAGCGCAGCCCCGTGTGCAGCGACCACCGGCCCTGCAGGGGCAGCGTGGCCTCGGCGCCGGCCATGAAGTTGGCGCGCGGGGCAAAGCGGTTGATTGTGCGTATGGTGTTGTCCATGCTGGTGGGCAGCGTGCCGCCGATGGCATAGCCCGCGCGGGCGTCAACGGTGAGGCTGTCGAGGCAGGCGGCGTTGCCTGCCAGTGCCGTTGTCGCGGCAACCAGCGTGGTGGTTATGATTTTGTTTAGTATCTTCATTGTCGTTGATGGTCAGGTTGTTATTCCTCGCGGGTGCAAGTCAGGCTCACCTTGTCGATGCACAGGCGGCTGCCGATGGCGCCCACAAAGATGTCGCCGCTCAGGCTTGACGAGAACACGATGGCGAGGCTGTAGCCGCGGTCGGCGAGCAGCTGCTCGTCAATCTCCTCGCGATAAACGAATTCCACGTCCCAGGGGGTCCACTCGCTTGTGGGCGTGACGTCATACAGCCTGGCGAGGGCCACGATGTTGGGGCTGGTGAGGATGTCGGCGCCGCTCAGCGTCATGGGCTTGCCCGCCGCGTCGTGGTTGCGGTAGAATACGGCATAGACCGCTGCCGAGTCTATCCTGCCCGCAATGGGGTTGCCGTAGAAGTCCTGCACCGTGGGGCCGGGCTGGTAGGTGTAATAGCCCTTGAAGCGCGTGGGACGGCCCGTGAACGGCAGGCCAAAGCGCGTGGCCTCCAGGTGGTTGCTCAACGCCACTTGCACGTCAAAGGTGCCGATGAACATGTTGCCCGCCGCTAGGCGCTTGTTGGCCATGCGGCCAAAGGGGCCTGTGTCGCTCGTGGTCAGGCACACGGCGGCGCCGTCATAGCCGTTGGCCAGGGGTGTGGTGGGATAGGCCTCGGGAAGGGCGCTGCCCATCGACAGCTTGTAGCCCGCGTTGGCGGTGGACCAGTCGTTGCCCAGGCTGCCGTCGGGCAGCACGTTGTGCCAGATGTAGTAGCGCTGGGCCGTCGGCTCCAGCTCGTAGTGCTCAAAGTCGTAGTGCAGCGTGCTGTCCACGGTGGTGTGCTGGGGCGTCACGCTCACGAGGTATTTGCGTCGCCACTGCCCGTCCTGGCTGGTGACGGTGTAGGCTACGGGTCCCTGCGAGAAGTCGTGCACGCTGCCGCTGGCGGGGCTGACGGTCGCGCCCGGCGAGAGCGTGAGCACGGGAGCCAGCGCCGTCACGTCGGCATTGCCGCGCACGGCGAAATTGACCACCGAGTCAGTCGAATAGACCGATTGCAGCGAGTCGCTGAGCTGGAAGAAGAACTCCCCGGGGGCATCGACATGGAGCGTGACCGACTCGATGTCGGCCTCGCAGTAGGCGGGCTCGTCGCCCATGCAGGATGTCATTGCCAGCCCTATAGCCATAGCCGCCGTGCAGGCTGCTATGAGCGTCTTGGGATAAATGTTGATATGTACCATTTGCCAATCTTTTCGTGTTGCGGTGTACTGCAGCCTTGCCGGCTGCGGGGCGATGATGTCGGGGCCTGTGCCGTGCCGCCGTCAAAGGTTGCAACTTGCAAAATTACGAAAAATCTTTGGTTGGCGCATCATCTTGGCGCCGGTTTTTTGAGGCGTGTCCTATTTTTGATAAAATTTTGACATTATTTATTGTAATTTTTGTTGATTAAAAGAAAATAGTTACTTTTGTGGTTTAGAATCTTCATTACACGGTCCTTTGCCGGCCGTGGGCGAGGACTCGGCAAGCAATGCGAATCTGATTGCCATGCGCACATCACAATTTTGAACGAATCATGGATAGACTGATAAATAAACTTCTGGACTTGAAACTGTTCAGGTCATTCAGGGTGCGGACGACGCCTCGATGGATCATTTTGCTCATCGACATGCTCATCGTCTCGTTCTGTTTTGCGGCCACGGTTGTCGCTGACATCACCTCTTCCCACCTCGCCGTTCCCCCGGCCTCCGTAATCATCCTGAAGTGGGGCCTTGTCTTTGTGGTCTATTTTATAGTCTGTTATGTGTCAAGGAGTTACACCTGCGTCATCCGCCTGTCGGTCATCGAGGACTTGTACCGCATCTTCATGGCTGTGATGGTGGCGACGCTGGTGCTGATTGTGATCAATGGCGTGCGCATGACCTTTGGCGGAGAGCAGTTCCTCAAGTTCTGGAACATCTTCATCATCGGGGCACTGTCGTTCTCGCTAATGATGATTGAGCGCCTGTGCATCAAGTACTTGTATATGCGCATGAACGCTGCCACCGAGGGGCGCAAGCGCGTGCTGGTGCTGGGTACGAGCCTCAACTCGGTGTTCCTGGCCAACGCCCTCAAGGGCGAGTTGGGCGGCAAATACCTGCCCGTGGGCCTGCTGAGCCTCAAGACCGGCCAGGTGAAGACCGAAATCAACGGTTTCAAGGTCTATCGCTTCGACCCGTCGGTCATCAGCGATGTGTTTGCCGAGAACAACATCGACGCGCTCATCTTTGACGCCAAGAGCAACAACATGATGAGCACGGGCTTTGCCGACTACTTCATCAAGAACAACATCGAACTGCTGGCGATGCACACGCTCACCGAGGTGGAGCGCAGCGGCGATGCCGACGACGGCGAGGACAGCAAGGCGGGCATCTCCACCTACGTCAAGGAGGTGCAAATCGAGGACCTGCTGGGCCGCGACCCCATTGAGCTGAACAACCAGCGCGTGAGCGAGCACATCAGGGACTCGGTGGTGCTCATCACCGGCGCCTGCGGCTCTATCGGCAGTGAAATCGTGCGTCAGGTGGCCAGCTACGGCGCCAAGAAGATTGTGCTGTTTGACCAGGCCGAGACACCCATGCACGACATCTCGCTCGAGATGAAGAAGCTGCATCCCTCCGCCGACATCGAACTCTTTATGGGCGACGTGCGCAACCGCGCCCGCCTCGAGGAGGCCTTTGACAAGTTCCGCCCGTGCTACGTCTTCCACGCTGCGGCCTACAAGCACGTGCCCATGATGGAAATCAACCCCACCGAGGCCATCCTGGCCAACGTGATGGGCACCCGCAACGTCGCCGACCTGGCGCTGAAGTATGGCGTGTACAAGTTTGTGATGATTTCGACCGACAAGGCCGTCAATCCCACCAACGTGATGGGCTGCACCAAGCGCCTGGCCGAGATTTACTGCCAGTCGCTGTTCTTTGACGCGCAGCGCCAGGGCAAGCATACGCAGTTCATCACCACGCGCTTTGGCAACGTGCTGGGCAGCAACGGCTCGGTGATTCCGCTGTTCCGCAAGCAGATAGCCTCCGGCGGCCCCGTCACCGTCACCCACAAGGACATCATCCGCTACTTCATGACCATTCCCGAGGCCTGCTCGCTGGTGCTCGAGGCAGGCTGCATGGGCAGTGGCGGCGAGATATACATCTTTGACATGGGCGAACCCGTCAAGATTTATGACCTGGCCACGCGCATGATTTCGCTGGCGGGCCTCAAGCCCGGTGTGGACATCAAGATTGAGGAGGTGGGCCTGCGTCCGGGCGAGAAACTCTACGAGGAACTGCTCAACGACAAGGAATTGACCACCGCCACCGTCAACAAGAAGATCATGATTGCCAAGGTCAAGACCTATGACTACAACAACGTGTGCGAGCACATCGACAAGATTATCCGGTTTGCCGCTTCCGGCGACGAGCACGCCATGGTGTTTGCCATGAAGGAATTCGTTCCCGAGTACAAGAGCCAGCACAGCAAGTTCGAGTCCATCGACAAGGAAATTGACGCCTCTGCCAATGTGACAGCCTTCCAGCCCTAGGCTGAGTAATCACACGCGTCCGTACGCACTCGATGCAAAGCAAGCAACCCGCCTGGCCGATGAGCCGGGCGGGTTGCTTGTGTTGATGGGCCGACGGCGGCGCCTTACTGGATGTTGCGCTGGATGTGGCGGTTGCTGGGGCGCCAGTCGCGTGTGAGCAGCACCATGGTCACGACGGCTATCACCAGCGTGAGGATAATCATCGCGATGAGCATGTACTTGGAGAGCATGCGGCCCATGACGGCAGCGTAGATGTCTCCCATGCGGTTGATGACGAGTTGCATGGCGGTCTCGTAGTCGATCCACAGCGTGCAACTGGTGGTGAACGGGATGAGCGACATGAAGGCATAACCGGTGACTACGCCCGCGCGGCCGCGGTAGTTGCCCATCATCTTGCGCATGGCCTCGGCCAGGCAGGCCAGGGCGATGCTGCCGACAGCCAGATACTCGTGGCCCTCACCGATGATGAACGAGCTGATGATGAACGTCACCGCCAGCAGGATGGCTATGCCGGGAATGGGGAAACGGCGGCACAGCAGGAAGTAGGGCACGGCGGTGGCGGCGGCGGCAAACACGGCGGCGTATGTCCAAAAGAACGGGTGGAAAAATCCCAACATTTGGATGATGACGATGATGAGGGTATAAGCCAACGCCAGGCCTATCGCTTTGATTACACTTTCCATGTCTCTTCGTTTTTAGAGTGATATAATCTGCAAATATACGCAGTTTTGATGTGTTTGCAACATTTTTGTCAAGAAAAATGAACTATTGACGAAAAATAATACCGGAACCAGTGCTATCTGCCCTCAAACAAGTCGGTCAACAGCACGCCGATTTGCTCGCGGATGGCCGCCTGCGAGCAGGTGAAGTTGTTGGCCAGCACGGCAAAGGCGTAGCGGGGCTCGTCGGCGGGGTAGTAGCCCACAAAGCACTGCACATGCGTCATGCTGCCCGACTTGAGCACGATGCGGCTGCTCAGCGGTGAGGCCTTGAGCGTTGTGCCCGCGCGGCCCGAAGCGGTGGGCATGAGGTCGCACAGCCTCATGCCGTCAAAGTGGCGGCGGGCCATCATCGTCAGCATGTCGCCAAAGAAGTTGGCCGAGGCCTTGTCGCTTCGCGCCAGGCCGCTGCCGTCGCGCATGAACAGTGCGTCGGTGCCGATGCCCTGGTTGCCGAGCCAGCGCTTGACGGCGGCCACGCCGATGGCGTCGAGTTGCTGGGGCATGGCGCCTTGTCCCCGTTGCTCCCACTCGCGGGTGCCGATGGCGCGCAGCAGGGCGTGGGCAAACATGTTGTCGCTGCGGTCCAGCAGCGAGGTGATGACCTCGGTGAGCTGGGGCGAGCGGTGCAGCACGAGCAGCGAGCGCTCGGCGCAGTTGAGTTTGCCGCGCGCGCCGTCGTTGCGCTTGAAGCGGACGCCGCCGCAGTGCGACAACGCCCGTTCCACGCTGTCAACGAGCATGGCGGCGGGGTCGGGGTTGGCATAAGTGTCGGTGTAGGTCTTGGCCATCGCCTCGCCCGTCAGCACCAGCGCGGGGACGCTGTAGTCCAGATAGGCATTGACGGCGTCGCGCTGGCGGCCCTTGAGCAGGCGGTTGGTGACCTGCAAGCCGGGCACCGCCGGAGTGAAAGCGGCCGAGGCCACCTCCTGCTGGTCATCGACGGCGAACGACACCGTCACCAGGTTGTCGTGGAAGTTGAGGCCGTGCACGGCGGTGCCGTAGTCATAGGACAGGTCGCTCACGTCCCAGTAATAGTTGAAGTAGGGGAAGGGATACAGGCTGTCGTCGCCAATGATGCGCCCTTCGACGCGCGTGATGCCGCGGGCGCGCAGGGCTTCAACAATCTCTTGCACGATGTTGGCTTGGCGCGGCAGATAGACGGAGCCCAGGGTGGGGTCCCCCGCGCCGAGGATGATGATGTCGCCCTTGAAGAGACCGTTCTTAACCTCGCCGTCGAGATAGACAGGCGTCTCGAAGCGAAAGTGCGGTCCCAGGATGCCCAACGCCGCCGACGACACCACGGTTTTCATCGTCGAGGCGGTGATGTCGGCCTGGTCGGGCAAGTGGCATGCAACGCACCTGGCGGAGTCCAGGTCGATAACGCTCACACCCACCGAGGCATAGCGCAGCGAGTTGTCGGACAAGAACTTGTTCACCGCCTCTTGCGGGGTCATGGCGGTGGCAGACAGTGCGGCGGCAAGCGCCAGCAGCAGGATAAGGTTTTTGATTTTCATTATGATGACAAAATGTTATTGTTGGGCGCAGCGGCGTTGTCGGTGCATGTGCCGTCGCCAGGCATAGGGCCGCCGTGACTGCAGGTACTCCAGGTTGTGCTCGTTGGCATAGGCCTCGCGCTCAAACGAGATGTTGCGGTAGGCATTGCCGCGCATGGGCAGGCGCACCAGCCACTCGATGACATAGGCGAGGTAAAAGAACACGAACAGCATCTCGCGCTGCTGGGCGGTGTGGATGCGCTCGTGGTTAATCAAGTCGTTGCTCAGGTACACCCCGTGGTGCACAAACAGCAACCCCATCAGGTTGATGGCGGTGAACCCCTTGAACGGCAATATCGAGGTGCGGATGATGATCATGGCATGAACAGTAACAGTATCACTTGGGCGAGGATGACGCGCAGGAACATGCTCAGCGGATAGACCGAGGCATAGGCTACCGAGGGGCGGTCGCTGTGCAGCGCGTCGTTGGCATAGTTCATCGCCATGGGGTTGGCCATGGCGCCGCACAGCATGCCGCACACGGCGGCAAAGTCGATGTGCGCCACGCGCAGGGCCAGCCAGCCCACGAGGATGACGGGCACGACGGTGAGCAGGAAGCCCGAGCCCACCCACAGCAGGCCCTCGGGACGCATCACGGTGGCAAAGAAGTCGGGGCCCGACGCCAGTCCCAGGCACGCCAGGTACAGGGCCAGGCCAATGGAGCGCAGCATCAGGTTGGCGCTCTGGGTGGTGTAGGCGTTGATGTGGATGCGGGGGCCGTAGGCTCCGATGAGGATGCCCGAGATGATGGAGCCGCCGGCAAGGCCGAGCTTGACTGGTGCCGAGATGCCCGGCAGGGCAATGGGGATGGCGCCGAGGATGAGTCCCAGCGTCATGCCGATGAACACGGTAATCAGGTTGGGCTCGTCGAGCATTTTGACGGCGTTGCCCACCTCTTTCTCGGCGTTCTTGATGGCCTCGCGGTGCCCCACCACAATCAGGCGGTCGCCCAGCAGCAGGCGCAGGTCGGGAGTGGCCAGCAGCTGCACGCCGTTGCGGTTCACGCGGCTGATGTTGACGCCGTATTCCTGGCGCAGGCGCAGCGAGCCCACCGTGCGGCCGTTGATTTCGGGTTTGGTGACGACGATGCCCTGGGAGTGCAGCTCGCTGTCGATGGCGTTCCAGTCGATGTCGTCTTTGTTCCAGTCGGTCTGTTCTTGCTTGCCGAACAGGATTTCCATCGCCTCGGCATCGTTGTGCCCGCGCATGACTACCAGCAGGCGGTCGCCCAGCATGAGCACGGTGCCGGCCTCGGGGATGGAGACCTTGCCGTCACGCCACAGGCGCGAGATGACGAAACGGCGGTTGCTGAGCCGCGCCATGTCGCCCACGGTCTTGCCGATGACGGCCTCGTTGCGCACGCGGTAGGCAGCGATAAAGGTTTGGTCGGTTTCTTGCTCGCCCTCGCCGGTGAGGCGGTCGCCAGGGCGCAACAGCACTTTGCGCATGAGCGCCAGCGCCAGTATCATGCCCACAACACCCAGCGGATAGGTCACGGCACATCCCAGGGCGGCGCCGCTCTGCGGCTGGTTTAGTTGGTCGAGTGTCTGCTGGGCGGCGGCCAGCGCGGGGGTGTTGGTCGAGGCACCGCACATGATGCCCACAGCGTCGCCCAGGCCGATGCCCGCCAGGGGCAACAGCAGGGTGCACACGGTGCCTGCGAGCACTACGCCGACGGCAAGCAGGTTGAGCGTGAGGCCCGACTTGTGGAACGAGTTAAAGAAACCCGGTCCCACCTGCAGACCCAGGGCATAGACAAACAATACAAGGCCGAAGTCCTGGGCATATTGCAGCATGTCGCCGTTGATGGACACGCCCAGGTGTCCCGCCATGATGCCGAGGAAGAATACAAAGGCCACGCCCAGCGACACGCCCAGCACCTTGATTTTGCCGAGCGCCAAGCCGCAGGCGCAGAGCAGCGACAAGACGATCACCGCCTGCACAGCCGAGTGTGTGAGAAATATGTCGGTCAACCACTGCATCATGGCGTTGCAAAGATACGGAATTTTTCTCAACTGGCCATCGTCTGGGCCAATGCTTTCACGGCGTCATACACATTGCACAGCGTGCGGTCGCGGTCCATGGCCATCTCCAGCGGCAGGCCGCCGCTCACGGCGACGGCATGCGTGAGGCCGGCCTCGCGGGTGTCAAAGCCGTTGTCAATGGCGCCGCACACGGCCGCCACGGGGATGCCCCGCTCGCGTGCCATGGCGATGACCAGCCCGGGACCTTTGCCCATCAGTGTCTGGCGGTCGAGACGGCCCTCGCCGGTGATGACGAGGTCGGCACCCTCGAGTGCCTGGGCCATGCCGTTGTGCCCGAGGACATAGGGCGCGCCCGCCACAAGGCGGCACCTGTCCAGCAGGTGCATCATCAGCGCGGGAATGCCGCCTGCCGCGCCGCAGCCCGCACGGTTGGCGATGTCGTGGCCCACGATGCCCGCGATGTGTTCCATGCCGCGCTCCAATTGCTCCACCTGTTCGGGCGAGGCACCCTTTTGCGGGGCATAGACGCGCGCTGTGCCGCGCTCGCCGCACAGCGGGTTGTCCACGTCGGTGAGCAGGGTGAAACGGCATTGCTGCACCTCGCGGGGGATGCCTGCGGTGCCGATGTGGGCGATTTGACCGAGCGACTGCCCGCAGGGGAATAGGTAATGCAGCGCGCCGTCGAGGAACTCGGCTCCCAGGGCGCTCATGATGCCCATGGCCGCGTCGGTGGTTGCCGAGCCGCCCAGGCCCAGCACGATGTCGCGGCTGCCGCGTTCCATCGCGTCGCGCATCAGCAGGCCCGTGCCCAGCGTGGTGGCGCGCATCGCGTCGCGCTCGCCGGGTTGTGTCAGGGCCAGGCCGCTGGCGGCGGCGACCTCGATGAGTGCCGTGCCGTCGTCGCACAGGAAATAGCGGGCGTCGGCCGGCGGCAGGTGCAGCAGCGGGCCGGGCGCCTGCATCGTGTGCCACTGGCCCCGGCAGCCGGCGGCGAGCACCGCCGTGGTGCCGTCACCGCCATCGGCGACAGGGATGCACACGATGTCAGCCGCGCGGCAGTCCATGATGGCTTGCCGCGCGGTGTCGTTTAACTGTTCGGCACTTGCCGAACCCTTGAACTTGTCAAAAGCCAGAACAACTTTCATCAGTTAATCTTGATGACGAGGAAGTTGCTCTTTTCCCAAAACTTGGCCGCATTGGTGATGCGAAGCGACTTGCTGCCGCCATGGTCCACAATCTCGTAGGAATCCTTGGGCTGGTTGGTCAACACCTGCGCTTTCTTGCTGTGGAGCGGAATCTCGCTCAGCGTGCGGCGGTCGGCCTTGGTGAAGTAGGACATCTCGAAGTCGCCTTCCAGAATCTTGGTCTTGCCCAGGAAACGCTTCTCGATGATTTTGTGCTGTTTGAGTTCCTTGGACGAACCGATGACATAGTAGCAGTTGTTGAGGTTGTCCACCTCGGATGTGAGGTTCTTGTTGTGCTCCTCGACGGCTTCTTTCTCCTTGGTGACCTCCTTGTTGACGGTGTTGAGCGAGTCCACGCTCTGGTTCAGGTTCTTGATCTGGATGTGCGCTGCCGCCAGCTCCTTGGTGAGCCTGTCGATGGTCTGCTGCTGCTGCTCGAGCTGCTGCTTGAGCGAGGCGATGATTTTCTCCATCTTCTCGTCATAGTTGGTGGACTGCTTGAGGCGGCGTTCCATGTCGGCCACGCGCTGCTTTTGCTTGTTGATGGACTGCTGGATGAGCAGGATGTCGTTGCGCAGCTGCTGCTTGCGGTCGGGGGTCTCGTTGTTGAGGTTCTCGGTCGAGATGATGTCCTCCAGTTCCTTGATTTGGGCAATGCCGTCGGCCACCTCGCTCACCAGGTTCATCAGGCTGTCGCGCTCGGCCTGTGCGGTGTTGATGCTGTCCTGCATCACCGCCTTGAGCGAGTCCTGGCGCCTTGCGGCATCGTCGTCATTGTTGTTGCCGTGGCAGGCTGGCAGCATTGCCAGTCCAATCATCAATCCAACGGCGTAAACGATTTTTCTCATATCTATGACACTATTTATTAGTTTTGTGCTGTATTGTTGTCTGCGGTGACGCTCTTGTGCTTGAAGGCGGCATACTTGTCCACCTTGACGGTGGCTGGCGCGGGGCGTCCCGCAACCACGATGACTATCTCGCCGCGCGGGGCATTGGCGGTGAAGTGTTCGGCCAGTTCGCCCAGCGTGCCGTGGTGGGTGGTGTTGTGCAGTTTGCTGATTTCGCGCACTACCGATGCCTCGCGCTCGGCGCCGAAGGCTTCGGCCAGCTGTTGCAAGGTCTTGGCCAGGCGCAGCGGCGACTCGTAGAATATCATTGTCATGGGTTGGCGGCTCAGTTCCTCGAGGCGTGTGGCACGGCCCTTCTTGGGCGGCAGGAATCCCTCGAACACGAACCTGTCGCACGGCAGGCCCGAGTTGACGAGCGCGGGCACAAACGCTGTGGCGCCGGGCAGTGTCTCGACCTCGATGCCATGGCGGCGGCACTCGCGCGAGAGCAGGAATCCCGGGTCACTGATGCCCGGTGTGCCGGCGTCGCTGATGAGCGCCATCACTGCACCGCCCTGCAGCTGTTGCACGACGGCGGCGGCCGCCTCGTGCTCGTTGAACTTGTGGTGGCTGCGCATGGGGGTGCCGATGCCAAAGTGCTTGAGCAGAACGCCGCTGGTGCGGGTGTCCTCGGCGAGGATGGTGTCCACGCTGTTGAGCACCTCGATGGCGCGGGGTGTCATGTCGCTGAGGTTGCCGACCGGTGTGGGTACTATGTATAGTTTGCCTGCCATTGACGGTGTGCCGGGCTTACTTTTGGAAATGGTTGCGGACGATGCTCATGAAGTCCTTGACCACATCGTCCTCGCGGTCCCAGCCCAATTGGCTGTAGAAGAACAGCTCGGCGTTGCCATAGGAGTTCATCATCTCGATGTGGGCGATGGCGTTGTTCAGTGCGTCGGCGCTGCCGGCGAACAGTTCGCGCTGGAAGCGGAAGCGGTCGTTGACCGAGAGGGCCTTGCGGATGTCCTGGGCCTGGCTGCGATGCAGTTTCTCGTCCACGCGCAGGGGCTCGGGGCGTTCCGATGCCGCGGGAAACTCGGTGGGGGTGGGGGGGACGGGCTGCTCTGGCTTGGCCTCGGGCATGGGAGCCTCGGTGTAGTCGGTGACCGATTGCTTGCCGGGCAGGACCCTGGCCTCGGGCAGGATTTCGGGGTCGGGGTCGGGGACGGGCTCGTCGTTGTGGGCGGGCAGGTCGGGAGCGTCGAGCGAAACCTCGGGCAGGTCGGGCTCGTCTTCGGGCATGATGAACTCAACGTCGATGTCCTCGTCGGGTTCGCGGTCGGCCACGGGCACCTCACGGGTGCCGGGCTCGTCGGCCACGGCCGCCGTCGGCTGTTCGTCGGCACCGACCATCGTGGCCAGTTCGCGCACCTTGCGCTGGATTTTGTCAACAACGATGTCCGGCGTGTCGTCACCCATGCGCTTGGCGACAAGAATCAAACCCTCTATCTCATATACATGAGAAAGCAATTTATCTATCAATGCGTACATAATAGTCTGTCTTATAACTCTTTCGCGAATCTTCGCGTGGTTTTGTCTTACATTTAACTTGCAAATAAACGAACTTTTTTTGGAACACGGGCAATTTTGCAACAAAAAACTGCCCAAAAAAATGCGTTGCTGGCATTTTTGGGCAGTACAGAACCGGAAAAATCAGAATTTCATGAACAGGCGGCGGTTGCCTTCGGGGCGGTGGCTCACGTGAATCCACGAGCATTCGTGCTCGTCAATCACTTGGTCCACGGGCAGGTCCAGGCGCTTGAGCAGGACGAGCAGGCGGCGGTTCTTGTCGCGTGTGCCGGCGGTGATGTCGGCTGCCTCGCCGCGCATGTGCTGGCTGCCCGGCGAACCGCCCACCATGCGGTTGAGTTCGGCGCAGCGGTAGCCGCTGTTCACGTTGATGGGAGCGCCCCAGGCGTCGCGCAGCGGGTCCAGCACCTGCTCGACCAGCGCTGTGAGGGCGGCGACGGCACTGGCTGGCGGGGTGTTGTCGATGCCCAGCTGGCGGGCAACGCCGGATCGGCACAGTTCGGGGATGGTGAAATGCCGCATCATGGTCAGCGCGTCATGATGCGCATGTGCGCCTGGGGGTATCGCAGTACCAGGCACGAGGCCTCGGTCATCACCAGCGCGTCCACGTTGCGCACGCCGCTCTTCTTGAGGTTGAGCTGCTCGGTGCTGAAGGGGATGTGGGTATATTTTTGGATATACTCGGGGTCGATGACAATGCCGCAGTTGTCCATGCCCACCTCGTCGAACACCTCGCTGAGCAGCAGGTACAGGCAGCCAAACTTGGACCTGAGCTCGGTGAAGTCGATGCCCCACTTGGACACGTGCTGGCCCGCGGTGATGACGCGCGTGGTGTAGTCGAGCTTGCTGATGCTGCTGATGAGGCCGCTGCCGCCGATGAGAATCTTGCGCTTGCTGCCGTTGTTGCCCGTGAAGGCGTCGCGCATGATTTCAATCATCTTGGCCGCCGTCAGTTCCGACGAGCTCTCGAGGAAGAAGTCTTTGCCGGCCTGATTCCAGATGCCGCCGGTGAAATAGACGTTCTCCTTCTTGCTGTTGTCCCACAGCACGCGCGGCACGCCAAAGAGGAAGGACTTCTCCATGCCCAGGCGCATGTCATAGACGGCGGCCTCTTCCTGGTCGCTCATCGTCCAGCCCACCTCCTTGTTGGCCAGGCGCTGCAGCGTGGATTGCTCGACCTGCATCTTGAAGATTTGGCACAGGTTGCGGCTCTTGGTGGGCAGGGCCTCGAACTGCGGTGACTGCACGTCGAGTTCGCTGGCGGCGCGGCCCATGCGGATGAGCGTCGTACCTTCGATAATATCAGGGAAACAGCCCTTGACGCCGTTGACGGTGAGACCGTTGACCGCCATCACCGACACGCCGCTGGAGTTGCGGTCCACGACATAGAGCATCAGGTCCTGGCCGCTCTCGGTGATGCCGTCCTCGAGGTAGCCTGCGGTGTTCTGGACCAGAATGGTGTCGGTGGGGTCAAAGATGTCGTCGTCGCTGGTGCTGATGACGATGACAGGGGTGTCGGCGCCCGTGTTCGGCTCGCTGGCGTCGATGTCCTCGGCCAGTGTCGCAATCGTCGGCTTGGTATCGACGCTGTAGTAATCCACTACCATGCTGCCCGAGTGCTTGCTGCCCGCATAGCGCGAAATCTGGTCAATGGGGGTGGACATCGGGCGGATTTTGACGATTTGCTGGTCAATCTCGTTGAGCAGCAGGTCGGGCGAGCCCTCGCGGGTGAGGTCGGTGGTCAGCGGGCCGTCAACGACGTGTCGGCCCTCGTCGGCGCCGGTGATAATCATGCCCGCGGCCAGGGCGGCTCCCGTGTCACCTCCCAGGCACGACGAGAGGATGGCGATGAGGATGATGGTGATGATGAACATCACGAGTTTGTGGTGGCGGCGCATCCAGCGCAGCGCCTGAAGGAATTTGTTAAGCTTCATGGTAAAACTGAAATTAAGTGTTTAATAAATGTGAATAAAAAAAAGGTAATAAAACAAGTTGAATTAACTCTGGTACCTGGCGGTCAGTCCCACACGCTGCGCTTGCGGTACTGCGGGAACACGGCGACGGTCGCCGTCGGCTCGTCGGGCTGGGGGCGCAGCACGGCCTCGATTTTCTCGTTGCGGCCGCGCAGGTAGCCCGCCGCGTCGGCGTTCTGCACGTCCTCGTCATGGGTGATGCCGCGCGCCACGGCGGCAATCAGGGCGTCGGTCAGCCCCTCGGGGTCGAGGCCGGCGAGGTATCCGCTCACCCTGGCGGCGGTGCCTTCGTCGAGATTGAGTGCGGCCATCTTGTCGGCGAGGGTGGGGCAGGCCGGGGCTTCATCGGGGTGGAACGGTGGAGGCGTGACGGCGGCCAGCGCCTCGTTGTCGGTGATTGGTGTGTCGTTCATAACGGTAATTGATGATAATGTGCGGCGTAGCCGCGATTAATGATTAAAGATTAAGGAGTGTGATTTTGCGGTCGCGTTGACGACGAAAGGCGTTGAAGGTGTCAAACACGTCGCTCAGCGCGATGGCAGCGTTCTCGCTCTGCAGTTGGTAGGCGTTGGCGCTGTTCACCGTGGGCGACTTGCCCTGCAGCGCGCCGCTCACGCCGCTGATTTCCTCAAACAGCCGCATCTGCAGTTCAATCATCTGGTAAGCACCAAGGTTGCTGTTGTTGGCGCTGATTTGCTCGGGGCGCGCCTCGCTGTAGCGGGGATTGTAAGGCAGCAGACCGTTGGCGTTGGACCAGCAGCGGCGCACATCTTCCCATGTCCATCCGTCGGGCAGCGCCGTCTCGGGGAACAGCAGCACGCCTTTGGCGCTGTAGCGCATCACCTGGTCCAGCAGCGAGACCATGCGGTTGACGTGCTTCTGTGTGTCGATGATGTCCTCGACCAGGGCGTGCACCTCGCCGTCGGTGAGCGGGTAGAGTTTGACGACAAACGGGTGGCTGCCGTGTGGCCACGGCGAGTCATACTCGGCAAGCAGGTCGCCCATGGGGCTGAACCAGCGGCAGTGCCACACGGTGGCGATGTCCCAGCGCACGCTGGTATCGGGGCGGTTTTTCAGGCGTGCCATGCTGGCGGCGGGCTCGACGGTGAGCGTGCCCTGGCGGCGGTCGTGGCACACGGCCACCTCGCGGCTTTCGAGTGTCCACACCTCGATGGCGCGGCACTTGCCGCCGTCGGCGTGCCAGAACCCTGTCCCCTGCTGCGAGTCGGCGCCCAGCTGCGTGGTGAAGTCCGCCAGGCGTTCCTCGGCTCGGTCGGTGTACAGGCGGCGCACCCATGCCGCCTTGCGCTGACTGCCGCCTGCCACGCGGCGCAGCAGTTGGGCGATGCTCAGGTCGTGCAGCTGGCCGATGAGTTCGCAGTCCCAGGCGCGGGTGTCGGTCATGGCATTGGTGAACACTTTGGTGATGTTGACATTGTCCACCCTCACGCGCTCGCTCTCGCCCGGCTCGCTGCAGGTGTCCACGCGCTGGATGCAGCAGCCCGAAATCAGGAATTCCTCCAGCGCGCGGCTGTCGAGTTCGTCGAGCTGGTTGTCCGCGGCCACGGGGTCTTGAGGTTGGTTGCCGCCCGCCAGGTGCTGCGACCTGAAGCGCCCCACGATGGTCTTGACCATTGTCCTGATGAGGTTGTTGGTCACGCTTTCGCAACCCTGCCGCGCCATAAACTCGCCCTCGGTCATCGTGCGGCCCTGGCAGTCGCGCACCAGGTCGCCCCACTGGTCGCCGTAGGTGAAGCGCTTGTTGCGCAGGCGGTTTTTTCTCAGTCCCGCCGCCCCTGTCCATGCTAGGTAGGCCGCATGCAGCACCCGCGAGTGCTGTTCGTTGGTTGTCGGTGTCTTCATGGTTTTCATTTGGTTTGTATTGGTTAATAAAAACGGGTTCGTCCTGAACCACGCTGCAAAATTACCTGTGCGCCATCAGGGCTTGCTATGATAAAAGGCAATAATCGCTGTTTCGTCCGTCCCTTGGTGCGCCGTTATGGGCCGCAGCGAGCAAAAACTGCCGTTTCTCTTGCCGGTGTCGGGAATTTTGACGAAATTTGCAACACATTTTACGAACTAATCAAATAACTCCCATTTATGGATATCCTGGAAGAAATCAAAGCTTATCTTGCCGAGTGCAAAGTGTTTTACCTCGCTACTGTTGACGGCGACCAGCCGCGCGTGCGCCCCTTTGGCGTGAGCGAGATTTACAACGGCCGCCTGTACTTTATGACCGCCAAGAACAAGGATGTGTTCAAGCAGCTCGTCGCCAATCCCAAGTTTGAGGTGAGCGCCACCAAGGCCAACGGTGCCGAATGGATTCGCGTGAGCGGCCGACTCATCAACGATGACGACCTGGCGATGAAGCAGTATATCCTCGACAAGAACCCTGAACTCAAGGAGTTCTACGAGGCCGACGACAACATGGCAGCGATGTATATCGAGGACGGCGAGGCCCGTTTCTTCTCCTACAGCGACCCCGAGCGCAAAGTGAAATTTTGACCCCCGCCTGTCAGATGGAAGATTTTGCAACCCAGCTGCTCACCCGGCTGCACGGCATGTTCGTCGAGCGCGGCGCCGTGGATGAGCGTTTCCCCGAGTGTCCCGATGTGGAGGGCAAGTGGACCTCCATCGCCCAGGCCTATCTGCCCGACGGCGTGCGCGAGTTTGCCAACTATCCCGGCGCCTCGCTGGGATGGATGATGTTCATCGGCATGGCGGTGGCCAAGTACTGGGACGCCGACTGGGAAATCTATGGCAACATCACCGACCTGTATGCCTATCTGCGCGACAAGCGCGGCTACGACAGCATGGACGAGTACATCCTCGACGAGGTGCTGCGCATCCACGGCCATGAGGCCGAGGCGTGCACCGAACTGGTGGGCGACTGCTCACAGGAGGCCCTGCACATGCTCCACCGCGAGAACTTTGAGCCCGGCACGGCCGAGGCGTTCAAGGCCTATGTGTCGTGCCTGCAGTGCCTGTACCAACTGGGCATGGCCGTCCAGCTCAAGGCCATGGGTTACCACATGACCGCACTCGCCTGACGTTTTTTTACACCGCCCACCAGCGCGATGTATAAAGGTTCCCTCAAAAACTAACAAAACAATGAAGATGACTCCCGAGTGTGACCCGATGGGTCGGGCGGTGGCTGATTATTTTGCTAATGGCAAGGCCGCGCGCCTGCGGGTGTTCTCGCCCATGTTCGACGAGGACGAGATTCCTGTCGAGACGCTGTTCCGCACCGTTGACCAGATGCCCGCCATCGAGCGCCGTGCGCTGGACATGGCGCGCGGGGCACAAGTGATTGCCATCGACGTGTCGCCGCTGTGTGTCGAGACCATGCGCCTGCGGGGCGTGACCGACGCGCGTGAGCAGGACTTCTTTACGCTGGAGGGCAGTTTCGACACCATTCTGATGCTCATGAACGGCATCGGCATCACTGGCACGCTGAGCCGCCTGCCGGCATTGTTCATGCAGCTCGAGCGCCTGCTCGCCCCCGGCGGACAGCTGCTGTGCGACAGCAGCGACCTGTGTTACCTGTTTGAGGACGAGGACGGCATCATCGACCTGACGGGCGTGGAGGGCTATTACGGCGAATTGGAATACACCATGCAGTACCGGTCGGTCAAGGGCGCGCCGTTCCCGTGGCTGTTCATCGACCCCGACACGCTGCGCGAGGCAGCGCTGCGTCACGGCTTTGAGGTGGAAGTGGTCGCGACAGGCGACCATTACGACTACCTTGCCCGCATCACCCGCCGATAGAAAGCAAAAAAGCAACCCGCAGGTTGCTTTTTTAGTCTTGACGGGCACATTAGGGCTCCAGTGTGATAAGGAGTTTCTTGGCACGGTTGTTGCGGTATTGGTTCTCGATATTATGTGTCTCGAAAATCGTTAATCGTTGCAAAATTACAAAAAAAAACCAAAATCCGCCAAAATATGCGGCGCATTGAGGCAGACGAAACAAAAATATTTGTACTTTTGTAATTCATATAACAAAACATGTTCCGTACAACCAATTACACCAGCGCACTATGAAGTCAGACAGTATCGTCATCATCCCGACATATAACGAGAAGGAGAATATCCGCAACATCATCCAGGCTGTGCTCGAGATCAGCGAGCACCAGTTTGATGTGCTCATCGTTGACGACAACTCGCCTGACGGCACTGCCGCTATCGTCGACCAGTTCATCGCCGAAAGCCCCGACCGCGTCCATCTGCTCAAGCGGGCGGGCAAGCTGGGACTGGGCACGGCTTACATCACTGGCTTCAAGTGGTCGCTCGACAACGGCTATAGTTACATCATCGAGATGGACGCCGACTTCTCGCACCCGCCGCGCAAACTCATTGAACTGCAGGCCGCCTGCGCCGCGCAGGGCGCCGACGTGGCCGTGGGCTCGCGCTACCTGACGGGGGTGAATGTTGTCAACTGGCCCATGGGCAGGGTGTTCATGAGTTACTATGCCTCGGCCTATGTGCGCCTGGTCACGGGCATGAAGGTGCGTGACACCACCGCGGGATTTGTATGCTATCGCCGCGAGGTGTTGGAGTCCATCGACCTGGACAATGTGGAGTTTAAGGGCTATGCGTTCCAGATCGAGATGAAGTTCACGGCCCATCGCATGGGCTTCAAAATCAAGGAGGTGCCCATCGTGTTCGTCAACCGCGTGCTGGGCAGCAGCAAGATGAATTCCAGCATCTTTGGCGAGGCGCTGTTCGGCGTCATCAAGTTGCGCTGGGACTCCATCTTCAACAAGCAGCGCTTCATGCGCAAGCCGCGGCCCAGGCAGATTGAGGCTTGATGCATCCAACGGCTTGACCCACTGGTCAAGCCGATTTGGGTTATTATTGGCATGGTTTTTGCCACTGATGATGATGTTCTGTGTGACCATTCTTATAGATTTTACCGTCAATTCTTAAATGAGCAAGAAAACGTATAACAAGGGACTTACCGCAGCACAGGTGCTTGCCAGCCGCGAGCAGCATGGCGACAATGTATTCACGCCTCCTGCCCGTGAACCGCTGTGGCATCAGTTTCTTGCAAAATTCAACGACCCCCTTATTAAAATTCTGTTGGTGGCCTTGGGGTTGTCGGTGGGCCTTGCCGTGTATGAGTACCACTGGCTGCACATGGGATTGAGCATCTTTTTTGAGCCCCTGGGCATCTTCCTTGCCGTTGTGCTCGCCACGCTGGTGGGCTTCCTGGTCGAAGTGAACGCCAACAAGAAGTTCCGCCTGCTCAACCAGACCGACGACCAGGTGCCCTACAAGGTGATGCGCGGCGGTCACATGACACAGGTGCCGCGCTGTGACATCGTGGTGGGCGACATCGTCATCCTGGAGCCAGGCGAGAAGGTGCCGGCCGACGGCACCATCGTCGAGAGCTTTAACCTTACCGTCAACGAGAGTTCGTTCACTGGCGAGCCGTCGGCGTGGAAGACCCATCACACCGATGTTGCCGAGTTCGACAAGGAGTCAACCTATCCCCCCAACCGGCTGCTGCGCGCCAGCACCGTCATCGAGGGCAATGCAGTGCTGCAGGTTGACAGGGTGGGCGACGCCACCGAGTATGGCAAGATTTATAGCGATGCCCAGATCGACAACAACATCAAGACCCCGCTCACCCGGCAACTTGACTGGCTGGGCAAAACGATTTCGGTGGGCAGCTATATCATGGCCGGCCTGTTGGTGCTGGGACGTGTGATTGAGTACTTTGTAACTGGTAGCGAGGGCCCCGTGGCCGATGCGCAGTACCTCATCGAGACGGTGATGCTGGCCGTTACGCTCATCGTGGTGTCGGTGCCCGAGGGCCTGCCCATGAGCGTCACTCTGTCGCTGGCGTTGAGCATGCGCAAGATGCTCAAGCACAACAACCTGGTGCGCCGCATGCACGCCGTCGAGACCATGGGTGCCGCCACGGTCATCTGCACCGATAAGACGGGTACGCTCACCCAAAACCAGATGCAGGTCTATCAAACGCATTTCTACGGCCTGCACGATGATTCAGAGTTGGGCGACGATCAGATGAGCCAAATCATTCGCGAGAGCATCGCCTGCAACAGCACTGCATTTCTTGACGACAGCGACCCCGACCGTGTGACGGCGCTGGGCAACCCCACCGAGGGTGCCCTGCTGCTATGGCTGCGTGAACAGGGGGTGGACTATATGCAGGTGCGTGACGATAGCGAGGTGCTCGCCCAGTTGCCGTTCTCAACCATGACCAAGTTTATGGCCACCGTCATCAAAAGCGCCACCGGTGAGCGGCTGCTGTTGCTGAAAGGTGCTCCCGAAATCATCATGCGCATGTGCCGGAATGTGGCCGGAAACGCCGCCTTTGCGCAGGTGACCGACGAACTTGTGGGCTATCAGTGCAAGGCCATGCGCACACTGGCGTTTGCCTATTGCGCCATCGGCGCCGACAGGTCAACCGAGGAGGTTATCTGGACGCTCAAACACGGAGACAGCAAGCACAATCAATACACCCTGCTGGGGATTGCCGCCATCAGCGACCCTGTGCGTCCCGATGTCCCCGCCGCCATTCGCGACTGCCGCAATGCCGGCGTGAAAGTGAAGATTGTTACTGGCGACACGGGCGCTACGGCCCGCGAGATTGGGCGCCAAGTGGGCCTGTGGACCGATGACGACAGCGATGACGCCATCATCACCGGACCCGACTTTGCCGCGCTCGACGATGGCGAGGCCGCCCAACGCGCCGCCTGCATCAAAATCATGTCGCGCGCGCGTCCCGACGACAAGGCGCGCCTGGTGCGCCTGCTGCAGGGGCAGGGCGAGGTGGTCGCTGTCACCGGCGACGGCACCAACGACGCGCCCGCGCTCAATGCCGCCCAGGTGGGGCTGTCGATGGGCGACGGCACAGCGGTGGCCAAAGAGGCCAGCGACATCACCATCATCGACAATTCGTTTGCCAGCATCAACAAGGCCGTGCTGTGGGGGCGCTCGCTGTACAGCAACATCCAGCGTTTCCTCATCTTCCAGTTGGCGGTCAATGTGTGTGCCTGTCTGGTGGTCGCCGTGTGCTCGTTTTTCAGCAAGCAGCCGGCGCTCACCGTCACCCAGATGCTGTGGGTCAACCTCATCATGGACACCTTTGCCGCGCTGGCGCTGGCTTCCCTGCCGCCCAACAGCGTGCTCATGAAGCACAAGCCGCGCAATTCCCATGCGAGCATCATCACGCCCAGGATGCGGTGGTTTATTGGTGTCTGGGGCGTGCTGTTTGCGGTGCTCATGACGGGATTGTTCCTTTACATCATCAACGACCACGACATACACAGGCCGTTAAGGGCCATGATAGGCGTCAATCCGAATGTGAGCCCGCGGGAGATGGGCATCTTCTTCAGCGTCTTCGTTTTCCTGCAGTTCTGGAACATGCTCAACGCCAGGGCGTTCATGACCGGAAAAAGCGCGTTCAACAACATGCGTGACAGCAAGGTCTTCTGGACCGTCGCGCTCGTTATATTTGTTGGCCAGATATTGATTGTGCAGTACTGCGGCCCGCTGTTCAACTGTGGTAAACTCGACCTCAACACCTGGCTGTGTGCCATTGGCGGCACCTCGCTGGTCTTTTGGCCGGTGCATTTTTGGAATCTGTTGAAGAATAAACTCCGAAATAGGTCAAAAACTGCCTGATTCTAACGATTTTCGCAAAAATATTTTGTCGGTTCGATAATTTTGTTTTCCTTTGCAGTTCAGTACATTATTGTGTGTGGCGAAAAATATTCACGACTAAAATAATAATACGATTTCTGAGATGAAAAAGACATTACTTTCAACTTTAGTGGTGCTTTGTGCAGGTTTTGGCGTTGCCAATGCCGCCATCGACATTACCACTGCCAACGTGGAGCAGTGCCAGGGCGACACCATGCTCTTCCAACTGCCTGTTGACGTTACCGTTTATCAGGATATCCAGAACTATCCTGATGCCAACCCCGGCATGCGCATGCTGCGCTTCCAGCCCGAGTATTTGGTAACCGCCCGCGATTTCACTAGGGGCGACGTGACCAAGGGCACCGCAACCCTGCCCGCCAACGCCAAGGTCGTCGGGCTGGGCCTCGATGGCTATGACAACGGCAGCGACAACACGCGCTATGGCATCTTCCTGACTTCGGTGGCATGGTGCCGCAACGTCCCCGCCACCAAGATGTCGCTCGACTATCTTGACCTGTTCGACGGCTACAATGTTCACCAGCCCGTGGGCGACTTGTTCACCGACATGGAGAACTACAAGGGCTACTACAACGAGCCGGGCGTGACCTGCGTCTTTGACCCCGCTTGCAGCGCCGAGAACCCCATGACCATCGTGGACATCCCCTTCAACAACCCCGAGGTGCAGAGCGAGAATCCCGAGGCACCCTTTCCCCCGTTCTGGTACAAGGGTGAGAACATCTACCTCACGCTGTGGATTAGCAACTACAGCGACACCCACCTGAAGTATTGCTATATGGCCTACGACGACGCCGAGGCCGAGATGGCCAGCCTGATGCGCTCGGGCAACTTCTGCTTCAACAGCAACACCGTCGAGGATGTTGAGGAAGTGCTGGGTTCGCCCCTGATGTACGACCTGCCCGCCCATCGTCTGCCCGCGTTCCGCACTCCGTATTACACCAACGACTTGCGCCTGATTTTCACCGACCAGCCCGCCGACGTTGAACTGCAGGACGCACAGGGCCAGGCAGTGGCTCCCGCCGAGGACGGCAACTTCTACAGTCTGGACCACACCCAGACCTACACCCTCGTGGTTGACGGTATCGCAACGAGCGAAATCACATTCGACAACATCTACACCGACGTCGAGGCTGTCATCAGCAAGGACTACACCGCTGTTGACGAAATCAGCGCCAGCAAGGCCGTTGCCGGTGTGCGCTACTACAACCTCGCCGGCCAGGAGATGAGCGAGGCCAGCGGCATCTGCATCGCCGTGACCACTTACACCGATGGCAGCACCAGCGCCATCAAGGTGGTAAAGTAAGATAAGCATCATCAATTTTATGGCCGCCATGCCGCAAGCGCAGCGTGGCGGCTTTTTTTTGCATTTCTATGAATCAATAGTTCGTTAAAAAATCGATATATGGCGAAACGGCTATGCTGCGCCGCCA
>CALEJB010000057.1 GCA_937898675.1 uncultured Prevotellaceae bacterium
TTTACAATTTTTTAGACCACTATTTTCGATAATTTCTTATCCCGAACTGGCGTAGGAGTTCGTGCGTGAGCACGGCATCGGTGTGGCCTATTTCACCGATGCTGCCTATCCCCGCCGCCTGCTTGAGGCGAGCGACGCCCCGGCGATGATTTACACGCTGGGACGGTGCGACCTCGAGTGCCGCCACATCATCAGCGTCGTGGGCACGCGGCACGCGACGCACTACGGCACGCGCTTTTGCGACACGCTCATCGGCGACCTGGCGCAGTGCCTGCCCGGCTTGGTGGTGGTGAGCGGCCTGGCCTACGGCATCGACATCGCCGCCCATCGGGCGGCGCTCAAGCACGGCGTGCCCACGGTGGCGGTGCTGCCCCGCGGACTGAACAAAATCTATCCCGCCATGCACCGTGCCGACGCTGTCAACATCGTCAACAGCGGCGGAATGCTGCTCACCGACTACATCAGCCAGGACTCGGTGCAAAAGAGCAACTTCCTGGCGCGCAACCGCATCGTGGCGGCGCTGAGCGACTGCACGGTGGTCGTGGAGTCGGCAACCGCCGGCGGCGCCCTGGTAACGGCATCGCTCGCGATGAGTTACAACCGCGACGTGATGGCGGTGCCCGGCCGCTGCGGCGATGAGTTCTCGGCGGGTTGCAACAAGCTCATAGCCACCAACAAGGCCGCCCTCATCACCTGTGCCGACGACTTGATGGACGCCATGCGCTGGGAGGGCCGCGAGGCGGCGCCCAGGCAGCTTGAGCTGTTCCCCGACCTGACCAAGGAGCAGCAGCGCGTGGTCGATGCCGTCCGCGACGGCGGCGAGGTTCACATCAACACCCTTGCCGACACCCTGGGTGTCCCCGTGTATAAACTCATGAGCGTGCTGGTGGAACTGGAGAGCCGCAACATCATCGTTTCCCTGCCCGGCTGCCGATACACGATGAGTTAGGAGTTGGGCATCCGCACGAGGGGCACGGGGTGACATGCTGATGGCAGCCATTGCTTATACAACATGGTCCCGTGAATTTGCCTGTTTACAATATTTAATAGGATAAAATTGGAGGTATGCCAAATTTGTCGTAATTTTGCTTTTTATTTCCTGCGCTTAATAGACAATCCATCAAAAAAAGACATATCATGAATACTGACAAGATTCCAGATTCTGAATTCATCATCAACGACGACGGGTCGGCGTTCCACATCCACGTCAAGCCCGAGCAGTTGACCGACAACATCATCGTGTGCGGCGACCCCGCCCGCGTGACGATGATAGCATCCCACTTCGACACCCGCGACTGGGAGACCTCGAGCCGCGAGTTCCACGCCATTGGCGGCACCTACAACGGCAAGCCCGTGATGGCGCTGAGCCACGGCATCGGGCCCGACAACATCGACATCGTGATGACCGAGCTTGACGGGCTGGCGAACATTGACTTTGAGACGCGCACGCCGCGCGCCGCACACCGCACGCTCAACATCGTGCGCATCGGCACCTCGGGCGGCCTGCAGCCCTATGTGCCCGTGGGCACCGCAGTGATTGCCGAGAAGGCGCTGGGCTTTGACGGCGTGGTGAACTACTATGCCGACCGCAACAAGGTGGCCGACCTCGACTTTGAGAAGGCATTCTGCGAGTTTGTGAAGTGGAACGAACTGTTCGCCAAGCCCTACATCGTGGATGCCGACCCGACGCTGGTCGAGAAAATCGGGCGCGACGACATGGTGCGCGGCTACACCATCTCGGCCGTGGGCTTCTATGGGCCGCAGGGCCGCAGGGTGCGCCTGGAACTTGCGGAGCCCGAATTGAACAGCCGCATCGCGAAGTTTGAGTACAACGGCGGCCACATCACCAACTATGAGATGGAGAGCGCCGCGCTGCAGGGCATGGCCAAGATGCTGGGACACCGCGCGATAACGGTGTGCTCCATCATCGCCAACCGCGTCGCCACAGACGTGAACCCCAACTACAAGACCGCTGTCGAGGACCTGGTGAAGACGGTGCTCGAGCGACTGTGCGAGTGATTGATAGTCAGGAGTTGGGAGTTAGGAGATACCATTCGCCCCCTCGAAATCATGAAATCCTAAAAAACATTAAAAGTAAAATCTTTTATACCGCTCACAAAATAACGGGGGCACAGGCTGCGTTATTAGGTTGAACAATAACTAAAACAAGACCTGCCTATGCACAGAACAACTACTCCAACCAACAATGACACCATGGCCACCGTACACAAGCCCAAAAAGGCGACAATTGAGTTCCTCAAGCAATTTGCCAGGGTTTACCGGTACAATGCCGAGTTGCCGAGAGGCCTGGAGTGCATGGCGCTGAATTGAGGCGCCGGCAACACCTCTCCAAGTCAAAACAAAACAGCCAGCCCGCACCGCAGGCAGGGCTGTTTTGTCATTTTATGGCCTGTCATGCCATGAAGTGTTGCCCATGTCGGGATAAAATTGTAAATTTGCGGTCTGTAAAATGTTGTAGAAATGAATCTGGTAAAACGAATCATATTTGGCGCTATATACATCGCGTTAATCATTGCGGCAATCCTGCTCCTTGACAACTCGCCGGTCATGTACCTGACCGTGTTCGGGCTGCTGATTGTGCTGGGCATCCGCGAGATGGTCACCATGGCCAAGGACGATGCCACCCAGTCGTGGCTGGTGACCGTCATCGACATGCTTGGTGGCGTGGGACTGTTTGCCGCCTTCTACCTGCGATCCACCGAGTCGCGCGTGTGGTGGCTGCTGCCCATTGCCTTGTACCTGCTGGTGCGCTGCATCGTGCAACTGTACAAGACGCGGCAAAATGCCGTGCACAGCCTGGAACGCTCGTTTTTTGCGCTGGGCTATGTCGCGCTGCCGGTGGCGCTGCTCAACTGCATCATCGAGATGTCCATGCCGCGGCTGCTGCTGGGCATGTTCATGTTTATCTGGCTGTATGACACCGGGGCCTATTGCGTGGGCTCGCTGCTTGGCCGCCACCGCCTGTTTGAACGCATCTCGCCCAAGAAGTCATGGGAGGGTGTCGTGGGCGGCGTGCTGGCGTGCGTGGGCGGCGCGTTGGTGACTAATTACTGGTTTGACGAGTTCTTTGAGGTGCCCGGCCTGGGCACTTGGGTGGGCTTGAGCATCGTGGTGGCCGTGTTTGCCACATTTGGCGACCTGGTGGAGTCACTCATCAAGCGCACGGTGGGCGTCAAGGACTCGGGCACGATCATCCCCGGCCACGGCGGCGTGCTGGACCGCATCGACAGCCTGCTGCTGGTGGCGCCGGCAGTGCTGATTTATCTGTTGGTGGTCGTTCCCGTGATTCAGTGACAAAAACATGCGTGGCCTTGTTGTGTCATTGATATTGCCATTGTTGCTGTCGCTCGTGATATCGTGCGGCAGCGGCGGCAATGACGCGGGCGGCAACATCCGCCGCCTGCCCGACACGCTAAGGGTGGGCACGCTCTACAGCCCAACGGGCTTTTTTATCCTCAAGGGCGACACCATGGGCTATGACTATGACCGCATCTGCGACTTTGCCCGCAGCCAAGGCATCGCGCTACGCTTTAATGTGGCGCGCAGCATGCCCGAACTCATCAAGATGCTTGAGAAACGCAAAGTGGATGTGCTCGCCTGTGAAATCCCTGTCACCGCCGAGTACAAGACGCGCGTGCTGCATTGCGGCGCCGTCAACGAGACCTATCAGGTGCTCGTGCAGCACAGCGGCGCCGATGCGATATCCGATGTAACGCAACTCATCGGGCGCAAGATATATGTCGAGAAGGGTTCGAAGTATGAGAGCCGCCTGCGCAACCTCGACAATGAGGTGGGCGGCGGCATCGACATCGTGACCGTAGAGGGCAAGGAGGCCCTGCCCACCCAGCTGATTGCTGGCGTGTCGAGCCGCAAAATCGGGTACACCATCGTGGACAGCGACATCGCACAGATGAATTTCTACTATTATGACAGCATCAACATCAACATGCGCGTGGGCTTTGCCCAGCACTCGTCGTGGGCTGTCAACAAGCGCGACAGGTGGCTGGCCGACAGCATCGACGCTTGGGCCGCAACAGGCAACGCTCGCGAATATAACAAACAGGCGCTGAAGCATTATTTTGAGATGAACCGCGGCAAACCCGACACCGCGCAGCAGGAGGTCCAGATTGTGACACCCCTGGGTGCCATCTCGCCATACGATTCCATTTTCCAGCACTATGCGCAGCAGATGGGATGGGACTGGCGGTTGCTGGCGGCCATAGCCTACAGCGAGAGCGGCTTCAACACCAATGCGCGGTCGTGGATGGGTGCTTGCGGCCTCATGCAGGTCATGCCCCGCACGGCGCGCGGATTCGGTATGGACGAGGCCGACCTTGCCGACCCCGATGTGAGCGTGCATGTGGCTTCGCTGCTGCTGCGGCAGGTCGAGGGCATCATGCGCAACCGCGCGAGCCAGGACGAACGCATCAAGTTTGTCCTCGCCGCCTACAATGCCGGCGCCGGGCATGTGATTGACGCCATCGCCCTGGCGCGCAAGCATGGGCTGGACCCGCGCGTGTGGAACGAGAATGTGGAGCAGGCAATGCTGTGGAAGATGGACCCCCAGTACTACAACGACTCGGTGTGCGCCAACGGCTATTGCCGCGGCACCGAGACGGTGGACTATGTCACTAGGGTCCTTAACCGCTACGAGGAATACAAGAAAGTCAAAAAATAAAATGCCGCGCGGGGATAATAAAGGCAGCGCCGCGCGGGTTATTAAAAGAGACTAACCAATCAATCAATAGCAATATGAGAAAAAAACATCTTATCGTCGCCACCGTCGTGGCTCTGTCAGCGTCAATGATGATGCAGTCGTGCATCGGCAGTTTTGCACTGTTCAACAAGGTCAAGGCTTGGAACGACCAGGTGGGCGACAAGTTTGTCAACGAGATTGTGTTCGTGGCAATGTGGATTTTGCCCGTCTATGAGTTGAGTTTCGCGGCCGACATACTCATTCTCAACAGCATCGAATTTTGGTCGGGCACCAACCCCGCTTTGGCGCAGACCACTTTCATCGACGGCAAAGACGCACGCTACAAGGTCGTCCGTGACCACTCGGGCTATGCCATTACCAACACCAGGACCAAGCAGGTGACCCGCTTCAACTTCAACGCACAGGACAACTCCTGGAGCCTGGAGAGCAACGGCAAGGAAACCAAGCTGTTCTCGTTTGTTGACGACACCCATGTCAATGTCATCACCCGCGACGGCAGTTATACCACCGTGGAACTGTCGCAGCCCGGCGTGTTCGCCTATCAGGAGCTCGTGGGCATCGGCGGCGCCGCATTTGCGATGAACTGAAGCATCAATTTCACCCGATAACAGCAATCCCGGGGCTCGAGTTTGAGTCCCGGGATTGTCGTTGGTGGCCCGATGCGTCACACGATGTTCTCGCAGTATATTTTGATGATGCCGTCCAGAAAGGCATTGAGTTCGTAACTGCAAAAGTCGCCCGTCTTGCCCACGTCGCCCGTTTCATAGTAGGCGCGGGCGCGGCAGGCGCCGCCGCAGATGTAGCGGATGGCGCAGTCGCGGCATTTTTCTATTGTGCCCACGTCAAGGCTGGCGCAGCGCTGCAGGGCGGGGGCGTTGCGGTAGATGTCTTCGACGCTGCGGTCGTGCACGTTGCCTGCCAGGAATTGGTCGAAATGCAGCAGTTGGCAAGGATAGACATCGCCGGTGGGGGATATGCTGATTTCGTTGTCGCCAATGGCGCATTTGTGAGTCTGGATGCACTTTGACTGGTCGAGCGACGACTCGCAGTAACCCAGCGGATTCACGCCAAAGGCGTTGGAGAGGGCCTCATAGTACTGGTCGCCCGTGATGGACAGCTCGTCGCTGGCGAGGTCCGACACAGGAAACAGCGGGGCAAAATTGAGGCGGCTGCCAAAGCGGCGCGCCATGGGCTCCACCTGGTCGATGTTGAGCCGCGTGACGGTCATCGACAGCGTGTAGTCGATGCCGTGGCGCTCGAGGATGTTGATGGCGCGCATGACTTGGTTGTAGTTGTCGCCGCGCGTCAGGCGGTGCGTCTCGCGCGTGGGGCCATCGATGCTCAAGGTCACCAGGTCGAAGGTGTCCTCGATGAAAGGCGCATTGTCTTGGGTAATGAGCAGGCCGTTGGTGAGCAGCATCATCGAGCAGCCGCTTTGCTTGCCGTAGGCGGCGACGGGCTGCCACAGCGGGTTGAGCAGGGGCTCTCCGCCCGTGATGGTGATGGAGAGGCGGTCCGAGAGGCGGCACAGGTCGTCGATAACGCACTTGTATTCGGCGAGCGTGAGACGCTGGTGGGGGCTTTCGCGGCGCTCGGCGGCATAGCAGTATCTGCACCGCAGGTTGCACTCGCTGGACAGCGACAGGTGTACATAGCGCAGCGTGGTGTCGCGCCGATGCTGATGGCGCGGGGCTGTCTCAAAGATGGATGAGCCGATGACGCGTTGGCAAAATGCGGTGATTTCGTCGCGCCGCTCATCGCCCAGTATATCGCAGGCAGCATCCACGATGTCGGCGACGGTATTGGTGCCGTCAAACAACGGCACAATCAGACTGCCCAGGTCATTGGTGACAATCCAGGCGGGAAGCAACGGGTTGATAAAGATGTGCTTGTCGCCCCGCTTAAAGGTCTGTACTTGGGCGGGGAGAAGATAACGCTTGTCGTCGTCCATGGCGCGGGCTCAATGGGGGGGTAGTTATTTGCCGCCGCATTCATACGACGAGCCGCACTTGCCACCGCCGCCGGCGCACTCATACGACGAGCCGCACTTGCCGTTGCCGTTAGAGCCCTGTCCGCTGCATGAGTATGATGAGCCGCACTTGCCACCGCCGCCGCTACACTCATACGACGAGCCGCACTTGCCGTTGCCGTTAGAGCCCTGGCCGCTGCATGAGTACGACGAGCCGCACTTGCCACCGCCGCCAGCGCATTCATACGACGAGCCGCACTGACCCTGACCCCCGCTGCAGCTATAGGATGACGAGCATGTGCCGTTGCCCGAGGCACTCAGATTGCCTTTTTCGCCTGCCTTGGCGCCAAAGAACACCGTCGGCGACACAGCGCCTGCTACCAGCAGTGCCGTGAGTTTCTTAATAAAATCCCTGCGTGATTGGTTATCCATAGGTCATTACTATTTTTTACACGGGCAAAGTTATAGCATAGTTTTCAATAAACCTATATTTTTATATGAAAAACATGGGCTCCACGGCAGGAATTGCCCAAATGGAGCCCATGTGATGGATTTCTTGTACTTGAATAATTACATGGACAAGAGTCTCTTGAGGTTGACTTTCCTAGCATTGGGAAGTCCATACCAGAAGTCGATTAACGCCCAGATGCCACAGCCGCCGCCGGTGAGCAGCTTGAGGATGCCAAGGCCGGTCTGACCCAGATAGAAACGGTCTGCGCCAAAGCCACCAAGGTAACCAGCGAACCAGAGGCTCTTGCCAGGGCTCTTCCAAGGTTCAGCCATCAGTGCGCTGAGCTGGCTGTCGTCCATCGAGTTGAGTTTTTCCTGTACTTGTGCTTGTGCGTCAAGGGGAAATTTGTTGGCATGTGCCAAAAGGAATTGAATAATGTTGGGTTGTTCCATAATAAAAAGAATAATACTGGTCAATAAAAATGTGTACTATAATTATTTAATTATAATATCGGGAATGTGGATGAGGTGTTGACATATTTGCGTTCAAACTCATCTTGTGTCATGGTAAACATCATGATGCACTGGATGAGCACAACGATGCACCACACGCCGCAGGTGACCAGGCACAGCAGCAAGCAGATGAATCCGCCTCCAACCTTGCCGAGATAGAAATAATGGCCGCCGATGCCGCCAAGAAAAAAAGCGAGCAATGCGGCGACTCCGCGGCTCTTGCCCGACGGGCCGTTGTCAAACACGCCGATGTCGCGCGGCGGGTACTGCTGCTGGGCATACTGCGGCGGCTGCTGGTAGGCAAATTGCTGTTGCTGATAGGTCTGCTGGGTTGCGATAGCAACCACATTGCCGCAATTGGGGCACTGTGCATTGGCAACGCCGTCGGGGGCGTTGAATGCGGTGTTGCAGTTAGGACAAATGATTTGAGCCATATTACTCCGGTTGTTTTGTGTCACCGTTGCAGCCCATTGGGTGACGAGGTTATCAGGGGGGTGAGGAGCGGGACTGGTTGATGCACTCCTGTATATGCCTTGTGAATGTGGTATCCTCTTCACATCACGATGCAAATATACTAAAAATCTTTGAAAATAACCGAGATTTTTGAATTTTTCATTGCTTCAAAAACATATTTTAGCATCAGAGTGGCGGCTCGCCCAACCCTCAACAATAAATCGCGGACTTTCAGCCCGCATCCTTGCAGGTGACTGCCCGTTCGGGGACAGCATGTTAAAAATTCCCTTTTATTTTGTAATGACATTTTCTTGGGCAAAAGTGTTGTATATCAAATTATTTTTGATAAATTTGCGGTCCTTTTGCGAATATTGTTTCGGGATGGAAATATCTGTTCCGTCCTCAATCAAGAAAAACAACACAAAAAAACAGAACACAACATGAAGTATTATATCGTTGATGCATTTACCGACAAGACTTTCGGCGGCAACCCCGCGGGAGTCGTGCTCCTGGGGCAGGATGCCCCTTTCCCGGGCGAGAAACTGATGCAGCAGGTGGCTGCGGAGTTATCGCACAGCGAGACGGCCTTTGTTCAGCAAAACGGGCCGACAACCTTCACGGTGCGCTATTTCACGCCGTGCAGCGAGGTGGACTTGTGCGGCCATGCCACCATCGCCACCTTTGGGCTGCTGCACACCCTGGGAATGGTTGCGGCTGATGCCGTATGCGAACTGCGCACCCTGGCCGGCAGCCTTGAAGTGAAGGCAGGCCAGCAAGTGATGATGCAAATGGTCAAGCCACAGGTGATTGTGCCGCTCATTGATGTGGACTACCTGCACGATATGATGGCGGGCAGCGGTTCTGCCGAGTGGAACGACTTGCCCGTGGAGGTGATTTCAACGGGTCTGCCGGACATCATCATGCCTGTGGCTACGGTAGAGGGACTCAATGCCCTCAAGCCCGACATGGAGGCGCTCACCGAGTTGAGCCGCGAACTCAATGTGGTGGGTGTGCATGCCTTTGCCCTGAGCGATGACGGCTACACCGCCCACGTGCGCAACTTCGCGCCGCTCTATGGCGTGCCCGAGGAGTCGGCAACCGGTACGGCCAACGCCGCGCTCAATTACTACCTGTACCGCCGCGCCCGCGTGGCGTACAGCCAGGAGTGCCGCTTCAAGCAGGGCGAGGTCATGGGGCGCCCATCGGTGGTTGTGACCACGATGCGACACGACGGCCTGGTATATGTGGGCGGCCACAGCGCCATCGTCGCCAGCGGCGAACTGATGGTGTGAGCAAGATTTTACACATCTCGGCTGCCGCCTCTCAAAAATTCTCCGTAACTTTGCGTCGCTAAACAACCGCCTTATTGGGATTTTCATCATGCGTAAGATAGACGAAGGATACATGCCCTTCAAGGGCTACAAGACTTATTACCGTGTCGTGGGCGAGCGCCACAGTGGCAAGGCACCGTTGGTGCTGCTGCATGGCGGGCCGGGCTCGACGCACAATTACTTTGAACTGCTCGACGAACTCGCCGACGAGGGACGCCAGCTGGTGATGTACGACCAGCTGGGCTGCGGCCTGTCCTATGTTGACGGGCATCCCGAGCTGTGGACCCTCGACAACTGGCTCGACGAACTGGAGGCGCTGCGCGAGCACCTGCACCTCGACCAACTCCACATCCTGGGGCAATCGTGGGGCGGCATGATGATTCTGGCATGGCTCATCGACCGCCAGCCCGCAGGCGTCAAGTCGGCCATCCTGTCGAGCACGTTGTCGTCGAGCGCGCTGTGGGGCAGCGAGCAGCACCGCCTCATCTCGTTCATGCCCGAGTGGGCACAGCAGGCCATCGGCCGCGCCGAGGCCACTGGCAACTTTGACGATGAGGAGTATATCCGCGCCAACGACCTTTACACCGAGCTGCATGCCTGCAGCCTGGACATGAGCAATGCCCCCGAGTGCCTGCGCCGCAAGAAGCGCTTTGGCACCGAGAGCTATAACGTCGCCTGGGGCCCCAACGAATACACGCCCTGGGGCAACCTCAAGGACTTTGACTACACGCCCCGTCTGGGCGAAATCCGTCAGCCAGCGCTGGTCATCAGCGGCACCAACGACGAGAGCACGCCGCTGCTGGCCAAGGTGATGCATGACGGCATCCCCAACAGCCGCTGGGAACTGCTCGACGGCGCCCGCCACATGACGTTTGCCGACCAGCCCGAGCAGTACAAGCGCATCCTCGCCGCGTGGCTCGATGAGAACGATTGATCAGGAACCAATAAAAGCCAAAGCATTATGAGATACTACATTGCCGAGAATGGCAAGCCCGCAGGGCCGTTTGAACCCAATGAACTGCTCCAGCATGGCCTCACGGTTAACTCCCTGGTGTGGTGCGACGGCATGGCCGACTGGGCCATGGCCAGCCAAGTGCCCGAATTGATGACGATGCTGTCCGGACAGCCGATTAATTCCGGCGGCTACGGCGCCCCGCTGCCCAATACCAACATCCCGTTCCCGCCCGTTGGTGTTCCACAACCCCAGCAGGCGCCGCAGGGATTCCCGGCTCCACAGCCCCCTGTCGGCAACCAGCCCTGGAACCAGCCGCAGTATGCCCCCAATCCCCAGCCCGGTCGGCAGATGCCCAAGACGTGGCTCACAGAGTCGGTCATAGTGACAGTTGTTTCGGCGCTTTGCTGCTGCAATTTTATCTCTCTGATTATTGGTATTGTAGCAATCATCAAGGCCAAAAGTGTGAAAACCAAATTCCAAAACGGTGATGTGACAGGCGCTGACAGTGCCTCGGAATCTGCCAAGAAGTGGGTCATCATTGCCGCTGTAATTCTTGTTGTCTGGGGAATTGTACAGGCTTACCGCACGATGACCGACCCGACATTCCTACAGCAAATTCAGGAAGGCGCCTTTGGAGCTGCACTGTTTGGCGTTTGACAGCACCCTTGTTATCGTCGCCGTGAGGTCACGAGCCACACGCCGGTGAAGATGAGCGCGGCGGCGGCGAGGTGTATCCACTGCAGCGTGCCCAGACCCATCGTCAGGCTCGCTATCACCGCCACCACGGGCTGCAGGTAGTTGTAACTGCTCACCGTGGTGGGGGAGAGGTGCCGCTGGGCATATACCACCAGCAGAAAGGTGAGGAAGGTGGAGAAAACAACGATGTAGCCCAGTTCGGCCATCGCCCTCACGGGCAACGTCTGCCATTGGATGTGCGCGACATCGCCGCAGGTCAGCGGCAGGATGACGGCACTGGCCAGGGTAAATGTCCACTTGTTGAAGGTGAACGGATTGTATTTCCTGATGACGCTTGAGCACAGCGTGAGGTAGAGCGCATAGCCCAGTTGCGAGAGCAGCACCATGATGTCGCCCCGCAGGTCGGCGGCGCGCCCGTCGCCCGAGGCGGTCATCGCCACCAGGGCGATGGCGCCAACACAGCCCATGGCGATGCCCAGCGCCTTGCGCAAGGTGATGCGCTCGCGCAGGATAAAGGCCGACAGGATGAGCGTGAAGATGGGCATGATGGTCAGCTCGATGGTGGCGTTGATGGGCGAGGTCATGCTCAGCCCCACGATGTAGCCGCCCTGCGCCACCACAAAGCCCAAAAGACTCGCCAAGGCAATCTTGGGGATGTCGTGCCGCTCTACATGCTGGCTGGGCACGAACAACGCGGCAATCCAGAACAGAATTGCCGAGCCGCCGATGCGGAACGCGACCACTTGCCCTCCGGTGAGGCCCAGGTTCATCGCGTCCTTGGAGAAGGTCGCCATCAGCCCGAACAGCACCATCGCCAGTGCCATCGCGCCGTGCGGCAGCAGGTCGTTTTGTGCCTTGGGTGTCAACATTGTGTGATATTGCAACTGCCGGCGGGCGCATCGGCTCGCCGGCAGTGCAGTTATTGGGTAACAGATATTACTTCATGAACTTGTCGAAGTCCACCTTGCGCATGTCGCCCTCGTGCAAGAGCGCGCTGTGGAACGACAGTGCCAGGTCGGGATTCATGGCCACATGGCCCTTCTTGGCCAGCTGCAGGTACTCGTTGAGCAGCGGGCGATAGACGGGATGGGCGGCGTGGTTGATGATTTCCTCGGCCGTCTGGATGGGGTCCTTGCCGCGCAGGTCGGCGATGCCCTGGTCTGTGATGATGATGTCAACCGAGTGCGGGTTGTGGTCGTGATAGGAAACCATGGGCACAATGGTGCTGATGCAGTCGTCCTTCTTGATGGACGGGCACAGGAAGATGCTGATGTAGGCGTTGCGGGTAAAGTCGCCCGAGCCGCCCACGCCGTTCATCAGGCGGGTACCGCTCACGTGGGTGGAGTTGATGTGGCCATAGATGTCGGCCTCGATGGCGGTGTTCATGGTGATAACGCCCAGGCGGCGCACCACCTCGGGGTTGTTGCTGATTTCGCTGGGACGCATGAGCACCTTGCCATGCAAGGCGTCGCCCTTGGCAAAGAACTCGTTCATGGCCTGTGACGAGAAGGTCATCGAGCAGGTGCTGGCAAAGGTGCACTTGCCGCTCTCGAGCAATTCGAGCACGCTGTCCTGAATTACCTCGGTGTACATCTCAAAGGGCGGAATCTCGTCGCTCTTGTCCAGGGCGTCGAGCACAGCGTTGGCGATGTTGCCCACACCGCTTTGCAGCGGCAGGAACTCACGGGGCACGCGGCCCTGCTTGATCTCGTTGACCAGGAATGCGCACACATTGTTGCCAATGGCGCGGGTCACATCGTCAACGGGGGTGAAACTGCCTTCCTTGCTGATGGGCAGTGAGGTGCGGACTACGCCCAGCACCTTTTTGGGATCGACATGGGCTGTCTCGCTGCCCACGCGGTCGTGAGGGGTGTAGATGGGAATCTCGCGGCGGCGAGGGGGGTCCAGCGGCAGATACACGTCGTGCATGCCGCGGATGGTATCGGGAATCTGGTCGTTGACCTCGACAATCACCTTGTCGGCCACTTGCAGCCACGAGGCGGTGTTGCCCATCGAGGTGCCCAGCACGAGTTCGCCGTCGTCGGTGATGCTCTGTGCCTCAACGATGGCGATGTCCATCTTGCCGTAGAAGCCATAGCGGAATTCCTGGGCCATCTCGCTCAGGTGGCGGTCGCTATAGTGGATGCTGCCGGCGTTGATGGCCTTGCGCATGTCGGCGTGCGACTGATAGGGGGCGCGGAAGTTGAGCGCCTCGGCGCGAGTCAGTTCGCCGTCGATGTGGTCGCTTGTCGATGCGCCGCTGAACAGGTTAATCTTGAATTCCTTGCCGGCGGCATGCTCACGCTTGGCCTTCTCGGCAATGGCAACGGGCACGGCCTGGGGGCAACCCGGTGAAGTGAAACCTGAAACACCTACAGTGAAGCCATTTTGTACAAATTCGGCGGCTTCGTCTGCCGAAAGAATCGGATAGATCATGTCGTTAGTTAATGTAAATTTTCTGTTTGTGGTATGTTGCTAATTATTTGATTTTTGCTTGGATAGCCTGGCTCTGCTCCTCATAGCCTGGCTTGTTGAGCAGGGCGAACATGTTCTTTTTGTAGGCCTCGACGCCGGGCTGGTTGAAGGGGTTAACGCCCAGCATGTAGCCGCTCACGCCGCAGGTCTTTTCAAAGAAGTAGATCAACTGGCCCATGTAGCGCTCGCTGACGGCGGGCACGGTGATGAGTAGGTTGGGCACCCCGCCGTCGATGTGCGCCAGGCGGGTGCCGAGTTCGGCCATCTTGTTCACCTCATCAACGCGCTTGCCGGCAATGTAGTTCAGGCCGTCGAGGTCGGCGCCGTCGCTGGGGATGACCACCTCGTGCTGCTGCCCGCCCACGCTGAGCACGGTTTCAAAGATGGCGCGCTCGCCGTCTTGTATCCACTGGCCCATGCTGTGCAGGTCGGTGGTGAAATCGACGCTGGCGGGGAAGATGCCCTTGTGGTCCTTGCCTTCGCTCTCGCCGTAAAGTTGTTTCCACCACTCGGCCAAGAAGTGCAGCCGCGGGGTGAAGTTGGCAAGAATCTCTATCTTCTTGCCCGTCTGGTACAGGGCGTTGCGGGCAATGGCATACTCGAGCACCTGCTCGTCGCCGTCGCGCTCCATCTCGACGGCACCGGCCACGAGGGCGCGGATGTCAAAACCGGCCACCGCGATAGGCAACAGGCCCACGGGCGTGAGCACCGAGAAGCGGCCGCCCACGTTGTCGGGGATGACATAGGTGGCATAGCCCTCTTGGGTGGCGAGGTTGCGCAGCGCGCCGCGGCGGGCATCGGTGACGGCAATGATATTGCGCTGTGCAAATTCCTTTCCCTGCTGCTGTTCAAGCATCTCCTTGAACAGGCGGAAGGCGATGGCGGGCTCGGTGGTGGTGCCCGACTTGGAAATCACGATGATGCCGAACTTGTGGCCATCGACCAGGTCCATCAGGTCGTGCAGGTAGTCCTCGCCGATGTTGTTGCCGGCAAACAACACCTTGGGGCTGCCGTCGCGCTTGTAGGCGGCAAAGTGGTCGCCCAGCGCCTCGATGACGGCTTTGGCGCCCAGATAACTGCCGCCAATGCCGATGGTGATGACATACTCGCAGCTGTCGCGCAACGCGCGCGCGCTGGCCTCGATGGCGCCCAACTGCTGCTCGTCGATGCTCGACGGCAGGTGCAGCCAGCCCAGGAAGTCGTTGCCCTCGCCGCTGCCGCTCTCGAGCGTCTGCTTGGCGGCCATGGCCGACAGGCGCAATGCCTGGGTGTCATAGCCCTCGAGGGCATACTTGCTGATGACTCGGATATTGTTGTCCATGTTTCTGTACTTTTCTTTGTTTGTTATTACCTGTTTTAGTCTTGTTAAATCTCCTTGGTGTAGGCGCGGCGGCGCTTGTGCTGGTCATACTCGAAGTACTCCCACTGCTTGAGCACCTTGTCGTTGGTCTCCAGCTCGATGTTGCTCTCGGCATACTTGTAGCCATAGGCGTGGAAACTCCTGATGAGGTCATCGATGACGATGGAGTTCACGCCCTTGTTCTGGTACTCGGGCTTGACGGCGATGAGCATCAGGTCCACGGTGTCGTTGTGCTTGAAGGAGTGGAGCAGGTGCTTCCATCCCCATGGCAGCAGGCGGCCGCGGCACTTGATGAGGGCGTGCGACATGTTGGGAATGGTAATGCCCACGCCGACGAGTTCGCGCGTTTCGTCCTTTTTGACCACCATGCCCAAGTCGTTGAGCGGCAGCAGTGGCAGGTACATCTTGATGTAATGGTCTATCTGCCTGGGCGACAGCGGCGAGTAGCCGAACAGCTGGTCATAGGCCTCGTTGATGAGCGTGAAGATGGCCTGGCCGTAGTCCTTGACCAGTCGCTTGCGGCTGGTGTATTTGATGGCCTCCAGACCGTTGCGCTCGGCGGCAATCTTCGACACGCGGGCAATTTTCTCGGGCACTTCCTCGGGAATGGTGATGAGGAACTCGAGCCAGTCAGCGTCCTTGACAAATCCCAAGCGCTCCATGTGCTTGGGATAGTAGTCATAGTTGTAGATGGTGGCCGAGGTGACGATGCGGTCAAAGCCCTCGACCAGCATGCCCTCTTTGTCCATGTCGGTGAATCCCAGCGGGCCGGTCAGGCTCTTCATCCCCTTGGCGCGGGCCCACTCGGTGACGGCGCCGATGAGGGCGTCAACCACCTCCTCGTCGTCGATAAAGTCGATGAACCCGAAACGGCCCTCGGGCTTGCCTTCACGCTCGTTAACCACGCTGTTGATGATGCCGGCGATGCGGCCCACCGGCTTGCCGGCGCGATAGGCCATGAAGTAGATGGCCTCGCAGAACTCAAACGCGGGGTTCTTGTCGGGACGCAGGGTGTCCACCTCGTCGTTGACCAGGTCGGGCACATAGCACTTGCTGTCGCGGTACAGCACGTCGATGGGGTAGTGCACAAACTTGAGCAGTTCGCGCCTGGTGGGCTTTATCTCTCGGATTTCAACAGCCATATTTCGTTGATGCTTGCGGTGAATAATATTTGTTGATGCTTGTGCTCAGGCGGCGTTGTTCATCCACCACAGCAGGGCAAGCAGACCCACAATCAGCAGGTCCAGCTTGAGGAAAAACCAGAAGTAGTATCGTCTCTCGGGCGTCATGTACTAACTCCTAACTCCTAACTCTTAATTCACTTTGGCCCTGTCGCTGGCCAGGTCATAACTGATGGTGCCGCTGCCGGTCTGGATGTTCACTTTGCCGCCGTTCATGCTGATGCTCTTGGCGGGGTTTTTGCTGTCGCTGTAGATGCCGAAGTACTTGCGGGTGTTCTTGTTGAATCCCTGCACCGAGCCCTTGTTGTCAAGGAACACGATGTAATTGTCGTTCTCGGCCTTGGTCTTGATGTCTTTGAAGTTGATGGTGGGCTTGTCGGACATTGTGGGACGCATCTTCACCTCCTCGCCGTTTTTCAGTTTGTCCATATTCTCGGCATTGTCCTTGCTCCATTTTTCCTCGTTAGTCTGGTTGGCCTCTTCGGTGTTTGCGGCTTCTTCCTCCTCGGCCTCTTTTTCGGCGTCAAGTTCTTCCTGGGTGGGCACGTGGATGGCACCGATGTTGGCAGCCTCTTGCGCCAGGAAACGGCGCTCAACGCTGTTGGTGCTCTCGAGCGGCTGGCCATATACATACTGGCGGCCGTCGGTGCGGGAGCGCAGCTGGCCGTCATAGTTGAGCGACGTCAGGCGCTTGCCGTCCACATCAAACAGGCACAGCGTCACGCGGCCGTTCTCGCTGCCCTTGAGGTGGTCCAGCAGGGCAAAGTACAGGCATTGCTTGCCGTCCACGGTCACGGCACGGGGCACCTGCATCTGGTCGGCGATGAGGGCGTTGTTGTCCATGCTGATGGTGCGGCCGTCAAAATATTTGGTTTGCGCCAGCTCGGGGGTCCAGGTACCGCCCTGGCGGGTGAGCTTGTAGATTTTGATGAAGGGCCGGCTGGGGTCGTTCTTGTAGGTGACGCCCACGATGCACTTCAGGCTGTCGCTGGCGGGGTCGTTAAATCTCACGGCACAGGCGGGAGTGGCCTGGTCGTCGATCATGCCGGCGCGGCTCAACTCGGCCTGGAACAGGGCCATGGGGTCTTGACTGTCGTCGGCAACCATGGCGGCGCTGTCGCCCAGTGCCTTGAGGTTGTCGTTCTCGGTGCTGTTGCAGTGGCTCAGCAGGCTCAGCAGGCCGATGAGCACTACCGCGGCGACGATGCCGATGATGAGGTTGCGGTTGAAGTTGGAACGCCTTTCGCCGCCGTTCTCCTCTTGGTCGTCATCCTGGGCAGCGGGTTTTTGCCACGCGTTGGGCTGGCGGGCCGGCCGCTGGGCTGCTGCTTGGCGCTGCTGGTTATAGGTTGTGGCAGGCGCCTGGCTGGCGGCGGGATTGGCAGGGCGCTTCGCCTGGGTCTCAACGGCGTTGCCGCATTTTGGGCAGTATATCGACGTGGCGGGGATGCTGGCGCCGCAATGGGGGCAAGCCATGTCGGTTTTCATGCGGTAGCCGCACTGGTTGCAAAATACTGAGCCTTCAGGAACTTCGTGTCCGCAATGTTGACATCTCATAGTTTTACTCGGTTTTTAATGTTTGATATGATAATTTTCAGTTTCTTTCAAACCGCAAAATTACTATTTTACTCCGAGATAAGTCATGTTTTCCCCTAAAAAATGATTGCGTGCGCGAAAGATGAACGCCCTCGGGCCGAATAATTGTGGCGGCCCGGGGGCGGGGTGGGCGGTTTTGCGCCGTGGTGCTGCCGGCCTGCAATAACTCACATCGCAGCCATCGCCACCGCAACTTTTGCGGCAAGGCGGGCATTGTTGAGCACGAGCTGGGTGTTGGCGTCAAGGCTGTCGCCGCCGGTGATGTCTTTAATTTTGGCGAGCAGGAATGGCGTGGTTTCTTTGCCCTTGATGCCCAGACGGCTGGCTTCGGCGATGGCGGTATCGATGGCGCTGTTGATGACATCGGCGGGCATCGAATACTCCTCGGGAATGGGGTTGGTCACCAGCATGCCGCCGCGCAGGCCCATCTCCAGTTTGGCCGCGAATGCTGCGGCGAGGGCCTCGGGACTGTCGATGCGGTAGTCCACCTTGTAGCCGCTGTGCCGCGTGTAGAAGGCGGGCAGTTCCTCGGTGCCGTACCCAATGACCGGCACGCCCTTGGTCTCCAGATATTCAAGCGTGAGCCCCAGGTCAAGGATTGACTTGGCGCCGGCGCAGATGACCATCACGGGCGTCATGGCCAGTTCCTCGAGGTCGGCACTGATGTCCATCGTCGTTTGGGCACCGCGGTGCACGCCGCCAATGCCGCCGGTGGCAAACACCTTGATGCCCGCCATGGCAGCGATAATCATGGTCGTGGTGACTGTGGTCGCGCCATCCTCGCCACGGGCGATGAGCACGGGCAGGTCGCGGCGCGATGCCTTGGTGACGGCCTGGCCTCGTTTGCCCAAGTATTCTATTTCGTCGGGCGTGCAGCCTGCCTTGAGTTTGCCCCCAATGACAGCGATGGTGGCGGGCACCGCGCCGCCATCGCGTACGGTTTGCTCCACGCGGAGCGCAGTCTCGACATTCTGGGGGTAGGGCATGCCATGAGAAATGATGGTGGACTCCAGCGCCACCACGGGGCGCCTGGCGTCAAGTGCCTGTTGTACTTGGGGCGAAATGGATAAGTACTTGTTCATTGTGTTTTGCTATTGTGTTGTAAAGTATTTCGTTTATCGGTCAGGCATCAACGAGCCTTGACACTTGTGGATTGACGGCCTGCGGCGTGAGCAGGGCGGCTCGGGCGGCTTTTAGTCCCGTGCGGGCGCACTCGTCCAGGGGCTTGTGCTGCAACTGGGCATGCACAACGCCGGCGGCAAAGGCGTCGCCTGCGCCCGTGGCGTTGACGACCTCGGCGGGCAGGGCGGGGATGAGTTCGTGACGCTTACCGTCGCTACAATATACCCCATTGCTGCCCAGGGTGATATACACTTGCCCGATACCCATCCCGACGAGGGCTTGCGCCGCCTGTTGGGCGGTCGGGGCGCCGGTGACGGCCCGGGCCTCGATGAGGTTGAGTTTGACGGCGTGCAGCCGGCGGGTACTGCTCTGCTGCAGGGCGGCTGTGGCGCGTACGGCCTTGGCGGTGCTCACGGTGTCGATGAGCAGGGGCGGGGTGCAGTGGTCGATGAGGTATTGCACCGCCTGCTCCGGGATGTTGGTGTCGGCCACCACGGCGGACGAGGCATTGATGTCCTGCATGCGCTCCTCGAGAAATTGAGGCGTGATGTGGTCCGCGATGCCGGTGTCGGCCACGCCGGCGACCATCTCGCCGCCCTGGTCGTTGATGCACAGGTACAGGCCGCCCGTGAGTCCCTCGCGCCGCTCGCTCAACGACAAGTCCAGTCCGACACCGCGGCACTCGCGCCAGCACATTTCGCCAAACGGTCCTCCTCCAAAGACGCTCACAAACTTCACGTCATGCCCCATGAGCCGCAGGTTGCAGGCGATGTTGCGGGCCACGCCGCCGCATGCCATCGTCACGCGCCCGGGCACCGAGTCGGCTGGCACAAAGGGGGCGGTTAATGCCGCCGATATGTCCATGTTCACGCCACCGATGATTGTGATTATTTTGCCCATATCCATGATTTTTTGCGCAAAGTTACTTCCTTTGGCTTGCCCTTGCAAATTTTCGCGATAAAACGGCGGTGGCATTGGACATTATTTTGTACCTTTGCCAGTTGGATAGACAAGAACAATAATCACAGAATCGACTATGATGACCGACAATAATATGCTGCTCGAGTCGCAGGAAAAGCCGTTGTACATCGTGACGGGCTCGACCGACAGTCTGGGAAGCGTGATTTCGCGCAAACTTGCCGAGCAAGGGGCGGCGGTGCTGCTGGCCAGCCGCGACATCAGCAAGGCCGAGAACTATGCCAACCAGTTGCGCAAGGTGACGCGCAACAAGGATATCTCCTGCCTGCAATTGGACCTCAATTCGTTTGACCTGGTTAATGACTTCGTGCGGCGTCTGCGCGCTTTGAACCGACCGGTGGCGGCGCTGGTCAACAATGCCAGCGTGTTCCCCAACCGCAGTGTGCTGTCGGCCGACGGCTATGAGCATTCGGTGCAGGTCAACTACCTGAGCACGGCGCTGTTGTCGCTGCAGGTCTATCCGCTCATCGTGGAGGGCGGCCGCATCATCCTGTCAACGAGCATTTCGCGCCGGCTGGTGACGCTACCCTACGAGTTCCCCACGGTGTCGCATTTCACGCCTTGGGGCGCCTATGCCCAGAGCAAACTGGCGCTGACGCTGTTCTCGATATATATGTCCAGCACGATGAAGACGCGCCTGGTGTCGGTGAACTGCGTCAATCCCGGGCTGTTCAGGACGGGGGCATTGACGCTGTCGCGGTGGGTGGAGAACGCCAGCGACTACCTGAGCCGCAACCTGCCCAGTCCCGAAGCCAGCATAGTGCCCACCATGCGCGCCCTGGAGAGCCCCGACACGGGCTACATCTTCTCGGGCACCGACAAGCAGGTCAAGACATCCTCGATACTGCACAACCGCGAGATGTTTATCCGCGTGTGCAACGACACGATGCGCATCCTCAAGGAGCACCTCGACAAAAAGTAACTCACGATAGCATCAATCAATGAAATTGTTGGGAGAAAATGACCGGTTGCCGCAAGGCAGCACTGCCTGCACGATAGGCATGTTCGACGGAGTCCACTTGGGACACGCCACACTGGTCAATTTCCTCAACCGGCAGGCCGCGGCAGCGGGCAAGCAGTCGCTGGTGGTGACGTTTGTGCGCCATCCGCGGCAGGTGCTGCACCCCGATGAGCCGTTCTCGCTCATCATGACGCCCGACGACCGCATGCGCTGCATCGCCGGCCTGGGCCCCGACCTGTTGCTGCCCATGAATTTCACGCCGCAACTGGCGGCACTCGATGCCGCGCGCTTCATGCAGTTGCTGCACGACCGCTACGGCGTGGATGTGCTGGTGGCGGGCTATAACCATCACTTTGGGCACGGCATGCGGTCATTTGACGACTATTGCCGCGACGGCGAGCGCTTGGGCATCAAGGTAGTGAAGGCGCCCGAATATCTGGGAGAATACGCTCCCGTGAGCAGCACCATCGTGCGCGGCCTCATCGCTGCGGGCAAGGTGAGCGACGCCATGCACTGCATGGGACGCCCCTTCGCGCTGACGGGCAGGGTGGTGCACGGCTTTGCCAATGGCCGCGACCTGGGATTTCCCACCGCCAACCTGGGCGAGATTGCCGCCGAGGTGATGATGCCCCACAATGGCGCCTATGCCGTAATGGCCCATGTGGCGGGCAGATGCCTGCAGGGCATGGCCAACATTGGGCGGCGGCCCACGATGGACAACGGCAGCCATGTGAGCGTCGAGGTCAACCTGTTTGACTTTGACGGCGACATCTATGGCGAGCCGCTCACGCTGGAGTTTATCCGCTTCCTGCGCCTCGAGGTCAAGATGTGCGGGCTGGAGGAACTCAAGCGCCAACTCGCGCTCGACCGTGACAACGCCCGGCGCATATTGAACGAATATCTATCAACCCAACCAAAATAACAACATTCATTATGGAAATCATCAACCTGTGTGAGCAAAATTCGCTGGTAGGCCAGTTCATGAGCGAGATTCGTGACAAGCAGTTGCAGCAGGAGCGCCTGCGTTTTCGCACCAACATACAGCGCTTGGGCCAGATTATGGCCTATGAAATCTCCAAGCGCCTGCAATACCGCGTCCACGATGTGGAGACACCGCTGGGCGTGAAGCACTGCAATGTGCTGGGCGAACGCGTGGTGCTGGGCACCATTCTCCGGGCTGGCCTGCCGTTCCACGAGGGGTTCTTGAGCTTCTTTGACGGCGCCGACAATGCATTTGTGTCGGCCTACAGGAAGTATTTCCCCGCCACCGACGACTTTGTGGTGCACATCGAGTACATTGCCAGCCCCCGCCTCGACGGCAAGACGCTGGTGATTGTGGACCCCATGCTGGCCACCGGCTCGTCGATGGAACTTGCCTATCAGGCGCTCGTCACCAAGGGGCATCCCGCCCACATCCATGTCGCCAGTGTGGTGGCGACGCCCCAGGCCATCGACTCGTTGCGGCGACACATGCCCGAGGACAAGACTACCGTGTGGACCTGCGACATCGACACCGAACTCAACGAGCACAGTTACATCGTTCCCGGCCTGGGCGACTGCGGCGACTTGCTCTACGGCGAGAAAGAGTGACATCAAGACCCATTAACGACAATAAAATACAATATGGTACGCAAATATGACTACCTCATCATCGGCTCTGGTGTGGCCGGTATGAGTTTTGCCCTCAAGGTGGCAAAGACAGGGACTGTGGCCCTGGTGTGCAAGTCCAAGATTGAAGAGGCCAACACCGACCTCGCCCAGGGCGGCGTGGCGACGGTGACCAACCTGGAAATGGACAACTTTGACAAACACATCCACGACACCATGGTGGCGGGCGACTGGCTCAGCGATCCCGAGGCAGTGAAGAAGGTAGTGACCGAGGCGCCGGCACAGATTCAGCAGTTGCTGGAGTGGGGCGTGGACTTTGACAAGAACGAGAAGGGCGAATTTGACCTGCACCGCGAGGGCGGCCACAGCGAGTTCCGCATCCTGCACCATGCCGACAACACGGGCCACGAAATTCAGGTGTCGCTCATCGAGGCGGTGCGCGCCAACCCCGCCATCGACATCTATGAGGACCATTTCGCTATCGAAATCCTCACCCAGCACCACCTGGGCAGGGTGGTGACGCGCCGCACCACCGATATCGAGTGCTTTGGCGCCTATGTCCTCAATCAGACCACGGGCGAGGTGGACACGTTCCTCTCTCGCGTGACGCTCATGGCGACGGGCGGCGTGGGCTCGGTTTATTCTACCACGACCAACCCGCTGGTGGCCACGGGCGACGGCATCGCTATGGTGTATCGCGCCAAGGGCACCGTCAAGGACATGGAGTTTGTGCAGTTCCATCCCACCGCGCTGTATCACCCGGGCGACCGCCCCGCGTTCCTCATCACCGAGGCCATGCGCGGCTATGGCGGCGTGCTGCGCAACCTCGCCGGCGAGGAGTTTATGCAGAAGTATGACCCGCGCCTGTCGCTGGCGCCCCGCGATGTGGTGGCACGCGCCATCGACAGCGAGATGAAGCAGCGCGGCGACGACCATGTGTTCCTCGATGTCACCCACAAGGACCCCGAGGAAACCAAGCACCACTTCCCCAACATCTACAAGCATTGCCTGGACCTGGGCATCGACATTACCAAGGAGTACATCCCCGTGGTGCCCGCGGCACACTACATGTGCGGCGGCATCAAGGTGGACCTGGACGCCTGCTCGAGCATCAAGCGCCTATATGCCGTGGGCGAGTGCTCATGCACGGGTCTGCACGGCGGCAACCGACTCGCCAGCAATTCGCTCATCGAGGCGGTCGTCTATGCCGACGCGGCGGCCAAGCACGCCGTCAAGCACCTCAACGAGTATGCCTGGCGTGAGGACATCCCCGCATGGAACGATGAGGGCACGACGCACAACGAGGAGATGGTGCTGATTAGCCAGAGCGAGAAGGAGGTAGAGCAGATCATGAGCACCTATGTGGGCATCCTGCGCAGCAACCTGCGCCTCGACCGCGCCTGGAACCGCCTCGACATCATCTACGAGGAGACCGAGAAACTGTTCAAGACCAGCAAGGTGTCGCGCCGCATCTGCGAGTTGCGCAATGTCATCAATGTGGCTTACCTCATCATGCGCCAGGCCAAGGACCGCAAGGAATCCCGCGGCCTGCACTACACCATCGACTATCCCCCCAAGCCCAAGAACGAGGACGACCTGAAACTGTAGCCCCTACAAGCCATAACATATCGACCGTCCCGTCACCCAATGCCGTGGTGGCGGGACGGTTGTAGTTGGTGCCGCAACGGGATGGATTTCTTTAATAATTCTTAAAATTCAGTAAATATTTATTGTAATTCGATAAATTACCATATCTTTGCGGCATCATTGTCGTTGAAACGTATGAGATAGTGAGATGTTCTAACGATTCTTGATTTGCCAAAAACAAATTATAAATAGATTTTTTTTGTATTATGATTATGAGATTAGAAGCCCGTCACATTTTGTTGCTCATTGTTCTGACATTTTTGTGCGCAAATAGAACAATAGCTCAGGACGTTCAAGATTCGATTCATACGGTTAATTTGACAGAGGTAACCATTGAAGCAGAACTTGTGAAGCGTTCCGCAGACGGAGATACATTTATTATCACGGACAAGATGAGGTCCATGAGTGTAAATTCCTATGAGCTTCTTGCACACATTCCAGGAGTACAACTTAACAGAGCCTCGAACCAGATTCTCATCAACAACAAGAGCAATATCTTGTTCCTTGTCAATGGCCGCCCTCAGAGCAAAGAATATATAATGTCTCTGTCTCCTGAAACCATCAAAAAGGTCAAGGTGGTTCATAATCCCAAAGGCCGTTACTCTTCTGAAGGGTATGATGCCGTGATTGAAATTATTACCCGAAAGGCTGAGGGATGGGACGTTAATCTATCAAATATGCTGCTTGCCAATCCTTCTAAAAATAATGCCTCAGATCATGTGCTCATGGAACAGCCTGCATTCAGCATAGCCTATACCCATAATAAATTCAGCATTTATGGTTCTGCTGTCTATGGAAAATCCAAGTGGAATACTCCGGTAGCAAATGAAATGAGCCAGCATCCATCAGGCAATGATTTTTCATCGGTCTATGGTATTGAAGAGTACAGTTATAATGGAAGAGCTGCAAGTGCGGGCATCAATTATAACATCTCTTCCAAGCATGTATTATCGTTTGATTATGACTTCATGCATGAAAACGACGCAATTGCAAATGACATGAAAGGAGATATCCGCAGTTATTTCCAAAATGACAAAACCTGCCGCCAATCAAATAATTATACGTTGTATTATAAAGGTCAGTTTGGAGATGGGTTAAGCGTATATTCTGATTTTGCTATTAACAACTACAAGAATAATTACACGAATCGTTATTCGGATTTAGTTGACGATTTTTCAAATATTAATACCGAGAAAAGAAAAGCCATAGACTTTACTGCAGATCTGAAATGGACAATTTCGGATAAACTCGAGCTGAAATTTGGTGCTCTGGTTCATGACCGCAAATTCAAAACCGAGGGAGATGTATTTGATTACCAAAGGACACAAAGCCGTGCCTGGAGTTATCTTGTCTATAATCCAACAACGCGGTTGTCGATTGAGGCAGGTTTTGCACTGGATAACAATAATATCAATTATTCAGATAACAAACGAACTGAAAGCCAGTTCCTGCCATCTTTGCAGGTAAGTTATGCTCCTGCTGATGATGTCACCTTAAAGGCTTCATATACGTCTGATGCCATCTATCCTAATCTTAAGCAACTCAGCACAATCCGTTCTGTGGTGTATCCTAACGTCTACCATTTGGGTAATCCAGATCTGAAAAACGCAACTATGCATAAAATGGCCATAGAAATAAATGTATTAGATATGTTCGGTTTTTCACCATCATTTGCAATCAGCAACAGGGCAATATCGCCCCTTGTTTTCAGCGCTGGCAAAGAGTACGAAATGACATATCGCAATGCAGATACGAAAGAGCTTCTCTTGCCGCTTAGCATAGACTATCCTTTGTCAGAACGCATTTTCTTTTCGTTAGGTGCCGGCTATTATAAATCTTTTGGAAAATATCAAGATATCAGTAAGAACTATGATGGATTCTATTACAATGCCGATGTGATATACCAGGGAAAGTTCGCGAATCTGAATGCAAGCTATTATCATGGCATTCAAAAGGAATCAATCATCCAAGGCTACAACGAGACAGGATTGGATAGTTGGATGCTTGCGGCCAATAAGCAATGGAACAAAAGCTTCTCAACTATGATATGTTGGTTCCTGCCATTTGATTTCGGTATCAAATCTCGCATGACAAAACAGATTCATTCCGATTCATTCTATCTGCAAGAGACTAAAAGCTTGAAGCCATATCGCAATACATTGAACATTCAGATTGTATATCGTTTCCAAAGCGGAAAGAGCAAAACATATAGAAAGCAAAATGAAATAGAGAGAGAAAGCCGTATTACGGGTGGTATGGCAGAATTTTAATTGGCAAAACAGATCAAGATATTTTAATGTTTACTAATAGTGTTGATTATGGAGAAAAAATCAATCAAAATCCTCAAATGGCTGTGCTATGTAGCGTTGGCGCTGGTAGCGCTGTGGCTGGCGTTTATGGCCATCCAGTCCTATTTTGTCCTTACCACGGGCAGCGGTGAGGGCGTCATCAACTGGGGCTCGCCGAGCATTGGCGCCAAGGTCGCCATCTTTGTCGGACAGCGCGTGGCGGCATTAACCTTGGGCATATTGTGCGCTGTGTTTGTCATCAACATCCTCAAGTGCATCAAGGGCGGGACTATCTTCAGCCATGCCAATGTGGTGCTGTTGCGGGTGATGGCGGTGGTTGTGCCCGCCTATGCGTTCCTGAGTGACAACCTGGGCATCGCGTGCTCGGCGGGTGACTTGGGTGAGTTTTGCTTGACCGACAACCCCTTTGTTTATACGATGATCGTGCTCATTGTCGGCCAGTTGTACAAGTTGGCTCATGATGCTGCCAAGGAACAGGAATTAACCATCTAAAGCATTGCAGAACTTATGATTATCGTAAATTTAGATGTAATGATGGCGCGTCGCAAGATGTCGCTGAATGAACTGAGCGAGCGCGTGGGCATCACCATCGCCAACCTGTCCATCCTCAAGACCGGCAAGGCCAAGGCCGTGCGATTCTCGACCCTCGACGCCATCTGCAAGGCGCTTGACTGTGCCCCAGGCGACATCCTGGAATACCGCGCTGGCGAGTGAAGTTTTGACAGTTAAAAATGTGTTTTTGCAAAGAAAATGCTGAGTTGTACTCCGCATTTTCATGTAAAATCGGGAGTACTGCTCCGCATTTTCACGGCAAAGGTATATAGAAAAATGCTAATAACCAAACAAGTAACGCAAGACCTGCCAACAAATAACGCAAAATCACAACAACAGGGCCCCGGCATGCGGAGCCCTGTTGTTGAAATATGTTTCCTCTTGAGAATTAGCCGAGGCGCTTCTCGAGGTTGGTGCGGATGGCCGACAGCTAGTTAGAAATTATCTTCTTCAAGTCCCGTGATACCATTATTTACAGCGTCATTGAGCTGATCAAACATGGTTACAATCCAGCAATGTGCCAGCGTTAACGCTTTCGCGCCAGTACCTTTCTCTTTTTTGGTGTAAGGGAAGCAATCACTTGGGATGTATTCAACAACTTGAGGTGCTTTAGGTCTAGCCCCTAAGAGAGCAGCTCCTAATGCAGTGGTTTTAGTAACCTCGTAGGATTGAATTGTAGCGATAACGCGTGCTTTCTCGTCTTTTATGTCCACACGGATGATTACCCAAGCAGCTGCATCACTTTGATTGAAAAATCCCGAATTTGTTCCAAGAGCATCTACATATCCTTTGCCAATGACACAACCGGATTCTTTGTCATTAAGTTGAATGACGGACTTACCACTTTGAAAAGAATGAACAAACCAGTTGTTTACGCCAGTTCGGGATAAGAAATTATCGAAAATAGTGGTCTAAAAAATTGTAA
>CALEJB010000058.1 GCA_937898675.1 uncultured Prevotellaceae bacterium
TCGAACACTCAAAGCAACTTTCTATTTGGGAGTAATCTTATCCCGAACTGGGGTATTATTATATATAGTAATGTCAAAGGCAACTGCGGCCGACTGGCCGCAGTTGCCTTTGTTTTGGACAGTTTGAATGTTTCGTGAAATTCAGAACACCAGCAGCCCCGTGATGCCGGCAAGGACGATGACGGCAATGGGGTGGATGCGGGTGAAATAGACGATGCAGAACGAGGCGATGCAGATGCCGATGGTGATGAGGCGCTCGCCGGCGAGGCAGCCAAAGTTCTCGCTGTTCATCAGCAGCATGGCGGCAGCGGCGATGAGGCCTACCACCACGGGGCGCAGGCCCATAAAGGCGCCCTTGATGAAGGGGCTCTGCTTGTGTCGCTCGATGTAGTGGGCGGCGAGCAGCGTGAGGATGAACGGCGGCAGCACCACGGTGAGGGTGGCGGCCAGCGAGCCCAGCACGCTGCCTGTGATGGTGTAGCCGATGTAGGTGGCGCTGTTGATGCCGATGGGGCCGGGCGTCATCTGCGAGATGGCGACGATGTCGGTAAACATCTGGCTGGTAATCCACCCGTTGCCTACCACCTCGCGCTGTATGAGCGACAGCATGGCATAGCCGCCGCCAAAGCCGAACAGCCCGATTTTCAGGTAGGACCAGATGAGGCGCAGATAGGTTTCTAACATGACGCGTCCTCCTTTCCTGCGTTGCCCTTGTGCATCAGGCTGTGCATGTGGCAGGCATAGCCGCCCGCGGCGCCCAGCACGATGTAGATGACGGGGTTGGAAACCACAGGCAACTTGCTGTAGATGAGCAGCGCCACGGTCACGGGAATGGCGACGGTCTTCCAGTTGATGCGCGCCGCGCGGGCGGTGGTGAGCACGGGCTCGATGATGAGGGCGACCACGGCGGGGCGGATGCCCTTGAAGATGCGCGCCACCACGGCGTTGTTCTTGATGGTGTCAGGTGTGAGAAACATGGCGATGGCAAGGATGATGAGAAACGACGGCAGTATCATGCCCAGGGCGGCGCACACGCTGCCCTTGAGTCCTTTGAGCCTGTCGCCCACGATGACGCCGATGTTGACGGCGAGGATGCCGGGCATGGACTGCGCCACGGCCAGCAGGTCGAGGAACTCCTCGGCTTCGAGCCAGCGGTGCTTGTCCACAATCTCGCGCTGAATGATGCTGATCATGGCCCATCCGCCGCCAAAGGTGAATGCGCCAATCTTGCAAAAGGTCAAAAAGAGCTGTACGAGAATGTTGTTTGCCATCATCGAGTCATTAGTTCCCGCTATCGTCCGCGCTCAAACAGGCGCTGGGCGTGCACCAGGCCGTAGTTGCTGAGGTCGAGGTGGGTGCGCACGAGCGAGACGCTGTCCACATAGGCCGCCGCGCCCTTGCGCTGCATGTCATAGCTCATGTAGCCGTGGATGCGGCGCACCTGCCGCGCGGTGTCGCTCTGGATGTCGACGGTCACCCAGCCGTCGCTGTTGGTGCTGTGGGTGATTTGCGCCGTGCCGCCGTCGGTGTAATCGACGCTGAGGCTCACCTTGAACTGGTTGCCGCCGCGCGTGAGGCGGTAGGCCAGTTGGTAGCGGTCGCCGCGCTTGTACTGGGCGTCGGGCTGCACCTCAAAGGTGATGAATCCGCGCCTTGCGCCCTGGGTGAGGGCATAGCAGGTCTTGCCTTTCCACAGGTTGGTGGCGTCGCTCTTGGCGTCGGCGCTCAGTTTGCCGCGGGCGGCGGCAGGCCTTGTGCCCGCTCCATGGCCGCCGGGCTTTGCCGACATCTCTTTCGGCACCGCGCCGTGAGGCGGCTGCTGCGCTTGCTGCTGCTCGTCGGCGCGGCCCATTGCCATGATGTCTTGCGGGCCCTCGAGCCCGGGTTGGGCCGTCTCGCCGCCGTCGAGTTTCTCGAGGCGGTTCTTGAGGATGCCCATCGCCTTGTCATAGGCCTTGGTGTAGTTCTCGATGTTGTGGGCATACCACACGAGCGACGAGTCATAGTCCCGCCGGGTGATGCCGTGCTTGTCAAACACCGACTGCTTGAGGGCCTGCTTGGCCGAGTCGGTGGGGAAGTCGCCGGGATGGCTGCTCAGGTAGGCGTCGGCGATTTCGAGGTCGGCGATGAGGTCGGCCATCTCGTTGGTGCTCATCACGCCCCGCGGCGCCTTGTCGCAGGCAATGAGCGACACGACGGCGGCAAGCGCGGCGATGATGCGGATGGCAAGGCTTCTCATGGCGTGTTATGCGTTGGTCTCGTTGGTGTCGTTGGTGTCGGCAGGCGTTTCGCCGTCTCCAGCGGCGGTCTCCTCGCCCTTCGCGGGGCTGGCGAGGTAGCGGGCATAGAACAGGATGAGCACTATCACGCTCACGCTCAACGACGCGTCGGCGATGTTGAAGATGGGCTGGAAGAACACAAAGTGGTCGCCGCCGATGGCGGGAATCCAGTCGGGCCAGTTCCACTCGCACAGCGGGAAGTAGAGCATGTCCACCACGCGCCCGTTGAACAGCGTGCCGTAGCCGCCGTCGGGCGGGAACAACTGCGCCACCTGGGGCGGGAAGGGGCTGTCGAAAATCAGGCCGTAGGCGATGCAGTCGATGACATTGCCCAGCGCTCCCGCGGTAATCAGCGCGATGCAGGCAATGTATCCCTTGGGCAAGTCGGCGCGGTTGCGGATGCGCCACAGGTAGTAGATAAACGCGCCCGAGGCCACGATGCGGAACAGGGTGAGCGCCAGTTTGCTGCCCAACTCCATGCCGAAGGCCATGCCGTTGTTCTCGATAAACAGTATTTTGAACCACGAGGTCACGTCAAAGGTCTCGCCGTAGTAGAAGTGGGTCTTGACCCAAATCTTGACGGCTTGGTCGATAACGATGACCAGCGCGATAATCAGCGCCGCCAGTTTGCCGTTGCTCAGTTTCATCGGGTTACAGGTTGCGTTGTCGTGTCAACGGTTTTGGGCCTTGCGTTTGGCCTCAATTTCCTTGCCCTCGATTGAGAGGGTGGCGTGGGGCACGGCAAGCAGGCGTTCCTTGGGGATGAGCTTGCCCGTGATGCGGCACACGCCGTAGGTCTTGTTCTCGATGCGCACGAGCGCGCCCTGGAGCTTGCGGATGAAGTCAAGCTGGCGCTGGGCGTGCTGGCTGGCCATCTCCTTGCCCAGCGTGGCGGAGCCTTCCTCCAGCATCTTGAACGTGGGGTTGGACTCGTCAACCATCATGCTGTCGGCAAGGCGCTCGTAGTTCTCTTTGGCTTGCTCAATCTTTTCCAGTATCAGGACCTTGAACTCTTGCAGTTCGGCGTCGGTGTATCTGGTCTTTTCTTGCTTGTTGTCCATGGGAAAATGTGTCGTTTTTTCGTTATACGGTGCTGTTAGGCTTTCTCCACATTGACGGGCAGCGTCCATCCGTCCATGTCGAGCTCGATGGCTGTGTCGCCGTCGACGGGCGCCACGGTAATGCTGTTGGCCAGCACTTGGCGGGCGATGTAGTCGTTGTAGGCGGCCACGGTGGCGTCGGTGCGCTCGTCGGGGGCGATGGTGACGGTGACGCGGTCGGTGATGTCAAAGCCTTTGCTCTTGCGCACGTTCTGGATGCGGTTCACCAGTTCGCGGGCGATGCCCTCGAGGCGCAGTTCGTCGGTCACGGTGATGTCGAGTGCCACGGTCAGGTTGCCCTCGTTGGCGACGAGCCAGCCGGGGATGTCCTCGCTGATGATTTCCACGTCGGCAATCTCGACCAGGGCCTGCTGGCCGTCGAGGCCGATGGCAAACTTGCCGTCGCGCTCAAACTGGGCGATTTCGGCCTGCGACAGCGCGGTGATTTTGGCGGCGAGGGCTTTCATGACCTTGCCGAACTTCGGGCCCAGTTTCTTGAAGTCGGGCTTCACGCGCTTGACCAGGATGCCGGCGTCGTTGCCCACGAGTTTGATGTCCTTGACGTTGACCTCGTTGATGATGAGGTCGGCCACGGCCTCGATGTCGGCGCGCTGCTGGTCGTCAAGCACGGGCACCATGATGGCTTGCAGCGGCTGGCGCACCTTGATGTTCTGTTTGCGGCGCAGCGACAGCACCATCGAGGTGATGTCCTGGGCGGCCTGCATGCGCTTTTCCAACTGCTTGTCGATGACGCCGGGGTCGCTCACGGGGAACTTGGCCAGGTGCACCGAGGTGGTGCTGTGGGTGAGGTCGCGGTACAGGCGGTCGCTGTAGAACGGCGCCACAGGGGCCATGAGCAGCGCCACGGTGGTCAGGCACTGGTACAGCGTCTGGTAGGCGGCCAGGTCGCCGCTCCAGAAACGCTTGCGGTTCAGGCGTACATACCAGTTGCTCAGGTGGTCGCCCACAAAGGTGCTGATGGCGCGGGCGGCGCGGGTGGGCTCGTAGTCCTCCAGGTCGGCCTGCACCTGGGCAATGAGCGTGTTGAGCAGCGAGATAATCCAGCGGTCAATCTCGGGGCGCTCGGCCACGGGCACTTGGGCGGCGGCGGGGTCAAAGCCGTCCACGTTGGCATACAGCGCAAAGAAGGAGTAGGTGTTGTACAGGGTGCCGAAGAACTTGCGGGCCACCTCGGTCACGCCGGCCTCGTCAAACTTGAGGTTGTCCCAGGGCGACGAGTTGCTGATCATGTACCAGCGCAGGGGGTCGCTGCCGTAGGTCTCGATGGCGTTGAACGGGTCAACGGCGTTGCCCAGGCGCTTGCTCATCTTGGCGCCGTTCTTGTCGAGCACCAGGCCGTTGCTGATGACGTTCTTGTAGGCCACGCTGTCAAACACCATCGTGCCGATGGCATGCAGGGTGAAGAACCAGCCGCGCGTCTGGTCCACGCCCTCGGCGATGAAGTCGGCGGGGTAGTGGTTGCGGCTGTCGATGGCCTCCTTGTTCTCAAAGGGGTAGTGCATCTGCGCATAGGGCATTGCGCCGCTGTCAAACCACACGTCGATGAGGTCGAGTTCGCGCTTCATGGGCTTGCCTGTGTCGCTCACCAGCACGATGTCGTCCACATAGGGGCGGTGGATGTCAATCTTATTGTAGTTGTCCTCGCTGTAGTCGCCGGGGACAAAGCCTTTGTCCTTGTAGGGGTTGGACGGCATGACGCCGGCGGCCACAGATTTCTCGATTTCGTTGTACAGTTCCTCGATGCTGCCTATGCACTTTTCCTCGCCGTCGTCGTTGCGCCAGATGGGCAGCGGCGTGCCCCAGTAGCGGCTGCGGCTCAGGTTCCAGTCGTTGAGGTTCTCCAGCCACTTGCCAAAGCGCCCCGTGCCGGTGTGCTCGGGTTTCCAGTTGATGGTCTTGTTGAGCTCGACCATGCGCTCGCGGCACGCGGTGTCGCGGATGAACCAGCTGTCCAGGGGGTAGTACAGCACGGGCTTGTCGGTGCGCCAGCAGTGCGGGTAGTTGTGCACGTGCTTCTCCATCTTGAAGGCGGTGCCGTCCTGCTTCATGCGGATGCAGATGTAGATGTTCAGGTCCTCGGCCTTGGCGGCGGCTGCCTCGTCAAACTTGCCGCCCACGGTGTACTGCGGGTCGTAGGCGTTCTTCACCCAGCGGCCGGCATACTCGCGGTACAGGTCCATGTTCACAAAGCGCTCGACGAAGTCCTCGTCCAGGTCCTCGGGTACATAGTACTTGCCGCTCAGGTCCACCATGGGGCGTGTCTCCTTTTTCTTGCTGATCATGTACAGGGCGGGGATGCCGGCGGCCTTGGCCACGCGGGCATCGTCGGCACCAAAGGTGGGCGCGATGTGCACGATGCCCGTGCCGTCCTCGGTGGTGACATAGTCGCCGGGGATGACGCGGAAGCCGTTGTCGTTGCCCACAATATGGTCACCCTGCTTGTCCACGGGCTTTACCCACGGGAACAGTTGGGAGTAGCGCAGGTCGAGCAGGTCCTGACCCTTGAACCGGGCGATGACCTTGTAGGGCACCGTCTTGTCGCCCTCCTTGTAGTCGGCCAGGGCAATGTCCTTGCCCTCAGGCTTGAAGTAGGCGTCCACGCGGGCCTGAGCCAGCAGATAGACGGCGGGCTTGCCGGTATAGGGGTTGTAGCTCTCCACGGCCACATAGTCAATCTTGTTGCCCACGCACAGCGCCGTGTTGCTGGGCAGGGTCCACGGCGTGGTGGTCCATGCCAGCACGCAGATGTCGTCAAAGCCCTCGTCGGCAGCGGCGCGGATGGCCTTGACGGCGGCATGCTCCTCGCCGCTCACCACGGCAAACTGGGCCGTCACGGTCTGGTCCTTCACGTCGCGGTAGCAGCCCGGCAGGTTAAGTTCGTGCGAACTCAGGCCGGTGCCGGCGGCGGGCGAGTAGGGCTGGATGGTGTAGCCCTTGTACAGCAGACCCTTGTTGTACAGCTGCTTGAGCAGCCACCACAGGCTCTCGATGTAACTGTTCTTGTAGGTGATGTAGGGGTTCTGGGTGTCCACCCAGTAGCCCATGCGGTGCGTGAGGTCTTCCCACTCGCGGGTATATTTCATCACCTCCTTGCGGCAGGTGGCGTTGTACTCATCGACGGTGATTTTCTTGCCGATATCCTCCTTGGTGATGCCCAGCGCCTTCTCAACGCCCAGTTCCACCGGCAGGCCGTGGGTGTCCCAGCCCGCCTTGCGCAGCACCTGGTAGCCCTGCATGGTCTTGTAGCGGCAAAAGATGTCCTTGATGGTCCTGGCCATCACATGGTGGATGCCAGGCATGCCGTTGGCGCTTGGAGGACCCTCAAAGAACACAAACGACGGAGCGCCCTCGCGCTCGCTGATGCTGTGGCCAAAAACGTCCTCGCTGTCCCATTGCTTCAAGACTTCCTTGTTGATATCTGACAGGTTAAACCCGTTGTATTCGTTGAATTTTTTCATCGCTTTTTTATATAATGTTCAAAATTTGCGTGCAAAGGTAATCATAATTTTTGGATTGTGCTACATTGTTAATAAATTAGGCCGACAAAATTCCCCCTCCGCCCCCGCCTCAACGCTGGCACCCCTGCAATCACAATGTTAATATGGGGGGAGTGGATGATGCCAGATTTATTTGTAATTTTGCAATTGGTTTTATTACAAACAGATAATAGTTAATTGGACGCTCTTGCTCACGCCCGTCAATATCCATTTGCCGCCCGCCATCTTGGCGGCATCTTTCAGCTAAATGGCGTTGAGGTCTATGACATTTAGCTTGCGGGTGATTTGGTTAATCTTGTTATAAACAGTGCCGACGCTCTGGTAGCCCATGCACACCATTATCACCGTGCGCGAGAAGCCGCAGCGGTATAGCGCCAGCAGGTTGAGCTCGCTCTCGTTAAGCGTGCCGCCGGCCTTTTGCTGGGCACGGTAAAGCAGCCCGTCATACAGGTCATTGACCAGCGCGTGCAGGTTGCTCCAGTACGACACCTGGTCCGTTTGGCTGCTGGGCAGCGTCATCACCTCACGGAACTTGTTGGCAAACTTTTCCCCTTTTAGCTCGTAGGACCACCTCATCAGCTGGTGCACCGACTCAATCTGGCTGGTGATGATGGCGCGCAGCTCGTCGCTCTGCCGCTTCTTGCCCTCAAACTCGGCTATGCGCCCTGCGAGCCGCTCACGCTCCTGGGCTAGCACCTCCTGGGCCGCCAGCTGCTCCCGCAGGGCCCTCGTGCTTGCATGCAGCTGTTGCTCATGCTTGGTGAGTTGTTCTTGCATGTGCTGCAGGCCGGCGAGCGACTGGTCAAGGTCGGCGCGCAGCATCTGTTGCTCTTGCTCCTTGAGGCGCAGGCGGTGGCGGTAGTGCAGCAGGCCAAGGCCCAGCAGCAGGGCCGTGATGATGATGATGGCCAGCAACAGCCAGGTGCCGCGCAGCCGCGATTGCAGCCGGGCATTGTGCAGTTCATCCTGTTGCAGATCATACTTTTTCTCCACCGCCAGCAGCCTGTGGTTCAAGCCGCTGTTGATCAGCGAGTCGGATATGTCGTGGGCAAGTATAAAATAGTCTTTGGACTTCAGCTCGTTGTGCTTGAAATGCTCGACCTGCGACATTACCTCAAAATATGAGACGCTGTCAACCGCCATTGCCGGCCGTGGCGCGTGGTTGATGAAATAGAGCGCCGAATCCAGCTGGCCCAGTTGCAGGTAGGATGTTGCCACGCGGTAATGAGCCCGCGGGTGCTCAATCAAGGTTTCATCGACTGCCAGCGCCTGGCGGCCATAACGGATCGCCGCCCTGTAATCCTGCTCTCGCACCAAGTAGTACTCTGACAACATAAATGGTATGGAGAACAAATAATATGGGTCGCTGTCGGTTTTGGCCAGTTCCAATGCTTGGTTGAGATACAGGACCGCGCTGTCGTGCTTCCCGTCGATGCTGCGGTAGATGCCGCCTATCTCTTGTTTACAAACCAGTTCATAGTGCTTGTCACCCAATTTTTGATACATGGGCAAGGCTTCTTTGTATTTTTTCAGGGCTAAGGTAAATGTGCCAATTACTTGAGATTGATAAAGATATGCCAAGCGCAACTTGGCATAGGCCAGCGACGCGGTGTCGTCCACATCGGTGATTTCCTCTGCGTGGTGATAGCACATCACTGCCTTGTCAAGATTGCCGATGTCCTCATTAGCGCATCCTTGGGCGATAAGCGCCCTCATGTATTTGCGCTTATCCCTCTCTTTATAATATTTCACCGCTTGGCTGATGGCCGTGTCGTTGTCAAACGGCATGTAATTCTTGTAAATAGCCAGTGTCATCAACAAGGTGTGGTAGGCTTTGCACTCGTCGTCAAGCTTTGAGGCATCCATGTTTTGCAGCTTGTTCAATGCCGCTTTCACCTGCTGGCTGTCGAGCATCGCATCGACAGCTTCCAGTTCTTGCATACTCTGTCTCGCATGGCCTGTGCAACTCACCATCAGCACACCCATGGCTGTAAAAAATGCAATAAATAACACCAAGCGTCTCATCACTTTTTCAGTTTTGTTGTCCAACACATCATTTGTTCAAATGCCCCATGGGGCATCATATTGTGTGAATAAATGTGAAATTCAGGCGCAAATTTAACACTTTTATCCATCCATGAGCCAGCAATTAGATTTTTATTTTCCATACCACTGTTTTGCAAAGTATTACATTTTGCGAAATGAGATTGGAAGAAAGAGCCTTTTGCCCGATTTAACATTTCTATCCAGTAACTTTGCAGTCAAGCATAATTACCAATTTTTGAAATTATGAACCGAACTATTTTTTTTATTTTTTTCAGTCTGTTGTCAATTATATCTCTTGCTGGAGATGGAGACAACACAAGTATTCAGATAATTTATGATGGTGGACATGGCCGAAGTGAAATCGTTCTTCCAGTTGTGACGTACTCATCAACTTCTAATGCGCTAACCGTTGATTTTGAATCTGAGGACAATTATAGACTAATTGTCAAGGATGTCAATGGAACAACTTGGTACTCAGGCCCGCTCAACACAAGCGGCATACCTACCGTGTACTATGTGAATCTACAGCCCAGCAATACATATATCATATCAATTACATCAGTAAATAATATGTATTCTGGGGTTCTTGTATTATGACATACGATTTCGAGAGTTGAATTATCGCTCGAAAAAAAATGCAAATGAAGCAAAATACTCATTTTTTTATAAATTTCAAATATTTACTGTTATGAAAAGATTTCTTTATTTGGCAGTTGTCTGCCTGCTGGCAAGCGCCAGCACGCTAAATGCACAGTTAATCATTCGCAATTCGGGTCATGCCGAAATCGGTCATGACCCGTATGACCCCGTTCCTGAAGGGCTTAATCCAAGTTACTACAACTGGCTTGATACCACAACTGTTCTTAAGGTCTTTGGCAATTATGGTGCGTCTGCTGCCGGCGCTCACATGTCATTTGGTGACAATTTATTGTGGAATCAGTACAATGTTGCTATTGGTGAATTAGGCTTGTATCCGAAGGTGTAGAGTACGAGATTGAGGCATCTGGAAAAGTAATTCTCGAACGTGGATTTAAAGTTGAAAAAGGTGCACTGTTTTCAGTATATCCGTCATGTTTCTGACAACAAATTCAAGAAATTTATGGAATGGTTTTGAAATTTATGTACTTTTGCACATCAATCAATCAAAAAAACTATAAAAATGAAAAAGACTACAATTATCGCATTGCTGGCTCTGCTGGGATTTTCGCAGGGCATGGCGCAGGACTATGAGTATGTTCCCTTTGTTCGCGAGGGGGTGAAGTGGGTGTATAATAACAATAATCCGTTTTCCACAGCCTTCAACATCCCTGAGGGCACCCGGTATTACACCTTTGAGATGCAGGGTGACACTGTGATAGGGGGCAAGCACTACAAACCCGTGTTGCTGCGCTCCTACAACTACGACGGCAGCGAGGACGCGCCCGTGGTGCCTGTCTATGTGCGTGAGCAGGACAAGGTGGTTTATGCCTACAGACCTGCCGGAGCATGGTATCCGCAGTGCCCCGTGGGATTTTTTAGCTGTGTCACCGACACCGGCGAGTCCGCACCCGTGTTTGACCAGGAATTTGTCCTGTATGACTTCAACGACCCCGAGAGCTTGTATAAAGAGTTCCCCGAGGTCTGCTATAACTATACCGACATGGTGACGGTGGGCGCCCGTCAAGTCAAGTGCCACCACTACACCAGCGAATTGAACTCCATTGGCGACCATGCGATTATCGAGGGTCTGGGATATGTCACCGAGGATGGCATGCCGCTGTTCTACTTTGTGTTGCAGATCACAGGTTTCCAAATGAACTACTCGTTGAGCCATGTTATCGAGAACGGCGAAATCGCTTATACGACTGGCGCCTATACCGATGACATGTACACGCCGCTTAACCGCGAGGGCGTTAAGTGGGTCAACGAGCGCGTCATCGTCAACAACGGGCAGCAGACCAAGTACTACTACACCTACGAGTTCAAGGGCCAGCACCCCGACGCCTCGCAGTACACCGCCTGCTACTATTACCGCAGCCGTGGCAACCACACGCTGGATGTGGACACCGACAGCCTGATAGCGGGGCTTAACGACATTGACGGCTATGTCCGGAGCCGCGCCAACCACCCGCTCGATGAAGTTATCAATCAGGACCGCAACATGATGAACTTCACCGCTGGCCTGGATAATGCGATGTGCATCTACAACTCGCTGGGCAATGAAGGACTCGCCGGCTGGTACTTCGAGTCGCAACGCACGCCGCTGCTCAATGCCGACAACTTCTTCATTCTTGACACCATAGTGGTTGACAACTGCAAGTGTACCCGCTGGGCATACCTCAACGAGCAGGGCGAACCCTTGTGCTACATCGTCGAGGGCATCGGTTTCGACAGCCGTGACATGGGCGACATGCTAACGCCGTTCACCCGCGTCAACGAGGGCGACTATCAGGAATACTGCGGTTTGAGCCACGTTATCAAGAACGGAACAATCATCTACAAGGGCATGCGTTATGACGAGGAAAGCATCATCACCGGCATCGCCGAGCCCGTGGTTGACACTCCTGCCGACGGCAAGCGCGGCTTCAACCGCTACTACGACCTCATGGGCCGTGACTGCGGCACCGATGTCCCCACCATGCCGGGCATCTATGTGCACGAGGGCAAGAAAATCGTAGTGCGGTAACTCAGCCACTCCGCCCGCCGTTCTATGGCGGTGTTGTGGATGACTGTGGGCGAAGTGGCGTGAAATTCGTGGGATTTTTGTAACTTTGCCGCCGCAATGAGAAAGAAGAAAGACATTCCGGTTATCGAGAACTTTGAAATCACGGGCGTGGCGGCCGAGGGCAAGTCCCTGGGACGCTGGAACGACCTCGTGGTATTTGTGCCCTTTGGCGCCCCGGGCGATGTGGTTGACCTCAAGATTGACCGCAAGAAGCACAGTTTTGCCGAGGGCCACATCCACCGCATGGTCAAGCCCAGCGACCTGCGCGTGCAGCCCATGTGCGAGCACTTTGGTGTGTGCGGCGGCTGCAAGTGGCAGCACCTGCCCTACGACTACCAGTTGCAGTGCAAGCAGCAGCAGGTGGTCGATGCCATGGAGCGCATCGCCAAGGTGCCCATCCCCGCCATCAACCCCATCGTGGGCTCGGCGGCGACGACGCACTACCGCAACAAGTTGGAATTCACCTTCAGCAACAAGTGCTGGCTCACGCGCGAGCAGTTGGAGAGCGGCGCCGAGTTCCCCGACCGCAACGCGGCGGGCTTCCACATCCCCGGCGCCTTCGACAAGGTGCTGGACATCAAGCACTGCTGGCTCCAGGACGAGGTGAGCAACGAGTTGCGCCTGTTCGTCCGCAACTATGTGGCCGACAAGGGCTATTCGTTCTACGACATCCGCGCCCAGCAGGGCTTCATGCGCATGACCATGACGCGCACCGCCAGCACGGGCGAAATCATGGAGGTGCTCGTCTTTGGCGAGGACAACCCGGGCGCCATCGACGATGTGATGGGCGCCGTTCGTGACCGCTTCCCGCAGATTACCTCGCTGCTCTATGTCGTCAACCTCAAGGTCAACGACTCGCTGGCCGACCAGGAGTTCATTACCTATGCCGGCCGCGACTACATCGAGGAGGAGATGGAAGGCCTGCGGTTCCGCGTCGGCCCCAAGTCGTTCTATCAGACCAACTCGCGCCAGGCCTATGAACTGTACAAGGTGGCGCGCCGCATGGCGGCATTGACGGGCGGCGAACTCGTCTATGACCTGTACACCGGCACGGGCACGATTGCCAACTTTGTCGCCCGCCAGGCGCGCCAGGTCATCGGCATCGAGTATGTGCCCGAGGCCATCGACGACGCCAAACTCAACTCGCGCGTCAACGGCATCGGCAACACCCTGTTCTATGCCGGCGACATGAAGGATGTGCTCACCGACGGCTTCATCGCCGAGCACGGCCGCCCCCAGGTGATGATCATCGACCCGCCCCGCGCCGGCATGCACGAGGACGTGGTGCAGGTCATCCTCAACGCCGAGCCGCAGCGCCTGGTGTATGTGAGTTGCAACCCCGCCACCCAGGCCCGCGACATCGCCATGCTCGACGCCAAGTACCGCGTGGTCGAGATTCAGCCCGTGGACATGTTCCCCCACACCCACCATGTCGAAAATGTGTGCCTGATGGTCAAGAAGTGACCGGGCGCAGCCAGCATATCAAGCGAGCCGCCGCGACACTCAACAGTCGCGGCGGCTCGTTTTCCCGTCAATGTGTCAGGCGGCGTCAGCAGCAGTTGGTCACGGGGTTGCCGCACAGCCACTCCCTTTGAATCCAGCCCTCGTGCTTGCCGTCGCCGGTCCTCACCTTCACCCAGCCGTCCACATCGGTTTCGAGGGGATGGAGCAAGGTTTCATCGCCGAACGAGTAGGTGACCTTGGCGTTCTCATCGGGCTCGGCATAGAGGTGCAGCGTCTGGCCGCCGTAGTTGCGGGTGCTCGTGCCGATGACTGAGTTGTGAATCCACAGTTCCTTGTAGTCCGACATGTTGAAGGGCAACTCCCTGTCTATGGCGCCGATGTAAACCACCTTGAGCCAGCCGTTCACGCAGTCGCTCACCAGCAGGGTGTAGATGTATTCATCATCGTCGGGCAGCGACACCACGACCTTGCCCTTGGGGGCTTCGCGCAGGTTGGTGGGGCCGTTGTCGTCCCACACGAACACACCAAGCGCGTTGGCATAGAGGTTGGCGTATGGGTCGTCAACCAGTTCGTTGTCCGTGGTGCGCCGCCAGCCCGTCATCTCGCCGCACCAGGTGATGGCATCGTCGCCGGGCACCGTGCGGCCATACTCCAGGGCGCTCACATCCCTGTCGTTGATGCTGTAGCATCCCTCGTCCTCCACGCCTTCCTCCATGTGGTAAACCACCTGGGCCATGCCCTCCATCACGATTGTGCCCGCTTGGTCCTGGGTGAACGAGGTCCAGATGGTGCGCTTCTCGGGCCCGTCGTGGAAGTCGTGCTGCATGAACGACCAGCCGCCGGGCGCATAGCCCAGGTCCTCATAGCTGTCCATCACGCAGCCCAGCACCAGCAGTCCCTGGGGCGTGGGCCTGAACACGGCGAGGAAATGCCGCTCGTCGCCCATCGCGACAATCTCGTCGGTGCCGTCGCTGTCCACATCGCGCACGATGTAGCGGTCGGGGGAGTCTTCGCTGGCAAGTTCTTGAAAGGCCTCGTTCCAGGCGTCTTGCAGTTCGCTGGCCGGGCAGGGCAGCAGCGGCGACTCGGTTTGTGCCGTCATCGCCGCCACGGCCATCAAGCCCGCGGCAATGGTGATAAAAAACTTCTTCATAGTCCTGAATGTTAGTGTTGCTGCAGGCAAAAGTAGTCAATATTTCTTGAAAAAGCGAGTTTGCGGCAAAAAAATCACTGCCCCCCCTTCACTCGCCGTTGCCGCTGCGGTAACTGTGGTCCTGGAAGGTGATGACATGCATCTGCTCGTTGAAGCGGTCGGCCACGCGGTTGCCGTACTTGTCGCGTATCTCCCTGGGCGAGAGGTTGGCGGTGAACAGTTGCTGGGCGTAGCGGTACTCGAGCAGTTCGACCACGGGCGAAATCACATTGCCAACTGCATCTGCTCGGTGGGCTCCTTGCCCATGTCCTCGATGATGATGTGCGGGTGCCCACTATGATAAAAGGTAATTTTTTTGTCAACGGCGAAAAAATGCTGTCGCTGTCGGGACATAAATCGGGGGGTGTTGATAAATATTTACGGCGGGGGTGTGTATATTAAAATAAAAGATGTAAATTTGCTCGATTATTCATTACAACAACTGCTGATATGAAACTTAAAAGATATTTCATGGCGCTGTGCGTCAGTGTATTGGCATTGTCGGGCATGGCATTGGCCTCCGACTGGCAGCCGCAGGTGGACCAGTATATCGCCCAGGGCGAGTTCAACAAGGCCGACAAGGTGATGAAATCGCTGCCCAAGGGCGTGCGCAAGGCCGACGCCGTGCGCATCGACTCGCTGCGCACCATCATGCAGCGCATCAAGGGCGACTTCTCCATCACCCCCGACGAGGGCGTGAAACTCATCCGCGAGAAGATGCCCGAGGCCACCGACGCGCAGATTGCCCACTGGAAGGCCACCCGCGCCCTGGAGGTGATGAACATCGACGGCAAGGAGATGTGGTTCCGCAAGAGCGTGCGCAACCTGTGGCTGCTGGGCGAGGAGTTTGCCGCCCAAAACGCCGAGGACAGCCACGAGACCTACCTCACGCGCCGCCGCTACTACCTTGACGCGATGGCGACGCCTGCCGACGCCAACAACGTGCGCGACTGGCGCCACATCAGCGTCACCTTCACCCTCGACGTTGAGGCCGACGCCGTGCCCGCCGGCGAGACGTTGCGCGTGTGGATGCCGTTGCCCTACGAGAACCTGAGGCAGAAGAACATCCGCGTCGAGAGCAGCAACCGCCCGATTACCTACAGCCAGGGCAGCCTGCACCACACCGTGTACATGGAGGCGGTGGCCGAGAAGGGCAAGCCCGCCCACTTTGAATACACCTTCAGCTACGACGTGGGCGAGCGCCACATCTGCCAGCAGGATCTGCTGGCCATGCTCGAGCCCTACGACAAGAGCAGCGCCGAGTACCAGCGCTACACCGGCGACGAGCCGCGCCACGTCATCATCACCGACGAGATGCGCGCCCTGGCCCGCCAGATTGTGGGCGACGAGATCAATCCCGTGCTGCAGGCCGCCATGGTGTATGAGTGGATAGGCCACAACCTGCCGTGGGCCGGCGCCCGCGAGTACAGCACGCTGGCCAACATCCCGCAGTATGTGCTCGAGAACCACCACGGCGACTGCGGCCAGGTGGCGTTGCTCTACATCACGCTGGTGCGCTCGCTGGGCATCCCCGCCCGCTGGGAGAGCGGCTGGATGCTGCATCCCGACGAAATCAACTGGCACGACTGGTGCGAGACCTACTTCGAGGGCGTGGGCTGGGTGCCCACCGACCCGTCGTTTGGCCGCAGTGCCGTGGGCACCTCGCTCAACGACTACTATGCCAGCGGCATCGACGTGTACCGCATGGCCAGCAACGAGGGCGTGGGCGACAAGTTGAGCCCCGCCAAGACCTACATCCGCAGCGAGACCGTTGATTTCCAGCCCGGAGAGGTCGAGTGGCGCAACGGCAACCTGTTTTATGACAAGTGGTCCAGCCACTTGAAGGTCAATTCAGTAACTCCCGTCAAATAATGAATATGAACAGCACAATCAAGACACTTATCATGGCGCTTGCGCTGGCAACGGCCGCCATCACCGCCATGGCAGCGACGCCCGACGAGGCCCTAGCTGCGCTCAAGAAGACAATCGCTCCCGACAAGCGCACCGCCGTGTGGGACGTCAACGCCGTCGAGCAGGACGGCCAGTGGGTGCTCACGGGCACTGTGGGCACTCAGGAACAAAAGCAGGCCATCGTCAAGGAAATGAACAAGCAGGGCTACCCGTCGTTTACCGATGTCATCACAGTCCTCGAGGACGCCATTCCCGCCGACCACAAGTGGGCGCAGGTGAAGTTGAGCATCGCCACGCTGCGCACCGGGGCCAGCCACTCGGCCGAAATCGCCACGCAGGGCATCATGGGCGCTCCCGTCAAGGTGCTGGAGCAAGCCGACGACTGGTACCGAGTGCAGATGGCCGACGACTATATCGCATATGTCCCCGCCAGCTCGCTGTCGTTCAAGACCGCCGAGCAGATGAAGCAATGGCGCCATGCCAAGCGTTACATTGTCACCGCCTATGACTCGCGTCTGGTGACCGCTCCCGGCGGCGACGAGACCGTGAGCGACCTGGTGATGGGCGATATCCTGGAGTTCAGGTCCGAGGCATCGGGCTGGCTCATGCTCGCCACCCCCGACGGCCGCACGGGCTATGTCCCCGCCGCCGACATGGCCGAGTTGTCGCACTGGGCCAAGCAAAAGTTCAGCGCCGAGCAGATTCTCAAGACCGCCAAGCGCATGATGGGCTCCAGTTACCTGTGGGGCGGCACCTCGACCAAGGTCACCGACTGCTCGGGCCTGGCCAAGGTGAGTTACCTGAGCAATGGCATCATTCTGCAGCGCGACGCCTCGCAGCAGGCCCTCTATGGCCAAATAATGGAGCGCGGTACCGACTGGCGCGAGTATGAGGCGGGCGACCTGCTGTTCTTTGGCAACGAGGCTACGGGCCGCGTGACGCATGTGGGCATCTACCTGGGCGACTGCAAGTACATCCATTGCTCGGGACAGGTCAAAATCAACAGCCTGGACCCCGCCGCCGAGGACTACCTGTACTCGCCGCTGACGGCCAGCCGCATCCGCGGCATGGTGGGCAAGCCCGGCATCACCGCCCTGCGCAAGCATCCGTGGTATTTCTAAATGACATCAATCAACAACAACAAAAATAATTCAACACTACACTATGGACCGAAGAAAATTTATTGCAGGAATGGGTCTGACGGCGCTTGCCGCCGCATCGCCCGTGTCGATTGACGCTGTGGAGCGCATGACCGGCAACACCGTGCCGGCAGGCGTGAACCAGGTGCCCAACAGGGGCAAACTCAAACTCTCGTTCTTCCCCTACGAACTCAAGCTGCGCCACTCCTTCAACCTGGCGCGCTACAGCCGCACCACCACGCCCGACGTGCAGGTGATGCTGGAATATGAGGGCATCACGGGCTACGGCGAGGCCTCCATGCCCCCCTACCTGGGCGAGAGCGTGGACAGCGTGAGCAAGTTCCTGAACATGCTCGACCTGGAGCAGTTCACCGACCCCTTCCGCATCGACGACATCCTGAGCTATGTGGACAGCGTGGCTCCCGACAACCGCGCCGCCAAGGCGTCGGTCGATATCGCCCTGCACGACCTGCTGGGCAAGATCATGGGCCAGCCGTGGTACAAGATTTGGGGCTATAACCCCGACAACACCCCCATGACCAGTTTCACCATCGGCATCGACACCCCCGAGGTGGTGCGCCAAAAGGTGGAGGAGGCCCGCCCCTACAAGGTCATCAAGGTCAAGATGGGCCTGGACCACGACCAGGAGACCATCGACATCGTCAACGAGATGATGCCCGGCGTGCCCCTGTGCGTCGATGTCAACCAGGGCTGGAACAGCAAGGAGCACGCGCTGGAGATGTGCCACTGGCTCAAGGAGCGCAACTGCCTGTTTGTTGAACAGCCGTTCGACAAGACCTGGGTTGACGAGACGGCATGGCTGCGCGAGCGCTCGCCGCTGCCCATCATCGCCGACGAGGCCTTCCAGCGCCTGCCCGACATCCTCAAGTTCCAGGGCGTGTATGACGGCATCAACATCAAACTGATGAAGAGCACCGGCCTGTACGAGGCCCACAAGATGGTGACCCTGGCCCGCTCGCTGGGCATGAAGGTGATGATTGGGTGCATGACCGAGACCTCGTGCGCCGTCACCGCCGCCGCCAACCTGTCGCCCGTGGTGGACTACGCCGACCTCGACGGCAACCTGCTCATCGCCAACGACCGCTTTGACGGCATGACGGTGGAGAACGGCAAGATCACCCTGCACGACCGTCCCGGACTGGGCATCGAACTGTTGCAGAAGGGTAAGTAACCGATTGTTGTAAATACAAAGCATGGCCGCGTGTCCTGCTCCATGGCGGGGCACACGGCATTGAACCTGAATGAACAAACCATACTGGGGACTTTGGGCCCTGCTTGCCGTGGCGCTGTTGTTTTTTGCGTTCTTGTCTGAATGGCAGGACGGTTTCGCCATTGGCGGCCTGGAATTCAAGACGGCCACGTTTACGCGCAGCGTCAAGGAGATGCTGTCCCGTCCCGAGGCCGTGCAGGCCGACACCATACCCGACAACGTGAAGCGTGCCCCCTTGGACACGACCGCCAAGCACATCCTCTTCATCGGCGACTCGATGCTCGAGGGCTTGGGGCCGCGCCTGGCGTCCTATTGCGAGAAGAACGGCCATACCATGGTCAATGTCATTTGGTACAGCAGCTCGACCAAGGTGTGGGCCGAGTCGGGACGCCTGACCGCGCTCATCAAGGAATACAAGCCCGACTACATCTTTGTGTGCCTGGGTGCCAACGAGTTGTATGTCAACGACATCAAGACGCACCGCCTGCCTTACCTCAAGAAAATCCTGGCCGAAATCGGCGACATCCCCTATGTCTGGATTGGGCCGCCCAACTGGGACAAGGACACGGGCATCAACGACATGCTGGCCGAGAACCTGCCCGAGGGCTGCTTTTACCGCAGCGAGCACGACAAGTTTGAGCGCAGCAAGGACGGCGCGCACCCCACGCGCGAGTCGGCCCACCGCTGGATGGACCGCGTGGCCAAGTGGGTAGGCACCGACGGCGCCCATCCCTTCCGTCTTGCCGTGCCCGCCCCCGGCACCGCCCGCCCCATGCGCACCGTGGTGTTTCAGCCGCCTGTTGAATAACAATACCGCACCCCCCCTATGCTGAATAACTTCGACATATCCAATCTGTTGCAGCAACTCACGTTCAACGCCAAGGAGCCCATGCTGTTCACCAGCGGGCTGTTCTGGCTGCTGTTCCTCATCTTCCTGCCGCTCTATGCGCTCATCAAGTCGCGCCGCAAGCAGATGATGCTGTTTGTCGTCGCCTTCAGCCTTTACTTCTTTTACAAGAGCAGCGGCTGGTTCCTGTTGCTGCTCGTGGGCACCTCCATCATGGACTGGTGGTTCGCGCAGTTCATCGACTCCAGCAAGGACCGCTTCCAGCGTCGGCTGGCGCTCACGGTGTCGCTGGTGTGCTCGCTGGGCGTGCTGCTGTTTTTCAAGTACAGCAATTTCGTCATCTGGAACTGGAATGCGCTGGTGGACGGCAATTTCCAGCCGCTGGACCTCATCATGCCGGTGGGCGTGTCGTTCTACACCTTCCGCACCATCAGTTATGTGGTGGATGTGTACAAGCACAAGATTCAGCCCACCGACGACTATATCGACTACCTGTTCTTCCTCTCGTACTTCCCGTGCCTGGTGGCGGGCCCCATCGTGCGCGCCTGCGACTTCATGCCGCAGCTCGAGCGCAACAAGACCGCCACGCGCGAGATGATCTACGGCGGCCTGTGGCTGGTGATGCTGGGCATCCTCAAGAAGGCCGTCTGCGCCGACTACATCGCCCAGTACAACAACATCGCCTTTGGAAACCCCACGGGCTACACCGGTGTGGAACTGCTCATGGCGGTGCTGGGCTACACGATGCAGATCTACTGCGACTTCTCGGGCTACAGCGACATGGCTATCGGCCTGGGCAGCATCATGGGTTTTGACCTGGGCATCAACTTTGACTTTCCCTACCGCTCGCTCAACGTCACCGAGTTCTGGCGCCGCTGGCACATCTCGCTGTCGATGTGGCTGCGTGACTACATCTATATCCCCCTGGGCGGCAACCGCAAGGGCACGGCGCGCAAATATGTCAACCTGATGGTGACCATGCTGCTGGGCGGGCTGTGGCACGGCGCGGCATGGACCTTTGTCGTGTGGGGCGCGGGCCACGGCGTGGCGCTGTGTGTGCACAAGTTGTGCAAGCCCTGGCTGGACACGGTCAAGAGCACGCGCTGGACGCGCGCGCTGTCGTGGCTGCTGACGTTCTCGTTTGTGTCGTTGCTGTGGATATTCTTCCGCGCCCGCACTTTCGGCGCTGCGGGGCAGGTGATTGGCGGCATTGTGTCGCGCTTTGACCTGGCTTACCTGCCCGTGTTTGTCGAGCGCCGCCTGGTATGGTGCCTGATGCTGGCCGCGGTGATGGCGCTGCACTTTGTGCCGCGCCGCGTGTGGGACGGCATGAGCCGCTGGTTCATCGCCTCGAAGTGGGTGGTCAAGCTCGTCATCTTCATCGCTGTCATTCAACTGGTGCTCCAGTTCTCCAGCGCCACCGTCCAGCCCTTCCTCTACTCGCAGTTTTAAGGAGTTAGGAGTTGGTGTGCGCCCGTTAAATATACCTAATATATAGCGCGGGTGTTGGGGCATTGGGGAAAATATAGTATTTTTGCAGTTTGAATCAAGACAATCAATTAAAAACAACATAAAACATCATTTAGACAACAATGGCAAAACAGGAAGACGTTTTCAAGAAAATCGTGTCGCACTGCAAGGAGTATGGCTTTGTGTTCCCCTCAAGCGAAATCTATGACGGTCTGGGCGCGGTATATGACTATGCGCAAAACGGCGTTGAACTCAAAAACAACATCAAGCGTTACTGGTGGGAGGCCATGACCTTGCTGCACGAGAACATCGTGGGCATCGACAGCGCCATCTTCATGCACCCCACCATCTGGAAAGCGTCGGGCCATGTTGACGCGTTCAACGACCCCCTGATTGACAACCGCGACAGCAAGAAGCGCTACCGCGCCGACGTGCTCATCGAGGACGAAATCGGCAAAATCGAGGAGAAAATCAACAAGGAGTGCGAGAAGGCCGCCAAGCGCTTTGGCGACAAGTTTGACGAGGCGATGTTCCGCCAGACCAACCCCCGCGTGCTCGAGAACCAGAAGAAGCGCGACGAGCTGCATGCCCGCTATGAGCAGGCCATGAACGACAACGACCTGGATGGCTTGAAGCAGATTATCCTGGACTATGAGATTGTGGACCCCGTGAGCGGCACCAAAAACTGGACCGACGTGCGCCAGTTCAACCTCATGTTCAAGACGCAGATGGGCAGCAGCGCCGACTCGACGATGGACGTGTATCTGCGTCCCGAGACCGCCCAGGGCATCTTTGTCAACTTCCTGAATGTGCAGAAGACGGGCCGCATGCGCATCCCCTTTGGCATCGCGCAGATTGGCAAGGCCTTCCGCAACGAGATTGTCGCCCGCCAGTTCATCTTCCGCATGCGTGAGTTTGAGCAGATGGAGATGCAATTCTTTGTACGCCCCGGCGAGGAACTCAAGTGGTTTGACTTCTGGCGCCAGACGCGCCTGCGCTGGCACAAGGCGCTGGGCCTGGGCGACGACAAGTACCGCTTCCACGACCACGAGAAGTTGGCGCACTATGCCAACGCCGCCACCGACATCGAGTTCAAGATGCCGTTCGGCTTCAAGGAAGTGGAGGGCATCCACAGCCGCACCGACTTCGACCTGAGCCAGCATGCCAACTACTCGGGCAAGAAAATCCAGTACTTCGACGCCGAGTTGAACGAGAGCTACACCCCCTATGTCATCGAGACGTCCATTGGCGTGGACCGCATGTTCCTGTCGGTGATGTGCTCCAGCTACGAGGAGCAGACACTCGAGGGCGGCGACACCCGCGTGGTGCTGCACCTGCCCAAGTGCCTGGCTCCCGTCAAGTGCGCCGTGCTGCCGCTGGTCAAGAAGGACGGCTTGCCCGAGAAGGCGCATGAGATCATGAACATCCTCAAGTTCGACTTCGCCTGCAACTATGAGGACAAGGACAGCGTGGGCAAGCGCTACCGCCGCCAGGATGCCATCGGCACGCCCTATTGCATCACCGTCGACGGCCAGACGCTCGAGGACGACACCGTCACCCTGCGCGACCGCGACACCATGCAGCAGCAGCGCGTGGCCATCAAGGACCTGCCCGCCATCATCAGCCAGGAGTGCAGCCTGAACAACGTGCTGCGCAAACTCATGTAACCTCAATCAAGGACAATGCAATCATGAAGAAGTTATTCTATATCACTGCCGCTGCCGTCATGGCCGTCGCCATGCTCGGCTCGTGCATGGGCGACAACGTGGCCGACGAGTTCAAGGACTGGCGCGAGAGCAACACCGCGTGGTACAACCAGCAGGCCGCCTCGGGGCAGTACACCACCTTGATAGCGCCGTGGGACCCCTCGGCCCAGGTGCTCGTCAAGTGGCACAACGACCGCTCGCTCACCGCGGGCAACCTGTCGCCGCTCATCACCTCCACCGTGGACGTGAAGTACCGCGGCCGCCTCTATGACGACACGCCCTTTGACTCGTCCTATCTCAACACCACGCCTGCCGACAGCATCTACCGCACAGCCGTCAACAACAACATCGAGGGCTGGATGATTGCCTTGACCAACATGCGCGTGGGCGACAGCTGCACGGTGATTGTGCCTTATCCCCAGGGCTACGGCTCCAGCAACAGGAGCGACCTGTTGAAGCCCTTCTCGATGCTCGTGTTTGACATCAAACTCGTGGACATCGTCGGCTACAGGAAGAACTGACACTGTACAGAAGACAAAACAGCTTGGGCAACCGAGACAAAAATAATTGTCAAAGTTGCCCAAGTTGTTTTAGTGTATGCCTGTGGCTGGCGCGCGTCAGCGCAGCGACAACTGGTAGTTGTAGTACTTGTTGTTGCCGGTGATGTCCTCAATGACCTTGATGAACGGCGGGAATTCCACCTCGTCGTTGCTCTTCACGCCCTCCAGTTCCAGAATCTGCATGCCCAGGTTGGGCTCGATGTAGGTGTCGAGTTCAAAGTACTGGTTCTTCCACACAAAGCACTTGCGCATCTTGCGGATGGCGTTGCGGCTGGGGTCGGCAATCTGCAGCAGGTCAACATATTGCTGGGCGGTGATGCGGCGCTCGGTCTCGATGCGCTTGTCGGCGCTCACCGTCTTCTTGATGGTCTGGAAATAGACATACGAGCCCTGCCAGCCGCGCTTGCGCACGCGCATCTCGGTGCCCGGCTCGCTCAGCAGATAGGTCTGCGTGATTTCGCTCTCGGTGTAGTCGGGGATGTCGCCCGTCACCTTGACGATGTATTTGCGCTCCTGCTCGATGGGGTTGGGCACGCCCAGCACGGTGGCAATCTCGCCCAGCACCTCGCGCAGCTTGTCGTCAAAGTCCATCTGGTTGCCGATGACGCGCAGGTGGGGATGGCCCGTCCAGGCGTTGAGCACCTTGCGGTCGAGTTCGCGCGCCAGTTCCACGTCCTCGCTGCGGAACTTGTTGTTCTCGTTGGTATAGAACTGCTCGGCGCCGGCGGCAGCGGTGACCATGTGCAGCACGGCATCGTAGCGCGCGTCGCGCAGCTTGACGGTGTTGGAGCCTATCTCGTCGTTGAGCGCCTGCCACAGTTCGGGCGAGACGTAGGCCGAGATGTCCATCGTGCCGCGGTCGCACACGATGAGCACGGGCTTGGTGCACTCGCCGGCCATCTTGGTGAAGTGGTCCTCGAGGGCGAGCTGGATGTTGAGCGTCGATTTCTCGGCTTCGAAGAACAGCGCCTTGTTGCCGGTGAGGTAATCAATGCCGGCGCTGCTGAACATCGTGGGCACCTCGGGGATGGCGAACACCTGGAACCCCAGGCCGCTGAAGTGCTCGATGATGCGCGCCATGGCGGTTGTCTTGCCGGCGCACGGGCCACCGGTAAGCACAATCTTGGTAATTTTTTCGGTCATATATAGATATGTCTGTGATTTTGAAAGTTCTTACGGTTTTGGTTTCAAAACAGGATGCCAAAGGTAAGCCAAATTTTGCACACCTGCAAACCTTTGCCCCCAAAATCGCACCCCGCCGCTGATGTTGTGATATGAACCCCGAAAGTTAGACAAAAAACTCTCGGGGTTCATATCAGATCGGGGAGGGGGCCTTATTTCTTAATGATTTGGCTTTGTCGATTCATCGGCGCGCCTCGGCATGGCATTCAAGCGCGCTCGATGCCATGCGCTCATCGCTTGATGAATTCAACTCTTCTGTTCTTTGCCTGACCTTCCTTGGTCTTGTTGTCAGCGATAGGCTCGTGTGAACCCTTGCCCACTGCACGGAGGTTCCATTCGTCAACGCCAAGCTTAACCAGAGCAGCAACGACTGACTCGGCACGCTGCTGTGAAAGAGGGTCGTTCACCTTGTCAGAACCCTGGTTATCGCAGTGGCCCTGTACCTCGAAGCGCACATCCTTATTCTTCAGCATATAGTCAGCCACCTTCTGGATTTCTTCCATGGACTCAGGAAGGAGCGTTGCCTTTCCTGTCTCGAAGTTGATGTTGTTGGTCACGAACTTACCTGTTTCTGCCATGGACTTTGCAATAGCGCCTTCCGAAGCATCAGTAGCGTTGCGTCCATACAGTTCGCCGGCACCACGGGCAATGCGGACATTCTTCATGTGGGCAGGCTTGGCACCGCGGAAGAAGAAGGTCATCCAACCTGCACCAGCCTTTGCATTTGGAATGTTGAAATAGCGTACGTTATCTACATAAACTTTGATAGCACGTTTGTTGAACGAGATGGCATAATGATGCCAGCGGCCGTCGTTCAGCTTGCTCTTTTGTGCCTGTCTGCTACTTCCGTCTTTTGTCCAGTTGTCTTTTTGGCTAGGGAGAACGTAACTCAATTGAAGATCATAATTTTGTCCCCAAAACAGAGTGAAAATCTCTTGGTCGCTATGACTCTCAGGGTGCATGAAGTCAATCTCAAATTCACCCTCGGCGTACATTAGGTCAAATTCTACGGAAAACTCGTCGCCGAGGTAGTTATTTGGATTCTTGCTGATGAGAGGCTTTATCCAGCTGTCTTCATGGGCAAACTCGATTGCCTGCTGGCCGTTGATGGTAGCAATTTCTGCATTACCACGTTCAAGGTCCCACTTGCTTGGGAACTCGCCCACCTGCTCGCCACTCACCACATCTTCAAACACAACGATGCTACCAGGAACAAAGTCACTCTTCTGATTGCCCACCTGTGCTGTAGGCTCTTCATCCTCAGCCTCGGTATTGTTAACTTCCTTGCCCTTTTTGCTGCTCTTTTTCCCGTCAAGGACATTGTCCATAGCGCCATCAACCTCGCGCTCAACCTTGTTTTCAATCTTTTTCTTTGCCTTCTCAACTGCCTTGTCCTTAAGTTTGTTAAGGAAGCCCTGCGCCTGTGCTTCAAAAGAAAAAGAGAATGAGAACAACAAAGTCAGCACCACTAACTTTGCGAAAATGGAATCTTTGTGTTTGCCTGCATAAAAATTCTTAAACATAATCAGAGCCTTTATTTCTTTATAATCTGTGTTCTCCGAACAGACTCATGATTAGTATTGTAAGTTTACCGACAGAACGAAAAGCGTGGAGAACCTACCTGTTGTTCATCTCACTTCAAGAGGCTCTCGCATTGCCCAATCCTGTAAGATGAACAACGTCAGAGCCCCACGCAAGATATGATAAGCATCCTCTACGCCTCATGCGCACACAAATACATTAATAATGTACACGTATGCTAACATAATACATAAAGGGATGCGAAAAATCACATCCCGGGGCATCTACCGTTGCTTTCTTTGACAGGATTTGAAATTTGCGAGATTTCTTGAAGTCAAAGATAAGCGTCAAGTAAACGCCTTCCAATATGTCGTGATACCAGTATCGGCTATTGTACTTTCTTCAACCAAAGTTTCCGATTTTCTACTTTATGCCAACAACGGTTTTTAATTGCAAAGGTACAACTTTTTTTGAAAAACGTGCAGAATTTTCCCGAAAACATCATAAAGTGCATAAAATCGCACCCCGCCGCCGATGTTGATGTGGTTCAGGGGATGAAAAAATGAAAAATTTTAGTTGTCTTTGTGGCGACACAATGGATACCTTGTGATAACAATAAACTAAACATAGACATCGCACGCAATCAGCGAATTACACGAATGTTTATATAACTTTGAGAATTGACAAAAAATTCGCGAAATTTGTGTAAATTCGTGTAATTCGTCGTTGATAAAATGTAGTTACATCAGGCGCTTGTTGACAAAGTCCACGATGAACTGTGCGGTGCCATCGCTGCCCAGCAGGCTGGAGTCGATGCACAGGTCGTAGCTGGCGCCGTCGCCCCAGGTCTTGCCGGTGTAGAAGTTGTAGTACTCGGCGCGCAGTTTGTTGGCCTTGTCGCTCATCTTCTCGGCTTCCTCGGCGGTGGCGCAGTCGCCGCGCTCGACGATGCGGCGCACGCGGTCCTCGAGCGGCGCGTGCAGGAATACGCTGACGACGGGGCAGTGGTCACGCAGCACATAGTCGGCGGTGCGGCCCACGATCACGCAGGGGGCGCGGTCCACGAGGTCTTTCATCACCTGGCACTGGGCTTGGTAGATGTTGTCGTCGCTCAGCGGTGCCTCGCCGCCGACGAATGTGGAGCCGGCCATCGCCAGGTTGAGCGGCCACAGGCTGGGGAAGAACTTGGGGGTGCGCTCGTCGGCGGCCTCCAGCATGTCGTGGTGGATGCCGCTGGCCTTGGAGGCCTCTTGCAGCAGTTCCTTGTCAAAGTAGTTGATGCCCAGCAGTTGTGCCACGCGCTGGCCGACGATGCGGCCGCCGCTGCCGAACTGGCGCCCGATGGCCACCGCGTAGTGGCGGTTGGGATGGTTGATGAGGTCGTTGTCCATAGTGCGTTATTGTGTTGATGCCGTTAGGGTCTAATCTTCGGCGTGGGCGGGGCGGTCAAAGCCGTTGTCCGTTGCCTCGTCGTTGATGCTGACCAGTTGCAGTTCCAGCCCCGCCGAGGGCGACCACCGGCCCATGACGTTGGTGGGGTAGTAGGGCGTCTTGAAGTCCACAAAGATGAACTCCTCGACATATTTCACCTTGCCCTTGCGCTTGAAGGTCTGCTCAATCAGTTGCTTGTTGTCCTTGCTCACGAGCACGACAAAGTGGTAGCGCCTGTGCTCCAGTTCGCCGTAGTAGATGCTGTTGTCGCGCATGCCCATGGTCACGATGTCGTCGCTGCGCATGGCAATCGACACCTCGCCGCCGGGCCGCTGTTCGAGCTGCAGCACAAAGGTGTTGTTCTGGTAGTCCTCGCTGGCGATGGTGTCCATCATCGCGGTGATGGCGTCCAGCAGTCCCGCGGGGGCTTTCTTGTCGGGAACGAGGCATCTGACCTCTACCTCGATGGTCTTGTCGGGCAGGCTGCTGCGCTGTGCCATGGTGAGCTGGCGGGTGACAATCACCTCGCCCACCTTGGCGCTCATGCCGGCGGCCACCGCCGCCACGGCTGTTGCCGCTATGATAATTCGCTTGATGTTCATCGGCTCAATGTTTTTGACCCTGCTAAATTACTCGTTTTTTTTGACTTGACGGCAAGGCGACGGTTTAATTTTGCAGCGTCTGCTTGATGTACTCGGGGCTGATGCCGCGCTGGGTGGCCAACTCGATGTCGCGGTTCATGTCGTCGTACTGGAAGCGCAGTTTGTTGAGTTTGGCGCGCAGCAGGTACAGGTAGCCGTCGTCGGGGTCCATCGCCAGCGCCTGCCGGATGTCGTCCTCGGCGTCGTTCAGGCGCTTGAGCACCAGGTAACAGTCGGCGCGGTTGCCCAGCAGTTGCGCGTTGGGCTGCGCCTTGATGACGACGGTGAACAGTTCGGCGGCGCGGGCATAGTTGCCGTTGCGCTTGTGCATCAGCGCCATGCCCTCGTTGTACAGCCCCGAGTTGGGGTTGATGCGGCGGATTTCGTTGAACATGTCCTCGGCGCGCTTGTTGTCGCCCTGCTGCATGGCCAGCACGCCCAGCGAGTAGCGCGCCTCGGTGTCGTAGATGTCGAGCTGGCGCACGCGCTCATAGTCGGCCTGGGCGAGCCCGATGCTGTCCATCTCGATGTACAGCGCTGCGCGGTTGAGCAGCAGGGTCACCGCCTGGGGGGTCATGTCCAGCGCCAGGGAGTAGTTCTTGACGGCGTCGGCGAGTTTGCCCTGGTAACGCTGCACTGTGGCGATGTTGCTTAGCACCAGTGAGTTGTTGGGGTTGTCGGGGTCGGTCTGTACGGCCCGCAGCAGCCACTGCTCGGCCTCGGCCCACTGGTGGGCGTCGAGCCGCACCTGTGCCGAGTCGATGCACTGGAAGTAGGGCGTCTCGGTGTCGATGTCGGCGATGTAGGGGTCATCGGCGGTTTTGGGCTTGGGCTGCAAGCCCTGCGGCGCTTTCTTCAGGCTCTCGTCGCCGATGCTGTTGACCACCTGCCCGCTGGCGTGCAGGCCCGCGGCCGCCATCGCCACGATGATGATATGTATTACAATGTCTTTAGCATCCATGGCGCAAAGGTAATCATTCAAAGTGAAACACCCCGCACTCCGCGCGATTTTTTAGCCACACTTTCCTCATCAGGCGGCTTGTGCCGTCACACACGCGCGGCATCACTGCTGCTCGTCGCCCCAGGTGCCGTTGAGCAGGTAGTCAATCAACGCCGAGATGTCGGCGGGGTCAATCGTGCCGCTGTTGTCGCAGTCGGCATTGCCCGTGTTCACGGTGCCGCCGTTGAGCAGGTGGTCTATGAGTGCGCTCAGGTCGCCGGTGTCAACGGCATCGTCGGCGTTCACATCGCCGCGCAGGTCGCTGGTGACGACGGAGTAGAAGTATTTCCAGTAGTCGGCGGCCTTGTAGGCCTCGACGGCCTCCTGGGTGGGCACATGCAGCGTGGTGTGCATGATGTCATACAGGTAGAATGTGCCGCTGGGCACTGCGGGAGGTACCGTGTCGCGCACATACAGGTCGGTGAGGCCGTAAATCCTGTACAGCGACCAGGAGCCAAACTCGGTGATGCCGGCGGGCAGCTTGATGACCTTGGCGTTGCTCAGCCAAAAGGCGTGCGCGCCCAGGCGCGTGACGGCGGTGCAGCGGCTCAGGTCGATGGTGGTGATGGACTGCGACGAACTGCAAAATGTGCTGTCGCCCACCTGGGTGATGAGGTAACGCTTGCCGCTCTTGCACATGTTGTCGGTGACAAAAGGCTCGGCGGCGGGCATCGTGGTTGCCGTTACTACATTGGGGTGAAAAACATACTTTGCGGTGCCGTCATAGGTCACGCCGTCCACGGTCACCGGCTCGTTGCTGATGATGCTGGCGTGGTAGCAGGCATTGCGGTCATAGCCCACGATGGTGCTCACATTGATGTCATAGGCTCCGCCGTCCACATTGGTGCCGCGCTGGTTCCAGCCTGTGGCGGCACGGTACTGGTGCACCTTGCCCGTGGGCACATACAGCTTGGCGTCGCTGGGCACGCCGTTAAAGTTCATGGCGGGCGGCACGGGCATGTTGCAGTACAGGTGCGTGATGCTGCCGCAGTTCCCGAAGGCCTCGCTGTCAATCGAGGTTACCGAGGAGGGAATGACGACGATGGGTGCCGTGCAGTCCCAAAATGCCCTAACGCCCACGCTCTGCATGCCGTAGGGCAGCACGATTCCGGCCAACTTGGTATTGGCGAACGCCTCCATGCCGATGGAGGTGACCCACGGCTGGAACCTGAAGGCGTACAGGCTGTTGCAGCCGTAAAAGGCATAGTCGGGGATGGCGGTGGCCTTGGTGGACCACTGCACCAGTTCAAGGCTGCTGCAGTTCATGAACACGCCGGAACCCAGCGAGGTCACCGAGGCGGGGATGGTGGCGTCGGGCAGGCTCTTGCAGTCCTTAAAGGCGTTTTCGCCCACGGTCTGCGTTTTGGGTGGGATGTAGCAATGCGTCAGGGCATCGCAGGAAACAAAGGCGCACTGGCCAATCTCGAGGATGGTCTCGGGCAAAGTCACGCTGGTCAAGTCGTGGCACCTGTCAAACGCCCAGCCTGCCACGCGGGTGCAGGTGTAAACCTTGCCGTTGTGGTTGAGGTAGGGCTGCACATGTATTTCGCCCGAGTATTTCGAGTAGGGGTTATTGGCCACTTCGCATGTCTGTTCGCTCTCGCTGATGATGCTGTAGCACACGCCGTCGTATTCAAAGTCGTAGGCTCCGGCAGCCAGTGCCGTGAGCACGGTGAGCAGCGACAGTAATAGATGCTTGTTCATAATTTTGGATTTTGGGTTAGTGTTGCCTGTTTAGAATCTTGAAAAAAAGAAGAGCGCGGGATGTCTCATGATTTTGATGAGGCAGTCCGCTGCCATTGTGGTGTGCCGCTTGCCTGAATAATCAAGTGCACATCCATTAGACGCGAAATTCTTAATAAAGTTTAACCAGCCTTGCCAAAAGTTGCATCAACGGCGCTCGCCCCGCGGCTTCTATGAAGCCCCAAGCGGGAAAAGTTGCTGTTTTTTTTGCCGCACTTCGCCCATCAAGCGGCTTGTGCGGTCCGCGCGCGGCATCACTGCTGCTCGTCGCCCCAGGTGCCGTTGAGCAGGTAGTCAATCAACGCCGAGATGTCGGCGGGGTCAATCGTGCCGCTGTTGTCGCAGTCGGCATTGCCCGGGTTGACGTACGAACCATTTAGCATGTGGTCCACCAGTGCCGAGATGTCGGCAATGGTTACCTCGCCGTTTTCGTTTGCGTCGCCGCGCAACTTTTTGGGCATCTCAAGGATCCTGTAGAATTGGCCCCAATAGTCGGTTTGCTTGTAGGAGTCATAGGAGCCATAAGGCACATTGAGCGTTGCCTTGTTAAATGTTGAGAAAGCATCAGACGGCAACGGGATGGCTGTCGGCCTCATGCTTGTAACCGTCAACAGTTTCGGGCAAAAGTAAAACGCGGACGTTCCGATGGCGGTGACTCCCTCGCCAATGGTGACGCTCTCCAGGCCGCTGCAGCTCTTAAACGCCCCGTCGCCGATGGCGGTGACCCCGTTGGGGATGTTGACGCTGGTCAGGCCGCTGCAGTACATGAAAGCCCCGTTGCCGATGGCGGTGACTCCCTCGCCCAGGGTCATGCTCGTCATGCCGTAGCAGTCATAGAACGCCTCGTTGCCGATGGCAGTGACCCCGTTGGGGATATTGATGCCGGGCAGGCCGCTGCAGCTATGAAACGCCTCGTCGCCGATGACGGTGACCGAGTTGGGGATATTGACGCCGGTCAGCCCGCTGCAGTACATGAATGCCCCGTTGCCGATGGCGGTGACCGCCTCGCCCAGGGTCGCGCTCGTCATGCTGTTGCAGTAGGCAAAGGCATTGTTGCCGATGACGGTGACCGAGTTGGGGATGTCGATGCTCGTCAGGCCACAAAAGGCGAACGCCCCGCTGCCGATGCTGTCCACCGAGTTGCCCAGGGCCACGCTGGCGATGTTGGTGCAGCGCCAGAACGCCTCGCTGCCGATGGCGGTGACCGAATTGGGGATGGTGACGCTCTCCAGGCCGCTGCAATTTTGGAAAGCATTGTCGCCGATGGTGGCCACCCCTTGCCCGATGGTCACGCTCCTCAAGCCGTTGCAGTAGGCAAACGCCCCGTTGCCGATGGCAGTGACTGAGTTGGGGATGGCCACGCTGTCCAGGCCGCTGCAGTAGGCAAATGCCTTGTCGCCGATGGCGGTCACCCCCTTGCCCATGCTCACGCTCTTCAGGCCCGTGCAGTCGGCAAACGCCCAGTCGCCCACCGTCGTCACCCCGTCGGGGATGGTCACGCTGTCCAGTCCGCTGCAGCCGTTGAATGCATAGTTGCCGATATAGGTGAGTGAGTTGGGCAGTGCCACGCTTGTCAGGTTGACGCAGCCGCTCAGGGCGTTGGTGGCTATCGTTTTTGTCCCGTCTTTTAATGTGATGCTGGTCCCCTGGGGCATCGTGCCTTTATAGCCGTAAGCGACCACTCCCGCATACACCACTCCGTCCGGTTGGCCGTCCAGCCACGCTGTGCCCTCCAGCACCCCGCTGCCCATGGTCGTCACCGTGCTGGGCAGGTCCACGCTGTCCAGGCCGCTGCAATGACAGAACGCCGAGTTTTCGATGCTTGTCACGCCCTCGGCAATCGTCACGCTCTCCAGGCCCGTGCAGTAGGCAAACGCCTGCTTGCCGATGGCGGTGACCTGATAGGTCGTTCCATCGTGGGTCACGGTGGCAGGTATGTTCACGTTGCCGGCATATTCGTTGCTGTACTCGTCATAGCTGTTGCCCTTATAAGTGACGGTCGCCTCGCTGCCGTTGATGTTGTAGTAGATGCCGTCCACCTCAATGTCGTGTGCGTCGGCTCCCGCCGTCAGCAGTACCGCCGTCAGCAGCACCGCCGCACATGTTCTTGTTCGCTTCATGCTTCGCATGTTTTTTTTACGTTTCATAGCCAAATCCATTTTCATAACAGACCACAAAATTACGCATTTGTTGCCGATAACGCCCAACATTTTGTACACAAAACGGCAAAAAAACAGTCTGCTACCCCCCAAAACACGCCGCGGCAGCCCAACGCACATCATCTCGCGCCGCGTCTTCCTCGATGCCCTTTGCGCGAAAAGTTGCTGTTTTTTGCCCCACTTTGCCCTTCTTTTTGTACCTTTGCCGTTTGAACGGCGCATCATGCGCCGTGGAAACTTTTATAAACATCAGTCTTATGGCAGACATTACAATTGCGGGCATCATGCGCGCAGGGGCCTATTCGCCCAACCACATCGGCAATGACACGGCAATCTTTAACCTGGTTGCCGAGCAGTTGCGCAAGCGCGGCTGCCAGGTCAACGTGTATAGTGAGGAACAGTTTAACAACCAGGATATTAACGAGCCTGTCATCCTTGCCATGTGCCGCGAGCGCGCCAGCATTGCCAAGTTGCAGCAGCTCGAGGACGCCGGACGCTTGGTCATCAACTCGGGCTACGGCATTGAAAACTGCACCCGCGAGCGCATGACGCGCATCTTGCTGGGCAACGGCATCCCTTATCCCGAGAGCCTCATCGTCAACACCAACGAGAACATCAAGCCGCAGTTGAAAAAGGCCGGCTTCACCTCTTGCTGGATCAAGCGTGGCGACTTCCACGCCATGCACAAGGAGGACGTGTCCTATGTCCGTCACCCCGAGGAGGCGCAGGAGGTGCTGCAGGAGTACTTCTACCGCGGCATCACGCGTGCGGTAATCAATGTACACCTGAACGGCGACCTCGTCAAGTTCTACGGCGTCAAGGGCTCGCAGTTCTTCTACTGGTTCTACCCCTTTGACGAGGGCCACAGCAAGTATGGCTGGGAGGAGGTCAACGGACACTCGCAGGGCATCGACATCGACCTCAAGGAGTTGAAGGACATCTGCGGCCGCGCTGCCGAGGAGCTGAATGTGGTCATCTATGGCGGCGACTGCATCGTCGACCCCGACGGCACCATCCGCATCATCGACTTTAACGACTGGCCCAGTTTCGCCCCCTGCCGCAACGAGAGCGCTCCCCACATCGCCAAGGCCGTGCTGGCGATGGCCAAGGCGCACATGGGGCTGTGACTTTTTTATCCGCTACCATCAACAACAATCTACTGTAAACGACAGCATGACATTAAAAGAAGAATATCGGGCTTCCCTCAAGTCGATGGATACCGAGGAGTGGCTTGACCTGCATTTTTACCGTCCCATGGGTTTTGCCTGGGCAAAACTGTTTGCCAAGACCGGCGTGACCCCCAACGCCGTCACCGTGTTCAGCATTTTTCTGGGCGTGTTTGGCGGCATTCTGCTTTATCCCAAGGAGTTATGGTCCACGCTGCTGGGCATTTTCCTCATCATCTGGGCCAACACCTACGACAGCGCCGACGGCCAGCTGGCGCGCATGACCAAGCAATACTCGCGCATGGGCCGCATCCTGGACGGCGTGAGCGGCGACTTTTGGTTTGTGGCCATCTACCTGGCGCTGGTGTTCCGTGAAATAGACTTTGGCGACGCGCTGCTATCCATGTTTTTCTCGGGGCACGCGTGGCTCATCTGGACGCTGGCCCTGCTGGCAGGCTTCTGCCACGCCAAGCAGGCGGCGATGGCCGACTATTACCGCCAGTTCCACCTCTATTTCCTCAAGGGTGCCGAGGGCAGTGAGCTCGACAGCACCGCCCAGTTGAGCGTGCAGTACAACAACATGAGTTGGGGCCGTGACGCCTGGAGCAAGTTTGTGCTGCTGTTCTACCGCAGCTACACCGCCAGCCAGGAGCGCCTCACGCCCAGCATGCAGCGCCTGCGCGCCGCCCTGCACGAGCGCTACGGCGACGACGTGCCGCCGCAGGAGTTCCGCGACAGCTTCCGCATCAAGAGCCTGCCGCTGATGAAGTACACCAACATCCTCTCGTTCAACACCCGCATCATCGCGATGTTCGTTTCGGTGCTCATCAACATCCCCTGGCTGTACTTCGCCTTTGAACTCGTCGTGCTCAACGCCCTCATGGTTTACATGATTGCGCGCCACGAGTCCAAGTGCAAGGCCGCGCTTGCCGAACTGAACCAATAATAAATCATAAAGGCCTCTGTTGCCGCAACTCATTGCCGACTATGAAAAAAATTGTTTTGTCACTTGCCGTGATGGCTGCCGCCCTGTGGGCCGCCGCTGCCGATGTCGCCTTTGACGACTGGTTTGACGGCCGCACGCTGCGCCTCGACTACATCTTTGGCGGCAATGCTGCCAGCCAGCAGATTTATTTTGAACAGGCCTTTGTCACCCCGCAGTGGGCGGGACGCAAGGCGCGCCTGACCGACTGCCCCCTGCGCGGCAACGGCCAGCTTGTCGTGAGTGACCACGCCACGGGCACTGCGCTTTATGTCCACACCTTCTCGACGCTGTTCCAGGAATGGCTGGCCGAGGAGGAGGCGACCAAGGTGAGCCGCGCCTATGAGACGAGTTACAATGTGCCCATGCCCAAGGCGCCGGTCGATGTCACCGTCACGCTCACCGACTTCCACGGCCAGCCCGTCACCTCGATGACCCACACCGTTGACCCCGCCGACATCCTCATCCGCGCCATCGGCGAGAACGGTATCCCCTACCACTATGTGTGGAAGGGCAAAACGCTGCCCCGCGAGCAGCGGCAAGCCGACCAGCCCAGCCGCAAGCGCAACTATATGCCCACCGAGGGCCCCCTCGACGGCGAGCCCGACATCACGCAGTGCATCGACCTGGCCATCGTGGCCGAGGGCTACACCGCCGCTCAGATGGGCAAGTTTTACCGTGACTGCGAGCGCGTGGCCGATGCCCTGTTCGCCCACGAGCCGTTTGCCGCGATGAGGGACCGCTTCAACATCGTTGCCGTGGCCGCCGAGTCGCAGGGCAGCGGCCCCAGCGTGCCGCACCTGGGCCGCTGGCGCAACACCGCCGTCGGCACCCACTACGACACATTCTACACCGACCGCTACCTCACCACCCAGGACATGCACCGCGTCTATGACGTGCTGTCGGGCGTGCCCTTTGAGCACATCATCGTGCTCGTCAACAGCGACACCTACGGCGGCGGTGGCATCTATAACCAGTTGATGATATGCACCAGCGACCATCCCACCTTCAGCCAGGTGCTCGTGCATGAGTTCGGCCACAGCTATGCCGGCCTGGGTGACGAGTACTACTATGACGACGGGTTCATCACCATGTATCCCGCCGACACCGAGCCGTGGGAGCCCAACCTGACCACGCTGGTGGACTTTGACAGCAAGTGGGCCGACATGCTGCCCCGGGGCACCACGATTCCCACACCGCCCGTGACACTGCCCGACCGCAGCAGCACGGCCGACAAGGACCGCAAGGCGCTCAACGCCGCCGTGCAGCGCGTGGGCGTGTTTGAGGGCGGCGGCTACCAGAGCAAGGGCGTCTATCGACCGGCCCAGGAGTGCCGCATGAAGATTAACGAGGTGGAGAACTTTTGCCCCGTGTGCTCCCGCGCCATCGTGCGCATCACCGACTTCTACACCAGCCATTGACGCGCGCCATCGTGGTTAGAAAATGACAAGTAACTTAACAAACAAGATATCACAGGATATGAAACGAATCTCATTTCACGCGTTGGCAGTGATGCTGGCGCTGTTCACGGCGCTGCAGGCCACGGCGGCCGTGCCCACGGGCTACTACAGCACCGCCTCGGGCAAGAAGGACAAGGCGCTGATGGTGGCGCTGCACAAAATCATCAACGGTCACGCCAAGAAGTCGTACACCAATGTGTGGACGGCATTCAAGACCACCGACTGCAACGGCACGACCATCATCGACCGTTACTCCAACAGCCGTTTCACCTACAGCACCGACCAGTGCGGCTCTTACAGCGGCGTGGGCGACTGCTACAACCGTGAGCACTCGGTGCCCAACAGCTGGTGGGGCGGCGGCCAGGACACGATGTACACCGACATTTTCCACCTCTATCCCACCGACGGCTATGTGAACGGCATGCGCGCCAATTACCCCTTTGGCGAGTGCGCCGGCGGCACGGTCTATGGCACGGGCAAGCGCGGCAACAGCACGTTTGCCGGCTACTCGGGCATCGTGTTTGAACCCGCCGATGAGTACAAGGGCGACTTCGCGCGTACATATTTTTATATGGCTACGCGCTACATGACCAAGACCGCCAACTGGAAGAGCGGTGAGGGCAGCGTGGTGTTCTCGGGCGGATACCCGGGCATGACGAACTATGCCGTGAATCTGTTCCTGCAATGGTCGCGCAACGACCCCGTGAGCGCGGTGGAGCGCAACCGCAACGAGGCGGTTTATAGCCTGCAGGGCAACCGCAACCCGTTTATCGACAACCCCGAACTGGTCGAGTACATCTGGGGCAACAAGGCGGGCACCGCCTGGAACGGCACCGATGACGGCGACACCCCGACCCCCGCACTCACTGCTCCCCTCAATGGCTCGACGGTGAACGTGGGCACCAACACCGGCTCGGGCGTGAGCCAGACGGTTACCGTGCGCGGCACCAATCTGACCAAGTCGCTTGCTGTGAGCGTGAGCGGCGCGGGCTTTACCGTGGCGCCGTCAACCATTACCGCATCCAGCGCCAACGGCGGCACGTCCATCACCGTGACCTATAACGGCACCAGCGCCAACGCCACGGGCACGCTCACGTTGATTAGCACCGAGGTGAGCTCGACCGTTCACCTGACCGCCACCTACAACAGCGGTGGCGGCGGTGGCGGCAACGAACCCGGCGAGGAGGTTATCGAGACTTGGGAGGGCTGCACGACGGGCGGCTACTGGACCCAGGCCGTGCAGGGACACGAGTTCTCGTGGTACTTTAACAATGCGGGCATCTGGGCCGATACCAACAAGAACGGCGGCCTGTCATGCCGCTTTGGCAAGAACAGCAGTTCGTCTATCGAGATGACCGAGGACATCGCCGACGGCGCCAGCAAGGTGAGCTTCTATGCCGCCAACTGGAGCGCCACCGAGTCTGCTCCCACGGTGCAGGTGCAGTACAGCACCGACCACGGCAGTACATGGACCACCTGCGGCACCTGCAAGCCCACATCCACTTGGACGAAATACAGTTATGACCTCAATGTGTCGGGCAGCGTGCGCTTTAAGTTGAACCAGACTGCCGGTGCCCGTTTCAACATCGACGACATCGCCATCACAGCCCAAGCCAAAATACCCGAACCCGTCATCGGCATCACGCCGATTGCCGCTATCGAGGCCGAGCAGGACGGCGTGTCGGGCATTGTCAGCGCCACAGTGACAGCCCAGGACAATAACGCCAACATCACGCTCACGGTTGAGGGCAATTTCCAGATCAGCCTTGACCGGAGCCACTGGGCAACCAGGCTCACGCTTGACCCCTCGGGCGAGGTGTTCTATGTACGTCTGGCCTCTACGGCGACCGCGGGCGATTTCTACGGCTCTGTCACGGCTACAGCAGGCAGCGTGAGCGCATTTGCCGACGTGCAGGGCACTGTCAATGAGCCTGCAGTGCTGATTGGCGACGTGAACTGCGACGGCACCGTCGGCCCCTCGGACGTCTCATCGCTCATCGACTATCTGCTGAACGGCAACGCTGCTCCCTTCAACCCGCTTGCCGCCGATGTTGACCAGGACGGCGACATCAGCCCCTCGGACATCTCGGCGCTCATCGACCTGCTGCTGAACGGCACTCCCGCCATGGCGCGCCAGTGGGACGCCATGCCCGCCCTGGGCGCCATGGTCATCGACAATCCCGCCGGCGAGCGCATCGAGGTCTATAACCTCGACGGCGACATGGTGGCCGTCACCAAGGCCCAGGGCCTCAGCACTGTCAAGCTGCCCGCGGGCATCTACATGGCAGTGACCGATGCCGCGTCCCGCAAGGTGGTCGTCAAGCGTCAGATTGCTAAACTCGGCCCTGGCGCGATGCGCATCACCAGGGCTGCCAAGCGGTAATAGCCCCTTGCCGGAAAACAACACGTTCCCGTCGCGGCTGCGGCGGGAACGTGTTGTATAATATAGTGTGTAAACTGTCGGTTACTTGCCGATGCAATGGTATTCAAAGCCCGCCTGCTGCAGTTCCTCGCGGTCGAGGATGTTGCGGCCGTCAAGGATGAGGCGGCCCGGCATGGTGTGGAGCAGGGTGTCGATGTTGGGCATGCGGAACTCCTTCCACTCGGTCACGAGCATCAGCGCGTCGCATCCGGCGGCGGCGTCATACATGTCGGTGCAGTAGGTCACCTTGTCGCCAATGCGGCGGCGGCACTCGTTCATGGCCACGGGGTCATAGACCCTGACCGTGGCGCCTGCCCGCGTCAGCAGGTCGATGAGCACCAGCGACGGCGCCTCGCGCATGTCGTCGGTCTCGGGCTTGAATGCCAGGCCCCACAGGGCGATGGTCTTGCCGCGCAGTTGGCGCTCGTCGCCACCGTAATAGTCCGTGAGTTTGCGGTACAGCACCAGCTTTTGGTCGATATTGACCTGCTCGACGGCCTGCAGCACGCGCATGGGGTAGCCGTTCTCCTCGGCGGTGCGGATGAGCGCTTTCACGTCCTTGGGGAAGCATGAGCCGCCATAGCCGCAGCCGGCGTAGAGGAACTTCTTGCCGATGCGTGTGTCGCTGCCGATGCCCTTGCGCACCATGTCCACGTCGGCGCCCACGAGTTCGCACAGGTTGGCGATGTCGTTCATGAAGCTGATGCGGGTGGCGAGCATCGAGTTGGCGGCATATTTTATCATTTCGGCCGAGGGGATGTCGGTGAAGATGAGTCGGTCGCTCACAATCATGAACGGCTTGTAGAGCCGTGCCATGAGTTTGCGGGCGCGCTCGCTCTCGACGCCCACGACCACGCGGTCGGGGCTCATGAAGTCCTTCACGGCGTTGCCCTCTTTCAGGAATTCGGGATTGCTGGCGACATCAAATGCCACATCGGCGCCGCGTTTCATGAGTTCCTCGGCAATGGTGTCCTTTACCCTGCGGGCAGTGCCCACGGGCACGGTGCTCTTGGTCACCACCACCACATAGTGGTTCAGGTGCTTGCCGATGGTGCGCGCTACTTCCAGCACATACTTCAGGTCGGCGCTGCCGTCCTCGTCGGGCGGCGTGCCCACGGCGCTGAACACGATGCTCACGTCGTTGAGCACCTCCTTGAGCCGCGTGGTGAAGTTCAGGCGGCCCGACTTGACATTCTTGTGCACCAGGGCCTCGAGCCCGGGCTCATAGATGGGGATGATGCCTTGCTTGAGCGCTTCAATCTTGCGCTCGTCCACATCGACACATGTCACATGGACACCCATTTCGCTGAAACAGGTGCCCGTGACCAGTCCGACGTATCCGGTTCCGACAACCGCGATTTTCATACGTCTGTGATTGTATTGACAGGTGAATAATTATTTCTTGTTTTTCTTCGGCATCGACATGTCCTTGGGCGTGTCGTCAAGGTAGTAGCCGCCGCTTTCGCCGCCGTAGCCATAGCCATAGCCGTAGCCGTAACCGTAGCCGTAGCCCTTGCCGTAGCCGTAGGCGTAGGAGTAGTTGTAGCGGGTCTTGCTCACCTTGATGTCGTTGATGAGGAAGGTCAGGTTGTTGATCTTCTTCTCCTCGACCATGCGTTCCAGCTCGTACAGGTACTGCTGTTCAACCCTACCGTCGCGGATGACGTAGATGGTCAGGTCGGCATAGCGGTTCACGATGGCGGCATCGGCAATCAGGTTGAAGGGCACGGTATCGAGGATGACGAAGTCATACCTCTTCTTGAGTTCTTCAATCATCTTGGGCATGTTCTTGCTCATGAGCAGACCAGTGGGGTTGGGAGGAATGGCACCGACGCTGATGATGTCAAATCCCTCATGCAGCGGGCCCTTGTGGATGACCTTGTCCAAGTCAGGCTCCTTGCCCGACAGATAGGCCGACGCGCCCATACCATCCTGCACGCCCACATACTCCGAGAACTTACCCTTGCGCAAGTCAAGGTCCACTACGATAACCTTCTTGTCAATATAGGTGTAGGCCAGTGCCAGGTTGACGGCGACAAACGACTTGCCCTCGCCCGACATGGTTGAGGTGAACTGGATAACGGTGGCATCGCCGTCTTCCTTGTTCTGGTCGGTGACGAAGTCGAGGTTGTTGCGCACGATGCGGAATGCCTCGTTCATGCGGTCGTTGGAAGTCTCGTTGACCACAATCTCGCCGGTGATGGAGCTCTTCTTGGCCGGCAGCTCGCCCAGGATGGGGATGTCGCACGCCTCTTCAACCTCGCGGCGGGTGTGGATGGTCTTGTCAAGCGAGAAGTACCAGAACACGCCATAGAGGATGAATGCGGGAATCAGCAGACCGATAATCATACCCGTGAGCACGATACGCGTCAGCGGCGCGGTCACAGGCGAGTTGTTGGGGATGGCGGGCTCCATGACCTTGGCATTGGGCTCGGTGATGGCCATCTGCAGGGCGTTCTCCTCGCGCTTGTTCAGCAGGTAGAGGTACAACTCCTCCTTGATTTTCTGTTGGCGGGTGACCTCGGTAATCGCCTTCTCGTGCGACGGGTTGGCGACCATGCTGCTCTGGGCAGCGCCCTGCATCTGGCGCGCCTGGCCCTGCTTGGTGCGGAGCGTGCTGATGTAGTTGTCCAGACTGGACATGATGTTGCGCTTTTGCGCTGCCAGCGAATTTGCCAGTTCCTTCATCACGGGGTTCTCGGCGCTGGAGGTGGCAGCAATCTTTTGATAGTCCTGCATGGCCTCGTTGTACTTGTCAATCTGTCCGGTGATGCCGGCGTTGCTCATGCCGGTGTTGGCGGGGATGAGTTCGCCGGGGCCCTTGCTGGCGACAAAGCCGCGTATTTGCTGGGCCAGGCTGATTTCGAGGTCGGCATTGGCGGCGTTATCGACATATTTCATCGTGTTGCCGGCGTCACCCAGCATGCGCGAGTTCACCGAGCTGGCGGTCAGGGCGGCCACTTGGTTGTCCACGCCGCTCAGGTCGTTGGCCAGGTCGTTGACGCGCTCGGCAATGAAGGCCTCGGTGTTGCGGGCCACCTGGTTCATGTCGTTGATGCCTTCCTGGTTGTAGGCGATGACAAGCTCGTTGAGGATGTCGGCGCACAATTCAGGGTTCTCGCCCTTGATGGCCAGGTTGAGCACGTCGCTGTGCTGGTCGGCAAGCTCGACGACAAGGTTTGACGACAGGCTGCGGGCCAGTGCCGACGGGTTCGTCACCTTGACAATGACGTTGTAGTCAATGTAGTTGTCGTTGAACAGTTGCGACTTGGTGATGGAGATGGGGCCGAACTCGGTGTTCACTTTGTTGCCAAAGTGGGCCTTTTTCCAGGTGCCGTTGTTGATGTTGAATTCGTATGTCTCGCTGTCCTTGGGCACAATCCTGATGGTGTAGCCGCCGGTCACTTCCTTGAGCGGGGTGACCTGCACGGGCGTGTTCTTGTAGATGTTCACATCGCGCAGGAACATGTGGCCATAGTACTGCACATTAAGCCCCAGGGAGTTGACCACGGCTTCCATCACCCTCGACGAGCGCAGCTTGAACGGTTCGTTGGGGATGTAGTTCACCGTGCTCAGGCCCATGTCGCTAAAGGTCATCGACGGCGTGCCTTGGGCGCTGTCCTTGGAGCGGACAAGAATCGATGAATGGGCGACATAGAACTGGGGCTGGGTCTTGCCGTACAAGTAGGCGATGCAGGCGCATACAATCATCGACAGGACAAACCAGTACCAGTTGTAGGCGCAAGCCATGAACAACCTATCCCACTTAATGCCAGTGCGGAAGCGTTTTTTCTTTTTCTCTTCGGCGGCCATTCTGGCGGCCATGTCTTCTTGAACTATCTGTTGCATGATAAGCTAATTTTAATCGACTTGTTGGGGCTTGTGGCCCGGTGCTGCGGTGCGGTTGGCGCACTATACTGCATAATACGGTGCAAATTTAGTGTAATTCAACTGAATTGACAAACTAAAATAAAGAAAAATATCAACAAAACTTGGCCGCTGCTGTGGGCGATAGTGCATGCAAAAAGGAGCGGCCGCATTGCAATGCGGCCGCTCCCGGGTGAATATGTTCTGTCTATCCTTCTTAATTTGGCGATTTAGTCGATTTCTTCGTCAGCCTCGTAGCCGCCCATCTCGCGGATGGCGTTCTTGAGCATGACATACTGTTGGAACAGGTGGTTAACGGGCACCTCGTCAACGGTGTAGTCGTGCATCGGGCTCTTGAGGAAGAAGCTCAGGAAGCGCTGGGTGCCATAGCGGCCGGCGCGGCGGGCGAGGTCGATGAGCAGACACAGGTCAAGGCACAGCGGCGCTGCCAGGATGGAGTCGCGGCACAGGAAGTTGATCTTGATCTGCATGGGATAGCCCATCCAGCCAAAGATGTCGATGTTGTCCCAGCCCTCCTTGTTGTCGTTGCGGGGCGGGTAGTAGTTGATGCGCACCTTGTGGTAGTAGTCGCTGTACAGGTCGGGCTGGTCGTCGGCAACGAGGATGCTCTCGAGGGTGGACAGCTTGCTCACCTCCTTGGTGCGGAAGTTGGCGGGCTCGTCCAGCACGAGGCCGTCGCGGTTGCCCAGGATGTTGGTCGAGAACCAGCCGTTCAGGCCGAGCATGCGGGTGCCAATGATGGGAGCGAAGCCGCTCTTCACCAGGGTCTGGCCAGTCTTGAAGTCCTTGCCGGCGATGGGCATCTGGGTCTTCTCGGCGAGTTCCCACATGGCGGGGATGTCAACGGTGGTGTTGGGGGCACCCATGACAAAGGGGCAGTCCTCCATCAGCGCTGCATAGGCATAGCACATCGAGGGGGCAACCTTGTCCACCACGTTGTCCTTCATGGCCTGCTCCAGGGCGGCGATGCTGCCGTGGTACTTCATGTCGGGGGCAACATAGATTTCGGTCGAAGCGGCCCACAGCACAACCACGCGGTCAACGCCGCTCTCCTTCTTGAAGTTGCGGATGTCGGCGCGCACCTGCTCGGTCATGTCCCAGCGGTCCTTGCACTGCTTCACGTTGTCGCCGTCCAGGCGCTTGGCGTAGTTCACGTCAAAGGCGGCCTTCATGGGCTTGATCTTGAGCAGCTCGTCCTTGACGGGCTCGATGTCCTTCTCTTTCAGCACCTCGGCGTTGATGGCGCTCTCGTAAGCGTTGGCGGGATATACGTCCCATGCTGCGAACTCGATGTCGTCGAGGGTGGGCATCGAAACGATGTCGCTATAGTGTAAATACTTCTTGTTCTCGCCTTTACCAATGCGGATTTTGTCATACTGGGTCATGCTGCCTACGGGCTTGGCGAGACCCTTGCGGGCCATAAATACACCAGTCATAAAGGTGGTGCTGACGGCACCTAATCCAACAACCATGATGCCTAACTTGCCGGTTGCGGGCTTTGCGATTTCTTTTGCCATAATTTCTATTAATTAATGTTTATGCGTATTCAACTTATGTTTTTGCACACAATGGGTTTTGTCTTGCCTGCGTAATGATTACGTTAGCGAAAAACGCCGCTAAATTACACCAATTTTCCGAATTGGGGAACGAAATGCCGTCAAATTTTAGTACAAATTAGTTAAAATATTGCCAAAATGTATAAAATATACAAAATCAGCATACGTTTCGATAATCAAATCTTAAATAATTCTAATCGTGCATCTGATGTTTTCGGGCAAATTTTCTCTGAATTTTGCCGATTTTGGCCAAAATCCTGCTCTAATCACATTTTTTAATAATTACAGATTGTTACGCTCAATCTGTCGCGTCCAGGAATGCCTGGGCGGTGGCGATGTCGCCGGCATGGTCCACGTCCACGATTTTGTCGATGCTGTAGGCCTGCAGGCTGTGCCCGGCGGCGACGAGGGCGCGCTGGAAGTTGCGCATGCGGCTCACGCCTTGCCCGATGCACTCGTCGAGCACGGCAAAGGCCTTGTCGGTCATGGCATACACGCCGCCCGACACATAGCGCTCGCCGTCGGTCTGCTTGTCGTTGAAGGCGGTGATGTTCATCGCGTCATCGACGGCAACCCACAGGGGCTTCTCGTCATCGACAAATGGCGTGACGGCCCACATGCCGTCGTGCCGGGTGTCGGTCTCAAAGGCGTCGATATAGCCCTTGAAGTCCGGCTCGCGGAAGATGGTGTCCACCGTGGTCAGGCAGAATTTCCCCTTCGGAATCACGCGGCTCAGGTGCCACAGGCTGTGCATCGAGCTGGGCGTGGTCTTAACGACGAGGTTGAGGGGCACGGGCAGTTTCAGGCCCTCGAGATACTCGCGCACCTGGGTCATGTGCTCGTTGACGATGATGCTGATGCTCTCTGCATTGCAGCGCAGCATGATGTGGATGAGGCGCCCAATCATGGGCTCGCCTTGCAGACGCACGAGGGGCTTGGGCAGCGCCACGCCTTCCTGTGCCAGTCGCGAGCCTTCGCCCGCAGCGATTATCGCGTAGTTCATATAATGGTGATGATGTCTTTGTGGTTACAGTTTGTCAATCCAGTCCAGCGCCTCGGTGACGCGGGTGATCATGTGGGGATGGGTCTGTGCGTCCTCGTCGGCCGTCCAGCCCTTGCCCTTGAGCCACAGCACCTGGCATCCCAGCTGCTCGGCGGGCTGGATGTCCTTGCGCAGGCTGTCGCCCACTACGAGCACCTGCTCGGGAGGCAGCTCCAGCGCGTCAACGCCCAAGCGAAAGAGGGTGGGGTTGGGCTTGCGGATGCCCACCACGGCGCTCTCGATGATGCCCTTGAACATCTCGCGGATGCCGTAGTCGCGCAGCACCTCGTCGATGTTGCCGTAGAAGTTGCTCACGAGCATCATCGGGTAACGCTCGCGCAGCGTCTGCAGCATGGGGCGCGCCTCGTCGATGCACGAGCGGGCAGCGTTGTCGCAGTAGCCGGCGATGGTGTCAGTCCAGCGGCGCCGGGTGGCCTCGTCGGGCTGTTCGGGCAGGTAGGATATCTCGAGTTCAACCTTCTTGCGCAGCAGCGTGCCAAAGTTGTCCTGCGGCAGGATGATGCGCTCGCGGGCAAGGGCGCGCTCGCCCTCGACATAGGCGGCGCGAAAGGTCTCCTTGTCGATGGGGACGCCCGCCTGACGGTATCCCTGCCACAGCACCTCGCTCCAGTGCACGCCGCGGCTGTCAAGGGTGCCGCCGTAGTCAAAGATGATTCCTTTAATCATGATATGCTTGCGGTGGGTTGCGTCAGTCCTTCTCGCCCTTGGTGAGGTCGAGCTTCACATTGTCGCGTCCGCGGTCCTGGAACAGCTTGGGCAGCGGGTTCTGGCGCGGCTCGTCATATTGGATACGGTTGCGGTGCACGTCGATGGCGGTGTAGATGGCATGGCGCAGCGACGCCTCGTTGGCGATGTTCTGGCCGGCGATGTCATAGCCCGTGCCGTGGTCGGGGCTGGTGCGCACGACGGGCAGGCCGGCGGTGAAGTTTACGCCTTCGTCCATGGCGATGGTCTTGAATGGTGCAAGGCCCTGGTCGTGGTACATGGCGAGCACGCCGTCAAAGCGGCGGTACTGGCGGTTGCCAAAGAATCCGTCGGCGGCAAACGGGCCAAAGCACTGCACGCCTTCCTCGTCGAGCGACTGCTGCATGGCGGGCTTGATGATTTCGTTCTCCTCCTTGCCCAGCAGGCCGTTCTCGCCCGCGTGGGGATTGAGCGACAGCACGGCGATGCGCGGGCAGTCGATGTCAAAGTCGCGCTTGAGCGACGCGTTGAACAGGCGCAGCCGCTCGCGGATGCCCTCGGCGGTGAGGGCGGCGGGAACCTGCGCTACAGGCAGGTGGGTGGTGGCAAGCGCGATGCGCAGGCTGTCGGTGCACAGTATCATCAGCGCCTTGCCGCCCTCGCCTGCGGCACTTTCCAGATACTCGGTGTGGCCGGGGAAGTGGAACTGGTCGCTCTGGATGTTTTCCTTGCTGATGGGTGCCGTCACCAGGACGTCGATAATGCCCGCCTTGAGGTCGCGCACGGCGGCTTCGAGCGCCATAAAGGCGGCCATGCCGGCCTGTTTGCTGGGTTGCCCCAGTTCCACCTTGATGTCCTGGCTGATGCACTCCACCAGGTTGGGCATGTTGTCCTTGATGCGGGCGGCATCGTTGGTGTGGTTGATTTGGAAACTGGGCATGTCCAGCGCATTGCGGTGGTAACTGACGATTTTGCTCGAGCCGTAGATGACGGGAATGCAGATGTCCATCATGTCGGGCACGCCGACGGCTTTCAGGATGACTTCGATGCCAATGCCGTTGGTGTCACCCATGGTGATGCCCACCTTCAGGCGCTGGCGCTTATTGTTTTCACTCATTGTTCTCTTCTTTTTATAAAATGTTAGCGTTTGAAACGACAAAGGTAACACAAAAAACTTGAACAGGCAACATGTCGGTCATGAAAACAATCCGAGACGCCCTGTCATGGGGCGCCTCGGATGATGTGGAGCGACCAGGACCGGAATAATTTGTCTCGGTTGGTCCTACAGGGTTTGTCCGATGTCGTATAGAAACTCGGGCGCCAGGTCGGCGCCGTTGGCCCATTTAATGGTGCATCCATTGAGACTGAACTGGGTGAACTTGTTCAAATCCTGCAGTTCACCTAAAATCCCGCCTGTGAGAAAAGGCCTCAAATCGGCCATTTTGCGGGTGCCGTCATTAAATAATATCAACAACTTGTAATCGTTCACATAGGCAACATCTAATACTCTTATCATAGCAGTGTCCTCCAAATAATATTACTAAAGTTCAATACCACAGGGTCTTTTTTCCCTTTGGGTTTTCTGTGCAAAGTTACACATTAAATTTGAATAACCTCATGCTGTTTGCAAAATGTTGCTTTTGTGGCTGATTTTGTCATTGTAATGATGTCGCAAGGCAATCCGAGGTGCCATCGTGGCACCTGCGGCAAGTGCTATCGAATAAGCGGTGGAATTTATGAAATTGTAACCATTTTTTTTTGACAAATTCTTTGGATTTGTCACATGCTTTTTGCGATGGTTTCAGACAGTGATTGGGTCCCTGGATTGTGTGAGGAAAATGCCCGAAATCTTCGATGAAACCGCGTGTTTTTGTTTTTATGGGTGGTGGTTATCCACTTGTGCCATCGACACTTGTACGGTATGTTTTTTCCTGTTGCCGTCCACTTGCGCCGCATGTGGTTGGGGCCTGTTATCTTGCATAAATTTCCGAATTTCAACTTACAGATTGAAACCATCGGGCAGACTCCGTTATTAGGGGGCTTGTTGCGCCGTAATCGTGGCGAAGTGTGTTATTTTTTTGACAAATTTATCACAACCCGTTCGATTTTGGCCTGCAATTGTTGTATGAGTCGTAAAAAAAACTTAATTTTGCGCTTTGAATGTTGGCGCGCTACGCGCATGCGTTATATGATGTGCAATGCCGGCATTTAATATACGACAGGTAACCTGCTGATAATGACTACTGCGACAGTGTCCACGGCTTTACCCGTTTCACGATGGTCCGCCAGCCCCTCAGGGGTCGGTGTCCCCCGCTTTTTGTCGTTATGTGGACGTTTGTCCGGTGGGTTTCCCCACTTTTACTTGAATATTTCATGCGAATAGGAATAGTCACACAGCCGCTGGAGATGAACTACGGCGGCATTATACAGAACTGGGCGCTGCAGCAGGCCCTCAAGCAACTGGGCCATGACCCCGTCACGCTGGACGCTTTCCAAAAGTTCTCCACGCCCCACTATGTGTTCAACTGCTGCCGCACCCTGCTGCGTCGCGCGTGCGGCAAGAAGGCTTCGTTCCCGCAACGCTATCACGGCGCTTTGCGCTGGAGGCTCACGGGCGAGTTCATCGAGGAGCACATCGCCACCACCCGTGTGATGTGGGACTATGAGCGCAGCGCGGTCAAGCGCTATGGCCTTGAGGGCATTGTCGTGGGCAGTGACCAGGTGTGGCGCGCGGCCTACAACGGCACCCACATCGCCGACATGTTCCTCAAGTTTGCCCAGGGGCTGCCGCTCAGGCGAGTGGCCTATGCCGCCTCGTTCGGCGTTGACAACTGGGAGTACACTCCCGAGCAGGAGTCCCAGTGCGTGCCCCTGGCCCGGCAGTTTGACGCCATCTCGGTGCGCGAGTCGAGCGGTGTCGCCCTGTGCCGCGACCACTTGGGCATGGAGGCGCAGCATGTGCTCGACCCCACCATGCTGCTCACGGCCGGGGACTACGGGCCTATTATTGACCCGGACTGGGACTGCAGCGAGCCTTATCTTGCGGTCTATTGCCTGGATGTCACCGATGCCAAGCGGGCGTTTTTCAACCACCTGGCTGCCGACCGTGGCCTCAAGGTGCGCTATTTCTCGGCAGGGTGGGGCGGCCGCCTCACCGTAGGGCAGTGGCTCGCCATGATCAGCAACGCCGCGATGGTGGTCACCGACTCCTTCCACGGCACCGTGTTCAGCATATTGTTTGGCCGTGAGTTCTACTCGCTGTGCAACCACAAGCGCGGCAACACCCGCATTGCCGGCCTGCTGGGCCTGCTGGGCCTGGACAGCCGGCTGGTGTCGGATACCGAGCCTGCTGAGCCTGCCATCAAGGAAATCAACTGGGAGCAAGTCTATTCCAGACTGGCCGCCAAGCGAGGTGAGAGCATTAATTTCTTGTCCGCAAACCTGAAATAATCCACAATATATGCGACCATTACACATCATCATGCCCATGGCTGGCGAGGGCTCTCGCTTTGCCAAGGCGGGCTGGACCACTCCCAAGCCGCTCATTGAACTGCGCGGCGTGCCGTTGTTCCAGCGCGCCATTGGCAGCGTTGCCATCGAGGGCGCTGACATGAAATACAGCTTCATCGTCCGTCAGGAACACATCGACAACCAGCACATCGACCAGTTGATCAAGGCGTTGGAGCCCCAGGCACGCATCTTCTCGGTGCTCAAGACCACGCGCGGCGCGGTGGAAACCTGCCTGGTGGCCGAGGAGGCTATCGGCGACGACGATGCCGTGGTGGTGATGGACTGTGACCTGGAGTTCCGTAGCCAGCGATACAACGAACTGGTGGCCCAGGCGCTGTCGCTGCCCGCGGCCGATGCCGACGGCGGCGCGCTGGTGTCGTTTGAGTCCGAGAATCCGCGGTACAGTTTTGCCCAGGTTGACGCTGAGGGCCGTGTGCTGCGCACCGCCGAGAAGGAGCCTATCTCCAGCCACGCCCTGTGCGGCGCCTACTTCTTTGGCAGTGGCAAGGACTTTAAGCGCATCGCCCATCGCCTGCTCGATGACGGCACATGCACCAAGCCCGAGTTCTATGTGTCGCTGCTCTACAACTACCTGCTGGCCGAGGGCAAAACCGTGCGCCTGGCGACCATGGAGGAATATCACTCCTATGGCACGCCCGAGGAATTCTTGCAGGCCCAGGGGGAGGAGTAACCCGAAGATTATCAGTAACGATATGGAAATCAAATTGTTAATTACCGACTTTGACGGCACGCTCGTCGATACCTTCCAGGCCAACTATCACGCCTATCGCGACGCGTTTGCCCAGGTGGGGCTGTCGCTCAGCGAGGAGCAGTACCGCGAGTGCTACGGCCTCAGGTTTGACGGCTTCATGGCCAAGATGGGCATCACCGATGCCGAGGTGAGCCAGCGCATACGCGCCATCAAGGGCGAGCGCTACCCGAGCCACTTTGGTCTGCTGCATGCCAACCAGCCGTTGATTGAGTTCATCAGGATGTTCCGCCGCGGCGGGGGCAAGACCGCTGTCGCCTCGACGGCGCGCCGCAAGAATCTTACCAACGCGCTGACGCACATCGGCGTTGCCGAGGATTTTGACCTGATACTGGCGGGCGAGGATGTAACGCACGGCAAGCCGTCGCCCGAGATATACGTCACCGTGATGGAGCGCATGGGCGTCACGCCCGGCGAGACGCTCGTGTTTGAAGATTCGCCAGTGGGCCTCGAGGCCGCCCGTGCCGCAGGCACCCGCTATGTAAAAATAACACTCTAATAACCATAAAACGACACTGTTACGACTATGAAACTTGACATCCAAGGCCATTCGGGATGCGACATCGCCATTGTCACCGAGGACAACGAGCTGCGCATCCACAAGAGCACCCACGACGCCGGATATGTGCCGCGTCTCGTGAACCAGGCCAACAAACAGATTGCGGCTGCCAAGCCGGAGTACCAGCACATCCGCGTGCCCAAGATTTTTGAGGTGACGCAGAGCGACACCGAGGCCACCATCAAGATGGAGTATGTTTACTCCAAGAACTATGTTGAGTATTTTGAGTGCGCCGGATTTGAGCAGATCAATTACCTCATTGGGGCGCTCAAATATTTCCTCGACCTGGAAATTGCCGGCTCGACGATGCAGACCGTGCCTTCGGCCATCCTCACCGACAAGATGGCCGACGTGGCCCGCAAGTGCGCTAAGAATCTCCATCTCAAGGACGATGCCGAGGCCCAGGAACTGGTGCGCCGCTCGAGCGAGGTGATGGATGCCGTGGGCGACATGACCATGCCTGTGGGCCTGTGCCATGGCGACCTGACCTTCAGCAACATCCTGTTCAACGGCAACAACTATTACCTCATTGATTTCCTCGACTCGTTCATCGAGTCACCGCTGCTCGATATCGTCAAGATACGCCAGGATACGGCCTACCTGTGGTCCACGCTGATGTACAACAAGCCCTTTGACAAGGTGCGTCTGTCCATCATCAGCGAGAAGATCGACCAGGCCATCGATGAGTATTTCACCGGCCGGCACGAGTGGTACCGCAACTACTATATGCCCTTGCAACTGATGAACTTCCTGCGTATCCTGCAGTATGGCCATGACGACAAGGTCATTGCCTACCTCAAGCGCGTCATTGCAGGCCAGCTTGCTGAAATAAACAACCTTAAAAAATCCTGATGCTATGATGACCATTATTGTTCCCATTGCGGCCGACAAGCCCGAATATGTCCACAAACTGCCTCAGCCCTTCTCGTTTGATGAGCAGGGCAACATGTATTGCGTCAAGGCCATCACCGGTCTGCCGCTGGATGAGGTGAGCGACATCTATTTTGTTATCCTGCGCTCGCACGACGAGCGTTTCATGCTCAGCGAGCAGTTGTCATTGCAGTTCCGCCGCCACGGCATTACCGACAAGGCCCATGTGACCGTGCTCGACACGCCCACCTCGTGCCAGGCCGAGACGGTGGCGCGCGCTATCGAGATGAATAAAGTGCAAGGCACCGTGTTCCTCAAGGATGCCGATTGCTACTTCACCACCGATGAGATTCTGCCGCAGAACGGCGTTGCCATCTATGCGCTTGAGAACCTGCCCGTCGTGGACCCGCAGCACAAGAGTTATGTCGCCGTTGACGACATGTTCTATGTCACCAACATCATCGAGAAGCGCGTGGTGAGCCGATTTTTCAGCGCCGGTGGCTACTGCTTTGCCGATGCGGCCGAGTTTTGCCGCTACTATGAGCGCCTCAAGGATTGCTCACCGCTGTATATTTCGCACATCATTTACTTGATGCTGCTCGACAAGAAAAATTTCCGTCCCATCCAGATTGATGACTATCAGGACTGGGGCGTCATCAAGAGTTTGAACCGATAATTTTCATCTGCCGCCGTTCCCGTTGCGGGACGCGGCGGAGAAAACCTCACAAAAATTGACCAATGCGAATCGTCTTTGTTAACCTTCACGGCAACGAGTTCCTTGTCAAGACGCTCAACAAGTACATCTTCAAGCAGTCGGTTGCCATCAAGCACAAGTATTTTCTCGACTACCTGCTGTCGCGCGACGATGTGGAGGTGTGCTCCTACATCAGCAAGTACGGGTTGTCGCTGTCATACACCACCCGCAACCGCTTCCTGCAGTCGTTCCGCTTCCTGGAGAGCAAGATTTGCCTCCGCAAGAACGGCATCCCCGCCAAAAAGATTACCGTGCTCAAGCACGAGAGCGATATCCGCCACGATGACCTGCTTGTGCTCTATCAGATTAATAGAACAAACTTTGAGTTTGACAAGCGGCCCGATGCCTTTGCCGCTGTCAGCCAGTTGCACTTCACCGTGGGCAATGCCGCGCTGATGGAGCGTCTCGACCCCGACCTGATGTTCAACGAGAGCGACATGTCCAAGCGCTTCATCGCCTTTGACGAGTACTTTGGCTGGTACAAGAAGCCTTACATGGTCATCCCCTTTGTCTTTGCCGAGCGCTTCAAGCCCGTGAAGCCCTTTGCCGAGCGCCAGAACAAGGCGATGTCGGTGGGCACTATCACCTATCCCGGCTACCTCGTCAAGTACTATGGCACCGACTGCCTGCAGCCGGCACGCAAGCAAATCTATGACCATGCTGCCGAGCTCAAGCCCTGGGTGGACTGCTACAGCAGCGACTACCTGGAGGATGACAAGCAAATCAAGACCAAGGAGACGGATAACGCCGTCAAGAAGGTGATGGCGCGCCTGCATGCCAAGTTCTTTACCGGCAAGCAAAAGAAGTATTACTCCTTTGACATGGTCAAGACCTTCAATGACTACAAGATGTGCATCGTGGGCGAGGAACTCATCGGTCTGCCGGGCATCGGCTTTGTCGAGGGCATGGCATGCGGATGCGCCTACATTGGCCAGACGGTCGGCTACTACGAGGACTACGGCATGCAGGAGGGCGTGCATTACATCGGCTACGACGGCACGCTCGACGACCTCAAGGCCAAGATTTCTTATTACCAGCAGCCCGAGCATCAGCAGGAACTCGAGGCTATCGCTCAGGCGGGCTGCGAGTTTGTGCGCTCGCACTTCAACGGTCCCGCCGCCGCCGAGGCGCTGCTCAACAACTTGCTTGCCGCTCAGCGGCGCTGGCTCGAGGAGCACAAGTGAATTGCTCGCAGGGCAAGATTGATCAAAACAGGCCGACATGGGCAGCAAGCGCATCGAATGGATAGACCTCGCCAAGGGGTTCTGCATCTTCCTCGTTGTCTTGAATCATGTCTCGCAGTATGCCAAGGTGGACTACCCCCTTGCCAATCAGCTCCAGGCATTTCGCATGCCGCTCTATTTCATCCTGTCGGGGCTGTTTTTCAAGCAGTATGAGGGCTTTGTGGGATTCTTGAAGCGCAAGACCAACAAATTGCTCATTCCGTTCCTGTTTTTTCTCGTCTGCACATCCCTGTTGCCCTATTGGGCGCAGTATCACAAGTTTCAATGGCCATTGCTGTGCGGCAAGGCGCCTTTTTATAACGGCCCGATATGGTTCCTGCTCTGCTTGTTCGAGGTGAATGTGCTGTTCTTCCTCATCCAGTGGCTGGCAGGCATCATTTCGCAACGCTACAAGGCGGGCATCGTGCTCTATCTCACGCTCCTCTTTGGCGTAGGGGGACTGCTGCTGAGTTATTTCAAACTGCAAATCCCCTTCTATGTGGACACGGCATTTACCTGCTTGCCCTTCTTCGTGTTTGGATGGTGGATGAACCGCCACACGCGGTTTCTGGCCTATCGCGTCAACCTGTGGCGCGACGTGCCGCTGCTCATCGCCGGCGCCGTGATATTATGGCTCTTTGCCGAGCGCGTCGAGTATGTGCGTAATTTCTATGTTCGCGACGGCATTTGGTACATTCACCTCACCGGCATCGCCGGCACGGTCATGGTCCTGACCTTGGCCAGGCTCATCAAGCGCCTCCCGCTTGTCTCCTATTGGGGGCGGTACTCCATCATGATTCTGTGCACCCATTTGTTGGTCATCAGGGGCATAGTTTACCTGGCCAAAGGCCACATCTCCGGATGGGTGTTATTCACCGTGCTGTTGGCAACAACCCTGGCCGTGTGCCACTTCCTCATCCCGTTGATGAAGCGCTACATGCCCCATGTCACAGCGCAGAAGGATGTCATTAAAATTGAAAAATAAAGCAATGGGCAACAATACAACAAGCAAACGCATCTTCGGCTTTGATGCCTTGAAGGCCCTGGCGGCCTTTCTCGTGGTGCTCTACCATGTGGGCATGGTCGATTTGGGTTATCGTGCCGGGGAATATTATTTCCCCACCGTCACCCAACTGCTGTGGCTGTTCACCGCAGCTGGTGTGCCCCTGTTCTTCATGGTCAACGGCGCGCTCACCATTGGGCGCCGTTATGACCTCAAGAAGTCGCTCACCAAGGCCGGGCGCCTGGTTGGGCTGGGTGCCTTGTGGGGCATCGTAGTGATGGCGCTGCTGGCGGCGCGCAGCCACGACTTGTCGTGCTTCACGCCAGGAGGCATCCTGCGCGCCATTCCCTACTACTGGTTCCTGTTCTCGCTGGCGCTGATGTATGTGGCGACCTATGTGCTCAACCGCCTGCCCAACTGGTGCACATGGGCGGTGATTTGCTTGCTGCTCATCTGCCCGTTTGCCACCAACCTCTCGTGGGACATTGTCCGGCTGATTAACCCGGGCATGCACTTTCCCGCTTGGGACCACATCGGCGTGTTCACCATGTACGGGCTGGTGTATATGTATGCCGGTCATCATTTGGCGGACAAGCGCCCCAAGTGGTGGACCAACCTGATATTTGCCCTCGCTGGCCTTGCCTTGATTGCGTTGGAGTGCATTGCGGTGGTCAATGCCGAGGGGGCGCAGTTCGAGGGCGGCAACTACTGTTTCCCCACGCTGGGCGCCTTGCTGCTCTCGGTGGGCATCTTCGGCTGGGGGCGGCATTGGTCGTCTTCGAACAACGCCGTGCGCGCCGTAGTCGCCTTCTTGGGCAACAATGCGCTGGGCATCTACATCTTCCACCTCATCCTCATGATTGTCGTGGGGTGGGCGTTCCCGCACCCCAATTTGCAGGTGCATCCTGTTGTGGCAGTCTTGATTGCCGTGGGTTATACCTTTGCCTCGGCGTTGATATCAGAGTTCATCCGCCGCTCCCCGCTCCGCTTCCTGCTCAAACTTTAACCGCAATATTCCTTTATCAGTCCAAGCCCCCGCGGCTTGAAATAAAGTCCACATATGGAACCTATTGAATTTATCTCCCCATACTACTACAATACCTATTGGCAGTTTGCCATGTTGGTCATTGCCTGGTCAACCATTTTATTCTACATCGGTTCCAAGCAGCAGAAAATCCTGACTGCCGAGAGCAATCCATCGCAGCCTATTGCTGTGCTGGCGACCATCTTGGCGGCATTTTACTGGGGACTGCGGCCTTTGACCAGATTTTTTGGCGACATGTGGCTCTATGCGATGAACTATTCAGCTATGGCCGATGCCCACTACATGATGCCTAATTTGTCCACCGAGTGGCTGTGGCATGACTTCAACCTCTTTTGCTGGCGCATGGGCCTCAACCACACCGAATACTTCCTTGTGGTGGACTTGGTCTATTATGGCGGCATGCTCATCTGCGCCAGCCTGCTGATGCGCAAGAACCTGTGGATTGCCATGGTGTTCTTCTTCACGAGTTTCCAGGTGGCGTCTTTCGGCACCAACGGCATCCGCAATGGTTTTGCAACGAGTATTGAGCTCGTTGCCCTTGCCATGGTCATCAAGCCGGGCGCCAAGCGCTGGTTTGGTTTCTTTATGATGCTCCTGGCATTGGGCGTCCATCGCAGTACCATCATTCCTTCTACCGCGGCAGTCATGACGCTATATTTGGTCAAGGATACCAAGAACGCATTGCGCTTTTGGCTCTTGTCCATTTTCCTGTCATTGACGATTGGTCCATTGGTTACTGATGCGTTCATGGCCCTTGGACTGGATGACCGCATGGCTACTTACTATCAGGGACAGTACAATGCAGAATTAGCTGACAGCTTCTCACACACGGGCTTCCGGTGGGACTTCCTGCTGTACAGTTCATTTGCGCCCTTGATGATTTGGTATGTGACGCAAAAGCGGCGTTTCCATGATGTGGCCTATACCGTGATTGCCAATGTGTACTTGATTGCCAATGCATTTTGGATTATGGTGATTCGCGCCTCGTTCTCCAACCGCTTTGCCTACCTCTCGTGGTTCCTCTACCCGGTGGTCATCGCCTATCCGCTCTTGCGCATGAACATCTGGGAAGACCAGGACCGCAAGACCGCCATCATCCTGTTCCTGTACTCGGGCTTCCTGTTCTTCATGTACTTCATCTACTACTATGGCCAGGCAGGAATGGGATTTGAGTCGTTGAGCAAATATTGGTGGGTGGAGAATTAGAGGCATACCACACATGCTAATATGATTAAGGATTACTATTTTTATGATTTATGACGGACAAGGTTGGTGCGACAAAGAGGATTGAGTATATTGATGCTATGCGAGGATTTACCATGTTCCTCGTGGTGCTTATGCACACGGCGCAGTGGTGCTTAAATTCCGAAGCTCCGATACATGGTTACTTGTCGTTAATCAGAATGCCGATGTTCTTTCTGATTAGCGGTTTTGTGCTCTACAAGGCTGGAGTGACATGGGACGCAATGCACATTGTCCAATTTTTTAAGAAGAAAATACCCGTACAGCTCATTGGTCCCTTCCTGTTCTTTATCGTATATCTGTTTTCGCAGAATATCAATATTTTGGATGGTATATTTGACGGACCAAAGTATGGATATTGGTTTACATTTGTGCTGTTTGAGTATTTTGTATTCTATGCCATGGTGCGATTTTTTATCCGCAGCAGTTGGGCCAGTGTCGTACTCGTTGCATTGGGCATAATGCTTTATCCGTGTTCATGGCCGCCATATTCTGAATATTTGCATATCCCCGAATCGGTAGTAGGTTTTTTTAGTTTTCGACATTTGCATTATTTTATCTTTTTTGTCTTGGGCACATTGCTGAAACAGCATTTCGACAAATTCCAGCAATGGCTTGATGGCAAATATCTGTTGACTTGCTGCATCTTTGTTTTCTTCTTGGGATGCGCATTCATTTACCCTCTGCCGCTTCCGGAGTTGTTTATTCGCTTTCCAATAACATTGAGTGGCCTTGTGGTGGTGTTCTCATTTTTCAGGAAAAAGCAGGCATTCTTTTCTCATGAGACCGCAACGGGGCGGTTATTCCAGTATGTGGGCCGCCGCACGCTTGATATCTATTTGATACATTATTTCCTGTTGCCTACAAACTTGAGTTATATAACAATCTTTAAGGACCACCCGATGCAAATTGTCGAGATGTCGGTGTCGCTGGTGATAGCCGTAGCCATCATTGCTTTGTGCTTGCTTATCGGCACGATATTACGGATGAGCCCGTTTATTGCCCACTGGTTCTTTGGAGTGAAAAATCCTCACTGACACATAATAACAATCGATAAAAACTGATGGCAACATTAACCATATTTACACCGGCATATAACCGCGCCCACACCATTGGGCGCACCTACGAGAGCCTGTGCCGGCAGACTTGCAAGGACTTTGAATGGCTCGTGGTGGACGACGGCTCGAGCGACAACACCCGCCAACTGGTCGAAGGGTGGATTGCCGAGGGCAAAATCGCCATCCGCTACATCTATCAGGACAACCAGGGCATGCACGGCGCGCACAACACGGCCTACCGCAACATCACCACCGAACTCAACACCTGCATCGACAGCGACGACTATATGCCCGACGATGCGGTGGAGAAGATCATCGCCTGTTGGCGTGAGCATGGCAATGACAAACTGGCGGGCATCATCGGCCTTGACGCTACCGAGGACGGCAAGGTCATCGGCACCCGCTTCACCGACGGCATGGTGACGACTACGCTGCAGGGCTTCTACCGCGCCGGTGGCTGCGGAGACAAAAAACTGGTCTATCGCACCGATGTCATCAAGCGATACCCCGAGTACCCGCTCTTTGAGGGCGAGCGCTATGTGGGCCTGGCCTACAAGTATATGCTCATCGACCAGGACTATGTGCTGCGCACCCTCAACGAGCCGTTGGTCATCGTGGAGTACCAGCAGGACGGCTCGAGCTTCAACATGTACAAGCAGTACTGGCGCAACCCGCGCGGCTTCGCCTTCTTCCGCAAGGCCGAGATGAGCGTCCCGCAGCCGTTCAAGCGCCTGCTGCAGGTGTGCACCCACTATGTGTCGAGCAGCATCATCAGCAAGAACTGGCGCTTTGTGTCCGAGAGCCCCAAAAAGTTGATGACCGTGCTGTGCATTCCCAGCGGCATCGCGCTCTACCTGCTCATCCGCCACAAGGTAAAGCATGACGCCAAGATGAACATTAGCAAGAAAGGTTGATGAAAAAATAAATTATGGGATTGTTTTTTAACCAAGCCTTGCGGGACGATTTGTACCGCTATGAGGGCAACAGGTGTGACTCGCTGAAGGTGCGGCTGAAATATGTTTTTGCCGTACCGGGATTTACCTATATCTTTTTTTGGCGCCACGCGGCGCAAGCGCGCAATGGCCTTAGCCGCGCGTTTTGGGCGTTTTTCCTGCACCTCACCAAGTACATCACCCACATCCAGATACCGGCAAGCACCAAAATCGGGCGGGGATTCCGTATTGTTCATTTTGGCCACATCGTGGTGAACCCCGATGCCGTCATTGGCGAGAATTTCAATATTTCGCAAGGATGCCTCATTGGCAATGCACAGGGAAAGCGTGCAGGCGCGCCAGTGATTGGCAATAATGTGTGCATGAATGCCAATGCTATCATTATCGGGAATGCTCACATTGGCAATGATGTGCTGATTGCTCCTGGGGCGTTTGTCAACTTTGACGTGCCCGACAATTCCATTGTCATTGGCAACCCCGGGCAAATCATCCCGCGCGACAGTTCGCCCACTGAGAAATACATCGTTTATCCCATCAGAAAATAGAAGTTTTTATGCCCAAGCAGAAAAACCAAGAGATGCCATGGCCGTTGGTGAGCATCATCATCCCAATGTACAACCAGCAACGGCATCTCGACGCTTGCATTCGCTCGCTTTGCCGCCAGACTTACAGCAACCTACAACTTATTATCGTCGATGACGGCTCGACCGACCGCAGCCCGCAGATGGCCGATGAATGGGCGGCCAGGGACGCACGTGTCTCGGTCATCCACAAGCCCAATAGCCGCCTCGCTTTCGCCCGCCGCGACGGCTATGCCAAGGCCACGGGGGAGTATGTGATGTTTGTCGATAGTGATGACATCATTCCGCGTCATGCTGTGGAGACCTTGGTGGACCTCATCACCACCCACAAGGTGGATTTGGTTATCGGCTCAGTGACAAGGAAAATGGGCTTTGTCAAGGTGAAGCATCATGGTGATAAGCTGTACAGTTTTCCCGTTGGCCGTGTGGTCAAGAACCCGGAGCTGCAGGACAAACATTACTTGGGGCTGTTCGGCAACAACACTTTTTCTCCTATGGTGTGGGGACGAATGTTTCGCAAAAGCGCAATAGACAGAGCAAGCAGCAGCGTTGAATTGTACTGTGCCGAAGTGAGTTCACCTACCGAGGATATGTATTTTATAACCATGTTGTTTCCTTTCTTGGATTCGATGTACCGCACCCGCGAGACGGTGTATGTTTACCGCTATGGCGGTTTGACAACGCGTTACAACAGCCACTTTGACGATGTGCATGCTTATTGCGACAAGCGGTTGCAGATACTTGACGAGAAAGGCCTGTCGCAGCATTGCGAGCCTCTGCTCAAACAGTATGCCGATTTTGTTTTTGAGCAAGTGCAACAGATGATAAAATTCAAGCATGCGGATAAAGAAGAGGTCACTGCATTCTTGAAGGATGAGCTCGAGCATCGTGGAATCGGCAAGTGCTTGGCGGACCATTTCGCTAACCGCGAAACCTCCCACAAGGGTGCCCGCCTGATGGCCAGCCACGACTATGAGGGCATGTATGAATATGCCTTCGCCTGTCATAATGCACTCCAAAAATCTTGGAAGAACAGAATCAAGCGGCAATACCAGAAATTAATCAATCGATTTTCATAATTTGTTTTTGTTATGAGCGATAACCCTAAAGTGAGTGTCATCATACCGCTGTACAATCAAAAGCGGTATCTGAACACTTGCGTGCATTCCATCTGCGCACAAACTTACCAAAATCTGGAAATCATCGTTGTGAATGACGGTTCCACCGATGACAGCCTGGCAAGGGCGCAAAAGTTGGCCGAAGGCGACGAGCGCATCGTTGTGCTGGACAAGGAGAACGGCGGAACGGCTTCGGCGCGCCGTCACGGCTTGCTGGCGGCAACGGGAGCGTTTGTGGCGTTTGTCGACAACGACGATGTGCTGCCGCCGCGCTCGATAGAAATCATGTTGGGTCACGCAACAAGCACTGGCGGCGATGTTGTGGTGGGCGGCGTCACCAAGATTTTGGGCGTCATCAAGAAGAGGCATATTGACAGAGGCCTTCCTTTTCCTTGTAATCGACTCATTACGCAACCCGAACTGTTTGACAAGCACTATGTGGCATTCTTTGGTGTAAACGAGTTAATGGTAGGCATGTGGGGCCGCTTGTACCGCAAGAGCGTCATCGACAAGGCGATGCAGGAAACCGACTTATTCACCGATGACCTGCGCCTCATGGGCGATGATGAATACTTCAACTTGAAACTGTTCCCCTATCTGCAATCGATGTACCGCACCGATGAGGAGGTCTATTACTACCGCTATGGCGGCACGGTGGATAACTTCAACAGCCATTTCACTGATTTGTTCAAGTTATCGGACCTTCGCCTGAAACTTCTGGACCAATACCACTATGAGGCAGGCTATCAGCCGCTGTTCATCGAGTATATGGCATGCTTCTTCTACCATGCCCAGCAGATGCTGGAGTTCAAGCGTGCCGACAAGGCGGGAGTGATGGACTATTTCAAGCAGGAACTGGAACACCGTGAACTCTTCCCGCGCTTTGTCGCGTACTTCACGGAGCATCCCATCCAGTCCGTTGGCGTGAACTTGATGCTCAGCGGAGACTATGAGGCGATGTATAACCATGCAAATCAGACGATGTTGCAACGAACCGGGACCATGCGGTATAAAACCATGCGGTTCATATATAAGTTAATCAACAAGTGCTGTTAGTGCTATCTCAAGGAATAGACTGAAAATCACATGCGAATACTTCATGTAATCACCTCGATGCAGACGGGCGGTGCCGAGCGCCTGATGGTTGACCTGCTGCCCCTGCTGCGTGGCGAAAAGAATCAGGTGGAACTGCTGCTGTTTAACGGCAGTAATGCCCCTTTCCTGGAGGAACTGGAATCCCACAGGGTTAAGGTGCATCATCTGACCACCTCGGGCAGAGTGTACAATCCGCTCAATATCTTCAGGCTGGTGCGCTACATCGGGCAGTATGACATCATCCACACCCACAACACGGCATGCCAGTTGTTTGTGCCCATGGCCAAGCTGCTGTCGTTCACGACCAAGCGGCTGGTGACCACCGAGCACAGTGCCTCCAACCGCCGGCGCTCGAAGTGGTGGCTCAAGCCGGTTGACCGCTGGATGTATAACCGCTATGCCGCCATCGTGTGCATCGCCGACCAGACACGAAAAAACTTGGAGGCGTACATCGGCCAGCGCAACAACATTTACACCATCCCCAATGGCGTGGATGTGGATCGGTTTATCCGTCCCATCAAGGACATTGCGGGCCAGCAGGAGTTTGTCATTACTATGGTGGCTGGTTTCAGGTATGAGAAGGACCATGTGACCGTGGTTAAAGCACTGAAGCGTCTGCCCGAAAACTATCGCCTGCAACTTGTGGGCGGCGGTGAATACCAGTCGCAGATTCAAGGGCTGTGCCGCGATATGGGCCTGAACGGCAGGGTGGACTTCATGGGCGTGCGTAGCGATGTGCCCGAAATCCTTGCCGCGAGCGATGTCGTGGTACTCTCGTCGCACTGGGAGGGCCTGTCGCTGTCGAGCATCGAGGGCATGGCGTCGGGACGGCCGTTTGTCGCCAGTGATGTCGATGGCCTGCGTGAGATGGTGGGCGGCGCCGGTGTGCTGTTTCCGCATAAGGATGACGCCGCGCTGGCCGAGAAAATCCAGTGGCTGTGCGAGCACCCCGATGAGTACCGCCAAGTGGCGCAGCGTTGCCAGGACAAGGCCCGGCAGTATGACATCAGCGTCACAGCGCGCAAATATATGGATGTGTACAATTCGTTAATCAAGTAACCCTCGATGAAAAGAAAGAAAATCATCCGTTCCTCGACGGTGCCGGGTTCGCTGGACACCTTTTGCAAAGGGATGCTGAGCGAACTCAAGCAGGAATATGAGGTGGTGGCGCTGTCGTCGCCGGGCGAGGCGCTGCAGCGTGTCGCCGAGCGCGAGGGCGTGCGCGCCATTGCCGTGCCCATGGAGCGGCACATTTCGCCCCTCAAGGACCTGAAGTCGCTGTGGCGCATGTGGCGCACGCTGCGCCGCGAGCGTCCCGACATGGTCCACTCCATGACGCCCAAGGCGGGGCTCATGACCATGATGGGGGCGTGGCTGGCGCGAGTGCCGGTGCGCGTGCACACGTTCACGGGGCTGGTGTGGCCCACCTCTACGGGCCTCAAGCGCCGCATCCTGATGGCGACCGATTGGCTGACCTGCGCTTGCGCCACGCATGTCATCCCCGAGGGCGAGGGCGTGAAAAACGACCTGCTCGGTCACCGCATCACCCGCAAGCCCATCAAGGTGCTGGGCCACGGCAACGTGATGGGCATCAACCTGGAACATTATAACCCCGCGGATTTCCCGCAGGTGCCGCACGATGGCTTCACTTTCGTGTTTGTGGGCCGCATCGTGCGCGACAAGGGCATCAACGAACTGGTTGCGGCATTCGACCGGCTGCACCGTGAGCATCCTGCGACGCGCCTGGTGCTGGTGGGCCGCCGTGAGGACAACCTCGACCCCGTGTCGCCGGCGACGCTTCAGCGCATTGAGGCGGGCGACGGCATCGAGGCGGTGGGACCGCAAAGCGATGTGCGCCCGTTCTACGCCAACGCCGACGCCCTGGTGTTCCCGAGTTACCGCGAGGGCTTTCCCAATGTGGTCATCGAGGCCGGCGCGATGGGGCTGCCGAGCATTGTGACCGACATCAACGGCTCGCGCGAAATCATCATCGACGGCAAGAACGGCGTCATCATCCCGCCGCGTGACGAGGAGTCGCTCTACCAGGCGATGAAACGCTTTGTCGAGCGCCCCGACGACGCGGCAGCAATGGCCACACAGGCCAGGCCGTTGATTGCCTCAAGGTTTGAGCAGCGCTATGTGCGCCAGTGCCTGTATGACTTTTATCACGAAATTTTGAAAAACTGATGAATACATTTTACCGCAAATACATCAAGCGCCTGTTGGGCTTCCTGATAGCGCTCGTGGCACTGCTGTGCCTGTCGCCGCTGTTGCTGGTGGTGACCGTGTGGCTGCACTTTGCCAACAAGGGCGCAGGAGCGTTTTTCCTGCAAGAGCGCCCCGGCTATCATGGCAAAATCTTCAAGATTGTCAAATTCAAGACCATGAACGACGAACGCGATGCCGAGGGCAACCTACTGCCCGACAAGCAGCGCCTGACGCGCGTTGGGCGCATCGTGCGCTCGTCAAGCATCGACGAATTGCCGCAGTTGTTCAATGTGCTCAAGGGCGATATGGCGATCATCGGCCCCAGGCCGCTACTGGTGCGCTACCTGCCGCTCTATTCGCAGGAGCAGATGCGCCGCCACGACGTCCGGCCAGGAATCACGGGCTGGGCCCAGTGCCACGGCCGCAATGCCATCTCGTGGACCGAGAAGTTCAAACTTGACGTGTGGTATGTGGACCACTGCTCGTTTGTGAACGATGTCAAAGTGGTCTTCGCCACCGTCAAAAAGGTGTTGGTGCGAGAAGGTATCTCAAAGGAAGGCAACGGCAAATATACGGTGCCCCCGTTTGATGGACATAACTAATAACACATAAAGCCAAGGAACATGAATAATAAAAAGGTTGTCGTATTCGGTGCGACTGGAAATATCGGAGCCTATTCAGCTGTGCATCTCAAGGAACAGGGCTATGATGTGATTGCTGTCGGCAGGCGTGCATCAGATAATGGTTTCTATGCATCTAAGGGCATGGCATATTACTCGGTTGACATCAAGAAGCGCGAGTCATTTGACGTACTTCCGACCGATGACGTGTTTGCCGTTGTCCATTTCGCAAGCACATTGCCGTCACGCTACGCATTTGACCCGCAAGACATGTTTGAGTCCATCACCATCGGCACGCTGCATGTGCTGGAGTGGATGCAAAAGGTGAATTGCAAGAAAATCATTTTTCCGCAAACGCCTTCGGACATGGCAAAATATCACAACCAGGCCGGTTTGATTCCCAGTGATGCCGTGCGCCATTTCCCGCTCACCGGTGACCATGCCGTTTATACGATAGCCAAGAATGCCGCTGTTGACTTGATGGAGCATTACCGCGCCGAATTTGGTATTAAGTTCTTTGCCCTGCGTTTCTTCACGATTTACCAATACCATCCCAACGCCTACCATTATGCGGATTTCAAGCGCCGCATGATGCCTTATCGAATGTTGATGGACCGCGCCAGCAAGGGGTTGCCGATTGAAATATGGGGCAACTGCAAGAAGGCCAAGGAAATGGTCTATGTGAAAGACTTCGTTAGATTGGTGCAGTGCTGTGTGGAAAGCGATAAAGACGGCGGCTGCTATAATGTGGGCAACGGCTGGCAGGTGACGCTCGAGGAACAGATTTTGGGCATTATCGAGGTGTTCTCACCGGCAGACAACAAGTCGCCAGTGACTTATTGCCCGGAGAAACCCGACCCCCTGCAAAATGCGTTTGACGTCACAAAAACTTTTTCGGAACTCAACTACAGGCCCAAGTATTCCTATCTTGACCAACTGCGCGATTTCAAGCACGAGATGGAAACGGAACCATTTGCTCTGCTGTGGGGGACGAAAGAGGATTATCAGGAATGAAAACACCTTGCTACATCATCAACAAATATGAGTTAGAGCGTTCTTTCGACGGCTTTAATTCTGCAATGCGCAGTTACTTCAAGCATTACATTCCGTCCTATTCGGTAAAGACCAATTCGCTGCCCTATGTCTTGAAGACGGCTTTGGCCAAGGGATATTTTGCCGAGGTGGTTTCGGACGACGAGTATGCACTGGCGCTTGGGTGCGGATTCAAGCGCAACCAGATTGTTTTTAACGGCCCGATGAAGTCTAAGGAGACCTTCCTCGATGCCGTCGAGGGCGGTGCTATGGTGAACATCGAGACGTTCCGCGAGATAGAATGGCTGAAGTGTTTGCCGCAAAACCAAAGATACGGCGTCGGTTTGAGGATGAACATCAATATTTCCTCAATTTCCCCAGCCGACCAGAATCATGTGGATGACAACAGCCGATTTGGATTCTCGTGTGAATCAGATGATTTTGATAAGGCGGTGGCAATGATTAATGCGCTGCCGAATGTCGATTTTTGCCGGCTTCACATACACAGGACTTCGCGCACAAGAAGCATCGCTTTTTACTGTAACCTCATCGACTATGCGATGACCCAACTGGCAAAGCGCAACCTGACCATCGACCAGATTGATTTCGGCGGCGGCTATTATGGCATCATGCCCTACAAGCCGACGTATAATGAATATGCAAACGCTATATCCAAGGCACTGGCAAAGCATCGGCCGTTGTCAGGCATTACGGCCATCATTGAGCCTGGAAACGCGATTGTTGCTTCGGCCTTTTCGTTTGAGGCAAGCGTGATTGATGTCAAGCAGCATGACGGGGCTTGCTATGTCACGATTGACGGCTCGCGCATCGATGTGGACCCGTTTTTCCACAAGAACAGTTTTTTCAAAGAAATCATACCGATTAATGACGAAGAATCGGCGGTAGTCTCTAAACAAATTATTGGTGGCTGCACCTGTCTCGAATATGACCGCTTGATGGAGTTGGAAAATGAACGGTTGTTGCAACCGGGTGACCATATCCGCTTTAACCGCGTGGGCGCATATACGATGACGCTCACACCGTTGTTTATCCGTTACTGGCCTTGCGTTTATGTTGATGATGGCCAGAAACTTACCTGTGTGAGAGAAAAGTTCAGTGCGGAGAAATTAATATACTAATCATATACTCATGTCAACAAATATCCTTTTTTGTAGCGCTGGTCGCAGAACTAAGTTGCTGCAGTTCTTTCGTGAATCTCTTGATGAGGAGTCAAAACTTATAGCCATTGACAATCAAGCAACGGCTCCCGCTTTATATTTTGCCGACAGTCAATATCTTGTCCCTCGAATTTCGGTTCCGGGATATGTGGATATACTGCTTGATATCTGCAAAAAAGAGCATGTCAAGGCCATCACGACGCTCATTGACCCCGAAATTGAGCTGCTTGCCAAGAATCGCCAGTTGTTCTTGGACAATGGCATATTGCCGTTGTGCCCGTCACAGGACACTGCCCATTATTGCTTTGACAAGTATGCGCTCTTTGAGCATTTGACCAAGAACGGCATCGCCACGGTGTTGACCTATGACACGCTGGAACATTTCCAGGAGGGTTTGGAGAAAGGCGAGATTGAATTCCCCGTGTTCATCAAGCCGCGCACTGGCAGCGGCAGTGTGGGCATCCACAAGATACACGACCTTGCCGAACTGAAGAAATATTGGAACGAAGGCGCGCATCAATACATCATCCAGGAGTTCATGGACTGCGAGGACTGCGATGCCGATGTGTACATCGACACTATTTCACACAAGCCTGTAGCCATGTTCTCCAAACACAAGATTGAGACGCGCATCGGCGGTGCCAACAAGACGATTTCGTTCAAAGACGAGAACCTGTTCAGTTTCATCCGTGAAATCTGCAAGGTCCTTGAATTTAACGGGCCTGTGGATATGGATTTCTGGTGCAGGGACGGCAAGTATTACCTGAGTGAGGTGAATCCGCGCTTTGGCGGTGCCTATCTACATGCCCACGGCGCCGGTGTGAACTTTGTGCCGCTCATCGTGAATAACATCAATGGCATAGAGAATCCTGAAGTGTCGCCAAACTATAGAGACGATGTGCTGATGATGATGTATGACGATGTCGTGATTATCGACAAAAAGGACCTTGCCAGCAACAAGAATGTGACGCCAGCCCGCAACCGCATTGCCATCTATGGCGCGGGTGGTCTGGGCCGTGAGGTGGCGGGGGGTATCCGTCGCATCAACAATGCCGGCAAGGGCGACTGGAAGCTGGTGGGCTTCTATGACGACAACAAGGAGTCGGGCTGCCGGGTGTCGCACTATGGCACGGTGCTGGGCGGCATGGACGAGCTGAATGCCGTGCAGGAGCCGCTGGCGCTGGCGATTGCCGTGGGAGACCCCAAGGTGCGCAAGCAGATACGCGACAGCATCACCAATCCCAATATCACTTTCCCCAACTTGATTTCCCCGACGTTTAAGGTCCTCGACCCCGAGACCTTCTCGATAGGGCAGGGCAATATCATCCAGGACAACTGCAGCGTGACCTGCGACGTTGCCATTGGCGACTTCAATGTGTTCAACGGCTCTAACGCGATGGGGCATGACGTCAAGGTGGGCAACTACAACGTGATGATGCCGGGCGTGAGGCTGTCGGGCATGGTGGCCACGGGCGACTGCAACCTGATGGGCGTGGGCAGCGTGGTGCTGCAAAACGTCAAGGTGGGCGACAATGTGACCCTGGGCGCCGGCAGTGTGCTGATGACCAGGCCCAAGGACAATGCTACCTATGTGGGCGTGCCCGCCAAGAAGTTTGACTTTGAATAACAATCTCCCAATGGAAGAAACAAGATACAACCCCTTCACGCTGGCCGGCAAGACGGTGCTGGTTACCGGAGCCTCGTCGGGCATCGGCCGCGAGACCGCCGTGGCCTGCTCGCGCATGGGCGCGCGCCTGGTGATTACCGCCCGCAACCAGGAGCGGCTGCAGGCCACGCTCGACATGCTCCAGCCCTGTGACGAGGGGCACGTGCAGCTGCTGGCCGAGATGACCAGTGCCGACGATGTGGAGCGCGCGGTTGCCGCGATGCCGCCGCTGGACGGCACGGTGCTGTGCGCTGGCAACTCAACGACGCTGCCGTTGCAGTTTGGCTCCCGCGAGAAGTTTGACGAGATGTTTGACGTCAACTTCTTTGCCCCGGTGGAACTGCTGCGCCTGCTCTACAAGAAGAAAAAGCTCCAAAAGGGGTCCTCCGTCGTGCTGATTGCGTCGGTGGGCGGCACCCACACGTTCATGCCCGGCAACGGCGTGTATGGCGCGTCCAAGGCTGCCCTGAACGCGGTGATGCGCTATGCCGCCCGCGAGTTCGCCGCCCGCAAGGTGCGCGTCAACAGCATCTGCCCCGGCATGGTCGATACGCCGCTCATCCACCGCGGCACCATCACCGAGGAGCAGCTGGCCGAGGACGCGAAGCGCTATCCGTTAGGCCGCTACGGAAAACCGGAGGACATCGCCAACGGCGCCATCTACCTCTTGAGCGAAGCCTCGAGCTGGCTCACAGGCCATGACTTGGTCATCGACGGCGGTTTTTCGATTTAAAGTTTTTTTGTGAAAAAAATTTGCTAAGTAGCACAAATGGCATTATTTTTGCATGCTCATTTCCTGGACAGATGTTATCCAATGTAATGTGCTGACAAGAGTTAAAGTATGAATCTTCAAGAATTTATAAATAATTTTGCCGAGCAGTTTGATGAGACCGAGGTAACTGAATTTGTGGCTGAAACCCGTTTCAAGAACCTTGATGAGTGGTCATCGCTGACGGCGTTGTCCATCATTGCCATGATTGATGATGAATATGATGTCATCATCAAGGGGCACGACATACTCACTGCCGAGACGATTGAGGACTTGTACCGCATCGTCGAGAGCAGGATTTGACGCTATATCGTTTCTTGTAAAGGAAACACCCCAGATGGAAGAACAAATCAAGCAAATCATCGCCCGTGTCCTGCATGTGGACGCTGGCATTGTTGTCGATGCGCTCTCGTCGGGCGACATTCCCGAGTGGAACTCGATGGGCAATCTTGCCATCCTCAGCACGATAGAGCAGGAACTGGCGGTGGAATTTCCGCTTGAGGACCTGCTTGACCTCACGTCGGTGCGGTCCATTATCGACGAGGTTGAAAAACTCAAGAATGTTTGAACCGCGCCACAGCCCTGTGCTGTGTGAAATATTTGGCCATGCTGCCGCCGCGCCCGACAAGGTCGCCCTTGTGGGCGGCGCGCGCCGCGTGACCTATGCCCGCTTGGCGTCAGGCATCACCGAGGCCGCGTGCCTGCTTCAGGAAATGGGCCTCAAGCGCGGCGACCGCATCGTGCTGATGGCGCACAAGGAGGTGGAGTTTGTCTATCTCTATTTTGCTGCCCATCTGCTGGGGGTGGTCAATGTGGTTGTTGACCCCGTGGCGCCAGCCGACAGGCTCCGCTATATCGAAGATACCGTCGAGACCGGGGCCGTGTTCGACTCCAGCGCGCTGCGCCGTCTGGACTTGGCCCGTTTTGACGGCTTCAGCCCCGAATTGCCCCGTGTCGCTGCCGACGATGTGGCCGACGTGATGTTCACCACGGGTACCACGGGCAGGCCCAAGGGCGTGTGCCTGACGCATGCCAACGTCGCTGGCTCGGCTGCCAACATAAACGGCTTCATCGGCACCAGTGCCGACGATGTCGAGGCCCTGGGCCTGCCGTTGAGCCATTCCTTTGGGTTGGGGCGCCTGCGCTGCGTGCTCATGGCGGGCGGCACGATGGTGCTGATGGGCAGTTTCGCCAACCTCAAGGCCTTCTTCACGGCCATAGAGGAAGAACATGTAACGGGTTTTGGCATGGTGCCCGCCGTGTGGCAGTACATCAAGCGCCTGAGCGGTCGCCGCATCGCCAAGTATTCCGCCCAGCTGCGGTATATCGAGGTGGGCAGCGCCGCGTTGCCCCTTGAGGACAAGCGGCTGCTCATGGAACTATTCCCCACGACGCGCCTGTGTGTGCACTACGGCCTGACCGAGGCATCGCGCGCCTTGTTTGCCGAACTGCACGCCAGTGCCGATGACCTGGAAACAATAGGCCGCCCCGCATCGCCCCTTGTCGAGGCCTGTGTGCTCGACGAGCAGGGCCACGAGGTGACTGACGGCATAGACGGCGAACTGTGCGTGCGCGGCAACATGGTGTGCCGCTCCTATTTTCTGCCTGGCGACAACGAGGGCGTGTTCTCTGGCGGCTGGTTCCGCACCGGCGATTGGGGCCATCGCGCCGCCAACGGCAAATTCTACCTCACGGGGCGCAAAAAGGAAATGATTAACGTGGGCGGCGAGAAAGTCAGCCCCGCTGCCATCGAGTGCGCCATCAAGTCGCTGGGCGTCACCGACTGCGCCTGTGTCGCCATTGCCGACCCCGCCGGCATGCTGGGCGAGGTGCCCAAGGCCTTTGTGGTGCAGGGCGACTCACCACTGTCGCTCGACGACATCAAGGCACGCCTGGCCGGACTGCTCCCGCCGCACGAGATACCCGTGCAATGGGAATGGATTGACGCCATCCCACGCTCCGCGTCGGGCAAAATACAGCGGCTCAAACTCAAGCAATAAACCATCACTGAAATATGCCACAACTGACAATTAACAACGTGCGCATCGCGGGCATGAGCGCCTGTGTGCCCGCCACCGTTGAAGAAAATCTCACGCTCCCCATCTACAAGGACCAGAGCGAGGCCCTCAAGGTCATCGCCTCGACAGGCATCGAGCGCCACCACAAGGTGGAGCCCGGCACCACGGCGTCTGACCTGAGCGTCAAGGCTGTCGAGGGCTTGCTTGCCCAGATGGGGTGGGAGGCTGCCGACGTGGACTGCTTTGCCTACGTCTGCACCTCGCGTGACTATATCGCCCCCCAAACGGCGTGCATCCTGCAGCACCGTCTGGGCCTGCGCAACGACTGCTGCGTCTTTGACTTGCCGTTTGGCTGCGCGGGCTGGGTGTATGGCATGAGCATCGTCTCGTCGATGATGTCCCACGGCACCTTCAAGCGCGCCATCCTTGTCGCCGCCGAGACCAACACCTTGAACCGCAGCCCGCGCGACACCGCCGTGCGTCCGCTCTTTGGCGACGCCGCCACGGCCACCGCGCTGGTGTTTGACCCCGAGTGGACGCATCCCATGAACTTCATGTACGGCGTTGACGGCAGCGGCTATGAGGCCGTGTGGGCGCCTTACGGCGGCATGCGCCACCCCGTGTGCCCCGAGGCCCTGGAGGAAAAGGAAGTGGCTCCCGGCGTCTATCGCCGCGGCGTGGACATGGTGGTTAACGGCATGGACGTGTTTGGCTTTGCCATCAAGCAGCCGCCGCGCTCGCTCAAGGCGCTGATTGAAACCTTCAGCATCGACATCGAGACGGTGGACCTGCTGCTGCTGCACCAGGCCAACAAGTTCATCGACGAGAAGATACGCAAGGCGGTCAAGATACCGCCCGAGAAAACGCCCTATTGCCTCGAGGAATACGGCAATGTCACCAGCGCCTCGATTCCGCTGACGATGGTGTCGCGCTGCGGCGAGCAACTCGCTGGCGGCGATACCCATTGTCTGGCATGCGGTTTTGGCGTGGGGCTGGCATGGGCAAGCATGGAATTCCACACCCATGGCGTCAAGAGCACCGGTGTAATCACTTATTAACCAAACCGAAGCGATATGTCACAGTATATCAACACCAACAAGGAGTATTACTGGGGCGACTGGTATTTCAAGTCCCATGTGATGCCCGCCGAGTTTGACTACAAGGCGCACAAGAGGGAACTGTCGCCCTACTACGAGGAGCGCGGTTTCAAGGTGTCGATGATGTTTGCCGACTATTTCTCGCGGCTCAACGGCATCCACAGCGACCGTTACCTGTCGATGGACCTCTACTACTTCTTCGTCATCCCGGCGCTCAACCGCCACGATTTCAAGGACGCATACCTGGACAAGAATATCTACAGCACATTGTTCCCCAACGTGCGCCAGCCGCTTGCCGTGGTCAAGAACATGAACGGCTGCTATTACCGCGACGACGAGGAAATCTCCCGCACCCAGGCCATTGCGGCCGTCAAGGCGGCAGGCGGCGAACTCATGATCAAGCCCACTGTCGAGACTTGCAACGGCGAGGGCGTGGAACCTATAACTGACTTGGGTGACGGCGCCTTGTCGGCCTTGTTCGACCACTATGGCATCAACTTCATTGTCCAGGAAAAGGTGCGCCAGCACCCCGACATCCAGCGCGTGAACCCCACGTCGCTCAACTCGATGCGGCTCTATACTTTCCGCCACACCGACGGCACCTATGAGTTCCTGTATCCCTATGCCCACCTGCGTTTCGGCGGCAAGGGGGCGACCAAGGACAACGTCTCGCAGGGCGGCGGCACTTGCCTGATTGACAGCGACGGCCGCGTGAACGACCGCGTCTATCGCTTCAAGACCATGCAGGTGTCATCGCTCAAGCAGGAAACGGGTATCGACAGTCTGGTCATCCCCAACTATGCCAAGGTGGCCCAGACGCTGTTGCAGATGCACAGGCGCTTGCCCTATTTTGACTTTGTGGGCTGGGATGTCACCGTCTTGCCCGACGGCGAGCCGCTGCTCATCGAGTTCAACCTCGTGCCCAGCGTCGAGGGCCCGCAGATGATGGCAGGCCCCATGTTCGGCGATTTCCTCGATGAGGTCATCGACCGCGCCCGCCAGGTGGAATGCTCGCGTGACCAGGCCTACCGCAAGGTGTTTGCCAAGGGTTCCACGTTCTACCTGCACATGCAGTAACAACCGACTATAACAACTAAAGCCGTGACCGTCACATCGATAGTGAACACCGTGTTCAAGTCCTGCAGCCATGTCATCACGCAGGACGGGCTCACCTGGGTGGTCGATTGCGGCGACGTGGACCAGATTCTGCCGCTCGTTGAGGGCCGCCTGTGCGGCGTGCTGCTCACTCACGGTCATTTCGACCACGTCTATGGCCTGAACAGCCTCATCACGCTCTATCCCCATGTGCTGGTATATACCTGCCGGGCAGGACTCGACGAACTGGTGAGCGATAAACTGAATTTTTCCCGCTATGCGGGCCTGCCGTTTGTGCTGGATTGTCCCGGCAATGTGTGTCTCGTCGATGACGGCGCCAGCGTCCCGCTGTTCGACGGAGTAGAGGCGCAGGCCGTGTTCACCCCGGGGCATTGCCCCAGCTGCATCACCTGGGTCGTGGGCGACGCGCTGTTCACGGGCGACAGTTACATCCCCGGCATCAAGACGGTGGCCAACATACCGCATTCCGACAAGGCCTTGTCGCTCGAGAGCGAGGCGGTCATCCGCCGCCTGGCCGAGGGCAGGACAATCTATGCCGGACATCCGTCCAAAACCGAAAACTAAACTACAACATGATATAATGGCTAACAACAAGATTTTACTTTGTCTGGCTCACATGAGCGGACAGGAAATGAAGTACATACAAGAGGCATTTGACACCAACTGGGTAGTGCCTCTCGGTCCCAATGTCAACGCCTTTGAGGAGGATTTGGAGCACCTGTGCGGCGAGGGCAAGCATGTCGTCGCCTTGAGCGCGGGCACTGCCGCCATCCATCTGGCCCTCGTCGCCCTGGGCGTCACCCGCGGCGATGAGGTCATCTGCCAGTCGATGACATTCTCGGCCAGCGCCAACCCCATCGCCTATCAGGGCGCGACGCCCGTGTTTGTGGACAGCGAGCGCGAGACCTGGAACATGGACCCCGAACTGCTGGAGCAGGCCATCAAGGACCGCATTGCCAAGACCGGCCGCAAGCCCAAGGCCATCATCCCCGTCTATCTCTACGGCATGCCCGCCAAGATTGACGCCATCATGGAGATTGCCCGGCGCTACGAGATTCCCGTTGTCGAGGACTCGGCCGAAGCCTTCGGCTCGCGCTACGACGGCCGCCTGTGCGGCACCTTTGGCCAGTACGGCATCATGAGCTTCAACGGCAACAAGATGATTACCACCAGCGGTGGCGGCGCCCTCATCTGCCCCGACGAGGCGGCCAAGAAGAAGATTATGTTCTATGCCACCCAGTCCCGCGAGCCCATGCCTTACTACCTGCACAAGGAGATTGGCTACAACTACCGCATGAGCAACATCTGCGCAGGCATCGGCCGCGGCCAGATGACGGTGCTCGACGAGCACCTGGCGCATCACCGCCACCTGTGTGACCGGTATGTGGAATTGCTGGGCGGCATCGACGGCATCGCCGTGCACACGGCCACCGACCCCCGTGCCGAGAGCAACTACTGGCTCAACACCGTCATCATCGACCCGGCGAAGTTCGGCGCCGACTATGACACCGTGCGCCTGCACCTCGAGCAGTGCAACATCGAGTCGCGCCCGCTGTGGAAACCCATGCACACCCAGCCCGTGTTCTCGGGCGCGCCGGCCTATGTCAACGGCGTGAGCGAGGAGTTGTTCGCCACGGGCCTGTGCCTGCCCAGCGGCCCCTGCGTGAGCGACGAGGACGCCGAGCGCGTGGCCCGCGAAATCATCGCTTGCCGAAGATTCTAATCATCCAAAAAATAGTATTGTATTATGAACATTGCAATTTATGGCGCAGGAGGATTTGGCAAGGAAGTGGCTTGCCTGATTGCCCGCATTGCGCAGCAGGGCGGCGACTGGAACCTGATAGGTTTCTATGACGACTCCAAGCCCGTGGGCACCGAGGTGTCGCGTTACGGCAAGGTGCTGGGCGGCATGGACCAGCTGCTCAAGGTTGATGAGCCGCTGGCTGTGGCCATAGCCATCAACGACAACAAGGCGGTGTGCCGCATCCGTGAAAGCATCACCAATCCCAACATTTCGTTCCCCAACCTCATCGACCCGTCGCTCTTCTTCGTTGACCGCCTGACCTTGACGATGGGCGAGGGCAACATCATCCAGAACGGCTGCATGATGTCGTGTGACGTGACGCTGGGCAACTTCAATATCATCAATGACCATGTCGTGGTGGGCCATGACAACCGCATTGGCGACTTCAACGGCATCATGCCTGGCTGCCACCTGTCGGGCGGCGTCACCATCGGCAATAACAATATGCTGGGCGTGGCCAGCGTGGTCGTGCAGGGCATCACCATTGGCAACGGCATCACTCTGGGTGCCAATAGCGTGCTCATGACCAAGCCCCGCGACGGCTACACCTATCTGGGCGTGCCCGCCAAGAAGTTTGACTTTTGAATCATTGAAACATCCCGCAGTACAGCAGTGCGCACCAGGGCTTATATAATAAATATTAAAAAATCCTTGTGCATAAAAAATATCTGACTGCCTTCTGCGTTATTAAGTAGTAATGACTTTAGAGAAATTCATAGAAAATTTCGTGGAACTGTTTGACGAGACAGATCCCGATACTATACAAGCCAACACTCGGTTCAAGGAACTTGAGGAATGGTCATCCCTTCTCGCACTGTCGGTTATTGCGATGGTTGACGAGGAATACGATGTCGAATTTCGCGGCGATGACATCCGCAACAGCAACACGGTCGAGGACCTGTACCATGTCGTGCTGGAACGCGCCGAGTGATGACTGCTGATTGATACACAAGCCGCCACAGCCTTGCGCTGATGGCGTCTTTGCCGTAGTATTGCGGCATTCGGACTTGAAAAACGCACATCTTTCTTATATATCGTTTTTTATAACCGCCTGACATTATGGCAACAATTACCTATCATGGCGTGGGCATCAAGGCGTTGAGCGCCTGTGTGCCCAGCAATGTGGTCTATAACAAGGACTTGGGTTATCTCATCCCCGAGGACGAGATTGACAAGGTGATCAACAACATTGGCATTGAGCAGCGCCGCATCGCCGACGACGGTGTGCTGGCGAGCGACTTGTGCTATAAGGCTGCCGCCCGGCTGCTTGAGGAGGGCGGCATCGCGCCCGAGAGCATTGATGTGCTGCTGTTCATGAGCCAGACGCCCGACTACCGCATCCCCGCCACATCCTGCATCCTGCAGCACCGCCTGGGGCTGACCAGGGACACGTTGTGCTTTGACATCTCGCTGGGCTGCTCGGGCTATTTGTTTGCCTTGAGCACGGCGTTTGCCTATGCCTCGATGGAGGGCGTGAACCGCGTGCTCCTGCTCGACGGCGAGACCTTTTCCAAGATTGTCAACCGCCGCGACAAGGTGGACTGGCCCCTCTATGGCGACGCCGGCACTGCGACGCTGGTCGAGAAGGGCGACTATGGCGACGCCACGTTCATGCTCTATACCGACGGCAGCGGCGAGGACGCCATCAAGGTCAGGGACGGCATGCGCCATCCCGTCACCGCCCACTCCCTCATCGAGCGCGAGCAGGCCGACGGCAACATCCGCAACGGCATGGAGGTGTTCATGGACGGCATGGACGTCTTTAACTTTGCCATCAGCAAGGTGCCCAAGAGCGTGAAGAGCCTGCTCAAAGAGACGGGCAAGACGATTGACGATATCGACTACCTGATATTCCATCAGGCCAACCGCTTCATGATGGATTTCATGGTCAAGAAACTCAAGATACAGCCCGAGCGCGTGCCCTACAGCATCGGCAAGTATGGCAACACGAGCAGCGCTTCGGTGCCGCTCAACATCGCCAGCGAACTGAGCGGCAAACTCGTCGGCGACCACACCGTGGCATTGAGCGGTTTTGGCGCGGGTCTGAGTTGGGGCGCGGCGCTGATGCAGATGCGCGACTGCAACGTTTTACCCGTGATGGAGTATTGATGGACCCGCAAATGCTTACATTCCACCACATTGGCATCGCCTGCCGCGACATTGAGCGCACGGCGAAGTTTTACACCGCTATGGGTTACACCGCCTCGCCGGTGGCCTCCGATGCGCTTCAGCATGTCAACATCTGCTTCCTGGATAAAGACGGCGCGCCGCGTGTCGAACTGCTCGCACCGCTTGATGACCAGAGCCCCGTGCTGCGCACGCTCGACACAGTGGGCGTCACGCCCTACCACATGTGCTATGAGGTCGATGACATCGAGACAGCCATTGCCCAACTGCGTGCTGACCACCGCCTGATGCTGGTGAGCGGCCCCGTGCCTGCATGCGCCATGGCCGGCAAGCGGGTCGCGTTTTTGTTCCAGAAGCATACAGGATTAATCGAATTGGTTGAAAAGTGATGAGCGAGATGCTGCTCTCTTACATTGTACCGGTCTATAACACAGCGCCCTGTGTGACGGCGTGCCTGCAGTCCATCGTTGACCAAGGGCTGAGTGCCGATGAATATGAGGTGCTTGTTGTGGACGATGGCTCGACCGACGGCAGCAAGGCTGTTGTCGAGGCGTTTGCCCGTGAGCATCCCCAGGTGCGCCTCCTGTGCCAGGCCAATGCCGGCGTGAGCGCCGCCCGCAATCGGGCGCTTGACCATGCCCGCGGCCGCTATGTCCAGTTTGTGGACAGCGACGACTGCCTCGTGCCCGCCGTGGTGGCGCCCTTGCTTGCGCAAGCCGTCAGCGAGTCGCTCGATGTGCTGCAGTTCGACTACCGCAGCATTGACCCCGACGGCAATGCGCTGGACGAGGGACCGCTCGATTCCTATCCTCCCGCCGATGTGGCGAGCGGGGTCGCGTTTTTGCATGACCATTGCCTGACGCCCTATGTGTGGCGTTTCCTGATTCGCCGCGACTACCTGGGCGAGCGCCGTTTCGACATCTCGCTCATCGTGTGCGAGGATGGTGCGCTCATTGCCGATTTCCTGCTCAACGCCCGTCGCGTGGCCTATCGCAACACGCTGGTCTATCACTATGTCAAGCGTCCCGGCAGCGCGATGAACAACCACGACCCTGAATACATGCGCCGCCGCATCTTCAGCCAGATTGACTCCGCCGTGTCGATCGACGGCACCGTCAAGCGCTTTGAGGCCATGGCGGGCGAGGAGGCGCCGATTAGCGTGCCGGGCCTGCGCAATGTATATCTGTATTTTTCGATGACGCGGGCGCTCACCTGCGGCTGTGTGCCCGAGACGGTGGAGCGCATCCGTGCCGCGGGGCTTTATCCATTCCCGTGCGTGGGCCCCGAGGCCAACTATGTGGGCCGCAAGTGGAAGGTGATTCACCGCCTGATGATGCACCCCAAGCGCTGGGCGGCATTGAGCAAACTGTACACAACCATAAAACGATAAACGATGGCTGCTTTTGTCTTTCGCAACCACACGGTCGAGGCATTTTGGGGCGACGACGGCGTTGCCTATTCGGGCTATGGCGACATCAGCCTGGTGCCTCGCGATGCGGACCGTTACATCTGGTTCTACCAGGTGCCTGTCAATGTCGACTCGGCAACGCTGGCTCGTGAAATTGATTCCTACCGCAACCAGCTGGACCTCGTGCTCGAAGCCGCCGATGACCGCAAGCCGTTCATTGTCTTCTCGCTGGTGAACCTGTTCCCGGTGCGCCTCACGGGTGATGATTGGGCTGTGGCCGAGGCGATTGCCGCGTTCAACAGCCACATCGCAACCCTGGCCCAGGCGCGCCCCAATGTCAAGTGGGTGGATTTCTCGGAGTTCACTTCATGCTACGACATGGCTACGCTGGTCAACTGGAAGTTTTACCTCATGTCGCAGGCGTTGCCCAGCCCCAAACTGGCGCGGGATTTCAAACTGTGGTGGCAGCGCATCGAGGGTGAACTGGCGCTCAAGCGCAAGAAGTGCCTGGTCCTGGACCTAGACAACACCCTGTGGGGCGGCGTGCTGGGCGAGGACGGCATCGACGGCATTGCACTGGGCGGCGACTATCCCGGCAAGGCGTTTGCCTGGTGGCAGCAGGCGTTGCTGCAGCTGCAGCAACGGGGCGTCATCCTGGCCGTGTGCAGCAAGAACAATGAGGCCGATGTGACGGAGGCGTGGGACAAGAATCCCTTTATGGTGCTCAAGCGTGAGCACTTCAGCGCTGTGCGCATCAACTGGAACGACAAGGCCGCTAACATGCGTGAACTGGCGCAGGAACTCAACATCGGGCTCGACAGCATGGTGTTCATCGATGACAACCCTGCCGAGCGACAACTCATCAGCACGATGCTGCCCGAGGTGGAAGTACCCGAGTTCCCCGAGAAGCCATATCTCCTCATGCCATTTTTTAAGCAGTTGGTTGATAGATATTTCCGCGTCTATGCGGTGACCGACGAGGACCGCGCCAAGACCGAGCAATACCGCGCCAACGCCCTGCGCAACGAGCAGCGCACGCGGTTTGAGGATTACGAGGATTACCTGCGCAGCCTGTCCATGGAACTGGACATTATCCCAGCCAATGAGCACAACCTGGCGCGCATCGCCCAGATGACGCAGAAGACCAACCAGTTCAATCTCACCACCATGCGCTACAGCGAGGACGACTTGCGATTCCAGTTGTCCAACCACTGGCGCATCTATTGCCTGAGCGTCAAGGACTGCTTTGGCGACAACGGCATCACGGGCGCTATCACGGTGATACCGCAGGGCGGACAGTTGGCCGAAATCTCCTCGCTGCTCATGAGTTGCCGCATCTTGGGCCGCGGCATCGAGACCGCTTTTGTCAACGCGGTCATCAACAGGCTTTACAGCGAGGGCGTGAGCAAGGTAACGGCACGGTATTTGCCCACTGCCAAGAATGGTCAGACGGCCGATTTTTGGGACCGCGTGGGCATGCGGACAACCTCGGTAGCCAGCGGCGGCGAAAAGAATTATGTGCTCAAGCTGTACCAGCCCCTTGACATCAAGGAGTATTACAAGATCAATTGGCAGCAATAGTGCAGTGCATTTAGTATAATCGGAATAATTGGAAGACAGTCATGGAAGAAAAGATAATAGAACTCATGCGCGAGGTGTTCGGCATTGACGATGTGCCCGCCGGCTTGTCGCAAAAGAACTGCGACCGCTGGGACTCGCTGCGCCATCTGACGCTGGCGTCCGAAATCGAGGACGCCTTTGACATTGAACTCGAACCCGAGGAAATTGCCGTGATGACGGACTTTGCCAAGGTCGTCGAGATGGTCAAGTCTAAACTTTAACAGGCAGAGAAGAGGCAACGGGCTGCGGATTTTTCTGTATCTACCAGAGAAATCCGCGGTTTTTTGATTTTTACGGCAAAGATGGAACGGCAGCGCATTGCATACATTGACTTCATGAAGTGCCTGTGCATCATGCTCATTGTGATGTATCACATTGACCATGAATTCTTCAATTATCTGCTCCCTGGATTGAACGATGCCCTGCAGGCTTTCCGCTTGCCGATGTACTATTTTATCTCGGGCATCTTTTTCAAACTCTACGGCGGCTTTGCCGATTTCACGCGGCGCAAGGTGAACAACATCATCGTGCCGTTTGTGTTTTTCGTGGTGCTCGCTTTTGGGGCGCATGGCGTGGAATGGGCGCTGCGCATTGCCGTGGGCGCCGAGGCCATTGACCTGCGGCCGGCGATGCTCGTCGAACCGTTCTACCTTCGCTACTGGCCAGTGACCACGCCGTTGTGGTTCCTGCTCAGTCTGTTTTGGGTGAATGTCATCTTCTATGCCTTGCAGCGATGGGTGCGCAGCGTGGCGTTAGGAGTGAGGAGTGAGGCGTTAGGAGTGCTGGCGGCAACCGTAGGCATTGCTGCTGGCGGCTGTGTGCTGGCGGTCAACAAGATAGAACTGCCGCTGATGCTCGACACTTCGCTGGTGGCGTTGCCTTATTTCGTGCTGGGGTGGGGGATGAAGCGCTTGGGCGCGCTCGAGGCCTCGCGGCGGGATCGCTGGGGCTGGCTGGTGCTGTGCGCCGTGGCCGTGCCCATCTATTGCATGAGCGAGTTCATGAACCTGCACTTCCAGGTGCTGCCCGCCATTTGGAAACTCTACCTGTTGCCGTTTGTGGCGATATTGGCTCTGTTTTGGGCATGCAAGCCTCTGCCGCGCATCCCCGTGATGTGCCATTTTGGCCGTTATTCGCTCATCATCCTGGGCACCCATCCCTTGCTGTTCCTCCCCATTCGCTCGCTGCTCATCCTGCGCGGCGGCATGGAACCAGGAGTGGCGCTCACGCTGGCAGTGTTCGCATTGACCATGCTGCTCGAGTGGCCCGTCATCTGGCTGCTCAAGACCTGTGCTCCGCGCTTTACTGCCCAAAAACCGTTCTTGAAAGAAAATTGGAAAATTTGACATGAAGAATATCTTTCGTTTACCCTTCGGCAAGTCGCCCTCGGGCAAATCCCGAATGCGCACGATTGTGACCGCGCTGTGCACAATTTTTGCCGTTCTCGCGGCGTTTGCCTTGCTGTTCTCGGCCTATGGCGGCCGCGTGGCCCCGCTGGTGTGGAAACTGCCCGCCATGGCGACGCTGGTCCTGCCTGTGGTAGCGGTGGCGGCGCTTGTCTTACTGGCCGTGCTGGCGGGGTTCAAGCAGTGGCCTGCGGCGCTCGTCCTTGTGGGGGCCTTCTGCCTGTCGTGGCCCACGCTGCGCCTCATCGCCCCGTGCAACATTGTCAGCGTCGAGGCCGACACCTGCAAGACGCATCTCAAGGTCTTGACGATGAATGTCACCCAGTTTAACTGGGCCGACAACGACACCTGCCCCAGTGCCAACATGCGCTACATCCTCGACCAGGACGCCGACATTGTGGTGATTCAGGAGGGCCTGGTGTATTTCTCCTATGAGCACTTGGCGACCGTCAAGCCCATGCTCGAGGAACTGTATGAGAAATATCCCTATCGCAAGAAGCACTTCTTTGATGTGGGCATACTTTCCAAATATCCGTTTACCGAGGTGCCTTCGCCCATGCCCAACGACTCGCTTAATTACTACATCAAGGCCTGGGATGTCGATGCCCCCGGCGGAAACCTGCGCGTGGTGGGCATGCACTTGAGTTCGTTGAGCCTCACCGACAACGACCGCGACATTATCGACAAGATGAACACGCACAGCGACCGCAAGGGCCGCATCCGCTCGGTGAAGAATAAACTGGGCGCCGCCTTTGTGGCCCATGCCCAAGAGGCTGCGGCAATGCGCGAGTTCATCGACAACACCGCCGGCGACTTGCTCATCATGGGCGACATGAATGACACGCCGGGCTCGTTTACCTACCGCACCATCTGCGGCGACGACGTTAGGGACGCATGGGCCGATGTGGGTTTCGGTCCCATGTACACCTATCACGACCACCACCTGTATGTCAAGATTGACCACATCCTCTACCGCGGCGGCCTCAAGCCGCTGGCGTGCCGCAGCGACAGGGCCGGCGAGAGCGACCACTATCCCATGGTCGCCACCTTTGAGCGATAGCACACTAAAACCGCCTTGCGCCCGTTCATTATATAAAGAACTATCATACCCGACTACATGACTCATCTCACAAGATATACCCTGTGGATGGCCGGCGCGGTGATGGCGCTGGCTGCCCTGTGTTCCTCGTGCATCGAGGACGGTTTCACCACCTCGCCGAGCGATGTGCTGGCATTTAACCGCGACACCGTGGCGTTTGACACGGTCATCACGCTGCAAGGCACCGCCACCAAGCAGATGGTGGTCTATAACCACAGCCCCAAGCAAATCAACATCTCGTCCATCAAGGTGGCGGGACTGACCGACAAGGGCCATTTTCACCTGAATGTGGACGGCGTGCGCGGCGATGAGTTCCAGAATGTGGAAATTCGCGGCAATGACTCTATTTTCATCTTCATCGAGGCCAAACTTGACGAGATGGAACGCAACGAGCCCACCTTGCTCGAGGACCGCCTGGAGTTTGTGACCAACGGCGTGGAGCAGAGCGTGCTGCTCACGGCATGGGGCCAGGATGTGGTGCGCATCAACGGCGACACCATTGCGCGCAGCACCCGTTTCACTGCCGACAAGCCCTATCTGATTTACGACACCTTGTTCGTTGACCAGCGCGCCACGCTTACCATCGACGCAGGCGCCACGCTACTCTTCCACGACAAGGGCGCCCTGCGCTGTGCGGGCCGCATGCTCGCCAATGGCACCGCCGAGGCGCCTGTGACCTTCAGGGGCGACCGTCTGGACCGCGTGGTGGGCACCACCAGTTTTGACATCATGTCGGGCCAGTGGGGCGGCGTTATCTTCACCCCGCCCACCATGGGCAATGTGCTCAAGCACGTGGTCATGAAGGGCAGCAGCATCGGCATGCACTGTAGCGCCGATGATACCACCCGCTGTGCCCTCAAACTCGTGAACTGCGTGCTCACCAATTCGGCTTCCACTGTGCTGGCGACGGCTACCTGCTATGTCGAGGCCATCGGCACCGAGTTCAGCGACGCCGCCGAGGAGGTGGCCTACTTTGCCGGCGGCAAGGTGATGATGAGCCAGTGCACCTTTGCCAACTACTACCTGTTCAAGGCACCCGAGTTCCCGATAGTCAATGTCTATAATGTGCAGTACACCAACGGCTCGACAGGCAAAATCAAGGCCCGCTTCGACAACTGCATCCTCTACGGCCTCTCCCCCGACATCAACGAGGGCAACCTCGACGAGTTTGACGTGTATATGCGCTACTGCCTGTTCAGGAGCGCGGGCGAGGACGACAGTCATTTCATCAACTGCGTGTGGGACGCCGACCCGTGCTACCTCACCGTGCGCGACGACCACATCTTCGACTACCGCTTGGGCAACGAGAGCGCCGCCATCGGCAAGGGCAACCCTGCCTTGTGCCCCGCCGAAGCGCGATATGACCGCTACGGCAACGACCGCCTGGCCCGCGGTGCCATCGACCTGGGCGCCTATGTGTGGGTCCCTGCTGCTGAACAATAACCGCCCAAAATATTCAGATTATGAAAAGATTTATTCTTTTGTCGATGCTTGTGATAGCGTTGACTTGTAATGTTTTAGCCCAATCTGTGCAGACGGCGCAGGCGCCTAAGCATGAGTTTCGCGGCGCGTGGATGCACATCATCGGCCAGGGACAGTATGCCAAGATGACGCCTGCCGAGACGCGTGAGTACCTCGTCAGGCAGCTTGACTTGCTGCAGCGTGCCAACTGCAATGCCATCATCTGGCAAATCCGCCCGCAGGCCGATGCGGCCTATCCCAGCAGCCTCGAGCCGTGGACCCGCTGGCTCACCGGCAAACCCGGCATGGCGCCCAGCCCGGCGTGGGACCCCCTGCAGTTCATGATTGACCAGTGCCACCAGCGTGGCATGGAACTGCACGCTTGGATCAACCCCTATCGCGTGACCAGCGGCCCCGATGACCAGCCTGCCAAGGGCCATGTCTATTACAAGCATCCCGAGTGGTTCCTCAAGTATGCCGACGGCAAGTTGTATTTCGACCCGGGGCTGCCCGAGTGTCGCGACTTCATCGACAAGGTGGTGCGTGACATTATTGGCCGCTACGATGTGGACGCCATCCACATGGACGACTATTTCTATCCCTATCCCAAGGAGGGCGCCGAGTTTCCTGACACCGCCTCCTATGCCCGCTATGGCAATGGCCAGGACATCCACGACTGGCGCCGCCACAATGTGGACCTGCTCATCGAGCAACTGCATGGCAGCATCATGGAGGTGAAGCCCTGGGTGCGCCTGGGCATCAGCCCCTTTGGCATCTGGCGCAACAAGGCCAGCGACCCCGACGGCAGCGACACGCGCGGCCTGCAGTGCTACGACGCCCTGTATGCCGACTGTCCCAAGTGGACTGCCGAGGGCTGGGTGGACTACATGGTGCCCCAACTCTATTGGGAACTGGAGCACAAGGCGGCCAGCGACCTCACCCTCATGCACTGGTGGAACGACCATGCCAACGGCCGCCACATGTACTACGGCCAGGCTGTGCGCAATGTGATGACTCACAAAGACATTGCTGAAGAGGCCGGCGATACCCTCAACCCCACGCAGCTCGACCACAAGATGCGCATCCAGCGCTCGCTGCCCGATGTGCACGGCGTGACCTGGTGGCCCGGATATGATGTCGCCAAGAACTTTAACGGCGTGCTCGACTCGCTGGCCAACAACCAGACGAGCCATCCCGCCCTCATTCCCGCCTACACTTGGCTCGACAGCACCGCTCCCGAGGCGGTGACCAACCTCAAGGTCAATATGGTGGACGGCAAGAAATGCCTGACCTGGATGCCGCACCAGTGCGACGACCCCATGCAGCAGGCTGTGCGCTATGCCGTTTACCGCATCCCCAAGGGCGCAAAGCGTGACAATGCGCTTGACGCGGGCGCCAACATCGTGGCCATCACGGGCGGCACTCAATATGCGCTGCCCGACGACGGCAAGTGGCAATATGCCGTCACCGCGCTCGACCGCTGCTGGAACGAGAGCACTCCCGTGTGGAAGTAGGCATTTATGCCCATAGCATGCTAAAAACCAAGGAACACGTTTGTTGTTTCTTGGTTTTTTCGTAACTTTGCGGTTTGTAAAGAAAAAACCGAAATAAACATATTTTTTATCATGAGCGAGAAAGAGAATACACTGGCTACAAAATACGACCCCCGCGAGGTCGAGGGCAAGTGGTACAAGTATTGGGAGGAGCATGACCTGTTCAAGAGCACTCCCGATGAGCGTGAACCGTACACCATCGTCATCCCGCCGCCCAATGTGACGGGCGTGCTGCATATGGGACACATGCTCAACGAGACCATCCAGGACATCCTCATGCGCCGCGCGCGCATGGAGGGTAAGAATGCCCTGTGGGTGCCCGGTACCGACCATGCCTCGATTGCCACCGAGGCCAAGGTGGTCAACCGCCTTGCCGAGCAGGGCGTCAAAAAGACCGACCTCTCGCGTGACGAGTTCCTGAGCCATGCTTGGGACTGGACGCATGAGCATGGCGGCATCATTCTGAAGCAGTTGCGCCGCCTGGGCGCTTCCTGTGACTGGAGCCGCACGGCGTTCACCATGGACGAGGTGCGCAGCGAGAGCGTCATCAAGGTGTTTGTGGACCTGCATAACAAGGGCCTCATCTATCGCGGCGTGCGCATGGTCAACTGGGACCCCAAAGCCCTGACCGCGCTCAGCGACGAGGAGGTAATCTACAAGGAGGAGCATAGCAAACTGTATTACCTGCGCTATCGCATCGTGGGTGAGGACGGCTATGCCATCGTTGCCACCACGCGCCCCGAGACCATTATGGGCGACACGGCGATGTGCATCAACCCCAACGACCCCAAGAACGCCCACCTCAAGGGCAAGCGCGTGATTGTGCCCCTTGTCAACCGCGAGATTCCCGTCATCGAGGATGAGTATGTGGACATTGAGTTCGGCACCGGTTGCCTCAAGGTGACCCCCGCCCATGACATCAACGACCACATGCTGGGCGAGAAGCACAACCTGCAGAGCATCGACATTTTCAACGACAACGGCACCCTGAGCGAGGAGGCCGGGCTGTATGTGGGCATGGACCGCTTTGACGTGCGCAAGCAGATTGAAAAGGATCTTGCCGATGCCGGTCTGCTCGAGAAGGTCGAGGCCTACGAGAACAAGGTGGGCTATAGCGAGCGCACCAATGTGCCCATCGAGCCCAAACTCTCGACCCAGTGGTTCCTCAAGATGACCGACCTGGTGAAGCCCGCGCTCAAGGCTGTCATGGACGACGACATCAAGTTCTATCCCGCCAAGTTCAAGAATGTTTACCGCCACTGGATGACCGATACCAAGGACTGGTGCATCAGCCGTCAGTTGTGGTGGGGACACCGCATCCCCGCGTGGTTCCTGCCCGAGGGCGGATATGTGGTGGCCGAGAATGAAGACGACGCTGTGAAGGCAGCCCGTGAGAAGACGGGCAATGCTGCCCTCACTGCCGCCGACCTGCGCCAGGACGAGGACTGCCTCGACACCTGGTTCTCGAGCTGGCTGTGGCCCATCTCACTGTTTGACGGCATCCGCAATCCCGGCAATGCTGAACTCAAGTACTACTATCCCACGAGCGACCTGGTAACGGGCCCCGACATCATCTTCTTCTGGGTGGCGCGCATGGTCATCGCCGGATATGAGTTCCTGGGAGAGAAGCCTTTTAATAATGTATATTTCACGGGAATCGTGCGCGACAAACTGGGTCGCAAGATGTCCAAGTCGCTGGGCAACTCGCCCGACCCGATTGAACTCATCGACCGTTACGGCGCCGACGGCGTGCGCATGGGCCTGATGCTCGCTGCCCCCGCTGGCAACGACATCCCCTACGATGACGCGCTGTGTGAGCAGGGCCGCAATTTCAACAACAAGATTTGGAATGCCTTCCGCCTGGTCAAGGGCTGGGAGGTGGCCGATGTGGAGCAGCCCGCCGCCAGCCGCGAGGCCGTGATGTGGTTTGGCCATGTGCTGGGCGACACCATCGCTGTCGTTAAGGACCACTTCTCGAAGTTCCGCCTGAGCGACGCGATGATGGTGCTGTACCGCCTCTTCTGGGAGGAGTTCTCGGCTTGGTACCTTGAGGCGGTTAAGCCCGCCTACGGCCAGCCCATGGACCGCGCGACGATGACGGCCACGCTCAACTACTTTGACACGCTGCTGCGTCTGCTGCATCCCTTCATGCCGTTTATCACCGAGGAACTGTGGCAGCACCTGGATGAGCGCGCCGACGGCGAGAGCATCATGTATGCCCGCATTCCCGAGCCCCAGCAGGCCGATGCCGCTATCCTCAAGGCCATGGCCGACGCCAAGGAAATTGTGGCTGGCGTGCGCAATGTGCGCAAGGCCAAGAACCTGCCCAACAAGGAGCAGCTCACGCTGCAGGCGGTGGGCGGACTGGACAACCCGCTGGAGCGCATCATCACCAAGCTCGCCGGGCTGGAGAAAATCGAGGCTGTTGCCGAGAAGGACCCGACGGCGGCCGCGTTTATGGTCGGCACTGCCGAGTTTGCCGTGCCCCTGGCGGACAGTATCGATGTGGAAGCCGAGATTGAGAAACTCGAGGCCGACCTCAAGTACATCCGCGGCTTCCTCGCCAGCGTGGACAAGAAACTGAGCAACGAGCGCTTTGTCGCTAACGCCCCCGAGGCTGTGGTGGCCAATGAGCGCAAGAAGAAGGCTGACGCCGAGAGCAAAATCGCGACCATGGAGCAGGCGCTCCAGCAGTTGCGCAAGTAATATATAAGCATTCGAGCATGGGGACTGCCCGTCTGTCAGGAGATGACAGGGGACGGTCCCCATAAAACTAATAAAAGACTGGAAGATATGATGAAGAACTCGATTTTGAAACCCGGCATTCCCGTCGCCCTGTGCAGCGACCACGCCGGATTTGCGACCAAGGAGGCCATCAAGCGCTGGCTGGATGCCAACGGCATTGAGTACAAGGACTTTGGCACCGACAATGAGGACAGTTGCGACTATCCCGACTTTGCCCACCCCTGTGCTGCGGCGGTCGAGGACGGCTCGTGCTATCCCGGCATTGCCGTGTGTGGCAGCGGTGAGGGCATCAGCATGACGCTCAACAAGCATCAGGGCGTGCGCGCCGCGTTGTGCTGGCGCCTGTCTGTGGCCCGTCTGGCGCGCCAGCACAACGACGCCAATGTCATTGCCCTGCCCGGGCGTTTTGTCAGCCAGGACGAGGCCATCGCCATGGTGGTGGCGTTCATGACGACTCCCTTCGAGGGCGGCCGTCACCAGCGCCGCATCGACAAGATTCCCGTGAAGTAATTTTCAACACTCGACATTATGATTAAGAAATTATTCCTTGCTCTGGCGCTGGCAGGGTTGTCGGCCTTGGCCCATGCGCAAGACAGTCCGTTGTGGATGCGTTACTGCGCCATTTCGCCCGACGGAACGACCATCGCTTTTTCCTACAAAGGTGACATCTACACTGTGCCGTCAACTGGCGGCGCGGCGCGCCAAGTCACGTCCAACGCCGAGTATGACGCTTACCCCGTGTGGAGCCCCGACAGCCGGCAGATTGCCTTTGCGTCGTCGCGTGAGGGCAGCCTTGACGTGTATGTCGTTGACAGGCATGGCGGAGCGCCCACGCGCCTGACCACGGGCAGCGGCAATGAGGTGCCGGTGGCTTTTCGTGACCGGGACCATGTCCTCGTCGAGGCCAGTCTGGCGACAACAGCCACAAGCATCATTTTCCCGGGTAACACTTTCCCGCAGGTGTTTGAGGTGCCGACCACGGCCGGATGCCGCATGAAACTGTTCTCGGAGTTCACGATGAAGGACCTGAACATCAACGCTGCCGGCGACATCCTTTTCCATGACCAAAAGGGTTATGAGGACCAGTGGCGCAAGCACCACACCTCTCCCATCACGCGCGACGTGTGGATGATGAGGAGCGGGGCATACACTAAACTCACCAGTTTTGGCGGCGAGGACCGCAATCCCGTGTGGGACGGCGCCGACAGTTACTACTATCTGAGCGAGGAGGACGGCACGTTCAACGTGTGGCACAACACGTTGGCAGGTGGCGCCAAGCAGCAGATTACCCGTTTCAAGGGCAATCCCGTGCGTTTCCTCACCCGTGCCGATGACGGCACGCTGTGCTTTGGCTATGACGGCGAAATCTATACGCTGCGGCCTGGAGGACAGCCTGCTAAGGTGAGCGTGAGCGTTGTCGCCGACCGCAACGACATTGACCTGGACCGCCAGACGCTGACCAGCGGGGCGCGCGAGGTCAGCGTGTCGCCCAACGGCAAGGAGGTGGCGTTTATCGTCCACGGCGATGTGTATGTGACCTCGGTCGAGTACAAGACCACGCGCCAGATTACCGATACCCCCGAGCAGGAGCGCTCGGTGGACTTTGCACCCGACGGCCGCAGCCTGGTCTATGCCAGTGAGCGCAACGGCCTGTGGCAAATCTATCAGTCCACCATCAAGAACAAGGACGAGAAACTGTTTACCTACTGCACCGACATCGTGGAGGAGCAACTTGTGAAGTGTGGCTCCTCCTGTTTCCAGCCGCAGTACAGTCCCGACGGCAAGAGCGTGGCCTATCTGCTGGACCGCACGGCGCTGATGGCGGTGGACGTGAAGAGCCACGATGTGCGCAAACTGATGGACGGCAAGTACATGTACAGTTACAGCGACGGCGACCAGTGGTTTGAGTGGAGCCCCGACAGCCGTTGGCTCATCTCGAGCTTCATTGGTGACGGCGGATGGAACAATGCCGACATTGCCCTGGTGAAGGCCGACGGCAGCGGCGAAATCCACAATGTCACCAACTCGGGCTATAACGACGGCAACGGCCGGTTTGTGCTCGGCGGCAAGGCTATGCTGTTCGAGAGCGACCGCGCGGGCTACCGCAGCCATGGCAGCTGGGGCACCGAGACCGACGCCTACATCATGTTCTTTGATGTCGATGCCTACGACCAGTTCCGCATGAACAAGGAGGAATACGGCTTGTGGAAGGACACCAGCGACGAGGGACAGAAAGAGAAGAAGGAGGAACTGAAGAAGGAGGAAAAGAAAGCCGAGGATAAGAAGAAGGGCAAGGAAGAAGAGCCCAAGCCCGAGAAGGTGGAGGAACTCAAGTTTGACCTCGCCAACTGCCGTGACCGCGTGCTGCGCCTTACCGCCAACTCCAGCAACATGGGCGACGCCATCCTGTCGCCCGACGGCGAGAGCCTGTACTACCAGGCTCGCTTTGAGGGCGGCTACGACCTGTGGAAGGTGAGCATCCGCGACCACTCCACCAAACTTGTGACCAAGAGCATTGGCGCCGGCGGTTTTGAGGCCGACAAGGACTTCAAGAACCTGTATCTGTGTTCGGGCGCTATCAAGAAGTTTGATATCGCCGCCGGCACTGCCAAAAACGTTGACTTTGAGGCCCGTTTCAACTACAAGCCTTATCAGGAGCGCGCGTATCTGTTCAACCACATCTGGCAGCAGGTCAAGGACAAGTTCTACGATGTCGACCTGCACGGCGTGGATTGGGACGCCTATAAGGCAACCTACAGCCGCTTCCTGCCTCACATCAACAACCGCTACGACTTTCGCGACATGCTTTCCGAGATGTTGGGCGAACTCAACGCTTCACACACCGGCGCGCGCTTTTATCCTGCGGGCGCCAAACTCAAGACCGCTGTGCTGGGCATCATTCCTGACTATGCCTACGACGGCGACGGCATCAAGATTGCCGAGGTCATCCGCCGCAGCCCGCTTGCCAACGCCAATACCAAGGTGAAGGCCGGCGACATCATCGAGGCCATCGACGGCGTGAAGATTGAGGCGGGCAAGGATTACAACTGCCTGCTCGACGGCAAAATCGGCAAGCGCGTGCGCCTGACCATCAAGGGCCGCAACGATGATGTGACTGTCAAGGCTATCTCCAGAGGCGACGAGGACGAACTGCTGTATCGCCGCTGGGTGGACCGCAACAGGGAGATGGTGGACCGACTTTCCAACGGGCAGATTGCCTATGTGCACGTCAAGGCTATGGATTCGCCCAGTTTCCGCACGGTGTTCAGCGAACTCCTGAGCGACAGTTGCCGGCAAAAGAAGGCCGTCATTGTCGATGAGCGCCACAATGGTGGCGGCTGGCTGCACGACGACCTGTGCACCCTGCTCGACGGCAGGCAGTACCAGAGTTTCGTGCCCCGCGGACAGTTCATCGGTTACGACCCGTGGAACAAGTGGGTGAAGCCCAGTTGCGTGATGGTCTGCGAGGACGATTACAGCAATGGCCACGGCTTCCCGCAGGTGTACAAGTACTTGGGCATCGGCAAACTCATCGGAACGCCGGTGGCTGGAACAATGACCGCCGTGTGGTGGGAAACCTTGATGGATGCCCAGATGGTGTTCGGCATTCCCCAGGTGGGCTGCCGCGACATGAACGGTCGTTTTGGCGAGAACAATACCTTGTACCCCGATGTCGAGGTTTACAACACCCCCGAGGACTACATCAGCGGCAACGACCGCCAACTGCAGCGCGCCGTTGAGGAGATGCTGAAGGAGGTAAAGTAAGACGCTACTGTCAGTTATCAAAGCGGGGCTGTTCCAATCGTGGAGCAGCCCCGCTTCGTGTTAGATTGTGAGTCGCTGGCTCACTTGACCACCACCTTGCGGGAGCGGATGTCGCTGGTAACGATATAGGCACCGGCGGGCAGGCTGATTGTGGTCTGCGAGGCAACGGCGGCGACAAGGTTGGCGTCCAGGTCATAGACCTCAAGCGTCTCGCCCAAGGGGTTTACCATGCTGATGCCGCCGTCGGCCGGCAGGGCATACCATTTGATGGCGGCGGGGCCGTTGAGCAGCAGGTCGATGATCGCCGAGATGTCAGACGGGTCAATATTGCCGTCCTGATTGACATCGGCCGACAATGCGTTGAAAGCGGTTGCCGTGCCATTGAGCAGGTAGTCAATGAGCGCCGAGATGTCTGACGGGTCAACATTGCCGTCGTCGTTCACGTCGCCAATGACAAAGGCGGGTGCGCTCACCTCGCCATAGACGTTGGCAAAGGCGACGGCGGCGCCTGCACGGGCGGTGACGGTGCCCTCGTAGGTGCCCACTGCGGCCGTGCTGGCCATGCGGACATAGAAGGTTTCGCCGCTGGCATCGAGGGTGAGCGTTGTGGCCCAGTCGCGCTGGTTCAGGCTGATTTCAAAGTTGTCGCTGGCGGTGACCGTTATGGCCTGGGTGTTGTTCTCGGAGGCTACGGTAATCTCGCTGATGCTCGACTCGCCGTCGAGCACGGCGGCCATGTCCTCGACAGCGCCGTCGAAGTAAACCTCGGGCTCGGGTGCCGGTGCGGCCTTGTAGATGGCGATGTCGTCAAGATTGAGGCGTGAGCCGGCAGTCTGCTGGAACATGAAGCGCACGTTGCCGGCAACGTCGAGCCCATGGGTGTAGTTGGTGAACTCGCGGCTGAGTGCCTGCTCCATGAGCGTGGTCCAATTGTTGCCGCCGTCGGTGCTGTACAGCACTTTGAGCGTGGCTTGGCTGTCGCTGCCGTAGGTGCAGGCATAGAACGAGATGCCCGAGGTGCCTTGTACATCTTCCAGCATCTTAATGGACGAGTTGCTGTTTTTGCCAAAGCGGCACCCGATGGTGTCGTTCCAGTGGTCGTTGCTTTGGGCAAAAATGCCCGCATTGTTGAAACTCCACAGGAAGGTGGCGCCTTGCACATTGCTGGTGTAATAGCCTCCGCTGGGGACGCCCTCCCAGGTCTCAATCCAACTGTCGTCGGCGGGGTCGGGACCCGGGCCGGGACCGCCGCCGTCAATTTTGCTTGCGGTGAGACTGCAGGTGGCATTGACCTCGGCGCTGCCGATGGTCAGCGTGCCCGAGGCATTGGCGCTCTTGCCGCTGTAGGTGATGGCAACAGTAGCATTGCCGCCGCAGACGGCGCTGGCACTCAATGTGGCGGGCGTGACGCTGAATCCCTCGCCGCTGACGGTGATGCTCACTGCCTGGGTCAGGTATTGTCCGCTGACGGTTACAGCCTTGCTCACGCTCGTGCCGTCGGCAGCGATGGTGCCCACGTCAATGGTGCCGCCGCTCACGGGCTGGATGATGCATGGCGTATTCTCCTCAATGTCGTCGCCATACCAGGCCTGTCCCTTCTTGTTGCCCCACAGGTATTCGGCCAGTTCAGGGTGGTCGATGAAGGGGTTGCGGTTGCCTTGCCAGGCATGCACATAGTTGTTGCGGGTTTTCTCTTTCTGGCTCACGGGGTCGAGGCGCGTCCATTCCATCAGCAGACCGATGGCGTAGTTGGTGAACACGGGATACTGCGTGCCGTTGAAGAAAGCGCTGCCGCCCGACGAGGTCCAGTTGCCGATGGTGTTGTTGTAGCAAGCCGCCATGTAGAAGTAGGCGCGGGCAAAGTCGCCCTTGTACTCGTCGTCGGGCTCAAACACGGTGCCGCTGTAACCGCTGTGGGTGCTGGAACCCAGGCGGCCCTTGGCCACATACTGGCCGTTTTTGAGGCGGGTGCCGCCCTGACATTCGCCGTAGGGGTAGTTCGAGCGTTGGTTGTTCACATAACCGTCGGTGGGCACAATGTTAATCAGGTCGCTGTACTGGGCCTGCTTGCCGCCGCCCCACCAACTCTTGGGCACCGAGTGCTCACGGTTGAAACAGTCACCGATTTTGCTGTAATTGCCGCATTTGCTGCCGGGGCAGGTGAAGCGGTCATAGTTGCTGTACATGTCGATGATGTAGCCGCCCTGGTCACAGTCGGTGTCCTTGTAGGCGTCAAACAAGCCGTCATAGCCGATGTTGGTGTGCGGTCCGACGATGCTGTACAGCGCGGTGAGCAGCGCCTGGCTGCTTTTGCCCTTGGCCGCGTCATAGTAGTTGGCAGGGCAGGGAATAGGCGTCTTGGCACTGGCAGCCAGGACAGCCAGCGCGAGCGCGATGGCCCAGATTGTTCTTTTCATAATCAGGTTTATTTTGATGGTATTGTGTCTTGAGTCCTTGGTTACTTACCCAGGATGATGTCAATCACGGCGTTGATGTCGGCGATGTTGACCTCGCCGTCGCCGTTGATGTCACAGTTTGCCTGGCTCATGCCCGCAAGGATGGCGTCGATGATGGCATTGACGTCGGCAATGTTGGTCTCGCCGTCACCGTTCACGTCGCCGGGCGCATCGGGCTTGATGTAACTGTAGAGGGTCACGTCATCAACATTGACGCGGCTGCCCGCAGTCTGCACGATGCGCACGCGCACGTTGCCCTCGATGCCGGCGGCCGGTGTGAGCAGTTGCCGTTGCAGCCCGCCCTTGGTGACGATGACATTGCCCATCGATGTCCACGACGACCCGCGGTCGGTGCTGTAGTCCACGCGCAGGGCGGCGTCGGCATCGCTGCCGTAACTCGATGCGTAGAAGCCCACGCCCGACAGTCCGCCGCTATAGTCCTCAATCATCGTGATGCTCGAGTAGTCTTTCTTGCCCAGGCGGCACACGAGCGCGTCGTGGCGTTGGCTGTCGCCCCAGATGCCGGCGTCGTTGAAGCCCCACTGCCACTGGTGTCCCTCGACGGTCTGGGTCCAGTAGCCGCCGGTGTTGCATTCCTCCCAGTCTTCAATGATGGAGTCGCCCAGCACGGGGTCGGGGCCGGGGCCCGGAGTGTCGGGCTTGAAGGCGGTGGCTGTGACGGTGAATGTGGTGGAGGCCTCGTTGCTGCTCAGTGTCACGGTGTTGTTGTAGATGCCTTCCTCGTCGCCGCTAAAGGTGATGACAATGTAGGTGCCGTTGTTCACTTCGCCAGCGGTGAATGCGTTGCGGCTGATGGAGAAGAACTCGTTGTCGCTCATCGACAGGCTCAGGTCTTGCGTCAGTCCCATGCCCTTGAGATTGATGGTGTATTCAAGGGGTGTGCCCACCTCGGTGCGGCCCATGTCGAAGGTTGCGCCTCCGGCGGGGCTGGTGATGACGGGGTCAACAAAGCCGTCTGAACCGTTCCATGCTTGGCCCTGCTTGTCGCCCCAGATGTACTCGGCCAGCTCGGGGTGATCGATAAAGGGGTTGCGGTTGCCCTGCACGCTGTACACGGCGTCGTTGCGCTTCATTTCCTTGTCGCTCACGGGGTCGAGGCGGGTCCATTCCATCAGCATGTTGATGGTCCAGGTCGAGAAGGCCTTGTACTTGTTGGCCGCATAGTTGAGGTTGGGGCTGCCGGGCCACGAGGGCAGTTCGCTCTTGTAGCAGGTGACCATATAAAAGTAGGTCCTTGCCAAGTCGCCCTTGTACTCGTCGTCGGGCTCAAACACGGTGCCGCTGTAGCCGCTGTAGGTGCTGCCGCCCAGGCGTCCCTTGGCAATCAGGCTGCCGTTGCTCAGTCGCGTGCCGCCCTGGCACACGCCGTAGGGGTAGTTGGCGCGCTGGCTGTTGACTTTGATGTCGGTGGGGTAGAGGTGGTGCATGTCGGTGTACATGGGCGTCTTGTCGTCAAACCAGCTCTTGGGGAAACTGTGCTCGCGGTTGTAGCCCTGACCCAGCGTTGATGCCGACGCGCCATTGTCGCTGGGCTTGTACTTGCAGTTGCTGTAGATGTCGATGATGTAGCCCTGGGCATCGACGTCGGTGGTCTTGTAGGCGTCGAGCACCTTGCTGTAACTCAGCTGGGTGTGGCTGCGGATGATGCCGCACAGGGCGGTCATCAGTGCCTCGTTGCTCTTGCCTTGGGCGCTCACATAGTAGTTGGCGGGCGCTGTTGCACTGGCGACAAGCGCTGTAATCAGCACCGCCGCGGTGATGAGTGTGAACTTCTTCATTTCTTATGATCTTTGCCGTTCTTTTTGGGTTGGGTTTTATTGGGTTCGGGAGCTTTGCCGCGCCCGGGTTTTTCTTCGTTGGCCTTGCCCTTGGCGGCCATCGGCTTGCGCACCTGGCCGGCAAGCATGCCGCACGCGGCCTGGATGTCTTCGCCGCGGCTGCGTCGGATGGTGCAGGTCACGCCCTTGCTGTTCAAGTAGTCGCGAAAGTAGGTCATGCGCTCGTCGCTGCTGGTGCGCAGTTTCTCGATGCCGGGAATCATGTGATAGCGGATGAGGTTGACGCGCACATGCTCGTTGGGCAGCAGTTCGCGCAGCCGCTCGGCGTGCTTGATGTCGTCGTTGAGCCACTGCCAGCAGATGTACTCTACCGACAGGCGGCGCTGATGCGCAAAGTCGTAGTGGCCCAGCAGTTCCATCACGCTCTCGATGGAGTAGAGGCGCTCGATGGGCATCATCGATGAACGCTCCTCCTCAACGGCATTGTGGACGCTCACGGCGATGTGGACGCTGGTCTGCTCGCACAGGATTTTCAGTTCGGGACGCTTGCCCACGGTGGACACCGTGACGCGCTTGGGGCTCCATGCCAGGCCCCACGGCTCGGTGAGGATGGCGATGACGCGCATTACCTCGTCGAGGTTGTCCAGCGGCTCGCCCATGCCCATGAACACGACATTGGTCAGCGTCTCGCTCTCGGGGATGCTCAGCACCTGGTTGACAATCTGGTTGGATGTCAGGTTGCCGTGAAATCCCTGGCGGCCTGTCATGCAGAAGTAGCAGTTCATCCGGCACCCCTTTTGCGACGAGATGCACAGCGTGGCGCGGTCGTCATCGGGGATATAAACCGACTCCACGGCCTGGCCCTGGCCGGCGTCGAACAGGTACTTCACCGTGCCGTCCTCGCTGGCGGCGGCGTTGCTGGGCGGGTACAGACCCACTGTGTAGCGGCTGGCCAGTTTCTCGCGGTTGTCCTTGGAGATGTTCAGCATCTCGTCAAAGTCGTTGACGCGCTTTTGGTATATCCACTGTGCCAACTGTTTGGCGGTAAACTTGGGCATGCCCAATGCCAACACGGCATCTTGCATCTCTTCAAGCGTCATGCCGGCCAGCGGCTGTAGTGTTTTGTCGTTGTTCATCGTCTTGCTATTGATTGAAAGGTATATGTCTCGTTTCTGTCGTGCAACGGCGGTGGGCTGGCAAACCGCCGATGCGAATTGCAAAGGTACAACAAATTGTCGTAAGTTGTTCTTTTTTTATGATGTAAGTTTTTAGACAACTGGCAATGTAAAAAATGAGCGCGCCTTGACTGTGGCGCGCCCATTCAGGGTATCTGGTTTTTGGCCTTACTTCATGTAGGTGTAGCGGTAGTCGGTGGGCGACACGAGGGTCTCCTTGATCACGCGCGGGATAATCCAGCGGATGAGGTTGAACTCGCCGCCTGCCTTGTCGTTGGTGCCGCTGGCGCGTGCGCCGCCAAAGGGCTGCATGCCCACGACAGCGCCGGTGGGCTTGTCGTTGATGTAGAAGTTGCCGGCGGTGTAACTCAGGGCGTCGGTAATCTTTTCCACTGCCAAGCGGTCGTTGCCGAACACGGCGCCGGTCAGACCATAGGGCGAGGTGGTGTCACACAACCTCACGGTCTCGTTGACCTTGTCGTCGTCGTAGGGATAGACGGTGAGCACGGGACCAAAGATTTCCTCTTCCATCGACTTGAAGCGCGGGTTAGAGGTCTCGATGACGGTGGGCTCGACAAACCAGCCTACCTTTTTGTCGCACTTGCCGCCCAGCACAATCTTGGCGTCCTCGGCCTTCTTGGCATAGTCGATGTAACTCTTGCACTTGTCAAACGATGCCTCGTCGATGACGGCGTTGATGTAGTTGCGGGCATCGGTCACGTCGCCCATCTTGACCTCGCTGGCCATGCGCTTGATGTCTTTGAGCACATCGGGCCACAGGCTCTTGGGGATGTACATGCGCGATGCGGCCGAGCACTTCTGGCCCTGGAACTCAAACGCGCCGCAGAAGGCTGCCGTGGCAACGGCCTTCTTGTCGGCACTGGGGTGAACAAAGATGAAGTCCTTGCCGCCGGTCTCGCCCACGAGGCGGGGGTAGGAGATGTATTTGTCAACATTGAGGCTGGCCTGTTTCCACAGCGACTTGAAGGTGGCGGTGCTGCCGGTGAAGTGGATGCCGGCAAAGTGCTTGCTCTGGGTGGCTACCTCGCCAATGAGGGCACCGCTACCGGGCAGGAAGTTGACAACGCCGTCGGGCAGGCCGGCTTCCTTGTAGAGCTGCATCAGGTAGTAGTTGCTGAGCAGGGCCGTGGTCGAGGGCTTCCACAGTGCCACGTTGCCCATCAGCACGGGCGTCATGCACAGGTTGGAGGCAATCGAGGTGAAGTTGAACGGTGTCACGGCGAGGATGAAGCCCTCGAGGGGGCGGTACTCGGTGTGGTTGAGCTGGGCAACGCCGTCCTTGGGCTGCATGCCGTAGATCTTGGAGGCGTAGTGCACATTGTAGCGGTAGAAGTCGATGGTCTCGCATGCCGAGTCAATCTCGGCCTGGAAGATGTTCTTGCTCTGGCCCAGCATGGTGGCGGCATTCATGATGGGGCGGTACTTGGTGGCGAGCAGCTCGGCCATCTTCATGACGATGGCGGCGCGTGTGGTCCACGGCGTGCGGCTCCATTCCTTCCATGCCTTCATGGCCGTCTTGATGGCCAGTTCCACTTCCTTCTTGCCCACCTTGTGGTAGGTGGCAATGACGTGCTTGTGGTCGTGGGGACAGGTGATTTGGCCCGTGTCACCGGTGCGGATTTCCTGACCGCCGATGATGATGGGGATGTCAACTACCAGCTTGCTCTGGCGTTCGAGTTCTTTTTCGAGTGCGACGCGCTCGGGCGAGCCTTTGAGATAGGCCTTCACCGGCTCATTGGCGGGAAGGGGAAAATTGATTAATGCGTTGTTCATCTTGTTGTTTTAAGTAAGGTTTTATGTTTTTAAGTTAGTAGTATGTTTGATTGGGCAAAGTTACAAATTTTCCTTGACACCGTCAACAATAGTGCCAAGGAAAATACTTTGTGCCATGCAAGTGCCGCCGCCGGTTACTCGATGGGGGCGATGTTGCGGTAGTTTTTCCAGTTCTTGGCCTGCTTGTAGGAATTGACGCTGGCCGCGGGCACCAGGAGTTGCACCTTGTCGTTGCTGGCCTTGTCCAGCTTGGGAGGCAGCGGCGCCAGGCATGTGATGCTCGTGAGTCCTTTGTTCTTGTCCACGATGTTCTTGCCGATGTGGCTGACCGTACCGGGTATCGTGAGCGTTGTGAGCGCGCAGTTGTTGAACGCCTTGCTCTCGATGGTGGCGAGACCCTCGTTCAGGGTCACGCGCGCCAGACTCTCGCAGTTGTTGAAGGCCTCTTCGCCAATCGTCGTCAGTCCTGTGCCGGCCGTGAACTCGACAAGGCGGCGGCACTCGTTATAGGCGTCTTTCTCGATAGCGGCAACACTGGCGGGCAGTTCCACGCTCGTCAGCGCCGTTCCTTTGAATGCCCCGCGCTCGATGACGCTCAGTCCCTCGGGCAGATCGATGTCGCCGAGCATGCTGCAGCCGCGGAAACAGTAGCGCGGGATGGCACGCACATTGTCGGGCAGCGTAATCTCCTGCAGCCTCGTGCAGCCTTCGAACAGGCCCATGGGCAGCGCGCCGGCAATGTCGCCGCCAAAGTCAAAGTCAAGCAACGATGTGCAGTTGGCAAAGGCGTTCTTGCCAAACGACGCGGGCGCCTTGAACTCGATGGCCTGCAAGCCGCTGCAGCCGTTAAAGGCGTCCTCGCCCACGGCGGTGATGCTCTCGGCCAGCTCGATGGCGGTGAGACCGTGGCATCCCATAAAGGCCTTGTCGGCAATCACCTGGATGCCGTCCTTGAGTGCCATGGAGCCCTTGAGCGCCGGCGGGCAGCACAGCAGCGCGGTGCCGTCCAGGTTCATGAGCAGACCATTGTCGCTGCGGTAGTAGCGGCTGCCGCTCTCGACCTCGATGTACTGCAGCGCCGACATCTCGTTGAACGACCCCTTGATGCTGCATCCGGCGGGTATCTCAATCTGGCTGATGTCGGTGCCCGCAAAGGCGTTGCCCGACATCTCCTTTAGGTTGTCGGGCAGCTGGATTTCGCGCAGGCCAGTGCCGCTGAAGGCTTGGTCGCCGATGCGCTTGAGGTCGCGCGGCAGGAACAGGCTCTTGATGCGCTTGCATCCGTTAAAGGCGCGGTTGCCGATTTCCTGTATCGAATTCTCGAGGTAGATGTCCTGCAGGTGCGTGCAGTCGTCAAAGGCGGCGTCGCCAATGATGCGCACATCGCTGGGCATGATCACTTCCTCAAGGTTGCGGCATCCGCTCAGGGCGTTAGACTCGATGCGGCGCGTGAACTCGGGCAGGATGATGGAGCGCAGGTGGTCGCAGCCGTTCATCGACCCAAACAGTTCCTTGTTGTTCATCATCACCGCGTGCGACAGGTCCACATCCAGATAGTTGTCTACCTTTTTGCTGTGCTGTTCGTCGGCATAGGCATGCGAGCGGTTGGCAATCTTCTTGATGAACTTGATGTCGTCTCTGGTGATGGGGCCGTTGACCACGAGCAGGCGCACTGCCTCCATGTCGTGGCGGGTGAAGTACTGCTCCACCGACCCTTGCTGGTTGATCTCGATGACGCACACGTCGCTGCCGTGACGGTTGTAGCGGGTGTTGCGGCCGGGCTGGCTCTTGCTGTAGTCGGCCTGCATGGGCAGGACTGCCGCGGTTAGCAGTGCTATGGCAAGCAACATCCTTATAATATGAAAATTAGATTTGTTCATTCTGGGAAAATTGACGTGATAGCGGTTAAAATTTTGCTTTATTAGACAGCAAACGTGAACCTTGCTGAGTATTCACGTTGTTGCTGAGGTCATTGAGGGGGTTTCATTCTTAGCAGGAAATATGCGGGAACAAAGGTGAGCGCGCATATTCCGACCAGCCACTTGACCATATACCACAAGTCTGGCTTATTGAAGATTTTGGGAATCAGGCACACCCCGATGATGATGAGTGCAACAGCTGCTATGCGACGAATGACTCTAATGTTCATGACTTAATTGAGTATTGAGAGTGCAAAGTTCGTAAGGATTTTTTGCATATGCAAGCGCTGTCCTGCAATAATCTGTGTTGGCATTGCCGGTATGGCATCGGTTGTTGCGATTCTTTTAAAAAACAAGGTTGGCCTTGTGCCGCGTTTGTGCGGGTCCGGCCAACCTGTATTTGCTTGTCTCACAGGGGAATGTTACTCCTGTGGGAACATCTCCTCAAAGGTCTTCTTGATGATGTCAATGGCTTTGAGCAGTTCTTCCTTGGTGATGCACAAGGGAGGAGCAAAGCGGATGATGTGGTCGTGGGTGGGCTTGGCGAGCAGGCCGTTGTCGCGCAGCTTGAGGCAGATGTCCCAAGCGGTCTTGCCCTCGACGGGCTTGGTGACGATGGCGTTGAGCAGGCCGCGGCCGCGCACCTGGACGATGAACGGCGAGTGGATTTTCTCGATTTCGTCGCGGAAGATTTTGCCCATCTTCTCGGCGTTTTGGGTGAGTTTTTCGTCCTTGACGACCTTGAGGGCCTCGACGGCTACGCGCGCAGCGAGGGGGAATCCGCCAAAGGTCGAGCCGTGCTCGCCGGGCTTGATGTTGAGCATGATGTCGTCATCGGCCAGGCATGCCGAGACGGGCAACACGCCGCCGCCCAAGGCCTTGCCCAGGATGACGATGTCGGGACGGATGCCGTCGTGCTCTGAGCACAGCATCTTGCCCGTGCGGGCGATGCCGGTCTGCACCTCATCGGCGATGAACAGCACGTTGTGCTCGTGGCACAGGTCGAAGCACTCCTTCAGGTAGCCGTCGTCGGGAACAAAGACGCCGGCCTCGCCCTGGATGGGCTCGGCGATGAAGGCGGCAATCTCATCGCCGTGCTTGTCGAGCACCTTCTTGAGCGCCTTGGCATCGTTGTAGGGGATGCGGATGAAGCCAGGAGTCAGCGGACCGTAGTTGGCATAGCTGTCGGGGTCGTTGCTCATGGTGATGATGGTGACCGTGCGACCGTGGAAGTTGCCCTCGCAGCACACGATTTTCACCTTGTCGTTGGGGATGCCCTTCTTGACGGTGCCCCAGCGGCGGGCCAGCTTCAGGGCGGTCTCAACGCCCTCGGCACCGGTGTTCATGGGCAGCACCTTGTCATAGCCAAAGTACTGGTGCATGAATTTTTCATACTCGCAGAATGCGTCGTTGTAGAATGCGCGCGAGGTCAGACACAGCTTCTTGGTCTGGTCGGTGAGCGCCTTCACGATGCGGGGGTGGCAGTGGCCCTGGTTGACTGCCGAGTAGGATGACAGGAAGTCAAAGTACTTCTTGCCGTCAACGTCCCACACATAGATGCCTTTGCCCTTTTGCAGCACGACGGGCAGCGGGTGGTAGTTGTGGGCGCCATAGCGCTCTTCCATGTCCATATAATGCTTTGCCATCGACTTCTTGGGAGCCGCTTTCTTGGCCGCAGGTTTTCTAACGCATTTCTTTGCAGCAGTTTTTTTCTCCATTGGTTGAGTGATTTTAAGTTTGTCGGTTGTTAATGAATCAATAAATAGATGTGCAAATATAGGAATATTCAGGGATATCTGCTATGGTTTTACATAATTTAACGGGTATTATTTATTGACATGCCGAGCCGGTGTTTCAAAGGAGAAGCCGCCCGGCGGGACGATAGTCCGGTCGGGCGGCTCGTGATGTCAAGCCTGGTGGTCGGTGTTCTTTTGTTCACCGTTGTCGTCTCCGGCATCGGAGTCCTGCTTGGAGCGGCGTTCTTTCTTGCTCCTCGAACTCGTGCTGGTGTCTTTCTCCTCCTTGAGGTCAATCTCGTTGCGACTCTTGTCAAACACCTTGTATTCAAGGTAGTTAAGCGACTGGTCGGGCAGGATGCGGAACTTGCGTTTGAACTCGCGTCTCCACTTGCCGTATTCGCTGAACAGGCCTTTCTTGAGGTAGGCGTCAACATAGGGGTGGACATACATAATGAAATCGGACGCGTTCAACGTGTTGACCAGATAGTCAATCTTGTCTTTCAACTTGTCGGTAAAAAGCAACGACGGCTGCACTTGTCCCTTGCCGCCGCACGACGGGCAGGTCTCCTCGGTGGCAATGTCCAGGGCGGGCCTCACGCGCTGGCGCGTTATCTGCATCAAGCCGAACTTGGTCAGCGGCAGAATGTTATGACGCGCGCGGTCTTTTTGCATGACTTCGCGCATGTGTTTGTACAGTTCGTTGCGGTGTTCGGGCTGGGCCATGTCAATGAAGTCGATGACAATGATGCCTCCCATGTCCCTGAGCCGCAGTTGCCTGGCAATCTCGTCGGCGGCGAGCAGGTTGACGTTGAGGGCGTTGCTCTCCTGGTCGGTGCTGGTGCGCGAGCGGTTGCCTGAGTTCACGTCGATGACGTGCAGCGCTTCGGTGCTCTCGATGATTATGTATGCTCCCGACTTGAAGGATACCGTCTTGCCAAACGACGTCTTGATTTGTTTGGTGATGCCGAACTTGTCAAAGATGGGCATGTCGTCGCTGTACAGTTGGACGATATCGCTGCGATCGGGCGCTATCAGGCTCACGTAGTTCTTGATTTGGTCATACACGTCGGCATTGTTGACTTGAATGCTTTCAAAATCGGGATTGAAGATGTCCCTGATTTCGCCGACGGCGCGGCTTTCTTCCTCATACACCAGTGTGGGCACCGACGCGTGCTGCACTTTGGCTATCGCGTCATCCCACGCCTTGAGCAGCGTGCGCAGCTCGTTGTTGAGTTCCGCGGCCCGTTTGTTCTCGGCAGATGTGCGCACGATAACACCAAAATTCTTGGGCTTCATGCTCTCTATGAGTCTGCGCAAGCGGGTTTTCTCGGCGTGGTCCTTAATCTTTTGGGAAACCGAGATTTTGTCGTTAAATGGCGTCAGCACCAGGAACCGTCCCGTGAAGGTGATCTCTGTCGTGAGGCGTGGCCCCTTGGTCGAGATGGGCTCCTTGGCGATTTGTACCAGCAACTCCTGGCCCTGGGTGAGCAAATCGCTGACTGTGCCGTGCTTGTTGGTGTCGGACTGCAGCTTGAGTTTGCTGATGCTGACGGGGCGTTTGGCGGGATTCTCGCGGACCGTCTTGATGTATTCAGAAAAAGTGTTGAACTGTGAACCCAAGTCAAGGTAATGCAGAAACGCGTCCTTGGAGTAGCCCACGTTGACAAACGCGGCGTTGAGTCCAGGCATCAGTTTCTTGACCTTGGCGAGGTAGAGGTTGCCCACGGCATAGGAGACATCTCGCGTCTCGCGTTGCAGCGACATGAGGCGCCCGTCTTCGAGCAGGGCCGTCGTCATGTCATGGGGCTTGACGTCAACTACTAATTCACTTCTCATCGCAGAAGGTGGGTGTAATACATTAAAAAAACGATGATGGATGCCATGATGCGTATCCATGGCCGGCACTCATCCGCACAGCTTAGTTCGGCCCCTCTGGGCTCATGCTTGGTGCGGCGGTGCGAGGATAGGGAAGCGTCTTCCCCCGGTTGCTCTAAAAATCAGGAACAAACCAATTGACCGCTAATCGTCATCCCTCGCGAGCGACACGCCCGTCAGGCGCGCTGCGCCTGCACCGAGGTGGAGAGATGTGTGATTGTTCCGTGTCAATTCGTTTGTTCCCGCTATTTCACTGGTGTCGTTCAGACCACTCAGCAATCAATGATTACTTCTTGGTCTTGTGACGGTTTTTGCGCAGTCTTTTTTTGCGCTTGTGCGTCGCCATCTTGTGGCCTTTACGTTTTTTTCCGTTTGGCATGTCAGTAATTAATTAATGTGAGAATATATTTTGTGATAACAATTGCAGTCGTGAATAAGGACGACAGCTTACTTCACCTTGTCCATGAACACCTTGGCGGGCTTGAATGCCGGGATCTTGTGCTCCGGGATGATGATAACGGTGTTCTTGCTGATATTGCGAGCGGTCTTCTTGGAGCGGGTCTTCACGATGAAGCTGCCGAAACCACGCAGGTACACATTCTCGTCATTGGCCAAAGAGTCCTTTACGGTCTCCATGAATTTTTCAACGGTTACCAGTACAGATGCCTTGTCAATGCCTGTGGATTTAGCGATTTCGCTAACGATTTCTGCTTTCGTCATTGTTTCTTAAAGTTTTGATTATTGAATAATTAAACAAATTTGATTCTTTTATAATCGCCTTATTGTCAACGATTTGCGGAACATCTTTTTGTTGGCGGACAACAAGAAAAACGCTCCTTTTCAAGTCGTTTTGCAATTTTGCGACTGCAAATATCGCACTTTTTTTTCAATTAAGTGCTATGTTTCAGCATTTTTTATGAAAAATTTCAAATTTCCCGGTTGTGCATCAGTCCCTTTGCAGGCTTTGCGGTTGTCTGATGACTTCCAGCAGTTTTGCCTTGAGTTCATCGCCCAGGAGGTTGCGCGACAGGATTGTGCCGTCTGCTCCGATGATAATCACGTGGGGAATGCTCTTGATGCCGTAGATGTCGGTGGGCTCGGTCAGGTTCTCGTTGCCCATGATTACGGGCCAGGTGATTCCCAGTTCATCGATGGCCCGGCGCGTGTCGGCAGGCGCGTCCCACACGGCGACGCCCAGCACGTCAAATTTGTCGCCATACTCGGCCTTGAGCGCTTGCAGTTTGGGAATCTCGGCGCGGCAGGGCGGGCACCAGCTGGCCCAAAAGTCCACGACCACCACGCGGCCCTTGCCGGCATAGTCGCTCAGCTTCATGACCTTGCCGTCGGCGCCCTTGACCTGGAAGTCGGTAAACTTCTTGCCTTCGGCGGTAAGGAGAACCTGTCGTGCCGCCTGCTTGGCTTTGTCCACGCGCTTGAGGGTGGCATAGCCGGCGGGCATCTCCTTGAGCATGGCGTCAATCTCGGCCTCGCTGAAATCCCGATAGGCCAGATAATTGGTGAATGCCCATTTGCCGATGGCGTTGTCGAGGTTCTCGTGGCATAACTTCATGAGCCCGTCGGCATAGATGGAGTCGGACTGTGCGTCGGTCAGGGTGCTGTCGTTGGCAATCAGTTCCATGTCCTTGCTCCATGTCGCAATCTTGTCGTTGAGGGAGCCGGTTGCGGTGCCCTCGCCGATGTTCAGGGTGATGTCGCCCGGCTCGACAATGAAGCCGTAACGGCCGCTGCCCACGAGCACGCGGGCAAAGAAGGGCTCCTCGGTCTCGCCCTCAAGGGTGCAGATGTTACCCCAGTTCGGGATAAGATTACTCCCAAATAGAAAGTTGCTTTGAGTGTTCG
>CALEJB010000059.1 GCA_937898675.1 uncultured Prevotellaceae bacterium
TTACAATTTTTTAGACCACTATTTTCGATAATTTCTTATCCCGAACTGGCGTAAATATTGATTTTGCGCCCATTTTCACGCGCCACCGCAACGTTACCGTAACCACCTGTGACAGAAACAGCAGGGACCGCCGGCATGGGCGGTCCCTGCTGTCATGCAGATTCTTCTTCGGCTCGGCCGAGGGTGCGATCAACTGTCCTTTTTCTTGAAATAGTCGTTGTACATCTTGATGCCAAACACTATCAGGCTCGCCACGGTGGTGATGACATTGGTAATCAACAGCGGCCAGTTGTCGGTCAACAGGCCCTGGATGGCAAAGAAGATGCCGCCCAGCGCCGTCATCAGGAAGGTGGGCACCGCGATGCCGTCGGTGTCAAGCGTGCGCATCGTGTGGATGGCCTGAGGCATATAACCAAGTATCAAGCAGGTAGAGGCTATCGTGCCGATGATATTGGATGCTGAAAACAATGTGTCAAACATAACCTTAGCCGTTTATTTGAGACCGCACTCGCGCATGAGTTCATCGACGGCGGCCTTGAGCTGCAGGTCCTCGCCGTTGACTACCGTCTCGGGATTGTTGGCAATCTTGATGTCGGGCTCGAGTTGGGTATTCTCCAGGTAACTGCCGTCGGGCAGTTGGTAGCCGATAATGGGCACGCCAAAGATGAGCGAATTGTCTTGCAAGGTCTCCCACGACACGCTCGACATGGTGCCGGGAACGGGCATACCCACGAGTTTGCCCAGCTTGTCATGGCCATAGACCCAGGGCGTGCCGTGCGCGTTGCTGTAGTTGGCCTCGCACTGCAGCATGATGCTGGGCTTGTTCCAGCGGCGGCTGGGCATGTCGCAAGCCTCGCGGCCGCGAATGACCTGGGTAAAGTACTTCTCGCCGCTGAAGAGGATTTCGATATCCTCGTGCAAGCGGCCGCCGCCGTTGAAGCGGGTGTCGATGATGATGCCCTCGCACTTGTTGAACTTGCCAAGCACCTGGCTGTAGATGTCGCGGTAGCTGGCGTCGTTCATTGACTCAAGGTGCACATAGCCCAGGCGTCCGTTGGACAGGCTGTCCACGATGTGGGCGTTGCGCTTTACCCATCGGTCATACATCAGGCTGTTCAATGCGCCCTTGCTGATGGGCTTGACAACCTCTTCCCAGCGCTTGCCGGTCTTGGGGCTGTAGAACGAGAGCAGGGTCTTCTCGCCGGCCTTGCCGTTGAGCAGTTCGGTGTAGTCGTTCTCCTCGTCGATGGCCGTGCCGTTGATTTTCTCAAGGACGGTGCCGGGCTTCACCTGGCTCTTGGCCTTGGCAAGCGGGCCGTTGGCAACCACCTCGTCGATCTTGAGGCCGGCGCCGGTATAATTCCAGTCATAGATAAGGCCCAGGTCGGCGGTAGCCTCGCGGCCGCTGGGATAATAGCGGCCGCCGGTGTGCGACGCGTTGAGTTCGCCCAGCAGCTCGCTCAGCAATTCGGCAAAGTCGTAGTTGTTGTTGATGTGGGGCAAGAACTTGCGGTAGGTCTCCACATTGGTCTTCCAGTCACAGCCGTGATAGGTGAGGTTGTAGAAACGCTTCTCGATCTGCTTGTCCACATGGTTGAACATGTACTCGCGCTCGGCGGCGAGGTCCATCTTCATGTCGGCGGTGTATGAGATGGGGGTGAGCTTGTCACCCGAGGTGGCAAGTTTCTGCATCTTGCTGGAAGCCAAGATGTAGAGCGTCTTGCCATCCTTGCTGGCCTGGATGTCGGCAGCGCCGCTGCCCAGCTTGCTCAGCAGTTTGGTCTCATGCTTGCGCAGGTCCATCTTCCACAGGTCATATCCCTTCTCAAACGACGACAGGTAATAAAGCGACTCGCCGTCGGGGGTTACCATGCAGCCGGCGATGCTGCTCGAGTTGGGCGTCAGGCGCACAATGCGGTCCTCGATGCCCTCGAGCTCGACGTTAAGGCTCTTGTCGGCGGGCTTGGCCTCGGCATTCTTATCGTTCTTTTTGCCTTTTTTCTTGCTGTTCTTGCTCTCCTCGGCCTTCTTCTCCTCGGCCTTCTTGGCCTCCTTCTCGGCGTCGGTCAGCAGTTCATAGTCCTCCTTGTTGAGGCGGTAGCGGTCGAGGGCGTCCTGGTTGACAAACGCCAGGAACACATCGTCCTGCGAGCCCCAGGAGGCATGGCTGCGCATGCCATAGCGGTTGCTGCGGAACATGATGGCATTGCCTTCCATCACCCAGCGCGGGTCCTCGCTAAAGTAGGCACTGCTCGTGATATTGGTGATGTCGCCGCCGGTGGCGGGAACGATGCCAACGTCGGTGTAGGGGTCGCGCTGATTGCCGATGAACTCGAGGGCGAACCACTTGCCGTCGGGCGACCACGAGTAGTTGAACTCGCCGTTGGTCTCATACCATGTCGAGCCGTCGGTCACGGTGGTCACGGCCTTGGACTTGAGGTCCAGCACCTTGAGGCAAAAGCGGTCCTCGATAAAGGCCAGTTTCTTGCCGTCGGGCGACAGGCGTGGGCAGGTGCGCTCAACGGTGGACGATGGCAGCAGCACCTCTTCCTTGATGAGCGTGGCGTTGGGGAAGTTGGGGTCATCCTTGCGGTCGATGGTGGCGAGGATGAGCTGCCAGTTGCCGTCGCGCTCGCTGGCATAGGCCAGGGTGCGGTTGTCGGCGCCCCACGACACCCAGTTCTCGGCAGCGGGCGTGTCGGTGATGCGCTTGGTCGTGTTGTACTCGACCGAGGTCACAAACACCTCGCCGCGCACGACAAAGGCCACCATCTTGCCGTCGGGCGAGACGGCAGCGTCGGTGGCGCCGCGCGACAACGAGAGGCTCTGCACCTGGTCGCTGTCGTCATGGAACAAGCTCACGGCCACCTTGCTGGGCTGGCCGCCGCGCGCCATGGTGTAGAGTTCGCCATCCTGGGTGAAGCACAGGGTGCCGTCACGGGTGATGGACAAGAAACGCACGGGGTTGACAATGAAGTTGGTCACCGCCGTCAACTGGCCTGGGTTGTCGAGGGGGAATGAATAGACATTCATCGAGCCGCCGTTGCGCTCACTCAGGAAATACACGGTCTGGCCGTCGGGGCTGAGCACCGGGTTGCGGTCCTCGCCAGGAATGTTGGTGAGGTTGGTGTGGCGACCTGTCTTGGCGTTATAGCACCAGATGTCGCGGGTGATGGACGAGGTGTGGTGCTTGCGCCACTCGTCCTCGCCGCCCTTGCGGTCCTGGTAAACCATATATTCGCCCGTCGGGTCCCAAGTGATGTACTCGGCGGGAGTGCCCAGCACGCGGGTGCTGCGGCCACCGGCGACGGGAACGGAATAGACCTCGGTGAGGCTGCCCGAGGGGAAGAGCATGCTGCTGGCGGCGTCCTGAATGGCGGCGCTAAAGTAGATGTTCTTGCCGTCGGGGCTGAACGACCACGGTGTCTCGCGTGCGCTGTTGCGCGTCAGGCGCTTGGGCTGTCCGCCGGTGGCAGGCATGACATACACGTCATAGTTGCCCTTGCGGTCGCTGGCAAACGCTATCTGGGTGCCGTCGGGCGACCACACGGGCTGGGTCTCGTAACTGGGCTGCGTGGTCAACTGCACAGCCTGTCCGCCGCTGCTGGGCACGACATAGATGTCACCCTTGTAACAGAAGGCGATTTTGCTGCCATCGGGCGAGATGCGTGCATAGCGCATCCACAGCGGGCTGTCGGCTGAAGCCGCTATCGCCGTCATCATGGCAATCATCACAAGAAATTTCTTCATCATAGTTGTATTGGTATATTAATATTGATAATTATGTCATTGCTTGAATGTGCAAATTTACACAAAATCCCCCACCCTGCCACACATTGGGGCGAGAAAATGGGAAATGAACAGGTTTGTGCCCCTATTCTTGCATCGTTTGCACCTGCTTATGAAAAAAAACACTACCTTTGTCCATTGCATTCAATGTTTTTTGATATGAGGAAATTCCATACATTATGCGCGGCCCTGCTGCTGACTGTTGCGACGGCTGGTTGCTTTGGGCCACCGTCGCTGCAAGAGTTTGTCAACGCCACGTCGCACGAGCTGCCCATCGACCAAGGCAACGGAGTGTCCATGACCGGCATCGACATTGACGGGGACTACCTGGTGTTCACCATGAGCCAGGCGAGTATGGACCGCCAGCACCTGCTGCACGGCGCCGACGCCGACACGCGTGAAATGTACAGGCAGTGCGCGCGCGAAGGCAAAGGCCTCAAAGTCGTGACCGCCGACAGCACGCTGCTGGAACTGTCGCCCGAACAGATGCGGGCCGAATTCCCCGGCACCGAATAAACTTGCTGCGCGGTTGCGAGTCTAACATAGAGCACTGCTGTTGCCACCAAATGCCGGGCGCGGGCGGCATTTAGGCCCAAAAAGTTTTGTATGCGCCCAAATTGCAGTACCTTTGTATCAAAAATAACAGAACACCAACACGATATGACCAAGAGATTCTACATCACCATCATCTGCGCCGCACTCATGGCGCTGAGCAGCCTTGCCGACGGCACCTATGCCGAGGCCACTTTCACCAAGCTGAGCCACGACTTTGGCACCATCCAGGAGGCCAAAGGCCCCGTGTCATGCGTCTTTGAGTTCACCAACACGGGCGACAAGCCGCTGATTATCATCGATGCCACGGCATCGTGCGGCTGCACGCGCCCCGAATTCACCACCAAGCCCGTCAAACCGGGCAAGAAAGGCAAAATCAAGGTAACATTCAGCCCCATTGGCCGCCCGGGTGCATTCAAGAAGACCGTAAAAGTCAAGACCAACTGCCGTGAGCGCAACATCACGCTGCACATCCACGGCACCGTCGTGCCCAAGAAATAACGATGAAACTGCATCGGCACATATTGTCCCTGCTGCTCGCGGCAATGGTCCTGTGCGCCGCCGCCCAGCCTGCCGTCAAGTGGATTGAACGCAAGCACGACTTCGGCGTGTTCATGGAGCGCGACGGCAAGGTGCACTGCGACATGCCCTTTGTCAACACCGGCAACGAACCCCTGCTGGTGGTCAGAGCCAAGGCCGGATGCGGATGCACCGGGGTTACCTGGCCCGAGCAGGCTGTCCAGCCAGGAGACACCGCATCCATCGGCATCACCTACAACCCCACGGGCCGCCCGGGCCAGTTCACCAAGCAGGCCGTGATCTACACCAACTGCGACCCTAACCGCACGATACTCGAAATCACGGGAAATGTCATCCCCACCGACGAAACGCTCGACAAACAGTACCCGCTCAGGGCAGGAGACCTGCGCGTGAGCCAGGCCTATATGCCCTTTGGCGAAATTCCCCGAAGCCAGAACAAGATGCTGTTCCTGAGCACCTATAACGCGTCCACCGACACGATGCTGCTGACTGTGGAGGGCGATAAGCCCCACATGCACCCCGCCGTCGTGCCCGACACGGTGCCTCCCGCCCGCGTGGCGGCCATCACGGTGCACTACCTTGCTGCACACGCGCCGCAATGGGGCCTGAACGAGGACACCCTCACCATCGTGAGCAAGGCGCTGCACGAGCAGGACAAAGCCGTCGGCGGCACCGCAAATGTCAATGTGACGTCTGTCGTGACCGAAGACTTTGACCGGTTGACCGACAAACAACGGGCCGACGCACCGGTCGTCGGCACAGACTGCGGCGAGCGCATCGACTTTGGGGTGATGGCGCCAGACACCATAGCGACCCGCTCGTTCAAAGTCACCAACAGGGGCAAAGACCGGCTCATGATTCGCCGCGTGTGGGTGCCCGAGAACGAGGGCGTGACGGTAACCGTCAACAAACTGGAGCTCAAGCGCGGCAGCACAGCAACAGTAACGGTGACGGCAAACAGTGCCATGCTGCAGGACATGCTCAACGTGCCGCTCACGGTGATGACCAACGACCCCGTGACGCCCCGTCTCACCGTCAGGCTGGTGGGACTGATAACTAAAGACTAAAAAACTATACTATACACTGAATAATGGCAGACAAGACAAAGATTACACAACACAACAGCGATGAATGCCCCATGCTGAATCATCCCGAGAACGATGACCAGTACACCGGACTGCAGGTCAACAGCGGCGTGGAACAGCCGCCCATGGTCAACCCCTACCTGAAGCGCAAGCGCAAGCCGCAACTGACGCCCGCCGAATATGTTGAGGGCATCCGCAAGGGCAACCGCGCCGTGCTGGGACAGGCGGTGACGCTGGTCGAGAGCCTCAATCCCGAGCACCAAATCGTTGCCCAGGAGGTAATCGAGAAGTGTCTGCCCTATGCGGGCAACTCGCGCCGCATCGGCATCACGGGCGTTCCCGGCGCCGGCAAGAGCACATCAATCGACGCCTTCGGCATGCATGTCGTCAAGCAGGGGCACAAACTGGCCGTGCTCGCCATCGACCCGAGCAGCGAGCGCTCCAAGGGCTCCATCCTGGGCGACAAGACGCGCATGGAACGCCTGGCCATCGAACCCGATGTGTTCATACGCCCTTCGCCCTCGGCAGGGTCGCTAGGCGGCGTGGCGCGCAAGACGCGCGAGACCATCGTGCTGTGCGAGGCCGCCGGCTATGACGACATCTTTGTAGAGACGGTAGGCGTGGGACAGAGCGAGATTGCGGTGCACTCGATGGTGGACTACTTCCTGCTCATCCAGTTGGCCGGCACCGGCGACGAACTGCAGGGCATCAAGCGCGGCATCATGGAGATGGCCGACGGCATCGTCATCAACAAGTGCGACGGCGACAACATCGAGCGCGCCAACCTGGCCGCGGCACAGTTCCGCAACGCCCTTCACCTCTACCCGCTGCCGCCCAGCGGTTTCCTGCCCGAGGTCATCACCTACTCGGGCTACTACGACCTCAACATCGACAAGGTGTGGGACATGATTGACCGCTACTTTGCCCATGTAAAGCAGAGCGGCTACTTTGACGAGAAACGCCACGAACAGGAGCGTTACTGGATGCGCGAGACCATCAACGAGCAGTTGCTGGCGCGCTTCTACTTCGACTCCGAGATTGAGCGCCTGCTCAATGTCAAGGAAGATATGGTGCTCGCCGGCAAGCAGACGTCGTTTGTCGCCGCCAGCGATGTGCTCAAATTCTATTACAGCAAGATTGCCAAGATTGTTCAACAATAACCAAGGTGACTAAAACGATGAAACAATACCTTTACGATTATCCGCACCCTGCCGTGACCACCGACTGCGTGGTGTTTGGCTATGACGGCCTGTGCCTGAGCGTGCTGCTCATCGAGCGCGGCGACAATGGACCATTCAGCGGCTGCTGGGCCCTTCCCGGCGGCTACCTCGAAATCGATGAGGATGCACCCGACGGCGCGCGCCGCGAACTGATGGAGGAAACACACCTCAGCGTGACCAATATCGAGCAACTGGGCGCGTTCACCGCCCCCGACCGCGACCCGCGCGAGCGCGTGATTTCCATCGCCTATTTCACGCTCACGCACATCCAGAAGGTGCAGGGCGACGACGATGCGCGTCAGGCCAAATGGTTCCCCATCAACGAGTTGCCACAACTCGCATTTGACCACCAGCAAATCTTTGACCTGGCGTTGAAGCGGCTGTCACTTTACCTCAAACTCAAGACGGGCAACTTCTTTAGCGACTCTTTCTCCTACGAGGAAATTGACGAAATTTACTTTGCCACGCTTTCCAAACGATAATTAACCCAACGCCTCAACGAGATGATAAAGAATCTGATGTTCACCGCATTGGCGGCAGTTGTAATGTCTATAACGATGACCGCCGGCAACAACGCCGCCGGCAAGTTGTGCCAGTTCAGCAACGTCAGTGTCGTGAAAAACATGGTGTGCACCGACAGCGAGTATCTGGAAGGCGACACCATGTACATGAGCAACACCTTTGAGGCTTTTTGGCCCGAGGTAATTAACGGCAAGCCCTGCGTTGGCCTGCAGCGCGCGCTGCTCAACGGCATCACGCTCACCGAGTCCAGCGACAAAACGCACGCGCCCTACACCTGCCTTGACGACAGGACAATTGACGAAATACTGTGGCCCTTTGAGGATGGCTTTATCGAGCGGTCGGCGTTCAAGCCCATCGCCCAACTGCCCGAACTGCCCTACGGCTACACGAGCAACGAGGTAAAGCTGAAACTCAAAGACTTGGGCAAACGTGTGGTGACATATGAAATCAACACCTATTTTTATATGTACCATGCCGCCCACGGCATTTACAGCTCCTGGCATGTGACCTATGACCTCGACAGGGACAAGGCCGTGAAATTGACCGACATTGTCGCCGACACGACAGTCCTGCGCAACGCCATTAAAATGGGCCTGAACGACAATAATGGCATTGACTGGGACCAGCTTTTCCTGCCCGAGACCAATATCCTGCCCTTGCCGCGTGACTTCTATATCGAGGAGGGTTGCCTGCACGCCGTTTACCAGGTCTATGAGATTGCCTCCTATGCCCAGGGCATGATTGATGTGCCGGTTTACATCTACGCACATGACGCAGGACTCCTAACGCCCTACGGCAAGGAACTGTTTAACTACAGGGAATACTGAATTTTCTAAAAAAAATCGCATTTTTTTGCCCCAAAATTTTGTCAATCCAAAAACTTGCAGTACCTTTGCAGTCGCTTTTCGGCTCAAGGGCTAAAAGCATCTACATGATGGTGTGTTAGTTCAGTTGGTTAGAATACCTGCCTGTCACGCAGGGGGTCGCGTGTTCGAGTCACGTACACACCGCAGTGGAGAGAGGATTTGGGTGACCATGCTAAGGCTGGTTGCCCATTCTTTTTTTGCGCTAAACAACAACAGCGTCTGCCATCATAAACAACTGGCAGACGCTGTCTTATATTCACGCCAAGTACTTTACAGCGGCTTGATGGAAACGGCGAAACCGCCGCCGGGGGCGCTGTGCAGTTTGAGCACCGTGTCGGCGGTCACTTTCTTCTTGGTGATGACATAGTCCTGCGGATTAGTCCTGTAGTGTGCCTTCTTGCCGTCGGCATAGATGGTGGCCTCATATTTGCGCCCTTTGTCCAAGAAGTCAAGTTTGAAATTGCTGTCGTGCGGTTCCTTGCCGGTCACGCCGCCAATGTACCACTCGTCGCTGCCCTTGGCCTTGCGGGCAATGGTCACATACTCCATCGGCTCGGCCTCCAGATATACCGAGCGGTCCCAGTCCACCGCCACGTCCTTAATGAACTGGAAGGCGTCCATGAAGCGCGCATAGTTCTCGGGCAGGTCGGCAGCCATCTGCAGCGGACTGTAGAGCGTCACATACAGCGCCAGCTGCCCGCAAATGGTCGAGAGCACCTTGGAGTCGTTGTCGGGAGCAAACATGGAGAGGTCCATCTCAAAGATGCCGGGCGTGTAGTCCATGGGGCCGCCCTGCAGACGCGTGAATGGCAGGATGGCCGTGTGACCCGGCTGGGTGCCGCCAAAGGCCTGGTACTCGGTGCCGCGGGCGCTCTCGTTGCCAATCAGGTTGGGCCAGGTGCGGCACAGGCCCGTGGGACGCACTGCCTCGTGGGCATTGACCATGATGTGGTGCTTGGCCGCCTCTTGGATGCAGTACAGGTAGTGGTTGACCATCCACTGCCCATAGTGGCGCTCGCCGCGAGGGATGATGTCGCCCACATATCCGCTCTTGACCGAGTTGTAGCCATACCTATTCATCAAGGCGTAAGCCTTCTCGAGGTGGCGTTCATAGTTGCGCGCGCTCGACGAGGTCTCGTGGTGCATCATTAGGCGCATGCCCTTGCTGTGGGCATAATCGTTCAGCATCTCGATGTCAAAGTCAGGATAAGGCGTCAGGAAGTCAAAGACATAGTCCTTGCTGTTGCCATACCAGTCCTCCCATCCTTCGTTCCAGCCCTCGACAAGCAACTGGTCAAAGCCGTTGGCCGATGCAAAGTCGATATAGCGCTTCACGTTTTCGTTGTTGGCGCCATGCTTGCCGTTGGGCTTGAGCTTGGTATAGTCTGTCTCGCCTAGTTTGACCGACGGAATGGCATCGGTGTAGTTCCACGAATTGCGGCCAGTAATCAGTTCCCACCACACGCCCATATATTTCACGGGCTTGATCCACGAGGTATCCTCAATCTTGCAGGGCTCGTTGAGGTTGAGAATCAGGCGAGAAGCCAAGATGTCGCGCGCGTCGTCAACAATCATGATGGTGCGCCACGGCGTTTTGCATGGTGTCTGCATATAGCCCTTGTTGCCCTTGGCATCGGGCGTGAGCCACGATTCAAACACCATGTTCGTGTCGTCCAGGTTGAGGCTCATGCAGGGATAATCAACCAAGGCGGCCTCGTGCAGGTTGATATACACGCCGTCGTCGGTCTTGAGTTGCAGGGCAGTCTGCACACCCGTGTCGCTGAACTGCATCTGCGAGGAGTTGGGCGCAATCTTGCTGCGGAACAGTCCGCGAATCTCGCTCAGGCGCGAACGGGTGTACTCATACTCCTGGGTGTCATAGTCACCGCCAATCCACCATGAGGTGATGTCGCCAGGCATCGCGAACTGCGAATGTTCTTCCTTGATAATAAAATAATTGAGATTGTCCTGCTGCGGGAATTCATAGCGAAAGCCCACGCCGTCGTCATAGACGCGGAAACAAATCAGGATGTAACGGTCATTGGCCTCCTGGTTGAGCGTGACGGCCATCTCGTTATAGTGATTGCGGATGCTGCTCTCCTCGCCCCAGACAGGATTCCAAGTCTCATCAACAGAGATGGTACGGGAACTCATGATGGCAAACCCGTCATAGAGCGAAAACTTATCGACAATTTCCTTCTTGCCCTTGGAGTGGAACTCAGTCTTGTCGTTCTGGTCTCCCAGTTCCAGGCCAAGGCGGCTTTCCCTAATCACCTGCTTGCCCTTGAACACGACGTCATAGACCGGGACTCCGTTCTTGACATCAAAGTGTACAGCAATCGTCTGGTTGGGCGACGTCACCGTCTCGACAGCCAGCGCCGAGGCAAACGCGACAAGCACCAGCACAGCAATCAACAAATTTCTCAATTTCATAATATGGTTATTTCTATATGGTTATTTCTATGAGGTTGCTAAATTACTAAAAAAGGAGCAATAATAGGCGCACATACAAAAAAAAGGAGAGCCGGACGCGTTGTCCGGCTCTCCCGTAGGGGGC